>NZ_JCANUL010000004.1:0-56327 GCF_059568935.1 Diaphorobacter oryzae DSM 22780 | reverse complement strand
TCCTTCCTGCTGCAGGCGCAGAACTCCAAGGCCCAGATCCTGGGCCTGGCCAACGCGGGTGGCGACACCATCAACGCGATCAAGGCCGCCAAGGAGTTCGGCATCGGCAAGAGCATGAAGCTGGCTGGCCTGCTGATCTTCTTCAGCGACGTCCACAGCCTGGGCCTTAAGAACACCGAGGGACTGCAGTTCACCACGAGCTGGTACTGGGACATGAACGACGAGACGCGCACGTTCGCCGACAAGTTCATGGCCAAGACCAAGCGCCGCCCGACGGAGATCCAGGCCGCCGACTACTCGGCCACCATGAACTACCTGAAGGCCGTGGCAGCCGCCAAGAGCACTGACGCCGACAAGGTGATGGAAGCCTGGCGCGGCATGAAGATGAACGACTTCTTCGGCTCCGGCTACCTGCGTGCCGATGGCCGCTACGTGCATGACATGTACCTCATGCAGGTCAAGTCGCCCGCGGAATCCAAGGGCGCTTGGGACTATTACAAACTGGTCAAGAAACTGCCCGGCGAACAGGTGTTCACCACCAAGGCCGAAAGCAAGTGCGCGCTCTGGAAATGATGCCGCGCTGACCCGATCCGACTTCTTCATTTCTGCGTTCAGTTCCCATGGAAATCTTTGGTGTTTCATTGCCGGCCATGCTGAGCCAGCTCCTTCTGGGGCTGGTCAATGGCTCGTTCTACGCGATCCTCAGTTTGGGGTTGGCCGTCATCTTCGGCCTGCTCAACGTGATCAATTTCGCACACGGTGCACTGTTCATGCTGGGGGCGTTGATCACCTGGATGGCCATGAGCTATTTCGGCGTCAACTACTGGGTGATGCTGATCGCCGCGCCGCTGCTGGTGGGGGTGATCGGCGTGGTCATAGAGCGGCTGCTGCTGCGCTGGATCTACAAGCTCGACCACCTGTACGGCCTGCTGCTCACGCTGGGCCTGACGCTGATGATCGAGGGCGTCTTCCGCTCCATCTACGGCGTCTCGGGCCTGGGCTATGACACGCCCGAACTGCTGGAGGGCGCGACCAACCTGGGCTTCATGATCATGCCCAACTACCGCGCCTGGGTGGTGGTGGCCTCCATCGTGGTCTGCATCGCCACCTGGTACGTGATCGAAAAGACCAAGCTGGGCGCCTACCTGCGCGCCGGCACCGAGAACCCCCGCCTGGTCGAGGCCTTCGGTGTCAACGTGCCGGTGATGATCACGCTGACCTACGCGTTCGGCGCGGCACTGGCGGCCTTCGCGGGCGTGCTGGCCGCACCGGTGTACCAGGTCACGCCGCTCATGGGCCAGAACCTCATCATCGTCGTGTTCGCGGTGGTGGTGATCGGCGGCATGGGCTCCATCATGGGCTCCATCCTCACGGGGCTGGGCCTGGGCGTGGTCGAAGGCTTCACCAAGGTGTTCTACCCCGAGGCCTCGTCCACCGTCGTGTTCGTCATCATGGCAATCGTTCTCCTCATCCGCCCCGCCGGCCTGTTCGGCAAAGAGAAGTAAGCAAGGGGCCGCACCGCATGAACTCGAAAAAATTCGCCCCCATTGGCTACGGCCTCCTGTTGCTGGGCCTGATCGCCGCTCCGTTCCTGGGCGCCTACCCGGTCTTCGTGATGAAGCTGCTGTGCTTCGCGCTGTTCGCCTCGGCCTTCAACCTGCTGCTGGGCTACACGGGCCTGCTGTCGTTCGGCCATGCCGCCTTCCTCGGTGGCGCGGCCTATGTGACGGGCCACGCCGTCAAGGCCTGGGGCGCCACGCCCGAGCTGGGCCTGCTGGCGGGCCTGGTGTCCGGCGCGCTGCTGGGGCTGGTGATGGGTTTCTTTGCCATCCGCCGCCAGGGCATCTACGCCACCATGATCACGCTGGCGCTGGCGCAGATGCTGTTCTTCGCCTGCCTGCAGGCGCCCTTCACCGGCGGCGAGGACGGCCTGCAGGGCGTGCCGCGCGGCAAGCTCTTCGGCCTGATCGACCTGCAAAGCGACCTGACGATGTACTACGTGGTCCTGGTGGTGGTGGTGGCGGCGTTCCTGCTGATCGTGCGCACCATCCACTCGCCGTTCGGCCAGGTGCTCAAGGGCATCAAGGAGAACGAGCCGCGCGCCATCTCCCTGGGCTACGACACCAACCGCTTCAAGCTGCTGGTCTTCGTGATCTCGGCCGCCATCGCCGGCCTGGCGGGCGCGCTCAAGACCCTGGTGCTGGGCTTCGCCACGCTGTCCGACGTGCACTGGAGCGCCTCCGGCCACGTGGTGCTGATGACGCTGGTGGGCGGCCTGGGCACCTTGAGCGGCCCGCTGGTCGGCTCTGCCGTGGTGGTGCTGCTGGAGAACAAGATCGGCGAGCTGGGCACGCTGCTGGCCAAGCTGACGACGATCGACTGGTTCAACACCCTGGGCGAATCGGTGACCATCGTCACCGGCCTGATCTTCGTGGTCTGCGTGCTGGCCTTCCGCCGCGGCATCATGGGCGAGATCATCGCCTGGCTGGAGCGTCGCCGCGCCGGCAACGGTGGCGCGCACTGACGCACCCCGCAGGCCCGGGCCCCGCGCCCGGACCGCACCAGCAGCCATGCACGGCCCCGGGCCTCGCATGGCTGCTTTGCTTTTGATAGCTGACAGCGCTTGCTGCGTCAAGGTTTCGGAGTCTTTATGGCCTGCAATGCTTGAACGGCAAGCGCTGCCAGCTATTCAATGAATAGCAGATCAGCCCAGGCGCAGCCGCTGCGCATAGCCCGTCATCTCCAGGTAGCCGCGCCCCACCTCGCGCCCCATGGCGTTTGCGGCGGTGTCGCGCAGCAGGCACAGGCCCTCCCAGTAGATCGCGCCCGTGGAGCCGCGGCTGTCCAGCTCCTGCGCGTCCAGCAGCGCCTGCACGCCGAAGGCGCCCGCGGGCGTGTCCACCCGCCATTCGACGGGGTAGCGCGCGCCGCTGCTGGGGCTGAGCCAGTGCCGCTGCGCCGTGAACACCACCTCGCCCGGTGCGAACACCCGCGCGCGGGACTCGCCCCCGCGCCGCCAGGATCCGCCCGCCCACAGCGCGCTGCCGTCGGCGCGCCGCAGCCGAAAGGCGGTGAGCGCCGTACCGTCGTGCAGGTTCATGCCGATCCAGTCCCAGCCCACGGCCTCGGGGTGCATCAGCGCCTCGCTCCACTCATGGTCCATCCAGGCGCGGTTGTCGGGCGCGGGCAGGGCCTGCAGCGGCATGCGCCGGCCCGCGAGCGTGATGGCGCCCGTCACCGCCAGCTGCGGCTGGCTGTAGTAGTGGCTGGCCTGCGCGGCCTCGGGCCCCTTGCGTGACAGGCCGGCGTCGCCCTGCAGCAGCACCGGCTGGGTGCTGGCGCAGTCCAGCTCCAGCGCGAAGCCCTCGGCATGGGCGCGGATGGCGTAGCGGCTGGCGCCGGGCGCCGGCGTGGCCTGGCGCGTCAGCGACCAGTCGCGCAGGCGCACCAGGGTGTCGCCCTCGGCCGCCTCGGCAATGCCAAAGCCCGCGCGCGCGATGCGCTGGTCGTGCACCTGCCGCCCGCCCTGCACGTCGGTGAGCGCGGCATGCGCAAAGACGAGCTGGCGCGCCGCGAAGGCCGACCGCAGCTGCTGGGCGGCGTCCACGCGCGAGCGAAAGAAGGTGATCTGAAAGCCCCACAGCCGCCCCTCGGCGCGTGCGTGGCCGGTGATGTACCACCATTCGGTGCGCAGGTCGGGGTGGCTGCCGTGGTCGCGCGGAAAGACCAGCGCCCGCGGCGCCAGCGCCGCCGCGGGCCCGCCCCAGGCCAGCGCGCCCAGGGCCAGCAGCCAATGCCTGCGCGCCAGCAGGGGACCGGTGGTGCAACGGGAAAGGGCGGACACAGGGCGCATGGCGGGAGACTACCAGTCCTCCTTGACCGCCATCACCGCGTCCTGCCCCGCGGCCATGCGGCCCGCCAGCCAGGCCGTGAGCGTGCCCACGGCCACCACGGTGGCGGCCAGGGCCGCCAGGCGCAGCCAGGGCACGGCCAGATCCATGGTCCAGTGAAAGCTCTGCGGGTTTACCACATGCACCAGCACCACCGCCACGGCCAGGCCCAGCAGCGTGCCGGCCAGGGCGCCCACGCTGGTCCAGGCCGCGCCTTCGCCGGCCACCACGGCCAGGATCTGCCGGCGCGTCAGCCCCAGGTGGGCCAGCAGGCCGAATTCCTTGCGCCGCGCCAGCACCTGGGCGCTGAAGCTGGCGGCCACGCCGAACAGCCCGATGCCGATGGCCACGGCCTGCAGCCAGTAGGTGACGGCGAAGCTGCGGTCGAAGATGGCCAGCGAGCGCGCGCGTATCGCCTCGGCCGAGGTGAATTCCAGCGCCGCCGCCGCGGGCGCGCCCAGGCTGCGGCGGGCCTGTTCCAGCACCTGGGCGCGCAGCGCCGCGGCGTCGGTGCCCGGCGCGGGCCACAGCGCCAGGTCGCTGGCGCGCGCGTCGCCGGTCAGGCGCGCGAAGTCCCGGCCGTCGAGGGCGATGGCGCCGTGCTGGCGCACATAGTCGCGCCAGATGCCTGCTATGAAAAATGTAGCTGACTGCGCTTGTCCCTCTTGCGCTGAAGGCCTGAACGATTCCGAAAGCGCGGGCCAGTCCGCGCCGGGCCGCACGCCGTAGAGGTCCACCACCGCCTCGCTCACGTACACGCCCACGCGGCCGGGCGGCACGGGCAGGGCCGCGCCCACCAGCGGCAGGGCCGCGGCCGGGTCGCTGCCCAGCGGCCGCGCCAGCAGGGCCACGGCCGCGCGCGCTGGCTCCAGCTGCACGCTGCTGCCGCGCTGCGCCTGCACGCGCGCCACGCTGGGCAGCGCGGCCACGGCGTCGGCAAAACCGGGCGGGAACACGGCGGCCTCGTCGCCCGTGGCGTTGCCGGCGGCGCGCAGGTACAGGGGCGCGGGCAGCACACTGTCCAGCCACTGGCTGACCGAACCGCGAAAGCTGCCCACCATCACGGTGAGCGCCACGGCCAGGCTCAGGGACGCGACCACGCCGCCCACGGCCACGGCGGCCGCGCCGTGCATGCGGCGCGCGCGCTCCAGCGCCAGCAGCAGCAGCGGGCCGCGCGCGGCCAGTGGCCGCAGCCGCGCGAGCAGGGCCTGCACCAGCCAGGGCAGCAGCGCAATGCCGCCGATCAGCAGCAGGCCCACCGCGACATAGGCCGCCAGCGGTATGCCAAAAACGGGTGGAGCGCCCGCCAGTAAAGCGCTGGCAGCTATCAAAAGTATGGCAATCCAGGCCTGGGCCGCGCGCCCGTCCAGGGCGCCCAGGCCCTTGAGGGTTTGCGCCGGCGGCAACTGCTGCGCCTGGCGCGCGGGCCACCAGCCGCCCACCAGGGCCGCGGCCACGCCCAGCAGGCCATAGACCAGCGCGGCCGGCCCGCTCCACTGCAGCGCCGGCTGCACGCCCGTGAAGTAGCCGCCGCCCAGGTCGCCACCCAGCAACGAGAGCGCCAGCGCCGCCAGGCCCGTGCCCAGGGCGATGCCGGCCACGCTGCCCGCCACGCCCAGCGCGGCGGACTCCATCAGCACCAGCGCCAGCCGCTCGCGCGGCGTGGCGCCCAGCACGGCCAGCAGCGCCAGCTGCGGCGCGCGCTGCGCCACGCTGAGCGCCAGCACCGAAAACACCAGGAAGGCCCCGGTGAACAGCGCCACCAGCGCCAGCACCGTGAGGTTGACGCGGTAGGCGCGCGAGAGGTTGCTCACGCGCTGCACGGCATCCGCCGGCTCGGCGAACTGCACGCCCGCGGGCCAGCCGGGCAGGGCGGCCAGCGCCTGCTGCAGCGCGGCGCGCGTGGCGCCCGCGCGCAGCTGCAGGTCGATGCGCGTGAGCTGGCCCGCGCGGCCGAACAGGTCCTGCGCCGCGCCGATGTCCATCACCGCCAGGGGCGGGCCGCCGGCGGCCACCGTGCCCGCCACGCGCACGCGGTGCGCGGACAGCCCCGCCTGCAGCGTGAGCGCCGGGGTGTGCGCGTCGATGGCGTCCAGGCCCAGCGCCTGCTGCGCCGCGGCGTTCAGGAACACCGTGGCCGGCGCCAGCATGGCCAGCCGGTCGGCGCCGTCGAAGGCGCGCGGCGCCAGCATGGGCGCCATGGCGGCCAGCAGCAGGGCGTCGGCGCCCACCACGCGCAGCGGCACGGGTGCGGGCGCGCTGGCCGCCGTCGCGCGCGCGGGCAGCTCCAGCCAGGGGCTGGCCAGCGCCACCTGGGGCTGGGCCGCGACCAGGCCGTAGAGCGACTCGGGCAGCGTGCCCTGGGCGGAGCGCAGCTCCAGGTCGGGCTGGCCGTTGACCGAGCGCACGGCCTGGGCGAACTCGTCGAGCGCCGAGGCGTTGATTACGTGCACCGCGAAGCCCAGCGCCACGCCCAGCATGACGGCGGCCACGGCGGCCGCGCTGCGCCAGGGGTGGTGGCGCAGCTCGCGCCAGGAGAAGGTGCGCAGCAGAGCAAGCAGCATGGGGCGATTGTGCGATGCCGCACGGCCGCCCGCGGGCGCCGGCCGGCGGCGGTGCATTTGAGCCAGGTCAAGCCGCTAAAGCCATGGCTCTTGAAGCAATCGGGGCGGAGGTCTATATATGCCACAGCAGGCAGCCACTGCCTGCCCCATGGTTCGTGGGGGCCTTTTCACCTCACGTGTTCTCAAGAAGGAGTTTCATCATGAATTCACTGGTCAGCCGCGGCGGTTTGTTCGACGATTTCTTCAAGGACTTCGCGCCCGGCTTCTATGTGCGCCCGCTGCATGGCGATGCGCTGCCCGAGCCCTCACAGATCCGCATCGACGTGAAGGAGGACGACGCCTGCTACACCGTGCATGCCGAGGTGCCCGGCGTGCCCAAGGAGGACATCAACGTCTCCATCGACGGCAACGTGGTGAGCCTGCGCGCCGAGGTGTGCCAGCTCGACGAGAAGAAGGACGGCGAGAAGGTGCTGCGCAGCGAGCGCTACTTCGGCTCGGTGGCGCGCAGCTTCCAGCTGCCCGTGGACGTGGATGCCGCCCAGGCCAAGGCCCGCTACGACAACGGCGTGCTCACGCTCACCCTGCCCAAGAAGCAGGGCAACAAGACGCAGCGCCTGACGATCGACTGAGGCTCAGTGCGGGCCATGGCCCGCGTGCCCGCCCAGTTCGGCGATCAGCGCGGCGTCGATGGCGCCGAAGGGCAGCACCGTGCCGCCGCGCTGGGCGGCGAAGGCCTGCGCGGCCTCGCGCGAGGCGAAGGCCGGCAGATTGCCCGCGCGCATGGGGCCCCTGGCGCTGGAACCGTGCACGTAGAAGGCGGCCAGCGCGTCGGTCCACCGGGGCCGGGCGCCGTCGGGACGGCTGGCGGCATCGGTGACGTAGTGCGCCACGATCTGCTCGGCGCCGCGGCCTGGGCTGTAGCGCGCCACGTCCTGCAGGTACATGAACAGCGACAGCGGCGAGTCGAAAAAATGCGCATCGCCGTCGGCGAAGATGACCTGCGCGGCCCAGTCCGGCGAGCGCGCCGGGAACATGCCGCAGACGGGGCAGCGCGCGGCCGCCGGTATGGCGCGTGCCGCCGTGGGCGCCAGGCCCGATGCCGGGTCGTACGGCGTGGGCGGGGCGACGATGCACACGTCGGCCTCGGCCATCGGCGCCGCGGCGGGGCGCAGCGCGTCGCGCATGGCCGGAATGCCCCACAGCCCCGCGGCCGCCAGCGCCGTGAGCGCAGCCAGCGCGCCGACGGCGCGCCTGCGGCCGCGGCGCTGCAGCTGTGGCGGGAAGGGCGTGGCGGCAGGCATGGGGGGCCTCACATGCGTGTGTCGTGCAGCGCTCCGCCGCTCAGGTCGACCATGTCGAGCTTGATGTCGGCAAAGCGCAGCACCTTGCCGCCGTATTCCCCGGCGAACTTCGTGGCGTCGGCCTCCTGCGCGAAGCTGGCAATCGTCGGGCCCATGGAGCCGTGGCGCTTGCTGCCCAGCACGTAGACGGCACCCTTGGCGTCGATCCAGTGGCCCTTGGGCTCGTCCCAACTGGCCTGGCCCATGTCCTGCACATAGATGGCGCGTGCGGCGCGCACCTGTTCGCCGGCCAGCAGGGTGTTGAACAGTTCCACCGTATCGCAGAAGAAGCTGGGCTGCGCCTGGCCCGCATAGTGCACCTGGGCCTTGGGGCCGGGGTAGTCGGCCAGCAGCATGCCGTCGAGCTCGCAGCTCGTGGAGCGGTCGATCTCCACCGGGGCCAGCGACTGGGCCTCGGCCGCCTTGTCGCCGCAGCCGGTGAGGCCCACGGCACCCAATGCCACCAGGGCCGCCATGCCCAGCAGGGCGCGGCGCTCGCCGCAGGCGTCGGGCGCGGTACCGCTGGCGTGGCGCCGGCGGCAGGAGCAGGTGTAGAGGGTCATGGCTTGAATCTCCAATTGGCAAGAATGAGTGGCAGTGCGATCCACACCAGCATCACGCCGCCCATGACCGCTGGGCTGCCCAGCGACGGCGGCACGACGCTGGCCAGCCCGTAGAGGGTGCGCACGTCTTCGAGCGAGAACACATTCAGGATGCGGAACACGTCTGCCGGGTTGAGCAGCAGCAGCCAGGCGAAGGCGTCGCCGCCGAAGTTGCCGCCCGAGGTCACCAGCACGCCCAGCAGCAGCAGGTCGAACACCAGCACGAAGAAGAACCAGGTGGCGATGGCCAGGCCCGAGGCCCGCGTGCGGTCGCGCGCCAGCACCGACAGCAGGACCGCCAGGCTCAGGAACGCCAGGCCCAGCAGCACGGAGCTGAGCATGAAGCCAGCGTAGTGGTAGAGCCCCGCGCCGCTCATGTGCCGGCCCAGCAGCACGGCCACCAGGCCGAAGCCGGCCAGCGTGGACAGCGTGAGCGCCGCCGCCAGGCCCAGGTACTTGCCCAGCAGCAACTCCAGCCGCGTGATGGGCAGCGCCAGCAGCAGGTCGAGCGAGCCGCGCTCGCGCTCGCCCACGATGGCGTCGAAGCCCAGCAGCAGCGCGATCAGCGGGATCAGGTAGATCACCAGGCTGACCAGGCTGGCAATGGTGAACTCGATGGAGCGAAAGCCCACCTGGCCCTGCTGGGCTCCGCCGAAGTAGGCGATGACGAGCGAGAACACGGTGAACACCAGCGCCACCGCCAGTACCCAGCGGTTGCGCATGCGGTCGCGGAATTCCTTGGCCGCGATGGTGAGGATTTGGGTGAGTTCCATGGATCAGCTTTCGCGCAGGCCGAAGTACACGTCTTCGAGCGAGGGTTCCTGGATGTGCACGTCCAGCAGCTTCGTGCCCAGCGGCGCCACTGCGCCAAGCACGGCCATCTTCTGTTCGCGCGGGCAGTCCAGCCGCAGCCCGCCTTCGGTGGCGACGGTGGTGATGCCCGGCAGCGCGGCCAGCGCCTGCAGGGCGGGGTGTGCGTCGCCCCCGGCCAGCGCCAGGGTGATGGTCAGGGGCATGCGCATCTGCTCGCGCAGCGCCTGCACGCTGCCCACGGCCTGCACCTTGCCGGACGCCAGGATGGCCAGCCGGTCCACGCGTTCCTGCAGCTCGGCCAGGATGTGCGAGGTGATGACCATGGTCACGCCCTCGGCCTGCAGGCCGCGCAGGGTGGCGTAGAAGTCGCGGATGGCCTGCGGGTCCAGGCCGTTGGTGGGCTCGTCGAGGAACAGCACGCGCGGGCTGCCCAGCAGCGCCTGCGCAAAGCCCAGGCGCTGGCGCATGCCCTTGGAGTATTCGCGCACCGGCCGCTGGCCGGCATGCGCCAGTCCCACGCGTTCCAGGATGGCGGGGCACTGCGCCAGGGGCGCACCCTTGAGCCGCGCGAAAAAGCGCAGCGTCTCCAGGCCGTCCAGGTTGTCGTAGAGCACCACGTTCTCGGGCAGGTAGCCCAGGTGGCGGCGTGCGGCGCGAAAGCCGCGGCCGCCGACCTGCGCGCCGCCGACGAGGATCTCGCCGCGCGTGGCGGGCACCAGGCCGAGCATCATCTTGAACAGCGTGCTCTTGCCCGCGCCGTTGTGTCCGATCAGGCCGAAGATCTCGCCCTTGGGGATGTCGAGATGAACGCCGTCGACGGCATGCAGCGCGCCATAGTGCTTGCTCACGCCGCGCAGCGAGATGGCCACGTTGTCACTGGCCGGGGAAATGCTTGCCACGCCATTCACTCCATTGTTGGTTGCCGGGCTGCATGCGCGGCTTCGGGTCCACGACCGAAGGCACGCGCAGCACCGGAAATTGCTGGCCCACCAGGCGCAGTGCCTGCACGGCCGGGCTGGCCAGCAGCAGCTTGATGCTGGGGTGGCGCCAGGTCAGGCGGTCCACCATGTCGTTGGCCTCGTAGGGCACGTCGCCCACGCCGTCGCCGTTGCGGTCCCAGCCCAGGTAGTTGCTCCAGTGGTTGCCGCTCTTGGCGCCCCAGCGCTCGTCGCGCGCGCCCACGTAGCGCACCTGTTCGCGGTTGCCGATGAAGTCGTTGCCCTCCACCTCGTTGCGCGTGGAGCCGGCGGACAGGTGCATGCCGACCACGTTGTCCACCACCAGGTTGTTGTTGAGCTGGATGTACTCCACGTCGTAGATGAAGAAGCCCCGGTTGTTGCCGGCCACCACGTTGCCTTCGATCACAGAGTCCTGCAGCGTGCGCAGCATGATGCCGTGGTCCGAGTTGCCCCAGGCGCGGTTGTTGCGCACCTCCTGGTTGCGCACCTCCATCAGGGCCAGGCCGCCGCGGTTGTAGTAGGTGTCGTTGTCCTCCCACAGGTTGTAGTAGGAGTTCATGTAGTGCGTGCCGTAGCGGCTGTGGTGCAGCTTGTTGCCCCGGAACACCGCGTGGTGCGACACGTCCACGTACAGCGCATCGCGCACGAAGCTGATGTCGTTGTTCAGGATGCGCGCGCCCTTGGTGTTGTACAGCTGCACGCCGTTGCCGCGCTGGGGGGAGGCGTACTCGCGCTTGCCGGTGATGGTGTTGTGCTCGATGAGCACGTCGTTGGCCTTCTCGATCCACAGGCCGAACAGGTTGTAGGTCAGGTCGCAGCGGCGCACCACGGCGCGGTGGGCGCCGGGGTAGAGGTAGATGCCCGCGTTCTGGTGCTTGAGGCTGTCGCCCGAGTCGCGCACGATCAGGCCCTCGATCACCACGTCCGGCGCCGTGACGCGGATGGTGTCGCCCTCGTTGCCGCCGCTGATGGTGGGGCGGTCGATGCCGCGCAGCGTCAGGGGCTTGTCGATCAGCAGGTTGGCGCGGTACCGGCCGCGCTGCACCTCCACCGTGTCGCCCGGCTGGGCCGCGCGCACGGCGGCGGCCAGGTCCTCGCCCGGGCGCACGGTGAGGGTGGCCGCCTGGCAGGCCCCGGCGATCCACAGCGCCAGGGCCCAGCTTAAGTGGGTGATGGCGCCCTTCATGGGGTGAACCATCCCAGGGCCTGCAGCAGCAGGAACAGCGCCGCGCCGATCATCAGGTTTTTGAAGCCTACGTAACTCATCATGTCCATGATGCCAGCGACGCGGTAGCGGTCGCGCCACCAGGGGCCGTCCTTCACGTAGCGGCGGCCCGACAGGCGGATCAGCACCTCGTACACGCTCCAGCCGAACCACCAGCCGATGATGGCGCCCGCGGACAGGTGGCCCATGGCCGCCATCACCCAGGCCACGCTGGCCGCCACGGCCAGCGACAGGCCGGCGATCTGCAGCGCGCGCTGGCTGCGCCAGCCCTCGGCACTCCAGGGCCACAGGTGGTCGCGCAGCTCCAGCAGCAGCCAGCGCACGAAGCCCGCGCCGCGCTTGTGCTCCGGCAGCATGGGGTCGGTGGGCATGCGCGGGTCCGGCCCCTGGGCCGCCTTGGCGCTGATCTGCTCCGCATGGCTGGTGGCCGGGTGGATGGGAATGAAGTAGCCGTTCTTGCCGATGGGCGTGATCTCCAGGCCGTCCTTCTCGCGGCGCTTGCGCTCCTTGGCCAGGGGCGGGCAGCCCTTCACGTCGGTGTACAGGATCATGCAGTCCAGGCAGTGCAGGCACTCGCGGTGGTCGATGCGGCCGTCGGCGTCGATGGCCTGCGCGCCGCAGCCCACGGCGCAGGCCTTGCAGCTGTTGCAGTCCTGCTTGCGCTTGAGGCCAAACCAGCGGAACGTGCTGGGCATGGCCAGCGATGCGCCCAGCGGGCAGATGTACTTGCAATAGGGCCGCTC
The DNA here is from genome assembly GCF_059568935.1 of Diaphorobacter oryzae DSM 22780. Taxonomy (NCBI): domain Bacteria; kingdom Pseudomonadati; phylum Pseudomonadota; class Betaproteobacteria; order Burkholderiales; family Comamonadaceae; genus Diaphorobacter; species Diaphorobacter oryzae. Next base: position 44,191 of record NZ_JCANUL010000004.1, on the reverse strand, counting down.
GATGAAGATCGACACGCCCAGGATGGCGGCCACGAACAGCCCGTAGGGCCAGGCGCGGTTGAGCACACCGACCAGGAAGGTGGTCTTGAACGGCTCGACCTCGGCCAGCTTCTCCGCCAGGCCCATGGAGAACATGGACACCGCCAGCAGCCCGAAGAACACGGCGTACTTGATCCACTTCAGCCGGTCATGCCACTTCTGCGGCAGCTGCGTCTGGAAGCGCTTGAGGCCGACGGCCTTGGCGATCTTGAAAATCGCTTCCTGCAGCGAGCCGAACGGGCACATCCAGCCGCAGAACAGCCCGCGCCCGAACAGGAATACGGTGACGATGATGAAGATCCAGAACAGGAAGATGAACGGATCGGACAGGAACAGCGACCAGGTCCACTGGAACAGCAGCGCGTGGAACCAGGTCAGCACCTGCGTGATGGAGGGCTGGGCCATGTAGCCGAAGCCGATCCAGAAGATGCTGATGGCCCAGAAGCTGTACTTGAAGGCGTTCACCGGCCACTTGTTCTTGTGCGTGGACAGGCGGGTGAGCCTTTCGCGCAGCACATAGACCACCGTGACGGCCACCAGCAGCAGCGCGAACAGGCTGATGGGCAGCGCCTGCGACTTCCAGATGCGCACCCAGGGCGCGTCGGGCTCCACCACCTGGGGGCGCCCGCCCTCCAGCAAGCTGGCCGGCAGCCAGTACTTGGATTCAAAGACGGCGAAGCTGCGGTGGCCCGTGGCGCGGTCCACACGGTTGCCCAGGAAGGCGAACTTCCACGGATAGGCGGCGGAGAAGGCGTGCGAGCGGATGATGAAGATGGCCGACTCGGTGTAGCGCGGCGAGCCGGCCGCCTCCAGGCCGTAGAGGTTGAGCGAGTCGAGGTCGCGGAAGGTGAACGAGTCCGCCCCCTGCTTGACCTGCACGCGGTCGAAGATGCCGCCGCGCACGAAACCCGAGCCCTTGAAGGATTCGTCGCCCGCGGTCTTGATGACGAACAGCGCGTTCTCGCCCTCCTTGAGGCGCGAGCGCAGGTTGTCGAAGCCGTTGGGGCCCAGCAGGCTGCGGCCCACGTCGGGCTGGTTCAGGTCGCCGAACCACAGCTCGATGAACGGCGCGGGGCCGCGCGGCAGGCCCACCTGTTCGGGCTTCACCAGCAGTTGCTGCACGGCGCCCATCTTGACGAGCTGGGCCCAGTCGTAGGCCTGGCCGGTGCTGGTGAAGCGCGCCTGCTCGCGCACCGTGGGGGCGATGATGCTGGTCTGGCGCGCCACGGCCGCGCCCGAGGCCATGACCACCTGGTTTTGCGCCACCACGGTGACGGTGGCGCCCGAGATCGCATCGACGCCGATGACGTTCTCGTCGGGGCGCGAGGGACCGACCTCGATGGTGTCGGTGACCGACTTGCCCAGGTACTGGTTGTTGAAGTTGATCAGCGCCGATTCGGGAATGCCCAGCAGCAGGATGGGCTCGGAATGCTTGAGCACCTTGATGCCGACGAAGCGGCCATCCTTGTCCATGCCGATGAGCGTGACCACCGGCTTGCCCGAATAGGCGGGCGTGTCGGTGATGTCGGTGGAGAGCATGACGTAGCCCAGCAGCTTCTTCTGGGCGCTGTCGTTGTCGTACGCCTCGACATAGGGCGGCTGGCCCTTGCGCGGCGAGAAATGGGTGGCGCCGGGGAACACCTCGGCGCAGGGCAGCAGCGCGCACAGGTCGGGCGCGGTGGCCAGGTTGGCCGGCAGCTCGGCCTCGTAGGCGCCGGCATGGGCGCGGGGCGCCAGCAGCGTCGCAAGCGCCAGCAGCGCAGCAAGAAGGAAAGCGGCGAAACGTGGACCGTGGGTGAGCATTGGACTATTTATTTGATAGCAGTCAGCGCTTGCTGTGTCTGCGTTGGTGGCCGATTTCCATTCAAATACCCTGGGCGCGGGGACCCAGGGGGGTGAAGCGGCGTCAGCCTTCGACGATCATGCGCGTGCGCATCTCCAGGTGCAGCGCATGGCAGAAGTGCGTGCAGTAGCACCAGAAAACGCCGGGCTTGTCGGCGATGAAGGTCACCGACTTGGTCTCCAGCGGGTTCACGATGAAGTTGACGTTGTAGTGCGGGATGGCGAAGCCGTGCGTCAGGTCCTCGATCTTGTCCAGGTTGGTCAGGATCAGCGTGACCTCGTCGCCCTTCTTCACCGTGAACTCGCGCAGGCTGAAGGCCGGCGCCTGCGAGGTGATCTTCACCGTGACCTTCTTGCCGTTGCGCGTCACGCCCGACTCCTTCGGGTCCTTGATGGCCAGCGGCGACTCGTCCAGGTCATACACCTGCTTGGGCTTGACCAGGTCGCGCTTGAAGATGATGAAGTCGTGCGGCTCGCCGCGCACCGGGTGGTCGGCCAGCAGCACCATCTTCTCGCCCGAGATGTCGATCAGCTGCTCGTTCTCGGGGTGCAGCGGGCCCACGGGCAGGAAGCGGTCCTTGGAGAACTTGCAGCCCACGGCCAGGAACTTGCCGTCGGCGGCGCGCGTCTCGGACTGCGAGGCGTTGATGTGGCCGGGCTGGTAGTGCACGTCCAGGCGGTCCACCACGTACTTGGCGTTCTTGTCGCCCTTGTGGAAGGCGATGGCCTTCTCGATGTTCCACTTGACGATCTGGCTGTCCAGGAACAGCGTGGTGTAGGCGTTGCCGCGGCCGTCGAAGGCGGTGTGCAGCGGGCCCAGGCCCACTTCGACCTCGGCCACGATGGCGTCGTCGAGCTTTTCCAGCTTGCCGTCGAACCACTCCAGCACCTTGGCCAGCTCGATGGTGGTGGTGGTGGGCGAGAGCTTGCCGGCGCAGATGAAGTACTTGCCGTCGGGCGAGGCGTTCACGCCGTGCGGGTTCTTCGGCACGCTCACGTAGGCCACCAGGGCGGTCTTGGCGTCCTTGTTGGCCTCGTGCGTGCCGTCCACCACGGGCACCTTGGAGCTGCCGACGGTCTTGAACTTGCCGGCCTTCACGGCTTCTTCGATGCGCGCCACGTTGAAGAACAGGCAGGCGTCGCGCTCGGCGGACATCATGTCCTCGTAGTGGATGCCGTTCTCGACGTTGTACTGGTTGGTGGCTGCGAGCTTGCCGTCGAACGAGGTGGCTACCAGGTCGCAGTTGCCGTCGATCAGCACCTGCCAGCGCACTTCCATGGTCTCGGCGTCCACGCAGGTGAACATCGAGCGGTACTTGGTCGGATCGTTCACGCCCTTGCCGTCATTGGGCAGGGGGATGGCGAACTCGCCGCCGCAGAACACGCGCGTGGTGTAGTTGATCGCAGGATCGACCGGGTCGGCCTTGTCCGGGAAGATGCCGTGGAAGCCCTGCACGTTGGGTAGCTCGGTGATCTTGTCGCAGACGAAGTAATCAAGGCGGATGCGGGCGATGCGGGCGTTGATCTTGTCGTTGATCCAGGCGTAGCGGCCGTCGTAGTTGCCGTCCTTGTACGAGGCGTGCGTGTGGTGCGTGTCGGCGACGGTGTACTTCAGGCTGCCGTCGGCCTTGGTGCCCATCACCTTCTTGGATTCGTTGGTGATGCCCCAGCCCACCAGCGCGTCGGGCACGAAGCAGGGGATGCGGTGGATCTCGCGGCCCGAGGGCAGGCCCAGCACGCGCATGTCTCCGGTATGGCCGCCGCTCCACAGACCGTAGTAGGTGTCGAGTTCGCCGGGCTTGAGGTGCACGCTGGCGCCTGCATGGGCGGCCGGTGCCGAGGCCGGCGCGGGTGTGCCGGATGCCGCCGGGGCCGCCGCGGGCTTGTCGTTGCACGCGGCAACGCCCACGGTCAGGCCCGCCAGAGCGGCGGTGTTGATGAACCGTCGGCGACCCATGCCGGCGGTTTCGGTGCTCAGGTTCTCTTTCTTGTCGCTCATGATGTCCTCTTTCAGGTTGTGCAAACGGGAAACGGGGGCGCTCGCGCCGGTGGTGGCGCGGCCGATGGCTCGACGGCACGCACGCGGGGCGGCGCAGCGGGTGAATGGGTGCTGGCCTGCAGGGCCGGCGGCTTGCGGGGGGACGATTGCGGTGGCGCGGCGCCGACGAGGCACAGCGCGCAGTCCATGCCCAGGGTGTCGGGGGCGGCCTTGCCGCCGCTGTCGTGCACCACCAGGCTGGCGCTTCCGCTGCCGGAGCAGATCAGTTCCAGGGTGCGGGGCTGGACGAGCGGCGAGGCCATCGCCACCCCCAGGCCGAGGAAGAACCACGCTACCACCCACCGGCGCAAGCCGCTCAGGGAGCGCAGGGTGTGCATGGCGGTGGTGTGGGGTGAAGGTGTCATGGGTCTGCGGATCGCCGCCGTGGCGACGGCAGGCAAATGTTCACCTTGAATGTTTCTTTTGATATTGATTCATATCAAATGAATCATTGTGGAAAATACCCACACTGATGCCCATCAGACGGCGGGCGCTGTGCGCATGGCCCTCTGGTCCGTTTTGACGCACTGCACAAGAAAGGCTTTCATGAACAAGACATCCCTCACGATGGCGCTGGCCGCCGCCACCCTGCTGCTTGCCGCCTGCGGCAAGAGCGAGGCCCCCGCGCCCGCCGCGGCCCCTGCGCCCGCACCGGCAGCGGCTGCTCCCGCACCGGCTCCTGCCCCAGCCCCCGCGCCGGAGGCGGAAAACACCGCCGGCAAGAGCGTGTACGGCAAGACCTGCGCCATGTGCCACGCGGCTGGCGTGGCCGGTGCTCCCAAGCCCGGCGACAAGGCGGACTGGGCTCCCCGCATCGCCCAGGGCAAGGACACGCTCTACAAGCACGCCATCGAAGGCTTCAACGGCGCCAAGGGCGCCATGCCGGCGCGCGGCGGCTCCACCACGCTCAGCGATGACGACGTGAAGGCCGCGGTGGACTTCATGGTCGAGAAGTCGATCTGACGACCGGGAGCGCGCGATGAACGCAGATCGGCGCATGTCGGCCATGCAGCCAGCCGCCGGACGGTTGTCGCGGCGGCGCTTCGCCCTGGCCCTGCCGCTGCTGGGCGCGTTGCCGCATCTGGCACGCGGCGGCGCCCCGGCGTCCGCGGGCGAGGCCGCGCCGCCGCTGGAGCGGGCGAGCCGCGTCCTCATGGGAACGCGCGTGGACATCGCCGCCGCCGCGGGCAGTGCGGGCGACGCGCGCGCCCTGCGCGCGGCGATGGCGCAGGCGTTCGCGGAAATGGAGCGCCTGGAGGCGCTCATGAGCCGCTACCGTGAGGGCAGCGACGTGGCCCGCATCGGCGCCGCGGCGGGCCGCCATGCGGTGTCCGTGGCGCCCGAGGTCATGGCCGTGCTGCGCAGCGCGCAGCGGCTGCACCAGGACAGCGGCGGCGCGTTCGACGCCACCGTGGGCGCCTTGCGCGGCTGGCACTTCACGCCGGGCAGCGAGGCCGTGCCACAGCCGGCGGAGATCGCCCGCGCGCTGCGCCTGGTGGGCGCGCGGGGCCTCGTGCTCGACGCCCGGGCCGGCACGGCCTATCTGGAGCGGCCGGGCATGGCGCTGGACCTGGGAGGCGTGGCCAAGCTGCCCATCCTGCAGGCCGGCCTGCAGGTGCTGGAGAGCGCGGGCGTGGCCAACGCCCTCGTCAACGGCGGCGGTGACGTGCTGGTGACGGGCAGCCTGCACGGGCGCCCCTGGCGCGTGGGCGTGCGCGATCCCGCCGCGCCCGCGCGGCTGCTGGGCGTGCTGGAACTGCAGGGCAGCGGCGTGGTGGCCTCTTCGGGCGATTACGAGCGCGGCTTCGTGCGCAACGGGCGCCGCCTGCACCATGTGCTGGACCCGCGCACCGGCTGGCCCACCGAGGGCGTGCACGGCGTGGCCCTGCTGGCCCGCAGCGTGGACGCGGTGAACGGCTGGGGCACGGCACTCATGGTGCGCGGCCCGGGCGGGGCGCCCGCCTGGTGCGCACGCCATCCGGGCGTGGAGGCCATGGTGGCCGGCGTCGACGGCACGCGCTGGTGCTCGCCCGGCATGACGGCGGCACTCCAGCCCGCGCCCGCCCCCGTGGGCTGACCTTCCCACCTTGCGGGCCCGCCGGCCCGCGGGCGGGTTTGAAGTCTTTTTGGCCGTCAGCCCTTTTCTATCAAGCGCTGATAGCTACTGTTTTAATAGCGTTCGGTGTTCAGACGCCCGGCGCTTGTGCCTGGGGGCAGGTCACGTGGCAGTGCTCGCGCTCGGCCAGCGTGGCGCCAAAGCGCACGGCGCTCAGGCAGCCGCCCCAGACGCAGCCCGTGTCCAGTCCCAGCAGGTCGGGCCGGCTCATCCACCCCAGCGTGGACCAGTGGCCGAACGCGATCAGTGTGCCCCGCGTGCGCCGGTCCGGCGCGTCGAACCAGGGCACCAGGCCGGCGGGCGGGTGGTCGGCGCTTTCGGTGCTCTCGAAATCCATGCGGCCCTCGGGCGTGCAAAAGCGCAGCCGTGTCAGCGCGTTCACGATGATGCGCAGCCGTTCCATGCCCTGCAGGCCTGCGTCCCAGTGGTCCGGGCTGTTGCCGTACATCTGCTGCAGAAAGCCCGGCAGCCCCGGGCCCTGCAGCATGGCCTGAACCTCGGCCGCATGGCGCAGCACATCGTCCGCCGACCACTGCGGCAGCACGCCGGCATGCACCATGAGCAGGCTCTGCCCGCCATGCTCCACGCGCCGCGCCAGGGGCTGGTGGCATATCCAGTCGAGCAGCGCGTCGCGATCGGGTGCCTGCAATATGCCCTCCAGCGTGTCGCGGCGCGAGGGCTTGCGCACGCCGTACGCCGTGGCCAGCAGATGCAGATCATGGTTGCCGAGCAGCGCCCGCACGCTGTCGCCCAGGGCCATGCAGCGGCGCAGCACCGCGGCGGAGCCGGGGCCGCGGTTGACCAGGTCGCCCAGCAGATAAACGGTGTCGCGGCTGGGGGAAAAACCGATCAGCGAGAGCAGGCGCTCGAATGCATCGTCGCAGCCCTGGATGTCGCCCACGCAGTAAATGGCCATGTTTCTTGTCGTCAAGGTTGGTGGTGGAAGCCCTGATTGTCTCGCGCGCCTCGGTATCCCTGCACTGGTATCTGTTAGTAACTGGCGGATCAGGGGTGAGCGCTTCGGTGAAAGGGCGGGTGTTTTCAAAAAAAGACGGGTGACTTTGGGGGGCGGTGATATGCAAAGCGCACCAAAACGGTGCTGATGCCGGGATGCGGCGGTTTCGATGTGTTGCATGATGGCTGCATGGAATTGCCATACGCATGTAACGGTTTTTGGTTTCTCTCTTTATAATCAAGCGGCCCATTAATCTTTAACACCCCATATTCACTATGACCGTCAGCTACAAAGAACTGTTGAAACAGCGTGAGGCCCTTGAGCTGCAAATCGGCGAGGCCCGACGCCGCGAGTTGACGGCAGCCATTTCGCAGGTGCGCGATCTGGTGTCGGAATACGGGTTGACCCAGCAGGATGTATTCCCCACGGGACGCGGCGGCCGCACCTCGTCGACCAGCGGTACCAAGGTGGCGCCCAAATACCGCGACCCCGCCACCGGCCAGACCTGGACGGGCCGCGGCAAGGCCCCGAAGTGGATCCAGAACATGGACCGCGAGAAGTTCGCTATTTGAGCCATTGCATTAATGGCCCGCGCAGCGGGGCCATTGGCAAATCACCACCGGGGCGATTGCCCGCACCCGGTCATGAAAGGCCCGCCTTCGGCGGGCTTTTCCATTGGCGCATGTAAATCGACTGTGGATACTGCGCCGGCCGGGCGGCAATATGCGTTCGCCCCGCCCGGTGATGGCGCATGCGGTGTGCGGTGGATTCGGCGGTCGGCATATCCGCCAAGCTCGGCCGGCAATATGCGGCGGCGGCGCCGGGCTGACGCCTGGCATGAATGGCGGATGGCCGTGGATTGCGCAACCGTTTGACCACAGTGCGGGGCGAAGGTATTCGCCCCCCGCATTGGCGCCGCGGCGGGGCGCTGCCAGAATGGGGGCACTGTCGTCCCCCTCATGGAGTCACTACATGGCTGCTTCCATTCCCCAAGGCCACGCCTTCGCAGACACGCTCAAGACCTTCACCATGGCGTCGGGCAAGGGCGGCAGGTTCTATTCGCTGCCGGCGCTCGCGCGCCAGTTCCCGGGCGTGGGCCGGCTGCCGGTGTCGATCCGCATCGTGCTCGAATCGGTGCTGCGCAACTGCGACGGACGCAAGATCACGCCCGAGCATGTGCGGCAGCTCGCCAATTGGGGTGCCACCGCGCCGCGCAAGGATGAGATTCCCTTCGTGGTCGCGCGCGTGGTGCTGCAGGACTTCACGGGCGTGCCGCTGCTGGCCGATCTGGCGGCCATGCGCAGCGTGGCGCAGCGCCTGGGCATGAACCCCAAGAAGATCGAGCCGCTGGTACCCGTGGATCTGGTGGTGGACCACTCCATCATGGTGGACCACTACGGCAGCAAGAAGGCGCTGGACCTGAACATGAAGCTCGAATTCCAGCGCAACCGCGAGCGCTACGAGTTCATGAAGTGGGGCATGCAAGCCTTTGACACCTTCGGCGTCGTGCCGCCGGGCTTCGGCATCGTGCACCAGGTGAACCTGGAATACCTCGCGCGCGGCGTGCACCGGGGCGCGGACGGCGTGTACTACCCCGACACCCTGGTGGGCACCGACAGCCACACGACCATGATCAACGGCATCGGCGTGGTGGGCTGGGGCGTGGGCGGCATCGAGGCCGAGGCCGCCATGCTGGGCCAGCCGGTGTACTTCCTCACGCCCGACGTGGTGGGCCTGGAGCTTACGGGCCAGCTGCGCGAGGGCGTCACGGCCACCGACCTGGTGCTCACAGTGACCGAGCTGCTGCGCCGGCACAAGGTGGTGGGCAAGTTCGTGGAGTTCTTCGGCGAGGGCACGCGCACGCTGTCGCTGCCCGACCGCGCCACCATCGGCAACATGGCGCCCGAGTACGGTGCCACCATGGGTTTCTTTCCGGTGGATGAGAAGACCATCGACTACTTCCGCGGCACGGGCCGCACCCCGGGCGAGATCGAGGCCTTCGAGGCCTACTTCCGCGCCCAGGGCCTGTTCGGCGTGCCGCGCGCGGGGGACATCGACTACTCGCAGGTGGTGCGGCTGAACCTGGGCGACGTCACGCCCAGCCTGGCCGGCCCCAAGCGCCCGCAGGACCGCATCGAGATCGGCCAGGTGAAGACGCAGTTCGCCCGCCTGTTCAGTCAGCCCGTGGCCGAGAACGGCTTCAACCAGCCGGCCGAGCGGCTGGCGCTGCGCTACCGCGTCGGCTGCGGCGAGGGCGGGCCGGCGGCCGAGGCGCCGCAGCCCCATCTGGGCGCCGCGCGGCCCGTGGTGGAGATGGTGAGCAACCGCCCGACGCTGGAGACCGCCCATGCCCGCGCGCCGGCAACCTCGGTGTGCGAGCTGCCCGCACAGGAGGACAAGGCGCTGCGGATCGGCAATGGCGACGTGCTCATCGCCGCCATCACCAGCTGCACCAACACCTCCAACCCCAGCGTGCTGCTGGCCGCGGGCCTGCTGGCCAAGAAGGCGGTGGAGGCGGGGCTCAAGGTGCAGCCGCACATCAAGACCTCGCTGGCGCCGGGCTCGCGCATCGTGACCGAATACCTCACGCAGACCGGGCTGCTGCCCTACCTGGAAAAGCTGGGCTTCGCGGTGGCGGGCTATGGCTGCACCACCTGCATCGGCAACGCCGGCGACCTGGCGCCCGAGCTCAACGAGGCCATCACCCGCAACGACCTGGTGTGCGCGGCCGTGCTGTCGGGCAACCGCAACTTCGAGGCGCGCATTCACCCCAACCTCAAGGCCAACTTCCTGGCCAGCCCGCCGCTGGTGGTGGCCTATGCCATCGCGGGCACCGTGCTCAAGGATCTGATGACCGAGCCCGTGGGCCGGGGCAAGGGCGGGCGCGACGTGTACCTGGGCGACATCTGGCCCCGCAGCGAGGAGATTCATGCGCTGATGCGGCATGCCATGAACGGCCAGGCCTTCAAGGACAACTATGCCAAGGTCAAGACGGAGCCGGGCGCGCTGTGGACCAAGATCAAGGGCGTGACCGGCGACGCCTATGTGTGGCCCGCCAGCACCTATATTGCCGAACCGCCGTTCTTTGCCGATTTTGCTCTTGATACCATAGCTGCTAGCGCAGATGGGGCGGGCGCTGGAGGGCAAAAATACTCTGAATCCGTGCAGGGCGCGCACATCATGGCGCTGTTTGGCGACTCGATCACCACGGACCACATCTCGCCCGCGGGCTCGATCAAGGAAAGCTCGCCCGCCGGCCAGTGGTTGCTGCAGCATGGCGTGGCCAAGCCCGACTTCAACAGCTACGGCGCGCGCCGCGGCAACCACGACGTGATGATGCGCGGCACCTTCGCCAACGTGCGCATTAAGAACCTGATGATCCCGCCGCTGGCGGACGGCTCGCGCGAGGAGGGCGGCGTGACCCTCTACCAGGGCGACGGCCCCCTGCGCGGCACGAAGATGTCCATCTTCGATGCGGCCATGCAGTACATGGAGCGCAAGACGCCCACGGTGATCTTTGCCGGCGAGGAATACGGCACGGGTTCCAGCCGCGACTGGGCGGCCAAGGGCACGCAGCTGCTGGGCATCAAGGCGGTGGTGGCCCGGAGCTTCGAGCGCATCCACCGCTCCAACCTCGTCGGCATGGGCGTGCTGCCGCTGCAGCTGCGCGGCGGTGACTCCTGGCAGAGCCTGGGCCTGAAGGGCGACGAGCGGATCGACGTGCTGCCCGACCCCGCCCTCACGCCGCAGAGCGAGGCGCGGCTGGTCATCCACCGCGCCGACGGCTCGCGGCGCGAGGTGCCGGTCACGCTGCGTATCGACACCCCCATCGAGGTGGACTACTACCGCGCCGGCGGCATCCTGCCCTACGTGCTGCGCCAGTTGCTCACGGCCTGATGGCGCACGGCCTGACAGTGCGCAAACCGGGCCCGCGCGCGTTGCTTGCACGGCCGCGCGGTGGGCCGACAATCGCGGCATGCAAAAACAGATCTTGATTGCCGGCGGCGGCATCGGGGGGCTGGCCGCCGCTCTGGGTTGCTCGCGCGCGGGCTGGGAGGTGCGCCTGTTCGAGCGCGCCGCCGCGTTCACCGAGGTGGGCGCGGGCGTGCAGATCGGCCCGAACGTGGTGCGCCGGCTGCAGGCCTGGGGCCTGCAGGGCGCGCTGCAGGCGGTGGCGGCCTTTCCCGAGCGGCTGCAGGTGCGCAGCGCACTCTCCGGCGCCGAGCTGGGCGCGCTGCGCCTGGGCGCCACGGTCATCGAGCGCTACGGCGCGGCCTACGCCACCATCCACCGGGCCGACCTGCACGGCCTGCTGCTGGACGCGGTGAGCGACCGGCCCCTGGTCCACCTGAACCTGGGCCAGGCCATAGAGCACCATGCCGAGGAGGGCGGCGTCGTCACCGTGCGCGTGGTGCGCCAGGACGCCGGCGCCGATGGCGCCCAGGCCGTGCTGGTGGAGGGCGACGCCCTGCTCGGCGCCGACGGCCTGCGCAGCGGCACGCGCGCGCGCCTGCTGGGCGAGGCGCCCACGCGCGTCTCGGGCCACCTGGCCTACCGCGCCGTGGTGCGCCAGGACGCGCTGCCGCAGGCGTTGCGCAGCCAACAGGTCACGGCCTGGCTGGGCCCGCGCCTGCACGTGGTGCAGTACCCGCTGCGCCGTGGCGAGCTGATGAACGTGGTGGCCATACGCCACGGCCAGCCGCCGGCCGATCTGGATTCCTGGGACCATGGCGCCAACGCCGCCGACCTGGAGGCCGCCCTGACGCAGACCTGCACCCCGCTGCAGGACCTGGTGCGCGCCGTGCCCCAGGCCGGCAGCGGCTGGCGCCTGTGGCCGCTGCTGGACCGCCCGCCCGTCGCCGGCCCGCAGGAGATGGCCCAGGGCCTGGTGGCGCTGCTGGGCGACGCGGCCCACCCCATGCGGCCCTATCTGGCGCAGGGCGCGGGCATGGCCATCGAGGATGCGGCCGAGCTGCAGCGGGCCCTGGCCATGCACGACCTGGAGGTGCCCCTGCGCCTGCGCCGCTACGCGCTCAACCGCTGGCAGCGCAATGCGCGCGTGCAAGAGCGCGCGCGCCGCAATGGGCGCATCTTCCACGCCACCGGCCCCCTGCGCTGGGGGCGCGACCTGGGCCTGCGCCTGCTGGGCGAGCGCCTGCTGGACGTGCCCTGGCTCTACCGGGGCGATGGCTCTAGCGCCAGTTTGCTATAGTATTTGTAGCTATTTGCGCTTGATGGGTAAGCGCTGGAGGCCTATTTGGCTTCAAACCCCGTCGCGCGGCGGGTGCGGCAGCAGCCGAAAGGCCAGGGCCGCCAGCGCCAGCAGCGCTGCGATGCAGCCCATCACCGCGACGAAGGGGTCTTGCGCGCCGGCCTTGGCCAGCGAGGCCACCAGCCCCGTGAACCACTGCATCGCCGCCACGCCCAGGAACATGGCCATGGTGAACACCGCCATGGCCCGCCCCGTGAGCGCCGACGGGTAGGCCGCGCGCACATCGGCGTACTGCAGCACGATGTAGCCTGACAGCAGGCCCACGGCCAGCGCCGCAGCCACGTCCAGCGCCGCGTGCTGCACCAGCGCCAGCGCCAGGAACAGAGCGGCCATGAGCAGCGTGCAGGCCACCAGCCAGCGCCGCCGCGTGGCAGCCCCCGGGTCCATGCGGCCGAACAGCAGTGGCCCCAGCAGCGACACCACCGACACCACCAGCGCCACGTTGCCGCTTTGCACCAGCGAAAAGCCGTGCCGCTCGATGAGCAGCGGCCCCAGCCACAGCCCGCGCAGCGAGATGAAGGCCGCATAGGTCACGGCGCCCAGCACCACGATGCCCCAGGTGTGCGGCAGCATGAACAGCGCGCCGAAGCGCGCCACCGCCTCGCGCACCGACTCGCGCGGCGCATGGCCCGCCGCGGCCGGTGCGGGCTCGTGCACGCTGCGCCAGATCCACAGCCAGGCCAGCAGCGCCAGCAGCGCCAGCACGCCGAAGCCCGCGCGCCACGACCACTGCTGCACCAGCCAGGCCAGCGGCGTGCCCGTGAACAGCATGCCCAGCGTGCCCAGCGCCATGGCGGTGCCGGACATGGCCGCGAAGCGCTGGGGCGCGAAATGCCGCGCGATGAACACCGTGCACACCAGAAAGGCCGGCGCGCAGCCCACGCCGATCAGCACCTGGCCCAGCAGCAGCGTGCCATAGCCCGGCGCCAGCGCCGAGAGCAGGGCGCCCGCAATGCCCAGCGGAAAGGCCGCCAGCACCGTGCGGCGCACGCCGTACAGGTCGATGCCGATGCCCATGAACAGCTGCATGGCGCCGAAGGCGAAGTGAAACGTGCCGGCGAACAGGCCCAGCGCCTGCGGCGACAGCCCGAAGTCGGCCTGCAGCGGCGCGGCCATGATGGCGGCCACGGTGCGAAAGGCCTGGCTCAGCGCGAAGCCCGAGGTCAGCGCCACCAGCATTAGCAGGGCGGCGTGGGGGGACGGGGTGGGTGCGTGCGCGGAAGTGGCGGGGACGGAAGAGGCGGCGTCGGGCATGGGCGCAAGGCTACACCGGATGCGGCCTGCTTGCCGGCGGCGCCGGCGCTACATGGCCTTGAACAGCGGCGCGTAGAGCCGGCTCACGGCGAGCCGCTCGGGCCGCTCGCGCAGGTGCAGGTGCAGCCGCCCGGCCTCGTCGCGCGTGGCGCTGGCGATGGCGGTGGAGCGCACCAGCGTGCCCCGGTGCACCTGCCAGAAGATGGTGGGGTCCAACTGCGCGGCCAGCTCCTTGAGCGGCGTGCGGATCAGGTATTCGCGCTGGGCCGTGAGCACGCGCACGTACTTGTCGGCGGCCTCGAAGTACAGCACCTCCTGCACCGGCACCATGTGGATCTGGCTGCCGCTGCTGGCCTGGATCATGCTGAGCGGCGCCGCGGGCGGCGGGTGCGTCATGCCCAGGCCCGGCGCCTGCACCAGCTCGCGCAGCTGGGCCAGGGTCTGCTCCAGCGCGGGCAGGCTAGCCGGCAGGGCGGCCGGCGCGGCACGCTGCGCCAGCACCTGCCGCAGCTTGTGCACGGTCTTGTGCAGGCGGGCTGCCTGCACCGGCTTGAGCAGGTAGTCCACGGCCTGGGCCTCGAAGGCCTGCACGGCGTACTGGTCGTAGGCGGTGACGAAGACCAGCGCGGGAAAGGGCGTGGCGTCGGGCCAGGCGTCGGCCAGCTCCACCGCGGCCTCCAGGCCGCTCTGGCCCGGCATGCGGATGTCGAACAGCAACACGTCGGGCCGCAGCGCCAGCGCCTCGCGCACGGCGGACAGGCCGTCGCCCACGCTGGCGGCGATGTGCAGCTCGGGCCAGGCCTGCTTCAGCTCGTGGCGCAGGGCCGCGGCCAGCAGGGGTTCATCCTCGGCAATCAGGGCCTGCGGGGAGGTCGAGTGCATGGTTTTCCAAGGGAAAAGTGATGATTGCGGCCGTGCCTTCTGCGTCATCAGCTATCAATTCAAGAGCGCCTGCCGCACCGTACAGCGTGCCCAGGCGCTCGCGCACCTGTTGCAGGCCGAAGCGCGAGGACTGGGGCGAGGGCTGGGGCTGCGCCGCATCGGCCGCGGCCAGGCCGACGCCGGTGTCGCGCACGCTGAGCCGCACGCGCGGTGCCTGTCCCTCGTCCCGCAGCAGGCAGGCCTGCACGCTGATGCGGCCGCCTTCCACCCGGGGCTCCAGCCCGTGGCGGATGGCGTTTTCCACCAGCGGCTGCAGCAGCAGCGGCGGCACGGGCACGTCGCGCAGCGGCGCGGGCAGGTCCAGCGAGAACGCCAGCCGCGGCCCCATGCGCACGGTCATGAGCTCCAGGTAGTCCGCCAGCCGCGCGAACTCGTCGGCCAGCGGGTGCAGCGTGGCGCGCGAGGCGCCCAGCGTGGCGCGCAGGTAGGCGATGAAGTGGTCCAGCATGGCCTGGGCGCGCGGCGGGTCGGTGGCCACCAGCACGCGCAGGTTGGCCAGGGTGTTGAACATCATGTGCGGCTCGAGCTGCGCCTCCAGCAGCTTCAGGCGCGCCTCGACCGCGTCGCGCTGGGCGCGGGCCATCTTGGCCTGCAGGAAGCGCGCCTTGCTCCGGCTGTGGAAAAAGAACGAGATCGCCGCGCCGGCTGCGAGGGTGATGAGCAGCGAGGACAGGGCTTCGTGCCCGCGCAGCCAGGACCGGTCGCCCAGCCGCCCTCCCATGTACAGGTGCCCGATCACCGAGCCCGCCACGAAGCCCGTCACCGTGCCGGTCAGGACGAGCAGCGCTCCCCAGGGCGCGGGCGGCCAGGGAATGGCGCTGCGGCGCGTGAGCACCATGCGCCCCATGTCCACGGTGAACCAGCTCACCAGGCCGATGGCCATGGCGTAGACCAGGTTCACGTCCCAGGTGTCGTGGCCGGTCAGCGTGATGCCCAGGGCCACCAGGCAGCAGAAGGCCGCCGTGGTCAGCAGGCGGCAGGTGAAGGCAAGGGGGTGGTTGACATGCATGGCGGTGGCGCGGGCGGCACCATTGTGCGGCAGGCGCCGTGCGGCCTGCGGCGGACCGCATCGCCGGTGCGACGGGCGGCGCCTGGGCGGCGCGGGCGGCAGCGGGCGGGCGCGAGCGGTGCCTGCGGCGGGCGCGGCAAGCCCCCACGGACCCGTCGGCATCGGCCCGCCGCAACGCGGCGCGGATAATCCGGGCTTTGGTTTTTTCCGTCAGGACGCTCGCGTGGATACTCTTTTGCTGCTCAAGGCCGCCATCATGGGCGTGGTCGAGGGGCTGACCGAATTCCTTCCCATCTCCTCCACTGGCCACCTGATTCTTGCGGGCTCCCTGCTCGGCTTCGATGATGCCAAGGCCAAGGTCTTCGACATCGCCATCCAGACCGGCGCCATCTTCGCGGTCATCCTCGTGTACTGGCAGCGTATCCGCGCCACGCTGCTGGCGCTGCCCAGCCAGCGGCAGGCGCAGCGCTTCGCGCTCAACGTGCTGATCGGCTTCCTGCCCGCCGTGGTGCTGGGGCTGCTGCTGGGCAAGGCCATCAAGGCCCATCTGTTCACGCCGGTGGTGGTGGCCAGCACCTTCATCCTGGGCGGGCTGATCATTTTGTGGGCCGAGCGGCGCCAGCAGGTGGCCGTGCGCATCCACGCGGTAGACGACATGACGGCGCTGGACGCGCTGAAGGTGGGCCTGGTGCAGTGCCTGGCCATGGTTCCGGGCACCAGCCGCAGCGGCGCCACCATCATCGGCGGCATGCTGCTGGGCCTGTCGCGCAAGGCGGCGACGGACTATTCGTTCTTCCTGGCCATCCCCACGCTGATCGGTGCCGGGGTGTACAGCCTGTACAAGGAGCGCGCGCTGCTGCAGATGAGCGACGTGCCGCTGTTCGCCGTGGGGCTGCTGTTTTCCTTCATCAGCGCCTGGCTGTGCGTGCGCTGGCTGCTGCGCTACATCAGCACCCACAGCTTCGTGCCGTTCGCCTGGTACCGCATCGCCTTCGGGCTGGTGGTGCTGGTCACGGCCTGGACGGGCGTGGTGAGCTGGGTGGAATAGGCACGGGCCGGCGGCGGCCGGGCGCGGCTCAGCTGGAGGCCAGCGCCAGGTCGCCCGTGTTGCGGCGCACGCAGAACTTGCCCTGCTGCTTGCCGCTGTACATGGCGGCGTCCGCCAGGCGGATGAGGGCGGCGGCGTCGGTCGCGTCCACAGGGGCCAGCGCGTAGCCGATGGTCAGGCCCACATGGACGTCCTGGCCCCGGATCTGGAAGGGCTCCAGGAAGGATTCGAGCAGCTTGATGCCCAGGTCGTGGGCCTGCATGGTGCTGGGCAGGCGGTGCGCCATGACCACGAACTCGTCGCCGCCCACCCGGGCGACGAGGTCGGCGGCGCGCAGCCGCTGGCGCAGGCGCTGGGCCACGGCCACCAGCAGCCGGTCGCCGACATCGTGGCCGTGCAGGTCATTTACGGGCTTGAAGCCATCCAGGTCCAGCACATAGACGGCCAGCAGCCTGTCTGCCCGCGCATGGGGCAGGGCGGCGCCCAGCGCCGCGTCCAGCCCGCGGCGGTTGGGCAGGCCGGTGAGGGGGTCGGTGTGGGCCAGCGAATGCAGGGCGTCGCGCTCGCGGCTGGTGTGCCGCACCTCGTCGCGCAGCCAGGTGTTGCGCAGGTCCAGCATGCGCATGAACAGCAGCATGTCCATCACGGCGCCGAACTGGAAGGTGTGCATGGGCCAGAACGTGGCCGGCAGCACCCCCTGCACCAGCAGCGCCAGCGTCATGGCGGTGGTGACATAGACGGCCCAGGCCAGGATCAGCGTGCGGCCGATGGGGTCGCCCTCGCGCATGCGCCGGATGGCCATGGGCACGCTGATCAGCGACGGCAGGGGGCCCAGGACGGTCAGCACCGTCATGGCCGCGGGGGTGGACAGCAGGTCCAGCAGGAAGGCTGCGCACAGCAGGCCGGCGATGGCGGCGCCGCCTTGCATGATGCGCAGGAACAGCCCGGTGCTGCGCACCAGCGCGTGTCCCATGAACAGGAAGGCGCCGATCACGGACAGGAAGGCCAGCGTGGTGCCTGCATGCAGCTCCAGCCAGGGCATGCCGCCCCAGACGATCTGCGAGCCCAGACCGAAGAACTGAAAGGAAAACCCCGCGCTGCCCAGCACCAGCAGCACGTAGTAGGCGAAGACCTGTTCCCGCAGCACGATGGCCTGTGCCATGCCGTAGACCAGCAGGCAGGCGGCCAGGCCCGCGAACAGGCCTTGCAGCGTCTGCTCGCGCAGCGCCGGTGGGACCATGGCCTGCCATTCGCCCACCCGCATGGGCAGAATCATGCCGCCCAGCGTGTGCACGCGGATCAGCAGGTCGTAGCTGCGGCCCGGCTCCAGCGGCAGGGCCAGTGCCGGCGTGCGCCAGTCCAGGGCGAGGGGGCTGCGCTCCTGCAGGCTACCCAGGGCATGGTGTTCGATGATCTGGCCGTCGGCGGCCAGATACACATCCAGCTCATGCAGCAGCGGGTAGTCGATGTTGAGAACCCACGGGTTGCCCGTGGGTGGCGTGGAGCCCGTCTGGACGCGCAGGCTGGCATGCAGCCAGACGGCGTCCTGGCGCACGCCCAGGGAGCCGCCCTGCGTGGGGGGCGCCGCAAAGTCTGTCCGGCTGGCCAGCATGTCCTGCGCGGTGCGTGCCAGCGTGGCATCGGCCTGCAGGCACAGGTGCTTCCAGAGGTTCACGGGCGCCGTGCCCGGCGTCAGCTCCAGCGGTGCGCAGGCCTGCGCCACGCCGCCATGCAGGCTGCCCAGCAGCCACAGCAGCGCTGCCAGCGCACGGCAGCGGGCGCCGGGAGGCAGGAAACCGTTCCAAAGCAACGCCAACAGTCGCATCGCTCCTCCAGAGGATGTGCGAATGTATCACTGCGTAACTATTTCTTGATCTATCGCACGCCATGGATGGCGCACGGGTGACAGCGTGGGGCGCGTCCGGGCCCCGCGTTCAGCGCCGGGCGGCCCCTTCCAGGTTCTGCAGTGCTGCCTCGATCGCCGCGGCCGTGGCCAGGGGCTGCTCCATGGGAAAGAGGTGGCTGCCGTCCAGCATCATCACCCGGCCCTGGGTGATGCGCCGTGTCATGCCCATGCCCACCTGGCGCATTTCCGCCGATTCGAGCCCGCCGATGAAGGCGGCCGGGCAGCGCAGCGGATGCGTGTGCAGCAGCCGCGCCAGGTTGTGCGGCAGGGTGTTGTAGATCTGGGTCTCCACGGCGCGGTCGAAGGACAGCACGCGCTTGCCGTCCTGTTCGTGCAGGCCGTGCATCACGTAGTCCTGCAGCACGCGCGGGTCCCAGCGCGCAAAGGCCTTCTTGCGGCGAAAGTGCTCCAGCGCCTCGTCGGCGCTGGTCCAGCTGTTGCGGCGCGCGCGGCTCACGCGGCCCGGAGAGACGGCGCCCACCACCTGGGTCTGCTTGGCCACGCCCAGCGCGCTGGCGCGCCAGCCGCCGATGAGCGGCGAGTCGATCAGCACCACGCCGCGGGCCAGATCGGGGTGCCGGGCGGCGGCCATGACACTCAGGAAGCCGCCCAGCGAGTGGCCCACCAGAAAGGCCTGCTCGCCCGTGCGCTGCTGCTGCTCGGCGGCGAAGTCGGCCAGGTGCTGCACCAGATGCGGCCAGTTGTTGCTGACGGGGTACTTTTCGTCATGGCCGTAGCGCTCCACGGCGCTGACCTGAAAGCCCCGGTCGCGCAACTGCTCGAACAGCACGCGGTAGGTGCCGGCCGGGAAGCTGTTGGCGTGCGAGAAGACGATGGAGGGCATGGTCGCTCAGGCGGTTCAGACGAGCTTGTCGCGCGGGGTGGTGATCTTCTGGAGCGGCCGGCTGCGCGCCGACTCCACGCGGATCGGCACCTCGGTGGCGCCGCCGTTCCAGGCCGGGTCTTCGATGCTGTCGAAGACCTGGCGCAGCTTGTGGCCCCAGTTGTCGTGCAGCATGCGGAAGTAGGGATTGTTTTCGTCGATGCAGACGATGTTGTCGCAGGTCAGCCGCCCCTGCTCGTACACCACCAGGTCCAGCGGCAGGCCGACCGACAGGTTGGACTTGAGCGTGCTGTCCATGGACACCAGCGCGCATTTGGCCGCCTCGTTCAGGGGCGTGTCGGGCGTGAGCACGCGGTCGAGCACGGGCTTGCCGTACTTGGACTCGCCCACCTGGAAGTACGGCGTCTCGGCGGTGGCCTCGATGAAGTTGCCGGCCGAATACACCTGGAACAGGCGCATGCCCTCGCCCCGGATCTGCCCGCCCAGCACCAGCGACACGTTGAAGTCCACGCCCGCGCGCTTGAGCGCCGCGCCGTCGCGCTCATGCACGCGCCGCACGGCCGCGCCCAGCACGCGCGCTACGTCGAACATGCTGGTGGCGTTCCAGATCGTGATGGGCGGGCCGTCGCCCGGGTCCTGGATCTGCTCCACCTGCAGGATTTCGCGCACCGACTGCGAGATGCTCAGGTTGCCGGCGGACAGCATCACCATGAAGCGGTCGCCGGCCTTCTCGTAGACCATCATCTTGCGAAACGAGCTGATCTGGTCCAGGCCGGCGTTGGTGCGGGAGTCGGACAGGAACACCAGGCCGGCGTTGAGTTTGATGGCGACGCAGTACGTCATGGGGCGGCGAAAGGGGAAAAAGGGGAGGGAAGTTTAGGGCAATGCCGAACCGCCCCCCGTGCCGGGCATGCCGCGCCCGGCGGCGTGCCTCAGGCGATCTCGGCGATCAGCTCGATCTCGACGCAGGCGCCCATGGGGATCTGCGCCACGCCGAAGGCGCTGCGCGCATGCTTGCCCTTGTCGCCGAACACCTGGCCCAGCAGCTCGCTGGCGCCGTTGGTCACCAGATGCTGCTCGGTGTAGTCGCCGGTGGAATTCACCAGGCTCATCACCTTCACGATGCGCTGGATGCGGTTGAGGTCGCCACCGGTGGCGGCGTGCAGCGTGCCCAGCAGGTCGATGGCCACGGCGCGCGCGGCGGCCTGGCCTTCTTCGGTGGTGATGTTCTTGCCGAACTGTGCCACCCAGGGCTTGCCGTCCTTGCGCGCGATGTGGCCGCTCAGGAACAGCAGGTTGCCGGTCTGTGCATAGGGCACATAGGCGGCGGCGGGAGCGGCCACCGGCGGCAGGGTGATGTCGAGTTCTTTCAGCTTGTCGTAAACGCTCATGGCAGTCCTTGAAAACATGTATGAAGGGCGCGGTGCGGCCCGGATGAGGGCCTGCGCCGTGGTTGCGCGGCCGGGCGCGGTGCTGGCGGCACGGGCCCGTGCGAGTGTTACATAGAAGCGCGGGCGCCAGAGGGTGCCGGGGCGGCCGTCCGTGCCGCGGGCCATGCCGTAGCATGCGGCCATGAACCACCCGGCGTCCGTGTTGCCGCAGGATCCGTGCGCCGGGGCCGCGCCGGCGCCCGCGCGCGGGGCCGGCCATTGGCATCTGCCCGCCGCGCTGGCCGGCGGCCTGCTGGGGGTGGCGCTGCAGCTGCAGCAGGCTGCGCTGTGGCCCTGGCCCGCTTATGCGGCGGCGCTGCTCATGTCCCTGCTGATGGGCGCCTGGCTGGCCATGTCCTGGGGCGGCAGCCGCCGGGCGCGGCGCGGGCGCGGCGCCGCCGCGCTGCTGGCGGGCATGCTGCTGCTGTGGGGCCTGTGCGGCCTGCGCGCCACCGCGTTCCTGGCGGGTGCCCTGGCGCCCGGGCTGGAGGGGCGCGACCTGCAGGTCACGGGTGTGGTCGCCGCCATGCCGCAGCAGCGCGAGACGGGGCTGCGCCTGCGGCTGGCGGTGGAGTCCGCGCGGCTTGGCGGCGCCCCGGTGCAGCTGCCCGCGCGGATCGACCTGGCCTGGTACGCCGCCGGCCTGGGCGCGGATGCGCAGGCCGATGCGACCCCCGTGCCCCCGGTGCGGGCGGGCGAGCGCTGGCGCCTCACGGTGCGGCTCAAGGCGCCGCATGGCGGGCGCAATCCGCATGGGTTCGACTATGAGCTGTGGCTCTGGGAGCAGGGCGTGCAGGCCACGGGCTATGTGCGCACCAGCGCGCGGCTGGATGCGCTGCATGGCCCGCCGCAGCGGCTGGCGGCCACCTGGCACTACCCCGTGGAACAGTTGCGCCAGCATGTGCGCGATGCCATCGTGCGCCGGCTTGCCGCGGATGGGGGCGAGGCTTTCGCCGCGCAGGCGGCGGCCCGGCAGCGCGCGGCGGGCGTGGTGGTGGCCCTGGTCACGGGCGACCAGCGCGCCATCGAACGCGCGGACTGGGATGTGTTCCGCGCCACGGGCGTGGCCCACCTCATGAGCATCTCGGGCCTGCACATCACGCTGTTCGCCTGGCTGGCGGCCGCCGTGCTGGGGTGGGCCTGGCGCCGCAGCGGCCGGCTGTGCCTGGCCGTGCCCGCGCCCACGGCGGCGCTGGTGGGCGGGGTGCTGCTGGCCGGTGCCTACGCGCTCTTCAGCGGCTGGGGCGTGCCCGCGCAGCGCACGGTGTGCATGTTGGCCACGGTGGCCGGCCTGCGCCTGTCGGGGCACCGCTGGCCCTGGCCCCATGTGTGGCTGCTGGCCTGCGCCGTGGTGCTGGTGGCGGACCCCTGGGCCCTGCTGCAGCCGGGGTTCTGGCTGAGCTTCGTGGCCGTGGGGGTGTTGTTTGCTACTGATTCGGGAGCTGTTCGCGATTATCCAGTGCGCGCTACAGGCCATTTTTATGCATTGTTGCGCGAGCAGTGGGTGGTGACGCTGGCCCTCACGCCGCTCACGCTGCTGCTGTTCGGCCAGGTCTCGCTGGTGGGCCTGCTGGCCAATCTGGTGGCCATCCCGTGGACCACGCTGGTGGTCACGCCGCTGGCGCTGGCGGGCGTGCTGTGGGCGCCGCTGTGGCAGGCGGCGGCCTGGTGCGTGCAGGGCCTGTCGGTGCCGCTGCAATGGCTGGCCGCCTGGCCCTGGGCGCAGGTGGCCCTGCCCATGGCGCCGCTGTGGGCGGGCGTGGCGGCCGTGGCCGGCGGCACGCTGCTGGCGCTGCGCCTGCCGTGGGGCGTGCGGGTCCTGGGGCTGCCGCTGCTGCTGCCCGCGCTGTGGTGGCAGCCGCCGCGCCCGCCGCCGGGCCAGTTCGAGCTGCTGGCCGCCGACGTGGGCCAGGGCCAGGCCGTGCTGGTGCGCACGGCGCGCCATGCGCTGCTGTACGACGCCGGGCCGCGCTACCACCAGGACAGCGATGCCGGCGACCGCGTGCTGGTGCCGCTGCTGCGCGCGCTGGGCGAGCGGCTGGATCTGCTGGTGCTGAGCCACCGCGACACCGACCACACCGGCGGCGCCGCGGCCGTGCTGGCGCAGCACCCGCAGGCGCGGCTGCTGGGCTCGATCGAGGACGGCCATGCGCTGCAGGCGCTGCGCCCGGTCACGCCCTGCGTGGCGGGGCAGCGGTGGGTCTGGGATGGCGTGCGCTTCGAGGTGCTGCACCCGGCGCACGCGCTGGGTGACGCCGTGGCCGCGCCCGGCGCGCGTGCGCCCACGCCGAACGCCTTCAGCTGCGTGCTGCGCATCGAGGCCGAGGGTGCGGATGGTGCCCGCGGGGCCGCGGCCCTGCTGGCGGGCGACATCGAGCGCGCGCAGGAGCAGGCCCTGGTGGCCGATGGCGCGCCGCTGGCGGCCGATGTGCTGCTGGTGCCGCACCATGGCAGCAAGACCTCGTCGTCCGAGGGCTTTCTGGATGCCGTGCGGCCGCGCACCGCCTTGGTGCAGGCGGGCTACCGCAACCGCTTCGGCCATCCTGCGCCCGAGGTGGCCGCGCGCTACGGGCAGCGCGGCATCGCTCTGGCGCAGACGCCGCAATGCGGCGCGGCGCGCTGGGCCTCCAGCACGCCGCAGGCCGTGCACTGCGAGCGCGAGGCGGCGCGCCGCTACTGGCACCACCGGCCGCCTGGCGCAGGGGGATAGACCCCGTGGCCTGCAACTTGCTATCCTGGCCTCAGGAGGCACGCTGTATGCAGCAGTTCGATGAGATGTACACCATGCTGCCCTTCGATGGCAGCGACGTGCGTGCGCATTACCGGCGCTACGGCCAGTGGCTGGCGCAGCAGTCGGCCGAGGCCATGCAGGCCCGGCGCGCCCAGGCGGAAATGATCTTCCGCCGCGTGGGCATCACCTTTGCCGTCTACGGCGCCAAGGACGAGGAGGGCGCGGGCACCGAGCGGCTGATCCCGTTCGACCTGATCCCGCGCATCATCCCGGCGCACGAATGGCGGCGCATGCGCCAGGGCCTGGTGCAGCGCGTGACGGCGCTCAACCGCTTCATCCACGACATCTACCACGGCCAGGAGATCCTGCGCGCGGGCATCGTGCCGGCCGACCTGATCCTGACCAACGCGCAGTTCCGCCCCGAGATGGCGGGGGTGGACGTGCCGCAGGGCGTGTACGCGCACATCGCGGGCATCGACATCGTGCGGGCGCCCGGCGACGACGGCCAGGGCATCTACTACGTGCTGGAGGACAACCTGCGCGTGCCCTCGGGCGTGTCGTACATGCTGGAAAACCGCAAGATGATGATGCGGCTGTTCCCCGAGCTGTTCGCCCTGCACAAGGTGGCCCCCGTGGCACATTACCCGGACCTGCTGCTCGACACGCTGCGGGCCAGCGCGCCGGCCTGGAGCAGCGCCGACCCCACGGTGGTGGTGCTCACGCCGGGCATGCACAACAGCGCCTATTTCGAGCATGCCTTCCTCGCGCAGCAGATGGGCGTGGAGCTGGTCGAGGGGCAGGACCTGGTGGTGCGGGACAACTTCGTCTACAAGCGCACCACGCGCGGCCTGCAGCGCGTGCATGTGATCTACCGCCGGGTGGACGACGATTTCCTCGACCCGCAGGTGTTCCGCCCCGGCTCCACGCTGGGCTGCGCGGGCCTCATGCAGGCCTACCGCGCGGGCAACGTGAGCATCTGCAACGCGGTGGGCACGGGCATCGCGGACGACAAGTCCGTGTACCCCTACGTGCCCGAGATGATCCGTTTCTACCTGGGCGAGGAGCCCATCCTGGCCAACGTGCCGACCTGGATGTGCCGCAAGCCCGACGACCTGAAGTACGTGCTGGACCACCTGGACGAGCTGGTGGTCAAGGAGGTGCACGGCGCGGGTGGCTACGGCATGCTCATCGGCCCGGCGGCCACGCGCGCCGAGATCGAGGCCTTCCGCGCGGCGCTGCTGGCCAACCCGGCGGGCTACATCGCCCAGCCCACACTGTCCCTGTCGAGCTGCCCGACCTTCGTGGACGCCGGCATCGCGCCGCGCCACATCGACCTGCGACCCTTCGTGCTCAGCGGCCAGAAGGTGCAGATGGTGGCCGGCGGCCTCACGCGCGTGGCGCTCAAGGGGGGCTCGCTGGTGGTCAACTCGTCGCAGGGCGGCGGCACCAAAGACACCTGGGTGCTGGGGGATGAGGAAGGGGGGAACTGACATGCAGAGCCGCACTGCCGACCATCTGTTCTGGATGTCCCGATACACGGAGCGGGCGGAAAAGGCCGCCGCAGGCGGACTTTCGCCAAAGCGCCGCGTGCGCGCGCAGCGCGCGTGGGGTTTTCCGCCCTGCACGATCAAGGAGACCGCATGCTGAGCCGCACCGCCGACCATCTGTTCTGGATGTCCCGATACACGGAGCGGGCGGAAAACACCGCCCGCATGCTCAACGTGAGCTACGACACCTCGATGCTGCCGCAGTCCGCCGCGCAGGCGCAGGAGGGCTGGCGCGGGCTGCTGTCGATCAGCGAGCTGATTCCGGCCTACACGGCACGCCATGGCGAGATCACCGCCCGGGGCGTGCTGCAGTTCATGGTATGCGACGAGGACAACCCCTCGTCCATCGTTTCGTGCCTGCGCGCCGCGCGCGAGAACGCGCGCGCCGTGCGCGGCGCGCTGACCACCGAGGTCTGGGAGACGCAGAACCAGACCTGGCTGGAACTGAGCCGGCAACTGCGCCACGGCAACTTCGAGCGCGATCCGGGCCAGTTCTTCGAGTGGGTCAAGTACCGCTCGCACCTGTCGCGCGGCGTCACGCTGGGCACCATGCTGCAGGACGAGGCCTTCCACTTCCTGCGGCTGGGCACCTTTCTGGAGCGCGCCGACAACACTGCCCGGCTGCTGGACGTGAAGTTCCACGCCGTGCAGAGCGACTTCCACGGCACGGCGGGCGATGCCCGGCGCTCCACGCCGGAGGCCGACTTCTACCACTGGAGCGCCATCCTGCGCAGCGTTTCGGCCTTCGAGGTCTACCGCAAGGTGTACCGCGACGTGATCACGCCCGAGCGCGTGGCCGAGCTGCTCATGCTGCGCCGGGACATGCCGCGCTCGCTGCACGCCAGCCTGCACGAGGTGGTGGACAACCTGGCCGTGGTGGCCAACGACCAGTCCGCCGAGACCCAGCGCAAGGCCGGCCGCCTGCTGGCCGACCTGCGCTACGGCCGCATCGACGAGATCCTGGCCACCGGCCTGCACGCCTATCTCACGCAGTTTCTCGACCGCGTGAACGAACTGGGCGGCTGCATCAGCCGCGACTTCCTGGTGCCCGGGGGGGACTGACCGGCGACGTCGGCGACGTGCCGGCGGCCTCTACCGCCGCTGGCCTTCCGCCGTCGTGCAGGGCGCGTGCGTGCCCCGCCACTGGTCGGGCGGCAGGCCATGGCTGCGCAGCATGATGGCATCCAGCTCGCCCGATTCGCGTGCGCATTGCAGCTCTGCAATCACCTCGGCCCGCGTGCGGCCGCTGGCGCCGGGTGCGGGCTCGGCGGTGGCGGCCACCATCGGCTGGCTCTGCCCCGTCTGCTGTGCGGGCTGCACAGGTGGCGCGGTGCCGGCGGCGGGCTGGGCGTGGGCAAGGCCCGCGGCGCAGGCCAGGGCCAAGAGGGCGCCCTGCGCCGCGCGGGCGGCAAGGCGGGTGCGGGGGATGTGTCGTGTGTCGTTCATGAGGGGCTCCTGACAGGGAGCGGCAAGCCAAGGGATTGTTGGAAGTTGTGAGGGGCAGGCCTGGCGCCACCCAGCGCGCACTGTGGCCGCACGCGCAGCGCTTGCCCAGCGCGGTGCGACGAATGGCGGTCTGGCCAGCGGCAGCCGCGCTGCAGTGGCGTGAAGCGCGGCGGCCGGCCCCTGCATGGCCACAGGCAATGCCCGTTGCGGCGGTCGGGTAGAGCCGGCGCGTGGCGGCGTGCCGCGGGCGGCGGGCCTATAGTCGTTGCAGTGCCGGGCAGGTGCGGTGCGCTGCGCGCATGGCCGGCCGGCAACTTCCCAGACAAACCGACCAGGAGCATTTGCATGAGCTATCCCGACACCCGCCTTTTCATCGCCGGCCAATGGCAGGACGCCGCCGACGGCAAGACCATTGCCGTGCACAACCCGGCCACGGGCCAGCCGATCGGGCGGGTGGCGCATGCGGGCATCGCCGACCTGGACCGGGCCCTGGAGGCCGCGCAAAAGGGTTTTGAGACCTGGCGCGACATGCCCGCTATTGAGCGCGCACGCACCATGCGCCGCGCCGCCGCGCTGATGCGCGAGCGTGCCGACGCCATTGCCGCAATCCTCACGCAGGAGCAGGGCAAGCCGCTGGCCGAGGCGCGTGTCGAGGCCATGGCCGCGGCCGACATCATCGAGTGGTTCGCCGACGAGGGCATGCGCGTGTACGGCCGCATCGTGCCCTCGCGCAACCTGGCCGTGCGCCAGCTGGTGGTGAAGGACCCGGTGGGCGTGGTGGCCGCATTCACGCCCTGGAACTTTCCCATCAACCAGGTGGTGCGCAAGCTGGGCGCCGCGCTGGCGGCGGGCTGCTCGGTGCTGGTCAAGGCGCCCGAGGAGACGCCCGCCAGCCCGGCCGAGCTGATCCGTGCGTTCGCCGATGCGGGCGTGCCCGCCGGCGTGGTGGGGCTGGTGTACGGCAACCCGGCCGAAATCTCCGGCTACCTGATCCCGCACCCCATCGTGCGCAAGGTCACGTTCACGGGTTCCACGCCGGTGGGCAAGCAGCTGGCGGGGCTGGCCGGCCTGCACATGAAGCGCGTGACCATGGAGCTGGGCGGTCATGCGCCCGTGATCGTGTGCGAGGACGCTGACATTGAGCTGGCCGTCAAGGCCGCGGGCGGCGCCAAGTTCCGTAACGCCGGCCAGGTCTGCATCTCGCCCACGCGCTTTCTGGTGCACGAGAGCGTGCGCGCCGACTTCGTGGCGGCGCTGGCGCGCCACGCCCAGGGCCTGAAGGTGGGCGACGGCCTGGCCGAGGGTACGCAGATGGGCCCGCTGGCCAACCCGCGCCGCGTGGCGGCCATGGCCGAGCTGCTGGGCGATGCGCTGCAGCAGGGCGCCACGGTGCATGCCGGCGGCGAGCGCATCGGCGCGGTGGGCAACTTCTTTGCGCCCACGGTGATCGACAACGTGCCGCAGTCCGCGCGTATCTTCAACGAGGAGCCCTTCGGCCCCGTGGCGGCCGTGCGCGGCTTCACGCAACTGGAGGACGCCATCGCCGAATCCAACCGCCTGCCCTACGGCCTGGCGGGCTATGCGTTCACGCGTTCGCTCAAGAACGCGCACCTGCTGAGCCAGCGCGTGGAGGTGGGCATGCTGTGGATCAACCAGCCGGCCACGCCCTCGGCCGAGCTGCCGTTCGGCGGCATCAAGGATTCGGGCTATGGCTCCGAGGGCGGGCCCGAGGCGGTGGAGGCCTGCCTGAACACGCGCGCGATCTCCATCACCCACGTCTGACCCGCGTACCTGCCCCGTGCCGGGGCGCACCCGAAAAAAAGCCCCGGTGCTCGCCCGGCACCGGGGCTTTTGTGCGTGGGCCTCAGAAGCGGTAGGTGCCCGTCAGCACCACGTTGCGCCGCTCGCCGTAGAAGCAGTCGCCGCGCGCCAGGCATTGGGTGATGTTCACCTTGTCGGTCAGGTTGTTGAGGTTGAGGGCCACGCGCCAGTCGCCCGCGTCGTAGGCCACCATGGCGTCGGCCAGCAGCACCGAGGGCGTGTCGATGGCCGTGGTGCCGGTCCATTGCGAGCCCGTGTAGCGCAGGCCCGCGCCCACCGTCCAGCCGCCGCGCCCCTGGGCCGCGAAGCGGTGCATCAGCCATGACGAGGCGGTGTGCTCGGGCACGCCCGCCACGCGCTGGCCCTGGTCGCTCGTGTTGCTGCGCGTGATCTTGGCGTCGGTGTAGGCGTAGCCCACCGTCCAGTCCCAGTTGCGCGCCAGGCTGGCGGTCATCTCGGCCTCGAAGCCGCGGATCTTCACCTCGCCGGTCTGCAGGTTGTTGAGCGGGTTGGACGGGTCGCTGGTCTTGCGGTTCTTCTCGCGCAGCTGGTACACGGCCGCGAAGGCCGAGATGCCGCGCCCCTCGGGCATCCACTTCACGCCGGCCTCCCACTGCTCGCCGCGCTGGGGCTTGTAGGGCGTGCCGTAGGCGTCCACGCCGCCCAGGGGCTGGAACGATTCGGAATAGCCCAGGTAGGGCGCCCAGCCGCCGCCGGCCTGGTAGGTTACGCCCAGGCGCTTGGTCCAGGCCTTGTCGTCGACGGCGGCGGCGGGCCGGCCCTCGGTGTCGGTCTGGGCGCGGTCATGGCGCAGGCCCAGGGTGGCCGTCCAGGCGCCCCAGCGCAGCTGGTCCTGCAGGTACAGGCCCAGCTGCTTTTGCGTCACGTCGGGCTGGCGCTTGAGCGCCGAGGCCGAGGGCGGCGTGAACTGGCCGTACACCGGGTTGTAGACGTCGATCGACGGTGCCTGGCCGCTCCAGGTGGACTGCGTGGTTTCGTTGCGCTGCGCGTCCAGCCCGGCCAGCAGCGTGTGCTGCACGCCGCCCCAGCGCAGATGGCCCTCCACCTGGGTGTCGATCAGCAGCATGCGCCCGCCGTTGCGCTGCCACGCGGCGTCGCGCGTCACGGTGCGGTTGTCGGGGTTGAACACGGGGCGCGCGGGCCGGCCCGTGGCCCGGTCGGCCGTGAAGCCCGTGTACAGCGTGCGGTAGTCCACGTCGCTGGTGGTGCGGCGCAGGTTCTGGCGCAGCGTCCAGTCGCCGTTCAGGCGGTGGCTGAACAGGTAGCCCCAGGAGGTGGTGTCGGAGTCGTAGGCGTCCCAGCCGGGTTCGCTGATGAAGGTGTGGGTGGGAATCCGCCCGTAGGCGCTGGGCAGGCGCGTGCCCTGCCAGGGGAAGAAGCCGATCAGCGAGCCGCTCTCGTCTTTCTGGTAGTGGGCCTGCAGCGTGAGCGAGGTGTCGGCGCTGGGCCGCCAGGTGAGCGAGGGCGCAAGCACCAGGCGGTCGTCGCCCACATGGTCCACCTGCGTGCCGCTGTCGCGCCCCACGGCCACCAGGCGGTACAGCCACCGGCCCTTGGCATCCAGCGGGCCGGTGAGGTCGGCGGCGATCTGCTTGCGCGCGTGGCTGCCGATCTGCACCTGCACCTCGCGCAGGCGCTCGGCCTGCGGGCGCTTGGAGGTCAGGTTGAGCACGCCGCCCACGCTGCCCTGGCCGTACAGCACCGACGAGGGGCCGCGCAGGAACTCCACGCGCTCCAGCGTGTAGGGCTCCACCTTGGTGCTGTTGTAGGTGCCGTAGGTGCGCAGCAGCCCGTCCTGGTACTGCGTCACGTTGCCGCCGCGCGCCTTGAAGCTGTCGGTTCGGCTGTCGAAGTAGCTCGACACCACGCCCGCGCTGTAGCGCGTGGACTCGCGCAGCGTCTGCACGCCCTGGGCCTCCATCTGGTCGCGTGTGACCACGCTGATGGCCTGCGGGGTTTCGATCAGCGGCGTGTCGGTCTTGGTGGCCGAAAGCGCGCGCTGGGCCACGAAGCCCTGCACCGGGCCGGTGGCGCCTTCCTGCTCGGTGCCCGCGCTGATGGTGACAGAGGGCAGGGCGGCCTCGCCGGTCTGGGCCTGGGCCATGGGGCTGCCGCACAGCAGCGCCAGCACGGCCTGGGCGGCGGCCGTGCGGGCGGCCGGGGTGGTACGTTGTTTCATGGTAATGCTATTAAAATAGGAGCTGTTGGCGCTTTATAGATAAGCGCTGCAGGTCTTTTTGATGATGAATGCAGGCATCAGAAGGCGTAGTCCAGCGTCACGTACAGCGAACGGGGCTCGCCCGGCATGACCGATGTGAAGCCCGCGGCGTCGCTGGAGCCATCGAGGTAGTAGCGCCGGTTGGTGGCGTTCTTCAGGTTGGCCTGCAGCCGCACGCCGCCCGCGAACTGGTAGCCCGCCGCCAGGTCGACCACGGTGTAGCTGGGCAGGCGCCACCGGTTGTCGTTGGCGGTGAACTTGTCGCCCTGGTGCGCCAGGCCGCCGCCCACCCACAGGCCCGGCAGCCGGGCCACGCGGTACTGCGTCCACAGCGAGGCCGTGCGCTTGGCGGCCAGGGCCACGCGGTGGCCCACGTTGGCGCCGGCGGCGGTGTCGGCCAGCACCTTGGGGTCCAGGAAGGTGGCCTGGGCCGTGACGCTCCAGCCGGGGGTGATGCGGCCTTGCGCCTCCAGCTCCAGCCCCTTGACGCGCTGGCGCGCGGTGAGCACGGAGTAGCCCGGGTGCTGCGGGTCGTTGGCGGGCGCGTTGGTGAGCTCCAGCTCGAAGGCCGACACGGTGGTGAGCAGGCGCTGGCCCAGCCATTCCTGCTTCCAGCCCACTTCCAGCTGCTTGCCCTCGGACGGATCGGCCGCGCGGTCGCCCCACAGCAGCGTGCCCGAGTTGGCCTGGAACGAGCGCGCGTGGCTCACGTAGAACAGGCTGGCCGGCGTGGGCTGCCAGCTCAGCGCGGCGCTGGGCTGGGTCTGGCTCAGGTCGGTGACGGGCTTGGTGTAGGCGTCCTTGAAGCGGTCATGGCGCAGGCCCAGCAGCAGGCTGAAGTGGCCCAGGGTGAGGCGGTCCTGCACGAACACGCCGGTGTTGCGCGCGTCCGAGGTCACGGCCGTCTTGCCGCCGATGGACCGGGGCGGCTCTAGGCCGGTGGCGGGGTTGTGCAAATCGACCGCGCCCAGGTCGCCCAGGCTGCGTGGGCCAAGCTTGCTCTCCACGGTGCGCCAGTCGATCCCGCCCAGCAGCTGGTGCTGCACGGGGCCGGTCTGCAGCGTGGCGCGCAGTTCGGCCAGCGCCGTGTCGGACGTGAAGGTCTGCCTTGGCGCGAGCCGGTAGCTGCGCGCCACCTGGCCGCCCGTCACGGGGCCCAGGTCGTAGATGTGCCGCACGTTGCGGAAGGTCTCGTTGCGCGAGAGGTGCACGCGGCCCTCGATGTCTGGCGTGAAGCGGTGCTGCAGCTCGGTGGAGTGAAAGCGCAGGTGCCCGTCGGTCTTCAGCCAGGGCTCGCCGTAGAACCTGCCCACGGCCAGCGCGTCGGCGCTGCGCGGGTTGTGGGGGTCGGGCGTGGGCAGGCCGGCCGTCGAGACGCCATCGCTGCTCTGGTACTCGGTCTGGGCGCGCCACAGCGTGTCGGGCGTGAGCTGCCATTCCAGGCTGCCTGCCAGGCCCTGCTTGCGGGGCGTGTTGCCGTCCACGAAGCTGCCGCCACGGCTGGCGTCGCCGTCGAGCCGGTAGCGCAGCGTGCCGTCGGCATTGAGCGCGCCCGTGAAGTCGAACTGCGCATGGCGCCAGCCATGGCTGCCCGCGCCGATCCGCACGCTGCGCAGCGGGTCGGCCTGGGGGCGCTTGCTCACGTAGTTGACCAGGCCGCCGGGCGCGACCTGGCCGAATTCGAGCGCCGCCGGGCCCTTGATGACCTCCACCCGCTCGATGTTGAACAGCGGCGGATCGAGCAGGTGCATGAACTTGGCTCCGTCGCGCAGGTAGTTGTAGGTGTTGTTGGCCCACAGCCCCCGAATGGCGAACTGCGAGTACGAGCCGCTGTACTCGCTGCGCGCGGAGATGCCCGAGGCGTTGCGCAGCACGTCGCGCTCGGTGGTGGCCTGCTGCTGCTCCAGCAGGGCGTTGTCGATCACGCTCACGGAGCGCGGCGTCTCCAGCACCGACAGGCCCAGGCGCGATGCGCTTTGCGCGCGCTGCCCGGGCGCGGCGGCGGTGCCCGGGGTGGACTCCACCACATCCATCTGGCCCAGCGTGGGCGTGGCGTCTGCCTCGGGCGGCGGTGGTGGGGGCTGGCTGGTTTGGGCGAATGCGCTGGTGCACAGCAGGCACAGGGCCGCATGGGCGATGGCCGTGCGGGCCGAGGGCGGGAAGGACAGGACGTTCATGGAGTCGGTGACAGGAGGCAGGGGATGCGACGGGGCGGTGGGCGGGGCCTTCACTGGCCCGGGATCGGCGCCGGTGGCGCGGGCAGGGCGGGCGATGTGGCGCCGCTGGCCTGCACGAAGGTCAGCGTGGTCAGGTAGCTCACCTCGCCGTATTTCTCGCCGCGGTGTTCGCCCGGCGTCTTGTCGCTGTGCTTGACCTCGGCCACGTACTGGCCCTTCCACGGCAGCGCGAAGCGCACGGTGCCGTCCTCGCCCGTGGTGGCCTCGCGCGCCCAGCCCGCGGGGGACACCAGCGTCACCTCGGCCTTGGGCAGCGGCTGGCCCTGGTAGACCACGCGCAGCTCGCCCGCCTGGCCGGTGGGCACCAGGTCGAACGGCGCGGTGGCGGCCACGGGCTTGTCCAGGCCGGCTACCCAGCGCGCGGCGGGGCGCCACAGCAGGGGCTGCAGGCCGGCCTTGGCGCGGTCGATGAGCGGGTAGGCGGCCTCGGCGAACAGCGTGTCGGCGCCGCCGGCCGTGGCGTAGGTGAAGGCGCTGGCGGTGCGCTGGCCCTGCACGGCCTGGGCCTTGCCGCCGGCGCGCTGCTCCAGCGCGGGCACGCCCTGGAACTTGTCGAGCAGGCCGGGCGAGGTTTCGCGCAGGTTGTCGGCGTATTCGCCAAAGTGCAGGCGGGCCTGGCCGCCGGCGGCTTCAAGCCAGACCTGGTGCGCCTGGGCGCCGCCGGCCAGGGCGGCGAGCAGCAGGGCGGCGGCTGTGCGGTGGACAGAGGGCATGTGGACTCCTTGGTGGTAATGGAAGGTTTGCTATTAAATATGTAGCTATTGGCGCTTGATGGATAAGCGTCAGGGGCTGTTTTGGCTCATAAGATCCCGCGCGCCAGGCCGGTCAGGGCGGCACCGGCCAGGCCGAGCAGGCCCAATGCGGGCAGGCGGCGCGGCAGCCAGGTGGCGGTGGCCGTGGCGGCCAGCGCCGCCACCGACAAGGCCACCGACCACCAGGTCACGCCCAGCGCGGCCGTGGGGGCGCCGGGCCGGGCAATGGCCAGCAGCAGCGACAGCGTGAGCAGGGCGGCGCCCGCGCGGCGCAGCAGGCGCAGGCGCGTGGCCGAGCCCTCGCGGCCCCAGGCGTCGTCGTGGTGGCGGTCCATGCCCAGGGCGAGGGCGGACCAGCCGGCGTAGCACAGCAGCAGTTCGAACATGGTGTTCAGGCCCCTCGGGCTTGGCGGGCGGCGGCGCCGTCGCCGGGCACGGGCCGGTGCGTGCGCCGGGCGGGGGCGGTGCGGCCGGGGCGCAGGCGCCAGGCCAGGCCGCCCAGCAGCGCGCCGCTGGCGAGAAAGCCCAGATCCATGCCCGCCCAGGCCCATTCGCCCGCGGGCAGGGTGACGCCCAGGTGCGCGCCGGTGGTGGCGGCATTGAGCAGGGGCAGGGCGGCAAACAGGGCGCCGGCCAGGGCCAGCAGCAGCGTCCAGCCGCGCCGGTCGGGCCACAGGGCGGCGGCGGCCAGCGACAGGGCCCAGGCACTGAAGAAGCAGTGCAGTTCGGCGTCGGCCCGGCCCGGCAGGTTGAGCGGCAGCAGCCGGTTGGCGGCAAGGTAGGCGCCGATGGCCAGCGGCAGGCCCGCCAGCGCGGCCAGGTTGAGCGTGGCCACCAGGCGTTCTCCGCGGGGGGGGCGGGCCGTGGGATCGGCCGCCACCTGGCGCTGGCGCTGCGGGGCGCTGCTGCGTTTGACGACCCACAGCACCAGTCCGGTGGCGATCATCAGGCTGCCCAGCAGGCCGAAGCCGAACAGCGCCCAGCGCATGCCGGGGCCGGCAAAGCGCGCCAGGTGCAGGCCGGAGAGCACGCCGTAGGTTTGGACGGCGGGGCTTTGCACGTCGGCCAGGCCCAGGCGCGCGCCGGTGGTGCCGTCGAAGCGCAGGCGCTCGGGCCGGTACTGCAGGCGGTCGCCGTCATGGCGCGCGGCCTCGAGCACCACCGCGCCCTGGTCGCGCCGGGCGCTGAGGCTGCCGATGCGCCCGCCGGGCCACTCGGCGCGGGCCTGTTCCAGCGCGGCGTCCAGGGCCAGGGGCGGCAGCGCCTGCACGGCCTGGCCCGGCGCGGCGGGCGTGCTGCGGCGCGGAGACGGGTCGCCCGACAGTTCGGCGAAGTAGGCCTGGGCGTCGGTGCCCTGGGGGCCGGGGTACAGCGCGGCGATGCCTGCCGGCAGGTACATGGAGTGCAGCAGCATCAGCCCGCTCACGGTGATCATCAGGTAGAACGGCAGCACCAGCACGCCCGAGACGTTGTGCGCGTCCAGCCAGGCGCGCTGGCCGCCCTTGGCGGGGCGGAAGGTGAAGAAGTCCTTGAAGATGCGCCGGTGCGTGACCACGCCCGTCAGCAGGGCGACGAACATCAGCATGGTGGCCACGCCCACGATCCAGCGGCCCTGCAGGGCCCAGCGCCCGGTCTTGGCGGTGCGCAGCTCGAAGTGGAAGCGGTAGAAAAAGTCCCCGCCCATGGTGTCGCGCGGGTGCAGCGTGGCGCCGCTGCGGGGATCGACATGCAGGGCCTGGAAGCGGTTGTGGGCCGGGTCGCGCCACAGCACTTCCACCCAGGGCATGCGCTCGTCGGGCAGGTGCATGATCCACTGGGTCACGCCGGGCGCGGTGCGGTGCAGGGCGGCCTGGGCGCGCTCGGCCACGTCGGCCTGTGCGGGGGGCAGGCCGTGCAGCTCGGGCTGCATCCAGAGGTTGAATTCGCTGCGGAAGAACGCCAGCGTGCCGGTCAGGAAGATGGCGAACAGCAGCCACCCCAGCACCAGGCCGGACCAGGTGTGCAGCCAGGCCATGGCCTGGCGAAAACCCTCGCGCACAGGTGCCGCGGGCATGGCCGGTGCGCCCTTCATGCGGCCCCCGCCAGCCATTGCGGCAGCTGCGCCGCCAGGCCCAGGGCGAGCGCGGGCAGCAGCATGCCGCACCAGGCCTGCCAGGCGCTGCGCGCAAAGAAGACCCAGGCCACCCCGGCGGCATAGACCAGCCAGGCCAGCATGGTGGCGGTCAGCACCGCCTCCACGCGCGGCATGGCCTGCGCCAGGGCATGGGCAGCGGCGGCGGTGAACGCGGCGGCCAGCGCATAGCCGCCCACGGCCGCGGCCAGCGTACGCGACGCCACCGCCAGCCGGTAGCGCCACAGGGGTTGGGTGGCCTTCATGGAGTGCTCCCCGGTCCATGCGCGTCCCAGGCGGACTGGGGCGGAAAACGGCCGGAGCCGCGAGGAGACGTGTGCTGAGGAACCGGGTGGCGCGGCATGGTGTTGGGGATCGGAGTTGGTTACTTATTGAATGCAGTATTGCATGATAATGATTCGTATTTGAGTATATAGAAAAACCCCGCACTCGGACAGGTCGGCGGTGCGGGGTGCCACAGCGCCCCGTGGCGCGCGGGGAAGGGATGGAGGTGCGGGGCCGGGGCGTGGGGTTCAGCCGCGCTCCACGGGCCGGCTGGGGTCGCTGCACCATTCGCTCCAGCTGCCGGCGAAGAGCGCCGAGGGCCCCAGGCCGGCGATCTCCATGGCCAGCAGGTTGGGCAGGGCGCTCACGCCGCTGCCGCACTGGTGCACGACGCTGGCGGCCGGGCGCTCGCCCAGCAAATCCTGGAATTCGGCGCGCAGCTGCTCCACGGGCTTGAAGCGGCCGTCGGGCCCCAGGTTCTGGCCAAAGGGCCGATTCAGCGCACCCGGGATGTGGCCGGCCACGGGGTCCAGGGGCTCGGTCTCGCCGCGGTAGCGTGGCGCGGCGCGGGCGTCGATCACCGTCTGGCCGGGCTGGCCCAGGCCGGCGAGCACGTCCTGGGCGCTCGCCAGGCGGCGCAGCGGCGCGTGCAGCGCGAAGTGGGAGGGGGCGCGCGCGGGTTCCTCGCCGCCGGCGGTTTCGCCGCCCGCGGCCTGCCAGGCCTGCAAGCCACCGTCGAGCACCGCCACGGCGTCGTGGCCCGCCCACTTGAGCATCCACCACAGGCGGCCGCAGTAGTTGGCGCCGTTGCGGTCATAGACCACGGCCTGCATGCCGTTGGCCAAGCCGATGTGCGACAGCCAGGCGGCGAAGCGCTCGCGGCTGGGCAGCGGGTGGCGCCCGCCGGAGGCCGGCGTATCCGCCACGCCATGCCCGGCGCTCAGGTGGTGGTCCAGGTCGGCATGCAGGGCGCCGGGGATATGGGCCTCGCGGTACAGCGCGGCACCCAGCGCGGGCTGGGTCAGGTCGAAGCTGCAGTCGAACACCATCAGCGGCTGGTCGCTGCGTAGGAGGGATTGCAGTTCGGGAACGGAGATCAGCGTGGTGAAGGGCATCGTTGGACTCAGGGTGCGGCAAGGGAGGAACAACCAGGCCCCATTGTGGCCGCGTTGCGGGCCAGGCCACGGCGCATGGGCCTCAGCGCTCTTCCCCCGGCGCATCGGGCGCGGCGCGTGTGCGCAGCACGGTGGCGGCGATGCCGCTGGCCACGATGAGGGCCATGCCGGCCCAGGCGATTGGCGGCAGCAGGTCGCCGAACAGCGCCACGCCGTAGATGCTGGCGAAGACGATGCCCGAGTACTGCAGGTTGGCCACCACCAGCGTGCTGCGCGCCGTGAGCGCGCGGGCGTAGGCGCGTGTCATGCACAGCTGGCCGCCCGCGGCCAGCAGGCCCAGCGGCAGCAGCCACAGCGCGGGCCAGCCGGGCCAGTCGGACAGGCCCGTCACCAGCATGGCCGCGCCGCCGGCCACGGCAGAGCCGGTGGCGAAATAGAACACGGTGCGCGTCTCGGGCTCGCCCAGGCGCGACAGCGCCACGACCTGCATGTAGGCGAAGGCGGCCGCCAGGCCGGAGCACAGGCCCACCAGGCCGGCAAAGCCCTGGTCGTCGCCGATGCTGGGGCGCAGCATCATCAGCACGCCGCCAAAGCCCGCCAGCACGGTGAGCACCAGCGGCACCTGCAGCGGCGGGCGGGGCTGGCTGCCGGAGGGGCGCCAGGCCAGCAGCGCTCCGCCGATGAGGAAGGCCGCGATCCAGACGCTGCTCATGTAGTTCAGCGTCATGGCCGTGGGCAGGGGCAGGTGGGCGATGGCATAGAACCAGGCGCCCAGCGATGCCACGCCGATCAGGCTGCGCCAGGCGTGCATGCAGGGGTAGCGCGTGGCCAGCGCCACCTTCTGCGACCGCGCCAGGGCCCAGAGCACGGCCATGCCGATGATGCCGCGGTAGCAGACCAGTTCGGCCGCATTGAAATGCGCCGACGCCAGCTTGACGCAGACCCCCATGCTGGCGAACAGGAACGCCGCCAACACCATCCAGAGCGCTTGCATGGGAAGACTTGTGGTTTTAAGTAAAAATAGCTGCCAGCGCTTTATGGATAAGCGCTAGCAGCTATTGTAATGATAGCGTGCGGCCGGGTGTGCGTTGGCGCCTCAGCCGCGCGGCAGGGCGTCGCCCAGGCGGGCGCGGTACCACTCGTGGAAATGCTGCATGCCGTCCTCCATGGGGCTCTGGTAGGGGCCGACCTCGTTGTCGCCGCGCGCCAGCAGGGCCTTGCGGCCGGCGTCCATGCGCTCGGCGATCTCGTCGTCCTCGATGCAGGTCTCCATGTAGGCGGCGCGCTGCGCCTCGACGAACTCGCGCTCGAAGGCCACGATTTCCTCGGGGTAGTAGAACTCCACCATGTTCAGCGTCTTGTCCACGCTGATCGGGTGCAGCGTGGAGACCGTCAGCACATGCGGGTACCACTCCACCATGATGTGCGGGTAGTAGGTGAGCCAGATGGCACCGCGCTCGGGCATCTTGCCCTCGCGGTACTTCAGCAGCACCTCGTGCCACTTCTTGTAGACGTCCGAGCCCGGCTTGCCGAACGTGGAGGCCACGCCCACGGTCTGCACGGAATACTCTTTCTCAAACTCCCAACGCAGGTCGTCGCAGGTGACGAAGTTGCCCAGGCCGGGGTGGAAGGGGCCGACGTGGTAGTCCTCCAGATAGACCTCGATGAAGGTCTTCCAGTTGTAGTTGCACTCGTGCAGCTCCACATGGTCGAGGGCGTAGCCCTCGAACGACAGCTCGCCCTGCGGGCCCATGCCGGCCAGGTCGGCCAGGATGTCGCGGCCGTTGTCCTCGAACAGCAGGCCGTTCCACTCGCGCAGCTTGTAGTTGTTGAGGTTCAGGCAGGGGTCGTGCGCGAAGTGCGGCGCGCCCAGCAGTTCGCCCTGGGGCGAATAGGTCCAGCGGTGCAGCGGGCACACGATGTTGCCGCCCGCATGGCCCTTGCCCTGGCCTTGCAGCGAGCCGCGGCCCTTGAGCATCACCGCCTGGCGGTGGCGGCAGATGTTGGAGATCAGCTCGACCTGGCCCTGGGCGTTGCGCACCAGCGCGCGGCCCTCGTTCTCCTGCGGCAGCGCAAAGTAGTCACCGATCTCGGGGACGCTCAGGGTGTGCCCCACGTAGCGGGGCCCCGGCTGGAAGATGGTCTCCAGTTCGCGCCGCAGCAGCGCCTCGTCGAAATAGCTGGAAACTGGTAGTTGGCTTGCGGCCTGCTGCAGTTGAAGACTTAAATCAGACATGGATGACCTGACCTAAAGACTCCCCACAGGGAGGGTGCGCGTGCGCACGGACATTAGAAAAAACGAAACCGGCCCAGGGAAAGACTCCATAGCCGGTTCGTGACGAAAGAATGGGATTATAGGTGGTGGGGTTATTTCCGCGATTGGCGTGCGTGTATTGCCCGAACGTGCTGAACGCGCCGCGAACGCCGCCACGCGTGGCCTGCGCGCGGCTTGCGCCCATGCGGCCCGCCGCCGCGCAGGGGCGCAGGGCGCTGTGGCAGCGGGCCTGCGGGCCCTGCGCCTAAAATTGCCCGTTTCCACACTAGTGCGCCAGGCGCCTCACCACCCATGCCCAAGGCACCCGCCGCTCCACCACCGTCGCCCGATCCTGCCAGCTACGAAGCCGCGCTGGAGGAGCTGGAGCAACTCGTGGGCCGCATCGAATCGGGCCAGCTGCCGCTGGACCAGATGCTGGCGGGCTACCAGCGCGGTGCCGTGCTGCTGGGCTTTTGCCGCGCGCGCCTGGAGGCCGTGCAGGACCAGATCAAGGTGCTCGACGAGGGGGCGTTGCAGCCATGGACGCAGGAGTGATGCCCACCATGCCCGCAACGTCGACCTTCGACTTCGCCGAATGGATGCGCCAGCAGCTGGAGCGCGTGGAGCAGGGCCTGTCGCTCTGGGTGCGGCACGACGCGCCCGCGGGCCTGGGCGAAGCCATGCGCTACGCGGTGCTCGACGGCGGCAAGCGCCTGCGCCCCTTGCTGGTGCTGGCAGCCTGCGAGGCCGTGGGCGGCCATGCGCAGGCCGCCCTGCGCGCCGCCTGCGCGGTGGAACTGATCCACGCCTATTCGCTGGTGCATGACGACATGCCCTGCATGGACAACGACGTGATGCGCCGTGGCAAGCCCACGGTGCATGTGCGCTTTGGCGAGGCCCGTGCGCTGCTGGCGGGCGACGCGCTGCAGGCCCTGGCCTTCGAGCTGCTCACGCCCGATGAGGAGGTGCCGCCCGCCATGCAGGCGCTGCTGTGCCGCCTGCTGGCGCAGGCCGCGGGGGCCGACGGCATGGCCGGCGGCCAGGCCATCGACCTGGCCAGCGTGGGCCTGCAACTGGACGAGGCGCAGCTGCGCCACATGCACCGCCTCAAGACCGGGGCCTTGCTGCAGGCCAGCGTGGCGATGGGCGCGGCCTGCGGCCAGCCCGGTGCGGCGGCGCGGCAGGCGCTGGCGCAGTATGGTGCGGCCATCGGCCTGGCCTTCCAGGTGGTGGACGATGTGCTGGACGTGACGCAGGACTCGGCCACGCTGGGCAAGACCGCCGGCAAGGACGCGGCGAGCGACAAGCCCACCTATGTGTCGCTGATGGGGCTGGAGCCCGCCAGGGCCCATGCCGAGGCGCTGCGGACCGACGCGCACGCCGCGCTGGCCGCCAGCGGCCTGGGCGACACGCGCGCGCTGGCGGCGCTGGCCGACATGGTGGTGCGCCGCTCGCACTGAGGGGATGGCCGTTGCTGCACGGAGCGGGTGCCCATGTCTGTTTTTTTGAAGCCGAATCGGCAGTTGGCGCTTATGCAGTAAGCGCTAAATGCTACTAAAAGTATAGCTTATGTCCACGACTACCTATCCGCTGCTTGAGCGTGTGAACGACCCGGCCGAACTGCGCCGGCTGCCGCGCGCCGAGCTCAAGAGCCTGGCCACGGAGCTGCGCGCCTTTGTGCTGGAGAGCGTCTCCAAGACGGGCGGGCACCTGTCGTCCAACCTGGGCACGGTGGAGCTGACCGTGGCGCTGCATGCCGTGTTCGACACCCCGCACGACCGGCTGGTGTGGGACGTGGGCCACCAGACCTACCCGCACAAGATATTGACCGGCCGGCGCGAGCGCATGTCCACGCTGCGCCAGTTCGGCGGGCTGTCGGGCTTTCCGCAGCGGGCCGAGAGCGAGTACGACACCTTTGGCACCGCGCACTCGTCCACCAGCATCTCCGCGGCGCTGGGCATGGCGCTGGCCGCCAAGCAGCGCGGCGACGACCGCCGCTGCGTGGCCATCATTGGCGACGGGGCGATGACCGCCGGCATGGCCTTCGAGGCGCTGAACAATGCGGGCGTGGCCGACGCCAACCTGCTGGTGATCCTCAACGACAACGACATGAGCATCAGCCCGCCCGTGGGCGCGCTCAACCGCTATCTGGCGCAGCTCATGAGCGGGCAGTTCTACGCCAAGGCGCGCGACATGGGCAAGAGCGTGCTCAAGAACGCGCCGCCCCTGCTGGAACTGGCCAAGCGCCTGGAGCAGCAGGCCAAGGGCATGGTGGTGCCGGCCACGCTGTTCGAGAAGTTCGGCTTCAACTACATCGGGCCCATCGACGGGCACGACCTCGATTCGCTGATCCCCACGCTGGAGAACATCAAGGGCCTCAAGGGCCCGCAGTTCCTGCACGTGGTCACCAAGAAGGGCCAGGGCTACAAGCTGGCCGAGGCCGACCCCGTGGCCTACCACGGCCCCGGCAAGTTCGATCCGCGCGTGGGCCTGGTCAAGCCGGCCACGCCGCCCAAGCAGACCTTCACCCAGGTCTTCGGCCAGTG
Source organism: Diaphorobacter oryzae DSM 22780 (assembly GCF_059568935.1). Lineage (NCBI taxonomy): Bacteria > Pseudomonadati > Pseudomonadota > Betaproteobacteria > Burkholderiales > Comamonadaceae > Diaphorobacter > Diaphorobacter oryzae. Next base: position 2,413 of record NZ_JCANUL010000004.1, on the reverse strand, counting down.
GCTGTGCGACATGGCCGAGAAGGATGAGCGCCTGGTGGGCATCACGCCCGCGATGCGCGAGGGCTCGGGCATGGTGGAGTTCCACCGGCGCTTTCCTGACCGCTACCACGACGTGGGCATCGCCGAGCAGCATGCCGTGACCTTTGCCGCCGGCATGGCCTGCGAGGGCGTGAAGCCCGTGGTGGCCATTTACTCCACCTTCCTGCAGCGCGCCTACGACCAGCTCATCCACGACGTGGCGCTGCAGAACCTGCCCATGGTCTTCGCGCTGGACCGCGCGGGCCTGGTGGGTGCCGACGGTGCCACGCACGCGGGGGCCTACGACATCGCCTTCGTGCGCTGCATTCCCAACATGAGCATGGCCTGCCCCGCCGACGAGCGCGAGTGCCGCCAGCTGCTGAGCACAGCCTACGAGCAGGACAACCCGGTGGCCGTGCGCTACCCGCGCGGTGCGGGCGTGGGCGTGCAGCCGCTGGAAGGCCTGGAGGGATTGCCCTTCGGCAAGGGCGAGGTGCGCCGCAAGGGGCGGCGCATTGCCATCCTTGCGTTCGGCACGCTGCTCTACCCGGCGCTCGAAGCGGCCGAGGCGCTGGACGCTACCGTGGTCAACATGCGCTGGGCCAAGCCGCTCGACACCGAGCTGTTGCTGCGCGTCGCCGCCGAGCACGAGGCCCTGGTCACCGTGGAAGAAGGCTGCATCATGGGCGGCGCGGGTAGTGCGGTGGGCGAGGCCTTGAACGCCGCAGGCGTGCAGCGTCCGCTGCTGCAACTGGGGCTGCCCGACGTCTTCATCGAGCATGGCGACCCCGCCAAGCTGCTGGCGCTGCAGGGGCTGGACGCCGCCGGCATGCGGCGCTCCATTGCCGAGCGCTTTGGCGCACTGCCGGGCGCGCAGGCGCTGGCGGCGGCCTGATCCTCGGGCTGAAAGCCCTGCCACCCTCCCATCCTTTGGCTGGCCGTGCACGCCGCGGCCGGCTTGGCTGCACCCGCACGGTCGGCGCGAAAGTATGGACCGAGCTCTTTGGGGTCCCCATTTCAGGGGAAACCCGCAACGGGCTTGCCAATCCGGGTTTTTACAATTTACGTCCACCCATAAAGTGGAGACAAGCAGCCGTACACTCGAACGCGTTGCCGTTTTTTTTGCTTATTACTTCGGAGAAATATGTCCATGGATCGTCGTTCAATCATCAAGCAGGCCGGCTTGGCTGGTGTGCTCGCAGCCGGCGTCGCACCCGCGGTGCATGCCCAGGCCGCAGTCCGCTGGCGTCTTGCCTCCAGCTTCCCCAAGTCGCTTGACACGATCTTTGGCAGCGCAGAAAAACTGTCCCAGGCCGTCAAGGCCATGTCGGGCGGCAAGTTCGAGATTTCGGTGCACCCCGCCGGTGAGCTGATGCCCGCCTTCGGCGTGGTGGACGCGCTGCAGGCCGACACCATCGACATGGCCCAGACGGCGGCCTATTACTTCACCGGCAAGGATCCCATCTTCGCCTTCAGCTGCGCCGTTCCCTTCGGCCTGACCACGCTGCAGATGAACGCCTGGAAGGACCACGGCAACGGCCGCAAGTACCTGGACGCGTTCTTCGAGAAGTACAACTTCAAGACCGCCAGCGCCGGCAACACCACCACTCAGATGGGCGGCTGGTACCGCAAGGAAATCAAGACCGTGGCGGACCTCAAGGGCCTGAAGATGCGCCTGGGCGGCGGCGTGTTCGGCGAAGCCATGGCCAAGCTGGGCGTGGTGGCGCAGAACATGCCCGCAGGTGACGTGTACCAGGCGCTTGAGAAGGGCACGCTTGACGCCGTGGAGTTCGTGGGCCCCTACGACGACGAGAAGCTGGGCTTCAACAAGGTGGCGCCGTACTACTACTACCCCGGCTGGTGGGAAGGCTCCGCAGACCTGGAGTTCTTCATCAACGTCAAGAAGTACAACGCCCTGTCGCCCGAGAACAAGGCCATTCTGGACGCAGCGACCCGCGTGGCCGCCGCCGACATGACGGGCAAGTACCAGGTCTTCAACCCGCGCGCCATCAAGAACCTGGTGGCCAACAAGACGCAGCTGAAGGCATTCCCCAAGGCCATCATGGACGCCGGCTTCAAGGCCTCCATGGAAGTCTTTGCCGAGCACGAGGCCAAGTCGCCTGAATTCAAGAAGATCCACCAGGACATGCGCGCCTTCCAGCGCGACCAGATCCTGTGGAACCGCTTCTCCGAGTTCCCGTTCAACCAGTACATGAACAGCGTGAAGATCTAAACACTGCCCCGCAGTGCACCCGGCCGCCGTGCAGGCGGCGACCGGGTCGAAGATCCCGCATGAAAAAGCCGCAGTCATTGCGGCTTTTTTTTGTGAAGTTCTCTCGCTTTGAGAGATAAAACAAGCCCCGGTGGAACCGGGGCTCGGACCTGCGGGGGGGGG
>NZ_JCANUL010000003.1:0-386541 GCF_059568935.1 Diaphorobacter oryzae DSM 22780 | reverse complement strand
GAATTGAAGTGAACTTCACTTCTATTCTCATGAGCGTTTGATAGTTCCAAAGAACTTGGCACCCGCCATCAAACGCCCACGCTTATCGGCTGTATGTTTTTAATGAACCAAAAGCCAAAATTTTTTCTGACTTTCTAGCTTTGCTGCGATCAGCGAAGCCTTGAATTCTAACACAGTTTTAAAAGACCTGTCAAACTTTGTGGCCTTTCGGCCTTTTCGCTTTATTCACCAATCTGCAACTTTCATCGCAGACCGCCTCAGCAGCGAAGCCTTGAATTCTATACCGGTTTTAAGCACCGAATCAACTCAAGGCAGAGGAATTTTTTACCTTCCCCTTTTTGCTGCAAAGAACTCGCCTCATTTGCCAATCTGAAGCTTTCACCGCAGATCGCCTCATCAGCAAAGCCTTAGTCAGCCAGTCCCTGCTGAAGGCCGGGGATCATTTCTCGTCCTCGCTACCCAGCAAGGAAGCCCGCTTTTTTCGCGCACGCAGCTCCAGCATGGCCTCTCTATAGGCCTCCTTCAGTTCGCACAGTTGTCTCTCGTATTGCTCTTTGAACCCAACGACTTACTTCGCAGAGCGCTCTGCTTGATCTCGTATCCCATCAGGCTGCTCATCGTCGTTTCCGCCAGCGTTAACGCCTGAGCAGAAATACTGGGTCAATACAGCAGCACATCCCGCGCCCTAGGCATGAAAAAGCCCCATGGATGGGGCTGGATGGCGCAGGCTTCAACAAGCCGCATGGGGCGGTGTGTCCGCTGGCTCGGGCGGTGGCGCCGGAATGTCGGGCTCCACGGGCTGATCCGCCGGCTGGCGGGGTGTGGATGCGATGCTGTGACCCATGGTATGCGGCCTCCTCGCTGGCTACTCGTGCCTGTCCCGACAGGGCAGCGGCAATGCGGTTGTGCCTGCCTGCCGTGCTTCGCCAATCGAAGCACAGAGCCCGGCGGATGCTCTGTCCACCGGAACGCTGCCAATGCGTGCGGCGGTGGGCAGGGCCGGCTGTATTCTCCGCGTCCCTGCGTGGCGCCTGCCAGCACCCGCAGGCCATAGCCACGGGAAGCAGGCCTTGCCAAGCCAAGGCGCGGCATGAATCCAACCACGGCGTCAGCACCGCGCCTTGCGCTGGAGCGCCAGCAATAGGCGCTACCCGCGAAAGACCGTTGCCACCGCCATCCACCGCGGCCTCAAGACACGCGGTGCCTGCACATCCGGCTGCTGTCGCTGGTGCATACCTTAAAGGCCCGTGCGGCGAAGGCACGTAGGACGAAGGCGAGTCTCAAGCCCGGGCCCCTGTCGCATCGTCAGTTGTCCTGGCGCTTGATGAGCTTGCGGCCATTCTCGGTGATGCTGAACTGCCCGGTCGGCGACTTGCCGATGTAGCCCCACTCCAGCAGGCGCCCCGAGAGATGGTGCTTGAGCGCGTCGGGCACGCCGAGGGCCTGACCCATCTCGAGTTGCTTGAGCGTGGCGATCTCATCCACGGTAGGCTCGAATGTCGGCGCATGGTAGAGGGGTTGAACAGTGGCCATGACAGGTTCTCCTTGTACGGATTGGATTGCGCGGCGCCGCCCCCGTTCCGCAGGAATCCGATCGTGCCCGGCACCGCGTGGGTAGCAGGGTATTCCTGCCGATCACGGCGCGCAATCGGCCAATCACCCAAGGGCCAGCACATACCTTGCGGGATGGGCGATGATCGCGCTCCCCTCCCTGGCACACCGCCCCCCTGCGCCGCCTCTTTTCTGCCCCATGCTCTACGCCCTTACCGCGCTCTTCGCCTTCCAGTTTCTGGGGGAGCTTCTCGTGCGATTGCTGCACCTGCCGTTGCCTGGCGCACTGGCCGGCATGCTGCTGCTGCTCGTGGCGCTGCTTGCGCTTGGCCGGGTGCCGCAACCGCTGGAGCGCACGGCAGGCGGGCTGCTGCAGAACATGATGCTGCTGTTCATCCCCGCCATCGTGGGAGTGATGCTGCACTTCGACCGCATCGCACGCGAATGGCTGCCCTTCCTCGTGGCCTGCATTGCCGGGGCGGCCGTCACGCTGCTGGTCACAGCCTGGACGCTGCGCTGGCTGCTGCGCGATGCGCCTGAAAAACGGCCCTGCGGCCAAACGGATCAGTCCTGATGGAAGCCCTGGACGCCCTCGCCCCCTGGCTGGCCCGCACGCCCCTGCCCTGGCTGGTGCTGACACTGCTGGCCTACGTGGGCGCACTGGCACTGTACCGGCGCAGTGGCGCGCACCCGCTGCTCATTCCCGTGCTCACGGCCGTGGTGGCCATCGTGGCCGTGCTGCTGGCCACGGGAACGCCCTACGCCACCTACAGCCGGGGAGTGGAGTTGCTAAGCTTCCTGGTCGGCCCCGCCACCGTGGCCCTGGCCGTGCCCCTGTTCGCGCAGCGCGAGCGCATCCGCCAGCTCTGGCGCCCGCTCGGCTGCGCCCTGCTCGCGGGCTGCACGGCGGCCATCGTCTCGGCCCTGCTGCTGGCCTGGTTGCTCGGGGGCACGCGCGAGACGCTGATGTCGCTGGCACCCAAGTCCGCCACCATGCCCATCGCCCTGCCCGTGGCCGAGCGCATGGGCGGCCTGCCCTCGCTGGCGGCTGTGGCCGTGGCCATCACAGGGATTGCAGGCGCAGTGATGGCGGGGCCGCTGCTGCGGCTGCTGCGCGTACGCAATCCCGCCGTGCGGGGCTTCGCCATCGGCCTCACGGCCCACGCGATCGGCACCGCGCGCGAACTGCAGGTGCACCCGGTGGCCGGCGCCTTCGCGGCACTGGCCATGAGCCTGAACGGCGTGGCCACGGCGCTGCTGGTGCCGTTGTGCGTGGCCCTGCTGCCCGTGTAGCCACGCCCCGACGGGGGCGCCCCCTCGCAACACGCTCCACCGGCGCACGCCAGCGCATTATGCATACACTTCGGTCCATGCTGAACAGTTCCCGGCGATGTGCCTTGCAGGCGGGAGCGGCTCGGCACGGCCATACTGATCTCCCTTGGTCGCAGCGGTGCCCCGGCGGTTGTGCGCCAAGGTGCGCGGCCTGTCGTGTTCCTGCTCAGAGCGCCCGCCGTGGTGAGCAGATTGCAGATGGCGCCCGTGCGCGCTATCGAGGTTGAGAGTCCATGGAAAGCTATCTTCTCGACTGGGCCAATCTGCTGCTGCGCTGGCTCCACGTCATCACCGCCATTGCCTGGGTCGGCTCGTCGTTCTACTTCGTGTTCCTGGACAGCAGCCTCACGCCGCCGGTCGATGACGACCTGAAGAAGCAGGGCGTGAACGGCGAGCTGTGGGCCGTGCACGGCGGTGGCTTCTACCACCCGGTCAAGTTCAACGTGGCTCCGCCCAGGCTGCCGGACCATCTGCACTGGTTCTTCTGGGAAAGCTACACCACCTGGCTCAGCGGGTTTGCGCTGCTCACGGTGTCGTATCTGTGGAATGCCGGCATCTATCTGGTGAACCCGGCCTATCCCCTCCTGTCGCCCGCCATGGCCATCGCGGCGGCGCTGGCCTTTCTGGTGGTGTTCTGGCTGCTGTATGACGGCATCTGCCGCCTGTTCGGCCAGCGCAGGAACGGCGACGCCATCGTGGGCGCCCTGGTCCTGGTGCTGGTGTGCGCAGCGGCGTGGCTGGCCTGCCGCCTCTTCCCCGGCCAGGCGGCCTTCCTGCTCATGGGCGCCATGCTGGCCACCGCGATGAGCGCCAATGTGTTCTTCTGGATCATCCCGGGCCAACGCAAGGTGGTGGCGGCCCTGAAGGCCGGCCAGCCGGTCGACCCTATCCACGGCCAGCGCGGCAAGCAGCGCAGCGTGCACAACACCTATTTCACGCTGCCCGTGCTGTTCGCCATGCTGTCCAACCATTACGGCTGGCTGTACAACCATGCGCTGAACTGGCTGGTGCTGATCCTGATGATGTTCGCGGGCGCGGCCATCCGCCAGTTCTTCGTGATGCGCCATGGCTACAAGCTGGGCCGCAACCCCCATCCGTGGCCCTACGCGGCGGTGGGCGTGGCCGTGCTGCTGGGCGTGGTGGCGTGGCTCAAGCCCGCGCCCCAGGCTGCGGCCGTGCCCGTGGCTTCCCAGGCCGCGGCGGGCTACGGGCAGGTGCGCGCCATCCTGCAGCAGCACTGCGTGGTTTGCCACAGCGCCAACACCGTCGCGCAGAAGAACGTCAGGTTCGACACCCCGCAGGACATTCAAGGCCATGCGCAGCAGATCTACCAGCAGGTGGTGCAGCTGCGCAAGATGCCCTTCGGCAACCCCGGCGCACTGTCCGACGCAGAGCGCGACATCTTCAGGCGCTGGTACGAAGCCGGCGCACCCGTGTCGCCCTGAGCGCAATGGAAACCCAGGCCATGCACCTCTACCGATCCGCGCTCCTGCGCTTTGCCGACGACGGCACGGCCCAATACGACGAGGACGGGCTGCTGGCCGTCGCCCCCGATGCGCGTGGCGTGCAGCGCGTGCTGGCCGCCGGTGCCTGGAGCGTGCTGCACCCCCGCTACGCCCACCTGCCCGTGACGCACTGGCCGGGCCGCATCATTGCGCCGGGCTTCGTGGACATGCATGTGCACTATCCGCAGACGGACGTGATCGGCTCGCCCGCCGACGGCCTGCTGCCCTGGCTGGAGCGCTACACCTTTCCGCACGAGGCGCGCTTTGCCGACGGTGCCTACGCTAGCGCGGTGGCGCGCTTCTTTCTGGACGAGCTGCTGCGCAACGGCGTGACCACGGCGCTCGCCTTCGCCACCTCCCACCCTGGCTCGGTGGACGCGCTCATGGCCGAGGCACAGGCGCGGCGCCTGCGCCTGATCGCGGGCAAGGTGCTGCAGGACCGCCATTCGCCCGACGGCGTGCGCGACGACACCGAACAATCCCTCATCGACACCGAGGCACTGATCCACCGCTGGCATGGCCGGGACCGCCTGGGCTACGCCATCACGCCGCGCTTCGCCCCCACCAGCACCGAGGCGCAGTTGCGCGGCGCGGGCGCGCTGGCCGCGCGCTACCCGGACGTGTGGATCCAGTCCCATGTGGCCGAGAACCGGGACGAGATCCGCTGGGCGCGGGAGCTGTTTCCCGCCGCCCGCAGCTACCTGGGTGTGTACGACGACGCCGGCCTGCTGCGCGAACGCGCGGTGTACGCGCACTGCATCCACTTCGACGACGACGACCGCGCCCTCATGCGCGAGCGCGGCGCCGTGGCGGCGGTGTGCCCCACGAGCAACCTGTTCCTGGGCAGCGGCTTCTTCGACAGCGCGGGCGCCGACCGCGCGGGCATGGGCTACGGCCTGGCCAGCGACGTGGGCGGCGGCACCAGCTTCAGCCCCTTTCGCACCATGCTGGCCGCCTACTACGTGGGCCGCGAGGGGCATGCCAAGCCCGGCCTGAGCCTGTCGCCCCAGCGGTTGTGGTGGCAGCACACGGCCGGCGCCGCGCGCGCACTGGGCCTGGCGGGCGTGGTGGGCAACCTGCAGCCGGGCTGCGAGGCGGACTTCGTGGTGCTCCACCCCGGCGCCACGCCGCTGCTGGCGCGCCGCACGGGCGACGCGGCCAGCCTGGACGAACTGCTGTTCGCCCTGATCGTGCTGGGCGACGATCGCCTGGTTGAACGCACGGTTATTGCATGAAATATGCCCCTGACGCCCGCGCACAAAGCGTCAATAGCTACAATTTATATAGCATTGCGTACCCTAGAATACGCGCCAGGAGTACCCCATGAGCATCAAGAGCGATAAATGGATCCGCCGCATGGCCGAGCAGCACGGCATGATCGAGCCGTTCGAGCCCGGCCAGATCCGCGAGCAGGACGGCCGCAAGATCATCAGCTACGGCACCAGCAGCTACGGCTACGACATCCGCTGCGCGCGCGAATTCAAGGTTTTCACCAACATCCACAGCACCGTGGTGGACCCGAAGAATTTCGACGAAAAGAGCTTCGTCGACTTCGAGGGCGACTACTGCATCATCCCGCCCAACAGCTTCGCGCTGGCGCGCACGGTGGAGTATTTCCGCATCCCGCGCGACGTGCTCACCGTGTGCCTGGGCAAGAGCACCTACGCGCGCTGCGGCATCATCGTCAACGTCACGCCGTTCGAGCCCGAGTGGGAAGGCTACGTGACGCTGGAGTTCAGCAACACCACGCCGCTGCCTGCCAAGATCTACGCGGGCGAGGGCTGCGCCCAGGTGCTGTTCTTCCAGGGCGACGAGCAGTGCGAGGTCAGCTACCGCGACCGCAACGGCAAGTACCAGGGCCAGCACGGCGTGACACTGCCCAAGGCCTGAGCGCCAGGGGCGTGCCGCTGCCCGGTGAGCGGCCCGGGCGCCACACAAATGTGAAATTTGTTGAACTTCGCGTCCGAAAGTGCCGGGCATGCGTTGGGACGGCGTACGCGCTGGTGGCGGGCGTACCATTCGCAATCGGCGCATGGCGCACACGGGAGAAGGCCCATGAAATGGGAAGGTAATCGCGAATCGGACAACGTCGAAGACCGGCGCAGCGGAGGCGGCGGCGGCTTCGTGGGCGGCCGCTCCATCGGCATCGGCACGGTGGTGCTGGCGCTGATCGGCTGGGGCGTATTCGGCATCAACCCGCTCACCACCATCGGCGTGCTGTCGGGCGGCGGCGCCCCTCAGGTGCAGCAGGGGCCCGCGCAGCGCCCGCCCGAGGGCGACCGCCAGGCCGCGTTCGTCTCCACGGTGCTGGCATCCACCGAGGATGTCTGGACGCAGATCTTCCAGCAAGGCGGAGCCCAGTACCGCGCGCCGAAGCTGGTGCTGTTTCGCGGCGCCACGCCCACGGCCTGCGGCACGGGGCAAAGCGCCATGGGGCCGTTCTACTGCCCCGGCGACCACAAGGTCTATCTGGACATGGATTTCTTCGACACCCTGAGCCGCCAGTTGGGCGCGCCCGGCGAATTCGCCCGCGCCTACGTGATCGCCCATGAGGTGGGCCACCACGTACAGACCCTGCTGGGCGCCACGGGCAAGGTGGACAGCATGCGCGGGCGCGTCAGCCAGCGCGAACAGAACGCGCTCTCGGTGCGCCTGGAACTGCAGGCCGACTGCTACGCCGGCATCTGGACGCGCCACTCGCAGCAGGCCAAGAACTGGCTGGACCAGAGCGACATCGAATCCGCCCTGAACGCGGCCCAGCAGATCGGGGACGACACGCTGCAGCGCCAGCAGACGGGCACCGTGCGCCCCGACGCCTTCACCCACGGCTCCAGCGCCCAGCGCATGCGCTGGTTCACCCAGGGCATGAAGACCGGCAGCGTGCAGGCCTGCGACACGTTCAACGCGCAGGCGCTGTAGACACAGTACGCGCATCGGCGCACTTCTCCAGCGGCACAAACCGGGCGAACGCCCCGGAAGCGGTCCCCGTTTCTGCTGCAATGCGACAATAGCGGTCTGATGACACAACCCTACTCCACCCTCTCGCTGGCAGAGCCTCTCAAGCGCGCCGTGGCCGACATGGGCTACGAGAACATGACGCCCATCCAGGCTCAGGCGATTCCCGTCGTGCTGACCGGCAAGGACGTGATGGGCGCAGCGCAGACCGGCACCGGCAAGACGGCGGCCTTTTCGCTGCCGCTGCTGCAGCGCCTGCTCAAGCATGAAAACAGCTCGGCCTCGCCGGCGCGCCACCCCGTGCGCGCCCTGGTGCTGCTGCCCACGCGTGAGCTGGCCGACCAGGTCGCCCAGCAGATCGCGCTGTACGCCAAGTACACCAAGCTGCGCAGCACCGTGGTGTTCGGCGGCATGGACATGAAGCCGCAGACCATCGAGCTGAAAAAGGGCGTCGAGGTCCTGGTGGCCACGCCGGGCCGGCTGCTGGACCACATCGAGGCCAAGAACGCCGTGCTCAACCAGGTCGAGTACGTGGTGCTCGACGAGGCGGACCGCATGCTGGACATCGGCTTCCTGCCCGACCTGCAGCGCATCCTGAGCTACCTGCCCAAGCAGCGCACCACGCTGCTGTTCTCGGCCACCTTCTCGCCCGAGATCAAGCGCCTGGCCAGCAGCTACCTGCAAGACCCGATCACCATCGAGGTCGCGCGCCCCAACGAAACCGCATCCACGGTCGAGCAGCGCTTCTTCTCGGTGGACGGCGACGACAAGCGCCGCGCCATCCGCCATGTGCTGACCGAGCGCGGCCTCAAGCAGGCCTTCATCTTCGTCAACAGCAAGCTCGGCTGCGCCCGCCTGGCGCGCAGCCTGGAGCGTGACGGCCTGAAGACGGCCGCGCTGCACGGCGACAAGAGCCAGGACGAGCGCCTGAAGGCGCTGGAGGCCTTCAAGAGCGGCGACGTGGACCTGCTGGTGTGCACCGACGTGGCCGCGCGCGGCCTGGACATCAAGGACGTGCCCGCGGTGTTCAACCACGACGTGCCCTTCAACGCCGAGGACTACGTGCACCGCATCGGCCGCACGGGTCGCGCCGGCGCCTCGGGCCTGGCCGTCACGCTGGTGGCCAGCAGCGATACGCGCCTGGTGGCCGACATCGAGAAGCTCATCAAGAAGAAGATCGAGCTGGAGGCGCTGGAACTGGACGACGAGCGCCCGCGCGGCCGCTTCAACGACGGCCGCCGCACCTGGCGCGAGGGCGCGGAAGGCAGCGCGCCATCGCCGCGCGCCCCACGCGAGCGCGAGCGTGAACGCGGCTCCTACCGCTCGGCCCCGGCCGCAGCGCGCGACCCGTTCTTCGACAAGCCCTATGAAGCCAGTGCCGCCAGCGACGGCTCGGCCAGCTGGGAAATCACGCCCAAGGCCGGCGCGGCACGCGGCAGCATCTCCGCCAACATCAAGCCCAAGCGCAAGGTGGCGGCCCTGTTCAAGGCACCGCAGCCCTAGCCGTCCACCCGGTAATCCGGGCAAGCGCTTTCGGCGCTCTGCCCATGCCGTGATGCCCCCGGCGGCGGGCATCAACCCGGCGCGGTGATCGACTCCAGCCTCTGCAGCAGCTGCGCCGCCACGGCCACGGCGATCACCTCGGGCGCCTTGCCCTTGATGCCTGCCACGCCGATCGGGCAGGTCACCTGCGCCAGTTCCGCCTCGCCAAAACCACGCGCCCGCAGGCGGCGGGCAAAGGCAGCCCACTTGCTGCGGCTGCCGATCAGGCCGATGAAGGGCAGATCGCCCCGCTCGCGCTGGCGCGCCAGGCAGGCGGCCACGATGTCCAGGTCTTCGGCATGGCTGAAGCTCATGATGAGCACGAAGGAGCGCGGCGCCAAGCCGGGCACGGCAGCCTGCACCGGCTCCGACTGCTCGCAGACGGTGCCCGCATCCACCAGCGGCGGGAACACGCCGTCGCGGCTGTCGATCCAGTGCAGCGCAAACGGCAGCGGCGCCAGTGCCCGCGCCAGCGCATGCCCCACATGGCCGCCCCCGAACAGCGCCACCGGATGCAGGCACGGCTGCAGGCGCGCGCGCAGGGCCGGCGCGTCGGCCGCGCCCACGCACTCGAAACGCAGGTGCACCACACCGCCGCAGCACTGGCCCAGGCCCGGGCCCAGCGCATGGCGCACCAGCGGCGGCCTGGCCGGGCGGCCGGCCAGGTGGTCGGCCAGGCGTGCGCGCCCCTCGTGCATGGCCTGCAGCTCCAGGTGGCCGCCGCCGATGGTGCCCAGCGGCTCTGTTTCGCCCGCACACAAAGCCATCCAGGCGCCAGGTTCACGCGGCGCCGAGCCTTGGGTAGACTCCACCGTCACCAGGCACGCGGGTGCGGACTGGATGCGCTTGAGCAGACATTCCAACGCCGTCACTCGCACTCACCTCCAATCCACAAGCAGCGTGCCGCGGATGCGCGGCGCAGCAGGTACAGCATAGCGACACCGACCATGCCCCAGCAGCCATCCGACGCTCCCCGGCGCGCCAAGCGCCCCTTCTGGCTGCCCGCCAGCCTCATGGCGGCGGTGGCCGCCATCGTCGCCGCCTGCAAGTCCGCGCCCGAGGCGCCCGCGCCGCAGGACTCGCTGCCCCCCGGGGCGGATTCGCGCATCACCGGCCCCGTGCCGGCGTCCAAGGGATCGGCACGCACCTCGGCGGCCGCCACGCCGCGCGCCTACCGCCAGGATGCGGCCAGCCACCTCTATGGATTGAACGCGCAGCGCATCTACAAGGGCAAGCTGCCGCCGCTGCTGTACGCCATTGGCGTGCTGGAGGTGGACATCGACCGCGCCGGCCGCGTGACGACCCTGCGCTGGATGCGCGCGCCGCGCCACGCGCCCGAGGTGGTGGCCGAGATCGAGCGCACGGTGCGCGCCGCCGCCCCCTTCCCCGTCCCCGCGCGCATGCAGCGCGTGACCTACACCGACACCTGGCTGTGGGACAAGTCGGGCAGCTTTCAGCTCGACACGCTGACCGAGGGCCAGCTCTGAGCGCACGCCGGCGTGCTCAGGAACCACGGTAGGTGGAATAGCTCCACGGGCTCACGAGCAGGGGCACGTGGTAGTGCTGGTCGGCGTGGGCAATGCCGAAATCCAGGCTCACGCGATCCAAGAAGTTGGGCTCGGGCAGCACCACGCCCCGGGCCTTGAAGTACGCGGCCACGTCGAAGGTCAGCCGGTAGGTGCCCGGGCGCAGGCTGGCGTTGTCGAACAGCGGCGCATCGGTGCGGCCGTCGTGGTTCAGCACCAGGCGCTTGATCAGCGTGGCCTGGTCGCCGGCGGTGGCATACAGCGCGACCGACATGCCCGCCGCGGGGCAGCCGTGCATGGTGTCGAGGACGTGGGTGCTCAAGCCCATGGAAGTCTCCTGGAAGGCGGCGGCCGGCCGCCACGAAATTCAAACAAAATCAGGCCACAGCGCCCACCCATAAAGCGCAATTAGCTACAAAATCAATAGCGCACGAAAATCATTCACATTGGTGTGCGTGGGCCCGGTGACGATCAAATCGCCCAGCGCCTCGAAGTAGCCGTAGGCGTCGTTGCGGTCCAGATGCCCGTCGATGCGCAGGCCCTTGCCGGCAGCGCGCGCCAGCGTGTCCGGCGCCACGCGAGCGCCGGCGTTGTCTTCCATGCCGTCGATGCCGTCGGTGTCCGCCGCCAGCGCCCACACGCCCTCCTGTCCCTGCAGCGCCTGCGCCAGCCCCAGGCAAAACTCCCCCGCGCGCCCGCCGCGTCCCTTGGGCGCACCCGGGGGCCGCGGGCGGATGGTGACCGTGGTCTCGCCGCCCGACAGGATCACGCACGGCCTGACGAACGGCTGGCCCTGGCGGGCCACGGCTCGGGCCAGGGCGGCATGGACCTTGCCCACCTCGCGCGACTCGCCTTCGATCTCGTCGGACAGGATGTATGCCGCCAGCCCGGCCGCGCGCGCCGCCTGGGCCGCGGCCTCCAGCGACTGCTGCGGCGTGGCGATCATGTGCACCGCCTGGCCGGCAAAGCAGGGGTCGCCGGGCTTTGGGGTTTCCAGTGCTGCGGCCTCCAGCGCGGCGCGCACGGGTGCGGGGACGGCGATGCGGTAGCGGTCCAGAATGGCCAGGGCGTCGGCGCAGGTCGTGACGTCGGGCACCGTGGGGCCGCTGGCGATCACCGAGGGGGCGTCGCCCGGCACGTCGCTGATGGTGAGCGTGACCAGGCGCGCCGGCGCGCAGGCCGCCGCCAGCCGCCCGCCCTTGATGCGCGAGAGGTGCTTGCGCACGCAGTTCATCTCCCCGATGGCCGCGCCGCTGTCCAGCAGCGCGCGGTTGATGCCCTGCTTCTCCTCCAGCGACAGGCCATCGGCCGGCAGCGTGAGCAGCGCCGAGCCGCCGCCCGATATCAGGCACAGCACCAGGTCGTCCGCGGTCAGCCCCTGCGTGAGCGCCAGCACGCGCTCGGCCGCGGCCAGGCCCGCGGCGTCGGGCACGGGGTGGGCCGCCTCGACCACCTCCAGACGCTGGCGCAGGCCCTGCGGGCGGGGCGGCGTATGGCCATAGCGCGTGACCACCAGCCCCGACAGCGGGGCGTCCTGCGGCCACAGCGCCTCCAGCGCCTGCGCCATCGAGCCGCCCGCCTTGCCGGCGCCCAGCACCACGGTGCGGCCCTTGGGCACGGGCGGCAGGTACCGGGCCATGCTGTGCAGGGGCTGGGCGCGCTGCACCGCCACGCGGTACAGGTCGAGCAGGAAGGCCTGGGGGTTCGCGAAGGGTTCTGTCTGCGTCACGTTCATGCGGTGTTGTCTCCTGCGCCCGATTATGGAAGCCCTGCGGAAGTTGCGGATGCCGGCGCCGCCCGGCCCCCATAAACTCGGGCGCAGCACGCCCGCCACCCGCCTTCGCCCCGCCATGACCTACGACGCCACCGCCCCCTACCCCCGCGACCTGGCCGGCTACGGCCGCACGCCCCCGCACCCGCAATGGCCGGGCAACGCCCGCGTGGCCGTGCAGTTCGTGCTGAACTACGAGGAAGGCGGCGAAAACCATGTGCTGCACGGCGACCCGGCCAGCGAGCAGTTCCTGTCCGAGCTGTTCAACCCCGCCGCCTACCCCGCGCGCCACATGAGCATGGACGGCATCTACGAATACGGCGCACGCGCCGGCGTGTGGCGCATCCTGCGCGAGTTCGAAAGGCGCGGCCTGCCGCTGACGGTGTTTGGCGTGGCCACGGCGCTGCAGCGCCACCGCGAGCTGGCCCAGGCCTTTGCCGAGCTAGGTCACGAGGTGGCCTGCCACGGCCTGAAGTGGATCCACTACCAGAACGTGCCCGAAGAAGTGGAGCGCGCCCACATGGCGCAGTGCCTGGAGATTTTTGGCGAGCTGTATGGCACGAACAACGACCACGGCCTGGGCTGGTACACCGGCCGCGACAGCCCCCACACCCACCGCCTGGTGGCCGACGAAGGCCGCTTTGCCTACGACAGCGACTACTACGGCGACGACCTGCCGTTCTGGATGAAGGTGCAGAAGACCGATGGCAGCGCGCACCACCAGCTCGTCGTGCCCTACACGCTGGACGTGAACGACATGCGCTTCGCCCTGCCCCAGGGCTACTCGCACGCCGACCCGTTCTTTCAGTACATGAAGGACAGCTTCGACACGCTGTACGCCGAAGGAGCGCCCGACGGCGACAACGCGCCCAAGATGATGAGCATCGGCATGCACTGCCGCCTGCTGGGCCGCCCCGGCCGCATCACGGCGCTGCAGCGCTTTCTGGACCATGTGCAGAGCCACGGCGACGTGTGGGTGTGCCGCCGCATCGACCTGGCGCGCCACTGGGCGCAGCGCTTTCCAGCGCCCCTTCTTTGAATCAAATTGCACCGCAGCGCTTATGCAACAAGCGCAAATAGCTCACTTTTTAATAGCAAAAGGACAAACCCCATGGCCCTGACACTGGAGCAACTGAACGCCGCATCCGCCGCCGAGGCCGCGCGCATGCTCGACGGCCTGTACGAGCATTCCCCCTGGATCGCCGAGGCGGCGCTGGCCCGGCGCCCCTTCACCTCGCTGGCCCAGCTCAAGTACGCCCTGGTGCAGGTGCTGGCCGGCGCGCCCGAGCAGGCCCGCCTGGACCTGATCCGCGCCCACCCGGAGCTGGCCGGCCAGGCCATGGCGGCCCAGTCGCTCACGGCCGAATCCACCCGCGAGCAGCACACCGCCGGCCTGACCCAGTGCACGCCCGAGGAGCTGGCGCGCATCCGGCAGCTCAACGCCGACTACCACGCCCGCTTCGGCTTTCCCTTCGTGCTGGCCGTGCGCGGCCCGCGCGGCGCCGGCCTGCGCAAGCAGGAGATCATCGATACCTGTGCGCGGCGCCTTGCCAACCACCCGGACTTCGAGCGCGCCGAGGCCATCCGCAACATCCACCGCATCGCCGAGATCCGCCTCAACGACCGGTTCGGCCATGCGCCCGCGCTGGGCAACGACGTCTGGGACTGGCAGGAACAGCTGGCCCGGCACTCGGACCCCGGCTTTGCCGAAAAGGGCCAGCTCACCGTCACCTACCTGACCGATGCGCACCGCGCCTGCGCCGCGGACATCGGCCAATGGATGCGCGACTGCGGCTTCGACGACGTCCAGACGGACGCCGTGGGCAACGTGGTGGGCCGCTACCACCCGGCCACGCCCGGCGCCCGGTACCTGATGACCGGCAGCCACTACGACACCGTGCGCAACGCCGGCAAGCACGACGGGCGCCTGGGCATCTTCGTGCCCATGGCCTGCGTGCGCGAGCTGCACCGCGCCGGCAGGCGCCTGCCCTTCGGCATCGAAGTGGTGGCCTTCGCCGAAGAGGAAGGCCAGCGCTACAAGGCCACCTTTCTGGGCTCGGGCGCGCTGATCGGCGCCTTCAAGCCCGAATGGCTGGACCAGAAGGACGCCAACGGCATCGCCATGCGCGACGCCATGCGGCAGGCCGGCCTGCGCATCGACGACATTCCCCAGCTCAAGCGCGATGCGGCGCAGTACCTGGGCTTCGTCGAGGTGCACATCGAGCAGGGCCCGGTGCTCAACGAGCTGGACATTCCGCTGGGCGTGGTCACCTCGATCAACGGCGGCGTGCGCTACGTGTGCGAGATGCACGGCATGGCCAGCCACGCCGGCACCACCCCCATGGACCGCCGCCGCGACGCCGCGCTGGGCGTGGCCGAGCTGGCCCTGTACATGGAACAGCGCGCCGCGCAAGACGGCGACAGCGTGGCCACCATCGGCATGTTGCAGGTGCCTGGCGGCTCCATCAACGTGGTGCCCGGCAAATGCAGCTTCAGCATGGACATGCGCGCCCCCACCGACGCCCAGCGCGACGCCATGGTGGCCGACGTGCTGGCCCAGCTGGACGAGATCGCCCTGCGCCGCGGCCTGCAGTCCAAGGCCGAACTATCCATGCAGGTGGCCGCCGCCCCCAGCGACCCCGCCTGGCAGCAGCGCTGGGAAAAGGCCGTCGCCGCACTGGGCCTGCCCGTGTTCCGCATGCCCAGCGGCGCCGGCCACGACGCCATGAAGCTGCACGAAATCATGCCCCAGGCCATGCTGTTCGTGCGCGGACTCAACGCCGGCATCAGCCACAACCCGCTGGAATCCACCACCAGCGACGACATGCAGCTGGCCGTGGACGCCTTCAGCCATGTGCTGCAGCAACTGGCGTCGCACGCCTGACCCCGCCCCCGAAAGCCCCCATGCCCCAAGACCGCCAAGCCACCTACGCCGCGCTGGACGCCTGGATCGACCAGCACTTTGACGAACAGGTGCAGTTCCTGCAGGCGCTGGTGCGCGTGCCCACCGACACGCCGCCCGGCGACAACGCGCCGCATGCCGAGCGCACGGCCGCACTGATCCAGGCGTTCGGCTTCAAGGCCGAGAAGCACGCCGTGCCAGCGCAGGAGGTGAAGGACTACGGCATGCAGTCCATCACCAACCTGATCGTGCGCCGCCCCTACGGCCCCGCGGGCTCGGGCCGCACCATCGCCCTCAATGCCCACGGCGACGTGGTGCCCCCCGGCGAGGGCTGGTCGCACGCCCCCTACGGCGCCGAGATCGTGGACGGCAAGATGTACGGCCGCGCCACGGCCGTGAGCAAGAGCGACTTTTCCACCTTCACCTTCGCCGTGCGCGCGCTGGAGGCCGTGGCCAGGCCGACCCAAGGGGCGATCGAACTGCACTTCACCTACGACGAGGAGTTTGGCGGCGAACTGGGCCCCGGCTGGCTGCTGAAGAACGGCCTGACGAAGCCCGACCTGATGGTGGCCGCCGGCTTCAGCTACGAGGTGGTGACGGCCCACAACGGCTGCCTGCAGATGGAGGTCACCGTGCACGGCAAGATGGCCCATGCCGCCGTGCCGCACACCGGGGTGGACGCACTGCAGGGCGCCGTGGCCCTCATGAACGCGCTGTACGCCGAGAACGTGGCGTACCGGCAGGTGCTGTCCCAGATGCCGGGCATCACCCATCCGTACCTGAACATCGGCCGCATCGAGGGCGGCACCAACACCAACGTGGTCCCGGGCAAGGTGGTGCTCAGGCTGGACCGCCGCATGATCCCCGAGGAGAACCCGGCCGAGGTGGAGGCCCGCATCCGCACCGTGATCGCCCAGGCCGTGGACGCCTTCAACGCCCAGCGCGGCTACGCTGGCGAAGACGCCGTGCGCGCAGACATCAAGCGCCTGCTGCTGGCCCAGGCCATGACGCCGCTGGCAGGCAGCCAGCCCTTGGTGGACGTCATCCAGAAGCATGGCGCGGCCGTGTTCGGCGAAAGGCCTCCGGCCGTGGGCACGCCGCTGTACACCGACGTGCGCCTGTACGGGCAGCGCGGCATTCCCGGCGTGATCTACGGCGCCGGCCCGCGCACGGTGCTGGAGTCGCACGCCAAGCGCGCGGACGAGCGCATCGAGCTGGAAGACCTGCGCCGCGCCACCCAGGTGATCGCCCGCAGCCTGGCCGACCTGCTGGGCTGAGCGCCGCCACCGCCGCCCCGCGGATACCCCGCACGGTTCCAACCCGGCCCGAATCCGGTATCCTGCGGGGCATACGCCACCACCGTGGATTTGAACGTTTTTCCGCACCGCCAGCCGCGACACCTCTGCGGCTGTCGGCGCCACCGGCGGCCGATGCGCACAGAGCATCCCGCCGCCCCGGCCTTCCATCCGAAGGCACACGCCCCGAGCACCGAAAGGAGCCGGGGCGTTTTGGTCTTGTACCGAGCACGCCTATTGCATGCCGAACGTCCGCCCTGGCGTCAGCATCAAGTAAGCTAGCCCGGCGTTTTACCTAGAGCATCTGTAGTACCACTTTCGTATGACCCAGCCCCTGACCGCCGCCGAAGCCGCCCTGCGCGAAGCCGCGCTTGAGTACCACCGCAACATGACCCGCGGCAAGATTGCCGTGACGCCGACCAAGCCACTGTCCAACCAGCGCGACCTGTCGCTGGCCTACTCGCCCGGCGTGGCCTATCCCTGCCTGGACATCCAGGCCGACCCGGCCAAGGCGTTCGACTACACCTCGCGCGGCAACCTGGTGGGCGTGATCACCAACGGCACGGCTGTGCTGGGCCTGGGCGACATCGGCCCGCTGGCCGGCAAGCCGGTGATGGAGGGCAAGGGCTGCTTGTTCAAGAAGTTCGCCGGTGTGGACGTGTTCGACATCGAGCTGGACGCGCGCGACCCCGACAAGATCATCGAGATCGTCGCCGCGCTGGAACCCACGCTGGGCGGCATCAACCTGGAAGACATCAAGGCGCCCGAGTGCTTCTACATCGAGCGCGAGCTGAGCAAGCGCATGAACATCCCGGTGTTCCATGACGACCAGCACGGCACGGCCATCATCTCCAGCGCCGCGCTGCTCAACGGCCTGGAGCTGGTGGGCAAGCAGATCGACGCGGTGAAGGTCGCCGTCTCGGGCGCCGGCGCCGCCGCCATCGCCTGCGTGGACGTGATGGTGGGCCTGGGCGTGAAGCGCGAGAACGTCTTCATGGTCGACTCCAAGGGCGTGATCTACGAAGGCCGCCCCGGCGGCTACGACGAGTCCAAGGCCCGCTACGCCCAGAAGACCGAGGCCCGCACCCTGGCCGACGTGGTCAACGGCGCCGACGTGTTCCTGGGCTGCTCGGCCCCCGGCGTGCTCACGGCCGACATGGTCAAGACCATGGCGGACAAGCCCATCATCCTGGCGCTGGCCAACCCCGAGCCCGAAATCCGCCCCGAGCTGGCCAAGGCCGTGCGCCCGGACTGCATCATCGCCACGGGCCGTTCGGACTACCCGAACCAGGTCAACAACGTCCTGTGCTTCCCGTACATCTTCCGCGGCGCGCTCGACTGCGGCGCCACCAAGATCACCGAGGCCATGAAGCTGGCCTGCGTGCGCCAGATCGCCGCGCTGGCCAAGGAGAACATCAGCGAGGAAGTGGCCGCCGCCTACGCCGGCAAGGAACTGTCGTTCGGCCCCGACTACCTGATCCCCACGCCGTTCGACTCGCGCCTGATCCTGAAGATCGCGCCCGCCGTGGCCCAGGCCGCGCTGGAGTCGGGCGTGGCCACGCGCCCCATCACCGACATGGAGGCGTACAAGGAAAGCCTGTCGCGCTACGTCTACCAGACCGGCATGCTGATGCGCCCGGTCATCAACGCCGCCAAAGCCCTGCCCGCCGAGCAAAAGCGAGTGGCCTACGCCGACGGCGAGGACGAGCGCGCGCTGCGCGCGGCGCAGATCGCCATCGACGACGGCATTGCCCGCCCCATCCTGATCGGCCGCCCGGCCGTGATCCAGGCGCGCATCGACAAGGCCGGCCTGCGCATGCAGCCGGGCAAGGACGTGGAGATCTGCGACCCTTCCGACGACCCGCGCTTTCGCCAGTACTGGGAGCACTACCACCAGCTCATGAAACGCGACGGCGCCACGCCCGAGGTGGCCAAGGCGGCGGTGCGCCGCTCCAACACCATCATCGCCTCGCTGATGGTCAAGCTGGGTGACGCCGACGCCATGATCTGCGGCCTGGTGGGCACCTACGAGACGCACCTGGAACGCATCCACAGCATCCTCGGGCGCGAGCCCGGCGTGGCCCAGTACGCCGCGCTGAATGCGGTGATGACCAACCAGGGCACGCTGTTCATCGCCGACACCTACGTGAACGAGAACCCCTCGGCCGAAGAGCTGGCCGACATCGCCTGGGCGGCGGTGCAGGAGGTGCGCCGCTTCGGCATTCCGCCCAAGGTGGCCTTCCTGTCGCACTCCAGCTACGGCTCGTCCAAGCGCGCCTCGGCCCGCAAGATGCGCGAGGCGCGCGACCTGTTCGTGGCCCGCCACCCCGAGATCGAGTGCGACGGCGAACTGCACGGCGATGCCGCGCTCGACCCCAAGATCCGCAGCGCCTACCTGCCCGACGCCACGCTCACCGGCTCGGCCAACCTGCTGATCTGCCCGAACATCGACGCCGCCAACATCCTCTACAACGTGCTCAAGACCACCGCCAGCGGCGGCGTGACCGTGGGCCCGATCCTCATGGGCGCGGCCGGCACGGCCTACATCCTGACGCCGGCCGCCACCGTGCGCCGCGTGCTCAACATGACGGCCCTGGCCGTCGCCAGCAGCGCCGCGCGCCGCAAGTAAGCGCCTGGCGCAGCGGGGCCGC
Organism: Diaphorobacter oryzae DSM 22780; assembly: GCF_059568935.1. Lineage (NCBI taxonomy): Bacteria > Pseudomonadati > Pseudomonadota > Betaproteobacteria > Burkholderiales > Comamonadaceae > Diaphorobacter > Diaphorobacter oryzae. The sequence continues at coordinate 367,511 of NZ_JCANUL010000003.1, read as the reverse complement.
ATGCCTGCAACGGGCATGCGGCCTTTCTTTTGGATAAATCATTTGAATTCAAATAATTTGCCAAAATAACTACATGCCAGCCCATGCCTCCTCCGATGCCTCCCTCCCCACCGACCCCAAGCGCCTGCTGGGGGTGCAGCTGGTGGGCCTGGGGCGGCGCTGGCGCAAGACGCTCGACACCCAACTGGCCGCCGAGGGCCTGAGCGACGCCGTCTGGACGCCGCTGGTGCATTTGCTCCACCTGGGCGACGGCATCTCGCAGACCGAGCTGGCGGCGGCCGTGGGGCTGGACGGTTCCAGCCTGGTGCGCCTGCTGGACGCGCTGGTGGCCCAGGGCCTGGTCGAACGCCAGGCCCATGCGAGCGACCGCCGCATCAAGCTCGTGCATCTCACCACCGCCGGCAAGCGTACGGCCCGCAGCATCCAGCAGCGTCTGGCCGCCATCGAGGACACGCTGCTGGCCGACCTGGACGACGCCACGGCTCACACCCTGCTGCAGGCCTTTGGGCAGATCGAGGCGCGCATCGCCACGGCCCAGCGCAAGGACTGATGCCATGCCCCTGAACGCCCGTCCCCCGCACACCGGCTCGCACAGCCGCGCCCTGCGCCACATGGCGGCGCCCGCGCGGCTGCGCGAGAGCCTGGCCCTGCAGCGCCCTCCCTCGGTGCGCAACGCCACCGTGGCGGGCGCGCAGGTTGCGCTGGCCGTGGTGCTGGTCGCGGGCCTGCTGCATGTCTCGCCCTGGGCCCACATGGCCGGCTTTGGTGGCCTGGGGGCCCTGGCGGCGCTGTTCGGGCGCTTTGCGCCGCCGGCGCACCGCCGGCATGTCGTGCTCATGGCCGGCGGCCTGCTGGTCATGCCGGTGGCGCTGCTCTCGCTGCTCGCCTGGCTGGGCCTGGGGCCCGTGGCCATGCTACTGGCCCTGTCGGCCATGGCGGGGCTGCTGGCGTCGCTGGCCCACCGGGCGCAGCTGGGCGCGCCGGGCGCGGTGATCTTCATCTTCGCCGCCAGTGCCGCGATCGGCCCGTTCGGCGGCCCCCTGGTACTGGCCGAGCGCACGGGCGCCACCGCCCTGGGCGTGGCCGCCGCCTGGCTGCTGTACCTGCTGACCGATCGCCTGCGCGACCTGGACGTGGCGCCGCCCGCCTCCGCCGCCGTCCATGCACCGGACGGCATGCACGCGCCGAAGCCGCTGGCGCCCGGCTACGCCCCCGTGCAGTCAGTACGCGTGGCGCTGTGCGCCGCGCTGGCCGCGCTGCTGGCGCATGCCGCGGGGTGGGCGCACCCGGCCTGGGCCGCGATCGGCGCGGTGGCCGTGCTGCAAGGAGCCCACCTGCCGGGCACGGTGCACCGCGGCTGGCAGCGCACGCTGGGAACGGTGATCGGCGCGGGCATCGCCTGGGCCATCCTGTCGTCCGCGCCCTCGTTCGGGTGGCTGCTGCTGGCCGTGGCGGTGCTGCAGGTGCTCACCGAGGTGGTGATTGGCTTCAACTATGCGCTGGGCCAGATCTTCATCACCCCCATGGCGCTGCTGATGACCAGCATGGCGCACCACGGCGAGGCGGCGGAGATGGCCCTGTCGCGCATCTTCGACACCACCCTCGGCGCGGCCGTGGGCATCGTGCTGGCGCTGGTGCTGTCGTCGCTGGACGAGCGGGTGCACCTGGCGCGCCACCATGGCAGTGCGCATTGAATCAAGACAAAATCAGCCCCAACCGCCCACCAGACAAACGCCAACAGCTACGTTTTTGATAGCTATTGCGTGACCAGCCCCGGGCGCGCGCGCCGGTCGCTGGCCAGCGCCGCGGCGTACACGGCCAGGCCACCCAACCCCAGCAGCGCCCCGACCCAGCCGGTGGATGTCCAGCCACCGCCCGCGGCGATGGCCAGGCCGCCCAGCCAGGCACCCAGCGCATTCGCGGCGTTGAAGGCCGAATGGTTGAGAGCGGCGGCCAGGGTCTGCGCGTCCCCGGCGACATCCATGAGCCGGATCTGCAACGCCGGCCCGATGGCCACCACCGTGCCCAGCAGGAAGACGGACGCCGCCGCCGTCACCGCATGGTGCGCCGCCGCAACGAACACCACCATCACGCCCACCGACCACAGCAGCAGCTTGCCCACCGTGGGCATGAGCGCCCGGTCGGCCATGCGCGAGCCCACCAGGTTGCCCGCCACCATGCCCAGGCCGAACAGGGACAGCGTGAACGGCACCAGCGCCGGCGGCATGCCCGCCACCTCCAGCAGCGTGGGCTTGATGTAGCTGAACACCGCAAACATGCCGCCAAAGCCGATGGCGCCGATGCCCAGCGTGAACCACACCTGTCCCCGCGCCAGCGCCCCCAGCTCGCGCCACGGGCTGGCACCCTGCGGCGCCGGCATGTCGGGCACCCAGCGGCGCATCATGAACACCGCCGCCAGCGCAATGGCCCCCACGAACACGAAGGCCGCGCGCCAGCCCAGCAGGCTGCCCAGCCCCGCAGCGATGGGCACGCCCACCAGCGTGGCGCTGGTCAGCCCCAGCATCACCCAGCCCACGGCCCGCGCCCGCTGGCCCGGCCTCGCCAGTGCGGCGGCCACCAGGGCGGCCACGCCGAAGTAGGTGCCATGCGGCAGGCCGCTGACCAGGCGCAGCAGCCCCAGTGATGCATAGCCCGGCGCCAGCGCCGACGCAAAGTTGCCCAGGGCATAGACCACCATCAGCGCCATCAGCAGCGCCCGCCGGCCCCAGTGCGCCGCCAGCACGGCCAGCACCGGCGCCCCCACCACCACGCCCAGCGCATAGGCGCTGATCACATGGCCGGCCTGCGGAATGCTCACATCCAGGTCGCGGGCCACCTCGGGCAGCAGGCCCATGATGACGAACTCCCCGGTGCCGATGGAAAAGCCCCCCACGCCCATGGCCAGCACGGCGCGGACCAGCGTGCGCTCATCCGCCGGGCCACGTGCCGGCGCATCGACGGGGTGGGTCGCGGGCGGAGTGGAGGGTGCGGCAGAGACGGTCATGGCATGGCAAAAAACAAGGGAAAACCCCAGGGCGCGCGACCATAGCACGCACGCGCTTGCCACGCAGGCGCGTGGGCTTGGGCTGGGTGCCTGAGCGCTGACGCGCTCGCCCCCTGCGCAAAAAAAGGGCTGGCGCCCCATGGCGCCAGCCCTTGAACGATGCGGCGCAGGCCTGCACGCGCAGGCGCGGCGCCGGCCTGCCGGCTTACTGCTTGACGGCCTCGATCTGCGCCACGATGCGCACGTTCTTGGGGAAGCCGTACTGCACGCCGTAGTCCATTCCGAAGGCGGTGCGGTCGATGGTGGTTTCGAAGTCGCCGCCGCACACCTCGCGCTTGAGCATGGGGCTGTCGTAGCAGGCGAACTGGTTGGCCTTGAAGGTGACAGGCTGGGTCTTGCCCTTGATGGTCAGGTTGCCCGACACGGCCGTGACCTTGTCGCCCTCGAACGTGAACTTGTCGCCCACGAACTTGGCCGTGGGGAACTGAGCCACGTTGAAGATGTCCGCGCTTTGCAGGTGCTTGTCGAACGGCGCCGTGCCCGTGTTGATGGAGTCGATGTGCAGCGTGAGCTCCACCTTGCCGGACTTGGCGGCCTTGTCCAGCTGCACCGAGCCTTCCTTCTTGTCGAAGCGGCCGCGGTTCACGCTGGCGCCGAAGTGGCTGATCTCGAACGTGGCAAAGGTGTGCGTCGGGTCCACGGCATAGGTGGCGGGCTGGGCCTGCACGGCACCGGCGGTCAGGGCGGCTGCGGCCGCAATGGCCAGGAAGGTGGAACGCATGGGTGGTTACTCCGTAAGGTGTGATGAAAAGAAAAGGGACTGCAAGGGCCTGAAGAGGCTCAGAACTTGGGAACGCCCGTCAGGGCCAGCTTGAACTTGACCTGCACCTCGTCGGCCACCATGGACGTGTCCGCCCACTCGTTCTCGCCGATCTTGAAGGCCAGGCGCTTGATGGCAAAGCTGCCGGCAGCCGTGGTGGTGGCGCCGCTTTGCGTGAGGGTGACGGGCACCACCACGTCCTGCGATGCGCCCTTGATGCTCAGCTTGCCTGCCACCTCGTACTTGCCCGCGCCCACGGCCTTGATGGCGCCGGACTGGAAGGTGGCCTTCGGAAACTGGGGCACGTTGAACCACACGGCCTTGGGCAGCTCGGCGTCGGTTTCCTTCACGCCCAGCGTGGCGCTGCCGGTATCCACCGTGAACGCCACCTTGCTCGTGGCCGGCTTGGCCGGGTCGAGCGACACCTGGGCGTCGAACTTCTTGAACTTGCCCTCGACGGGCACGCCCATCTGCTTGCTGACGAAGGCGATCTCGCTCTGCTCGGGCACCAGTTTTTGCTGTGCGAAGGCGGCACCCGCGTTCAGCAGGGCGGCGCCGGCCAAGGCCATGCCGGCCAGGCGCGGGAAGGTGAATTGCGTCATGGTGGTTTGCTCCATCCGTTGAACGATAAGAAATTGGTGTGCCGTCGCGGCCTCAGCCGCGGCCGGGCAGCATGCGGCCAATCAGGCCGTCACGGTCGATGAGCTGGTGCTTGAGAGCGGCGGCCACATGCAGCGCCACCAAGGTGGCCAGCGCATAGGCCGTCAGCTCATGCCAGGGCTTGATGGCCTCGGCCAGTGCGGGGCTGGCGGGCACGAAGTCCGGCAGCGGCACCATGCCCAGGAAGACGATGGAGAAACCCGCGGCCGAGCTGTAGGCCCAGCCCACCAGCGGCACGATGAAGAACAGCGCATACAGCAGGTGGTGCACGCCATGGTGGGCCAGTTGCTGCCAGCGCGGCATGGTGGACTGCACCTGGGCGGGCAGAGCCGGCGGCCGGTGCGTGATGCGCCACACCAGGCGCAGCGCCGACAGCGTGAGCAGCGCCACACCGGCCCACTTGTGCCAGTTGTAGAGCTTGAGGCGCTGGGGAGAGAACGGCAGCCCGGTCATGTACCAGCCCACGCAGAACACGGCCACGATGGCCAGGCCCAGGACCCAATGCAGGGCGATGGCGGTTGCGCCATAGCGGGCGGCGCGTTGCGTGGTGGCAGTGCTCATGAAATGCGTGTGCTGAAGGCGGCAAATGAAACCTCGTGAGAGGGCTTGGACGGGCCGCCACGCAGGCGGCAGCTCATCACGCCGTGCAGTCTAGAGTGGCCTTCATGCGCAAAGTTTCAATTGAATTCACGTGTCACTTCAAAATTTATGAACAACAAAGAGCGGGGATGCGACTCCCGCCCGGCTTTGCACGCGGCGCGCACCCGCCGTGTCATGATTCGCCATGTGCAGCCCTGCCTGCATTCCCTTCCTGCAGCCCCATGACCTCTCCTGCCACTCCCGTCGTCTACGGCACCGAAGACGTGCTGACCTCCCTGTGCAACTCCGTGACCCGCGTGCTTTCGGTCGCCACCCAGGGGCCCGTGCATTACTCGGGCATGGTGCAGCGCATCACCAAGACCTGCCTCAAGCCAGACATCGGCTGCTTCGTGCTGTTCGACGGCGGCTTTTCCGGCCTGGTGATCATCAACTTCTCGGCGGCAGCGGCCATGGAGATCTATGAGCGCTACATGCTGAGCATGGGCATGTCGGCCGACGACCTGGCCAGCGCCTTCACCTCCGACGAAGTGAGCAACGTCATGGGCGAGCTCATGAACCAGGTGGTGGGCGACTTCACGGGCAAGGTGCGGCGCGAACTGCAAACCCACATCACGCAGAACCAGCCCAAGATGCTAGTGCTGAACCAGCAGGTCATGTTGAGCGTGGACGCCAACCTGGACCAGCCCGAGGCGCGCCGCGTCACCTTCTATACCGGCAACAACAACATCTTCTACCTGGAACTGGCGATCGACCGCACGCAGTTCATCAAGCTCTACGACTTCGAGCCGCAAGAGGCCCCCGACCCCGACGCCCTCATGGCCCAGGCAGCGGCAGCCGCCCCGGCCGCTGCACCAGCCGCATCGGCCTCCGACGCGGACACCGAGGCATTGCTCAAATCCCTGGGCATGTAGGCCGAATCATCAAAAACAATAGCAGTCTGCGCTTGTCCCAAGGGCGCCCTATGCACATAAGGCCCCTGGCGGCCCCGCCTGGGGCCGCTTGAAAGAGACGGGCATGGAGAACCGCGCAGGAGCCCGAAAGAGGCGCGGCGCCCGCGTAGAATAGGCCCCTTCTCGGAGCCTGGGGAGGCCGCCACATGGCGTGACTCTCCGGTCACGAAGACCAATGCAGGAAGCGTGGCAGAGTGGTCGATTGCACCGGTCTTGAAAACCGGCGACGGGCAACCGTCCGTGAGTTCGAATCTCACCGCTTCCGCCAGAAAGCAAACAAACCAGCGCCCCCCGGGGCGCTTTTTTGTTGTGTCGCCACGGTGCGGCCTCGATTTGCCTGGGCCCAGGCCAACGCCTGTGCAGTGAATGGCGATCCCTCGCATCGCAGACAAGATTGGCGGTTCGGCCCGGGTATCGTGCCGTGCGCTTCTGCGACGATTTTCATTATCTAAAATGGGGGGCTTAGAAACTGCCTGCATCGTCATGAAGAAACGCCACCCGGACGTGCCCGCCAAACCCAGCGTTCAGGTGCTGGAGCGCATGTTCCAGCTGATCGACGTGCTGGCCTCCCGCGAAGAGGCCATATCCCTCAAGGAAATCAGCGAAAAGACGGGGCTGCACCCGTCCACCACGCACCGCATCCTCAACGACCTGACCATCGGCCGCTTTGTCGACCGGCCCGAGTCGGGCAGCTACCGCCTGGGCATGCGCCTGCTGGAGCTGGGCAACCTGGTCAAGGCCCGCCTGAGCGTGCGCGACGCCGCCATGGCGCCCATGCGCCAGCTGCACAAGCTGATCCAGCAGCCGGTGAACCTCAGCGTGCGCCAGGGGGACGAAATCGTCTACATCGAGCGCGCGTACAGCGAACGCTCGGGCATGCAGGTTGTGCGCGCCATTGGCGGCCATGCGCCGCTGCACCTCACCTCCACGGGCAAGCTGTTCCTCGCGGCCGACGACCCGCAGCGCGTGCGGGCCTACGCCACGCGCACCGGCCTGCCGGGCCATACGCGCAACAGCATCACCCAACTGCCCATGCTGGAGCGCGAGCTGGGCAAGGCGCGGCAGTACGGCATTGCGCGCGACAACGAGGAGCTGGAGCTGGGCGTGCGCTGCATGGCCGCTGGCGTGTTCGACGACCAGGGCCAGCTTGTGGCCGGCCTGTCGATCTCGGCCCCCGCCGACCGACTGGACGAAGGCTGGCTGCCCAAGCTGCAGGCGACAGCGGGCGAGATCTCGTTGGCGCTGGGCTACTCGGCCGGCCTGCGCACGGCGCTCAACGGCCCGCTGAAGTCCTGAACCCGCGCCCCCCGCAGCCTCAGCCCTGGACCGGCCGGCCCTGCAGGAAGCGCTGCACCCAGGCCAGTTGGTCCGGCACGTTGAGCGCGGGCGCATGGCCGCAGGCCGGCACCTCCACGACCTGCAGCAGCCCCCGCGCGCCGGGGCCGCGCCTGCGCATCTCCGCCACCACCTCGGGCAGCACCAGATCGGACTCGGCCCCGCGCAGGCACAGCACCGGAATGTCGAGAAGGTCGTAGTGCTGCCAGACCAGGTAATCGTTCTCGTGCCGCGTGAACTGCTGGACCATGGCCGGGTCGTAATGCGGCGTGACGCGCCCATCGGGCAGGCGGCGCATCGATGTCTCCGTCAGCCGCCGCCACTGCGCGTCGCTGAGCCAGCCAAAGGGCGCGTAGGTCTGGCGAAAGAAGGCCTCCAGTTCCAGCATGGTGTCGAACACCGGCGGCCGGCCCGCATAGGCCTTGATGCGCTCCAGCGCCGGGGCGGCCAGCTGCGGCGCGTTGTCATTAAGTACCAGATGCGTGATGCGCCCGCGCAGCCGCGGCGCCAGCAGGCCCGCGGCGCAGACGGTGCCGATGGCGCCGCCCATTGACGTGCCCACCCACTGGGCCTGGGCCACGCCCAATTGATCCAGCAGGTCCTCCACCAGGCGTGCATAGAAGGCCAGTGTGTATTCGCTGTGCGGGTCGCGGCTCCACTGGCTCAGGCCACGGCCCAGCGTGTCGGGGCACAGCACGCGCCAGCCCTGCCCTGCCAGGTGCGCGGCCAGTTCGTCCATGTCGCGGCCGGTGCGCGCCAGGCCGTGCCAGGCCACCACCACGGGGGCGCCCGGCTCGCCCCAGTCCGTCAGGTGGATTTCATAGCCGGCGCAGCGGACGTAGCGCGAGGTGAAGGACATGGTGAAAGCCTGTGCGTTGGAACGTGAAAGCCCTGTGCTGCGCGGGCCGCGCTCACTTCATGAGGCGGCCGCTGCCACCGATCACCGTGACCTCGACGAAGCGCGAGCCCACGCGGTTGTCGGGCCCGTAGCCCATGGTGATGCCGCCCAGGTCGAAGCCGTGCAGCGATTCGAGCGCGCGCAGCACGCGGGCCCGCGTGGGCCGGGGGCCGGCCCGGCGCAGGGCCTCCACCAGCACCTTGGCGCCCAGGAACAGCTCGAAGCTGGTGTAGTTGACCTCGGCCTCGGGCGCATATTGCTTGAGCAGCTGCTGGTACTCGCGCACCGCCGGCAGCTGCGGGCGGTACGGGTAGGGAACCACCTGGCTGATGGCCAGGCCATGGGCGTTCTTCAGGCCGGCCAGCTTCACGATCTCGGCCGGGTCTACCACCGAGATGTTGAACAGCCGCGCACCGCCGCCCTGTTCTCGGTAGCGCTTGACGAAGGCCGCCGCCGGCTTGTTGATGGCGATCATGATCACGGCCTGCGCATCCGTGGCACGGATGGCCTGCACCGCCGCATCCACCCGGTCGGTGTTGCGCTCGTAGCCGGCCGCGGCCACCAGCTGGAGCTGGCGCCGCGCCAGAGCGGCCTCCACGCCCGCCAGCCCCGCCTTGCCAAAGCCATCGTCCTGGTACATGACGGCGATGCGCGTGATGCCCAGCGTGACGAGCTGCTGCACCATGTGCTCGGCCTCGTCGGCATAGCCCGCGCGCACATGGAAGATCCAGGGATTGAACGGGGTGCGCAGCGCCTCGCCGCCCGTGTAGGGCGCGACCAGCGCGGCGCCGCCGCGCTCGAGCACCTTGTCCGACAGCAGCTGTGCCAGATTGGCGGTGCCGGCAAAGCCGAACAGCGCCACCACCTCCGGGCGGTCCAGCATCGCGCGCGTGTGGCGCACGGTGTCCTCGACCTTGTAGCCGTCATCCACCACGGCCTGGCGGATCCGGGCTCCGTGCACCCCGCCCTGGTCATTCACCCAGTCGAAGTAGATCTTGCCGCCCAGCACCATCTGCTCGCCGGTGGAGGCAAGCACGCCCGACAGCGGCGCCACCTGGCCCACCACCACCTCGGCGGCCGGGTTGGCCAGGGCCCGGCCCGCGAGAGCGCACAGCGCAAGCGCCGCCAGCAACCGCTTGCCATAGTGACTCCAAGCACATGTCTTCATGGAAGTCTCCTCGCGGATCGGGCCGTGCATCCGCTCAGCGCGGCACGGTGATGGACGTGCCGGCAAAGCCGATCTGGTCGCCGGCCACCGGCGCCATCGCAAACGGCGGCACGTTGGCGGCCGTGATGGCCGGCGCCGCGCCCGCGGCCCCACCGCGCGGCGTGGTGCGCACCACCTGGCTGGCGGGCAGCGCACCACCGCTCTTCAGGTGGGCCCACATCACGTCCATGGCCTGGTTGAAGTACGGGTGCAGCGGCACGAAGCGCGAGTCGAAGCCGCCGAACGGCAGGAAGCCATCGAAGTGCTGGCCGTTCAGGATCTCGATGTAGCGCAGCTGGGTGGATGCACCCTCCACCGAGCGGTTCAGCGCCGCATAGGCCCGCGCGTTGTTGTTCACCGGCACCAGCGCGTCGCTGCGGCCCGCCACGACGATGGTCGGCTTGCCGCGCAGGTTGGCGTTGACCAGCACCTGCGCCACGCCAGCGCGCACCGCGTCGCTCTGCGCCTTCGTCGGCGTGCTGGCGGCCGTGAGGGCCACGCCCGTGACCGGGTCCTTGCCGCTCACCAGCGCGTGCTGGCACAGGGCGTTGTCCAGGCCCAGGTCGGCCACGCCGGTGGAAGGCGACACGGCGAACTGCCAGGCCTTGGCCCCGCCGACCGAGTCGTTGTAGACCACCGCAGCCGGTGCGCCATTGGACGTGCCGTTGGCCGTGGCAAAGCTCTGCGCGAACGCCGTCGCCGACGCCGCCACCACGTCGCCCGTGGCATTGACCGCCGCAAAGCTGGTGTTGCACAGGTTGGCCTCCACGCCAAAGCGGCCGTAGGCCATGGTGTACATGGCCGACAGGATGGGGCCGTTGCCCAGCGCGTAGTGGGCGTTGTGCATGGTGTCGTGCTCGGCCGTCCAGCCGTAGGCGCGCAGCTTGGCCAGTGCGTCGGCCGCGCGCTCCGCCGTGGTGGCGCCGCTGACCAGGCCCTTGGCGGCCAGGCCGTCGCAACGCGCCGTGGCGCGGGCCGTCATGCCGGTGAGGGCAATGTAGTTGTAGATCGACGTCTCGCCGATCGCGGCATCGGCCGCCAGCGCCGCGCAGGGCTGGTAGATGTTGCCCCAGGTGGTGTATTCGGCCAGGGGCTTGCCGTAGCCGGCCACGGGTGCGCCGTCGAACTGGATGCCGTAGCCCGTGGTGGTGGCGATCTCGGTCACGGGCTCGGAGGCCACCACGCCGTCGATGAGGCCGTCGCTGTCCAGCTCGGCCGCACGCAGGGACGCCGCACCGCCGTTGGACACCGAGCCCGCGATCACCAGCGTGTTGGCCTTGGTGAAGGGCACGGGGTTGTCTGCCGTGCCGTAGCGCGCGTTCAGCACATACAGCGCGTAGCGGCCCGCGGCCAGCGTGTCGCTGCCCCAGTCCTTTTCCGGGTTCTGCTGCGAATGCGCGTGCTTGATGGCGATGCGGTTGGGAAAGGCCGCGTTGTAGGCGGCGCGCGCGGCGTCCGTCAGGCTGGCGGCGAAGAAGCCCAGGGCGCCCGCCGCGGTGCGCGTGGCGCGCGTGCCGTCCACCTTGTTCACCGTGTCGTCGGTCAGGTTGTGCAGGCCCACGCCCTTGCCCGCATCGGTCAGCGCCACGGCGCAGCCCTTCTTCAGGCCCCACTCGGCCGCCGAGCCGATGGCTCCGTACACGCCGCGCGACCCCGACGAGGGGCCGAGCACCACGCAGGGGTTGGCGGTGCTGAAGCTGTCGGGCACCTGCACGGCGATCACCGTCTGCTTGCGGCCCGAACCATCGTCGAGCACGGCCAGGTGTTCACGGCCCGGGATCAGCCCCTCGCCCCCGGTCACCTGGCCCTGGGCCGTGACGTTGGGGCCGTAGAGCGTGCCATAGCCGCCCTTGGCCGAGGGGTCCACGATGCCGCGGTAGTTGGAGAACAGCGCATTGCGGCGCAGCTCCGCCACCGTGGGATTGGCCGGGTCGGCATAGGCCGGCGCGGCCGCCGCGCCCAGGCCGGTCTTGCCGATGCCGCCTGTCAGCAGGTCCTGCGTGGCCGCCGTGGCGCCCGTCCCCACCGTGGTGGCCGGGTAGACCGTGGCACTGATCTCCTTGATGCCCTGAGGCAGATCATTGGATGGACCCGACCCGCCGCCGCAGGCCGCCAGCGTGGCCCCGGCCAGGGCCATCAGCACCCAGCGCACTGTCGCTCGATCATTCACTCGCATGTTGTCTCCTAGGTTTTTTGGTAATGCCAGTACGAGAAAAAGCGCACCCCTTCAGGGGCGGGTGCGCGGGGAACGCAGGCGCCCCACCACGCCGGTGGGGAAGTAATAGACGGACAGGACGAACAGCAGGCCCAGCCACAGCAGCCAGCGGTCGGGCGACAGCAGCGTGGCCAGCCACGGCAGGCCGGCGGCGGCTTCCGCGCCGATGCGCAGCAGGTCCTGCAGGTAGCTTTGCGCCACCACGAACAGCACCGAGCCGATCACCGCGCCATAGACCGTGCCCATGCCGCCGATCACGACAATGAGCAGGCAGTCCATCATGATCTCGAAGGACAGCGAGGTGTCGGGCCCGTTGTAGCGCAGCCAGAGCGCGAGCATGGCGCCGGCAGCGCAAGCGAACAGCGCCGACAGCACGCTGGACGTGGTGCGGTACACCACCACGCGGTAGCCGATGGCCTCGGCGCGGAACTCGTTTTCGCGGATCGCCTGCAGCACGCGGCCGAAGGGCGAGTTCACGATGCGCAGCAGCGCCAGCACCAGCACCACGGCCGCCGCGAACAGCAAGTAGTAGGTGACGATGCGCCCGTCGATGAGCAGGCCCAGCACCTCGTCCTCGAAGGGCTCGAAGCTCGGCGACAGCAGCTCGGGCAGCTTGAAGGTCAGGCCGTCCTCGCCGCCCGTCCAGTGCGACAGCTGCGAGGCCAGCGTCTGGAACGCCGCCGCCACGGCCAGCGTGATCATGGCGAAGAAGATGGCGCGCACGCGCAGCGAAAACAGCCCGATGGCCAGCGCCAGCAGCAGCGACAGCACCAGCGCCCCGCCCAGCCCCGCCGCCAGCGCGCCCCAGGTGGCGCCCAGGCGGCTGGTGGCGATGGCGATGCCGTAGGCGCCGATGCCGAAGAACATGGTGTGCGCGAAGCTCACGATGCCGGTGTAACCCAGCAGCAGGTCGAAGCTGGCCACCAGCACCACGAACACCAGCACCTTGGCCGCCACGTTGAGCGCCTTCACGCCGGGAAAGACGAAGGGCGCGGCCGCCAGCCCGAGGAAAACGGCCATGAGCAGCACCGCCAGTATGCGGCTGCGCGGGTAGTCGCCGGAGAGAAGTCGGTTCAACATGCGAATCTGTCTTTCAAGGTCCCTTGGCGCTACGCGCTGGCCCCGGCGTCTGGCACTGGCGCATCCCAGGCCAGCAGCCGCCGTGCAAGGGCCGCCCCGCCGCACGGGCGGCGTCCCCCTTCCAGGGGGAAGGCGCGAAGCGACTCAGGGGGTATTTCATCTGTTCGCCACCGGGTACACGCCCTGCGGCCGCCACAGGAGCACCGCCACCATGAGCGCGATGTTGGAAAACAGCGCCACCTTGGGCACCAGGAAACCCGTGTAGTTGGCCATCAGGCCCACCAGCAGCGCCCCGATCAGCGCCCCGCCCGTGCTGCCCAGCCCGCCGATGATGATGACGATGAAGATCAGCACGTTGACCTGCGCGCCCATCTGCGGCACCACGTTCTGCTGGTACAAGCCCCACATCACGCCGCCCAGGCCGGCCAGCGCGCTACCGGCCACGAACACGCCCACGAACAGGCGGCGCACGCGGTAGCCCAGGCTCTCGACCATCTCGCGGTCCTGCACGCCGGCGCGGATCAGCAGGCCCAGCTTGGTGCGCGACAGAATGAAGGCCAGCAGCGCGAACACGCCCAGGCCCACGCACACGGCGAGCACGCGGTATTTCTCCACGGCGACATCGCCGATGAGCCACGATCCGCGCATGCCGCCCGGCAGCGGCAGCGGGATCTGCTGCGGCCCCCAGATCACCTTGATCAGCTCCTCGCCGATGATCATGCCGCCCATGGTGATCAGGATCTGCTTGAGGTGCTGGCCGTACACGGGCCGCACGATGCAGCGCTCGAACGCCAGGCCGATCGCGCCCGCCACCAGCATGGCGACGACCATGGCCGGCAGCACGGCCAGCAGGTTGCGCCACAGCGCGGTGCTCTGCGTGTAGTCGCCCATGGCGCCCAGCACGCTGGTGGCCACGAAGGCGCCCAGCGCGATGAACACACCATGGCCGAAGTTCAGCACGTCCATGAGACCGAACACCAGCGTGAGGCCCGAGGCGATGATGAAGATGATCATGCCCATGGCCAGCCCGGCCACGGTAAGCGTGAGCCAGGTGCTGGCCGACCCGATGAAGGGCAGCACGATGAGCGCCAGCAGCGGCACCAGGGCGATGGGCTTCCAGTCGATGTCGCGGAGGGCACCCAACGCTTCACTATTGATAGCTGCTTGCGCTTGATGGACGGGCGCTACGGCCTGATTTTGCTTGAATCCGCTCATAGTGCCAGCCCCAGCAGCGAACGCTGCAATGCCTCGTCCTCGGCCAGCGCGGCCATGGGCCCGGCGTGCACCACCACGCCGTTGTCCATCACCGCCACCCGGTCGCCCAGGCGCTTGGCGAAGTGGATGTTCTGCTCCACCAGCAAGATGGTGGTGCCGCTTTGCTTGAGCTGCGCGAAGGCGTCGATCATGTTGTTCACGATGGCGGGCGCCAGGCCCTTGCTGGGCTCGTCCACGATCAGCAGCGCGCGCGGCTCCACGATGGCGCGGGCCACGGCCACCATCTGCTTTTGGCCGCCGCTGAGCTTGCCGGCCGGGTGGTTCCAGAACTTCTGCACAGCGGGAAAGAGGCCGAAGATCCACTCCAGCCGCGCCTCGTCCATCCGCGCCGCGGTGCGCGCGCCGCGGGCGGCCAGCAGCAGGTTCTCCTGCACCGTGAGGTCCGCGAAGATGCCCATGTTCTCGGGCACGTAGGCCACGCCCAGCTGCGCGATGCGCGGCGTGTGCAGGCGCGTGATGTCCTGCCCGTCGAAGGTGACGCGGCCCTGGCTGGCCTGCCACAGGCCCATGATGGTGCGCAGCGTGGTCGTCTTGCCCGCGCCGTTGCGCCCCAGCAGCAGCGTCAGCTCGCCGCGCGGCACCGTCAGGTCGACGCCGTGCAGGATGTGGTACGCGCCGATGTGCGTGTGCACGCCGGACAGCTCCAGCAGATTCGCCCCGGCGCTCATGCGGCCTCCTTGGCGGTGCCCAGGTAGGCCTCCTGCACGATGGGCGAGGCGATCACCGCCGCCGGCTCGCCGTCGGCCACCAGCGCGCCGTTGTGCAGCACGATGATGCGGTCGGCCAGCTCGCGCACCACGTCCATCTTGTGCTCCACGAGCAGGATGGTCTTGCTCCTGTCCTTCTTGAGCGCGCGGATCAGGTCCAGGATCACCGGCGCCTCGTCGTGGCTCATGCCGGCCGTGGGCTCGTCGAACATGTAGACCTGCGGCTGCAGCGCCATGAGCAGCGCCACCTCCAGCTTGCGCTGGTCGCCGTGCGGCAGGCTGGCCACGGGCGTGTCGTGCCGGTCCATCATGGCCACGGCGCGCAGGATCTCCTGCGCCCGCGCGGTGAGCGCGGCATGGTCGCTCCAGATGCTCCACAGGTTCAGGCCGCGGCGGTGCGGCCCGTCCTGCGCGGACTGCACGGCCAGGCGCACGTTCTCCAGCACCGACAGGTGCGGAAACAGGTTGGTGAGCTGGAACGCCCGGCCCAGGCCGGCGCGCGTGCGCGCCGAGGGCGGCAGGCCCGTGAGGTCCCGCCCGTTCAGCGACACGCGGCCCGCCGTGGCCTTGAGCTGGCCCGAGATCAGGTTGAAGTACGTGGTCTTGCCCGCGCCGTTCGGGCCCACGATGGCCGTGAGCGTGCCCGGAGCAAAGGCGCAGGTCACCGCATTCACCGCCACATGGCCGCCGAAGCGCACGGTCAGGTCCTGGGTTGCAAGCATTTTCTAAGCCAAACAAGCCCTCAGCGCTTATTAGGAAAGCGCCAACAGCTATTAAATAAATAGCAAATAAATCAGGACAGATCAGCGCTTGTTGCGCACCGGCACCTGCATCTCGTCGGGCTTGATCTCGCGCACCAACTCCGGCACGCCCCAGGCGAAGGCCGGGTCGTTCTTGATGCGGAAGTGGTACATGCTCTGCAGGGCCTGGTGGTCCTCGCGCCGGAAGGTCATGGTGCCCTTGGGCGTGTCGAAGCTCATGCCCTCCATGGCCTTGATGAGGGTGTTGCTCTTGGTGTCGCCGTTCGTCTTCTTCAGCGCCGTGACGATGGCCATGGCCGCCGAGAAGCCGCCGGCGGTGAAGAAGTCCGGCGGCGCCTTGTACTGCTTGTAGTGCATGGCCACCAGCGCCTCGTTCACCGGGTTCTTGGGAATGCCGAAGTAGTAGTAGGTGGCACCCTCCATACCCGGCATGCCCTTGAAGGCCGCCATGGCCGGCAGGATGTTGCCGCCGGTGGCGATCTCGATGCCGTAGCGCTTCAGGTCCATGTCGTTGATCTTGAACGGGTTGCCCGCGCCGGCCCACAGCACCCAGATCACCTTCTTGCCCGGCTGGTCCTTGAGCTTGTCGATCAGGCGCTGCGCGCCGGCCGTGAAGTCGGTGGTGGCCGCGGGCAGGTACTCCTCGTGCGCCAGCCTGGCGCTCTTGATCGCGTCCTTGAAGGCCTTCACGCCGTCGCGGCCAAAGGCGTTGTCCTGCGCCAGCGTGGCGATGGTGGTGCCCGCCCGGTCGATGGCCACGGCGTTGCCGACGGCGTCCTGGCTGGAGTTGCGGCCGGTGCGGAAGATGTACTTGTTCCACTTGTCGCCGGTGATCGAGTCGGCCACGGCGGGCTCGACGATCAGGATCTTCTTGTACTCCTCGGCCACCGGCAGCATGGCCAGCGCCACGCCCGAGGCGCTGGGGCCCACGGCCAGGTCGGCCTTGTCGTCGGAGTACGCCGTCGCCAGCTGGCTCTTGCCCAGGTCGGGCTTGCCCTGGTCGTCCTTCTCGATCACCACCAGCTTGCGCCCCGCCACGGTCATGGTGCCGCCCGTGGCGTATTCCAGGCCCATCATCAGCCCGGCCTGGGTCTGCTTGCCGTAGGCCTCCAGCGGCCCGGTCTTGCTGTAGACATGGGCGATGCGGATGTCGGACTGCGCGAAGGCGGCGGGTGCGGCCAGGGTGGCTGCCAGGACTGCGGCCAGGCCGGTGGCGCGGGCCGCGAAGCTGCGACGGTGCATGGGGTCTCCTTGATCGTTATGCCTTCCCCCCCATTGCATGCACCGTGCCAGGGCGCGCCAGCGGCGCACATGGTCGCCGGCAAGCGCCTGCGGCGTCAGTTCGGCGTCAGTTCAGGCCGGCATCGGCCCGCCACCTCGCCCTTCATCTTGGATTTGCATAAATTTCAGACAAATTGATTGCCTGAAGTTCAGACATTTGCCTGATTATTTGTCAGGGTTTCCATCCAGGCTGTCCATGCGCTCGTAGAGCGTGGCGCGCGAGATGCCCAGGTGCCGCGCCGTCGCCAGCTTGTTGCCGCCATGCAGCGCCAGCGCGGCGCCAATGGCGCGGCGCTCCAGCTCGGCCACCTGCACGGCCAGCGGGCGCAGCAGCCCGGCCTCGTCGTCGCCCGCCGGGCCGCCGGGGCCCGTGTCGGTGGCGGGCGCGGCCGGCTCCACGCCGCTTGCGCGCAGCACGTCCTTGAGCTGCTCGGCGTCGATGGCCAGCGTCTCGCTGCGCATGGCGGCCTGCTCCAGCACGTTGCGCAGCTCGCGGATGTTGCCGCGCCAGGCCTGGCCCGCGAGCAGGGCCAGCGCATCGGGCAGCAGCTCCGGCGGCGCCGTGCCGTTGCGCAGCGCCAGGTCGTCCGCCAGCGCCTCGATCAGGGCGGGAATGTCGGCGCGCCGCTCGCGCAGCGGCGGCACGCGAATGGGCAGCACATGCAGGCGGTAGAACAGGTCTTCGCGGAACAGCCCCTCGCGCACCAGCGCACCCAGGTCGCGCGAGGTGGCGGCCACCACGCGCACGTCGAAGGGCACGAGCTGGTTGCTGCCCAGGGGCTCGATCTCGCCCTCCTGCAGCGCGCGCAGCAGCTTGGCCTGCAGGCTGGCGGGCATGTCGCCGATCTCGTCGAGGAACAGCGTGCCGCCGTCGGCCAGCTTGAACTTGCCCTCGCGCCCGCGCGTGGACGCGCCGGTGTAGGCGCCCGGCGCCACGCCGAAGAACTCGGCCTCCAGCAGGGTGTCGGGCACGGCGGCGATGTTCACGCTCACGAAGGGCCCGCCCGCGCGGCCGGACGCCGCATGGATGGCATGCGCCAGCAGCTCCTTGCCCGTGCCGGTCTCGCCCAGCAACAGCACGGGGCTCAGGGACTGCGCCGCGCGGCGCGCCTGGCGCTTGACCTCGGCCGCCGCGGGGCTGGCCCCCACGAAGCTGGCGAACGTGTGCTTGGCCCGGCGCACGCCGGCCCCCGCCGGCGGCAAGCGGCTGCGCTGCGCCGCCAGCTCGCGCCGCGCGTCGTCCAGCTCGCGCTGCATCTGCGCGAACTTGGCGATCAGCGGCTGCAGCGTCGTCTCCGGGTGGTCGAACAGCACGATGCCGATGCCGCCGATCACCGCGCCCGCTTCGTCGAGCAGCGGCAGGCGGCTGACCACGAACGTGCCCGCCTTGTTGGTCAGCAGATCAACCAGCACCGGCTGGCCCGTCTCCAGCACGCGGCGCATCTGGGTGTTGGGGATCACCTCCTCCACCATGCGGCCCACGAAGTCGTCCACCGACTGCACACCCAGCGCGGGCAGGAAGCGCCGGTAGCCCTCGTTGACCCAGACGATGCGCCCGCGCAGGTCCATGAGGAACATGCCCTGGCTCACGCTGGAAAAGAGCTGGAACATCGAGCGCGCGGCCAGCTCCAGGATGCCCTGTGCATCCATGGGCAGGGGCGAGGCGTCGTGGGTGTTCAGCGGCATGCGCACATGGTAGCGGCCGCGCCGGGGGCCCAATTCATTCAAATGCGAATTGTTATTATTTGAGTGCTACACTCGCGCCCTGCGAGCACCAGCCCTGGTGGGGAAGGCCCGGGGGATATGGAGTCCCCCGGGGTGCTGGCAGCCCGGCGCCGCCAGCCCCAGGCTCTTTCACGCCTCGGCGGCTTGGCGCGCACGCGCCAGGTTGCGCTCGGCCCAGCGGCGCAGCACGCGCGGCACGATGAGCACGGCCAGCACGATCACCAGCAGCGTGGCCGACATGGGCCGCTGCAGGAAGATCATCCAGCTGCCTTCGCCGATGGAGATGGCGTTGCGCATCTGCGCCTCGGCCAGCGGGCCCAGGATCATGCCCACGACCACCGGTGCCGTGGGAAAGTCGAAGCGCCGCATCAGCACACCCAGCAGGCCGATGCCGTACAGCAGGAACAGGTCGAACGTGCTCTGGCGCATGCCGTACGCGCCCACGGTGGCAAAGATCAGGATGCCGGCGTACAGCTGCGGGCGCGGAATCTTCAGCAGCTTCACCCACAGGCCCACCATCGGCAAGTTCAGCACCAGCAGCATCAGGTTGCCGATGTACAGCGAGGCGATCAGCGCCCACACCAGCGACGCCGAACTGGTGAACAGCTGCGGCCCCGGGTTGATGCCGTAGTTCTGGAACGCGCCCAGCAGCACGGCCGTGGTGTTGCTGGTGGGAATGCCCAGGGTCAGCAGCGGGATCAGCGCCGCCGTCACCGTGGCGTTGTTCGCCGCCTCGGGGCCGGCGACGCCTTCGATGGCGCCCTTGGTGCCGAACTCGGCCTTGTCCTCGCCCTTGGCCAGCTTCTTCTCGGTGGCATAGCTCAGGAAGGTCGGGATCTCGGTGCCGCCGGCGGGAATGCAGCCAAAGGGCGTGCCGATGGCCGTGCCGCGCAGCCAGGCGGGCACCGAGCGCTTCCAGTCACGCGCCGTCATGTGCACGCGCGTGAGCTTGTTCTGCGACTCCTCCACCTTGCCCTCGTAGAGCGCGGCGTACAGCACCTCGGCCACGGCGAACAGGCCCACGGCCACCAGCACGATGTCCACGCCGTCCAGCAGCTCCATCTTGCCGCCGGTGTAGCGCGCCGCGCCCGAGATCTGGTCCATGCCCACGCAGCCCAGCGCCAGGCCGATGAACAGGGCCGTCATGCCGCGCAGGCTGCTCTGTCCCAGCACCGCGCTCACGGTGGTGAAGGCCAGCACCATGAGCATGAAGTACTCCGGCGGCCCCAGGCGCACGGCGAACTCGGCCACGCCCGGCGCGAACAGCGTCACCACCACGGTGGCGAAGGTGCCGGCCACGAACGAGCCGATGGCCGACGTGGCCAGCGCCGCGCCCGCGCGGCCGCTCTTGGCCATCTTGTTGCCCTCCATGGCCGTGACCATGCTGGCCGTCTCGCCCGGCGTGTTCAGCAGGATGGAGGTGGTGGAGCCGCCATACATGGCGCCGTAGTAGATGCCGGCGAAGAAGATCATCGAGGCCGTCATGTCCACCTTGGCGGTGATGGGCAGCAGCATGGCCACGGCCACGGCCGGGCCGATACCGGGCAGCACGCCCACGGCCGTGCCCAGGGCGCAGCCCACCAGGGCCCACAGCAGGTTGGCCGGCGTGGCTGCCGCGGCAAAGCCCGCCATCAATGCGTCAAAGATTTCCATTTACAGCCACCCCGTGTTCGTCAGGCCCGGCAGGTTGATGGCCAGGAATTGCGTGAACAGCCAGAACACCGGCGCCGAGATCGCCAGCCCCGTGAACAGGTCCACGGCCAGCACGCGCGGCGACAGCAGGCCCGTCTGCCCACCGGCGCGGCGCAGGCCCTGCACGGCCAGCGCGTAGCACAGCGTGCAGCCGACGATGAAGCCCAGCTCGACGATCAGCGCCGCGTTCAGCAGCAGGCCGGCCGACACCCAGGCGAACGGCCCGAACGCGGCGCGCGGCGCGCCGCCCGGGTCGGCCGCCTGGCGGTAGCCGCCCGTGAGCGCCTCCCAGACGAGCCAGCCGCCGCACAGGGCCAGCACCGCGGCGCACATCCAGGGCAGAAAGTTGGGCCCCACGCCGCCATAGCCGGCGTCGCCCGGAATCTGCAGCGCGCCGAAGGCCATGCCGGCGGCCACCAGGAACACGGCCGCGCCCACGGCGGCCTGCCAGCCCGCGGAGGGCACGGAGCCGGCGTCGGCCGGCTCGGGGGAAGAGGAAAGCTCAGACATGGCTGCAGCCTCCGAAGATGGGCCGCGACGGGGCGGCACGAAAATTCAAACAAAAAGAGGCCCTGGCGCCCTGTCGGCGGGCGCCATTAGCTCTCATAACAGGAGCACCGCGAACGCATGGCCCGGTGCTGTGTGGCGCACCCGCCGGCAGGCACCGGCGGGCGGGCGGCATCACACCATGCCGGACTTGACCATGGTGGCGCGCAGGCTGGCGAACTCGTTGTCCACGAAGTTGGCGAACTCGTCGCCGGCCAGCCAGGCGGGCGTCCAGCCGTTCTTCTCCAGCGCCTCTTGCCAGGCCTTGCTCTTGACGGCCTTCTCCACCATGGTGATCAGGGCCTTGCGCTGCTCGGCCGTGATGCCGGGCGCGGCATACACGCCGCGCCAGTTGCCGATCTCCACATTGATGCCCTGCTCCTTGAGCGTGGGAATCTGCACGCCCTGGAGGCGCTGGCCCGAGGTCACGCCGATGGCCTTCATCTTGCCCGCGGCGATGTACTCGGCGAACTCGCTGTAGCCGCTGCCGCCCACGGTGACGTTGCCGCCCAGGATGGCGGCCGTGGCCTCGCCGCCCCCACGGAAGGCCACGTAGTTGATCTTGGACGGGTCCACGCCCACCTCGCGCGCGATCATGGCCGCGGCGATGTGCTCGGTGGCGCCGCGCGAACCGCCGCCCCACTTCACGCTGCCCGGGTCCTTCTTGAGCTGCGCCACCACCTCGGCCATGCTCTTGAACGGCGAGTTGGCGGGCAGCACGAAGACGTTGTATTCGCTGGTCAGGCGCGCGATCGGCGTGGCCTGGCTCAGGTTCACCGGCGGCTTGCCGGTGATGATGCCGCCCAGCATCACGGCGCCCATCACCATCAGCGCGTTCGGGTCGCCCTTGCTGCCGTTCACGAACTGCGCCAGGCCGATGGCGCCGGCCGCACCGCCCTTGTTCTCATAGGTCACGCTGGAGGCCACGCCCGCGTCCTGCAGCGCCTTGCCCAGGGCGCGGCCCGTGCTGTCCCAGCCGCCGCCGGGGTTGGCCGGCAGCATCATCTTGACGGCTGCGGCGGCCTGTGCCGACAGCGGCAGGCTGCCCGCAGCGGCCAGTGCCGCCAGGGACTTCAGGAAGGTGTCACGACGCATGTCTGTCTCCTCGTTGGTGAAAAATGGAATAGGTGAACGGCGCGATGATGCGCGCGCAAGCTGTCAAACGGCTGTCTGCGGCACTAGGGTTAACACCAGGGCGGCGCGCCCGCCAACCAGCCGCCGATGCGGCCTGCAAACCCGTTCTAATCGCCGGATGCAACTGCTTCTCGTCGAAGATGACGCCACCATGCAGGCCACGCTGCAGCGCTCGCTCACGCGCCGCGGCATGGCCGTGACGGCCCTGGCCGACGGCCGCGCCGCGCTGGCCGAGTGGCGCGCGCACCCGCCCGATGCCGTGGTGCTGGACCTGACCCTGCCCGGCCTGGACGGCCTGCAGGTGCTGCAGCAGGCGCGCGCGGGCGGCCTGCGCACCCCCGTGCTGCTGCTGACGGCGCGCGGCACCGTGGGCGACCGCGTGCTGGGCCTGAACGCCGGCGCCGACGACTACCTGCCCAAGCCCTTCGACCTGGACGAGCTGGAGGCGCGCCTGCGCGCCCTGGTGCGCCGCAGCGGCGACGCGCTGCAGGCCCCGCCGGCCCCCAGCACCCAGGCACTGGGCGCGCTGCGCTACGACAAGGACGGCGGCGCTGTCTACGTGCAGGACGCGCCCATGGACCTGACGCCGCGCGAGCTGGCGCTGCTGCGCGCCCTGCTCGCCCAGCCCGGGCGCGCCGTCACCAAGGAGCGGCTGTACGAGCTGGTCTTTCCCGGCCAGCCCGAGGTGCAGTACGAGGCCATCGAGGTCGTGGTCTACCGCGTGCGCAAGAAGCTCGCCGGCACGGGCGTGGCGCTGATGACGCTGCGCGGCCTGGGCTACCTCATCAAGCCCGAGCACGGGTAGCGGCATGGCCCGCCAGATATCGCTGCGCCGCCAGCTGCTGCTGGGCATCCTGCTGCCCACGCTGCTGTTCGTCAGCATCAACACCTACAGCCTGCACCGCCAGGCGCTGGCCGCGCTGCACACGGCCTACGACCGCACGCTGCTCGCCTCGGCCAAGACCATCAGCGAGCAGCTCGACGTGCGCGGCTACGACGACATGGCCGAGCTGCGCGCCATCGTGCCCTACGCCGCGCTCGAGGCCTTCGAGGCCGACAACCAGAGCCGCATGTTCTACCGCGTCTCCAACCTGCACGGCGAGCTGATCTCCGGCTTTGCCGAGCTGCCCACCTGGCACGGCAGCATCCCGCAGCGCCCGCCCTACGCCGCGCTGGTGGACTTCTACGACGCGCGCTTTCGCGGCGATCCCGTGCGCGTGGCCGTGCTGCTGCAGCCCGTGGCCAGCAGCGAGGGCCGCGGCATGGCCGTGATCCAGGTGGCCGAGACGCTGGAGCTGCGCGAGGCCGCGGCGCTGCAGATTTTGTGGGACACGCTGGCGCGCCAGGCGCTGCTGCTGGCGGTGATCGCCGCCGTCGTGGTGCTGGTGGTGCAGCGCGCCACGCGGCCGGTGCGCCAGCTGAGCAGCGACCTGCAGGAGCGCACCGCGGGCGACCTGGCCCCGATCGCCGCGCCCGTGGCCCCGCTGGAGCTGCAGCCGCTGATTGACGCCACGAACGCCGTGATGCTGCGCCTGTCGCGCCTGCTGGCGCACCAAAAGCGCTTCGTGCGCGACGCCTCGCACCAACTGCGCACGCCGCTGGCCGTGCTCAAGACCCAGGTGCAGTCCGCACTGCGCGGCGACATGCCGCCCGAACAGGCGCTGCACGAAATCGGCGACACGGTGGACCGCGCCACCCAGCTCGCCAACCAGATGCTGGCCCTGGCCAAGGTGGAGCAGCTGCGCCAGCAGGGCGAGGTGCCCGTGACCCGGCTGGACCGGGTGCTGCGCGAGGTGGCGCTGGAGCTGTCGCCCCTGATCGCCCAGGGCGACCTGGACTTCGGCATCGACACCGCCGCCGCCCCGGTCCACGCGCATGAATGGATGCTGCGCGAGCTGTGCCGCAACCTGCTGCACAACGCCATCCGCCACGCGCCACCCGCCACCGAGCTGGCCGTGACGCTGCGCCGCGACGGCCCGCACGCCACGCTCACCATCGCCGACGCCGGCCCCGGCATCGACGACGAGTTGGCGGCGCGGCTGTTCCAGCCGTTTTCGGCCGGCGACGTGCGCAAGGGCTCGGGCCTGGGCCTGGCCATCTGCCAGGAGATCGTGCAGGCCATCGGCGGCACTATCGCCCTCACCAACCGCCACGCCACCGCCACCGGCAGCGCGCGCGTGCTGGGGCTGGACGCGGTGGTGCGCCTGCCCCTGGCACGGGCCTGAGCAGGTGCAAAATCGCCCCATGACGACTCCCCCCGATGCGATGCGCCTGGACAAATGGCTGTGGTGCGCGCGCTTCTTCAAGACCCGCAGCCTGGCCGTGGAAGAGATCGGCAAGGGCCGCGTCACCATCAACGGCCAGGCCGCCAAGGCCTCGCGCGAGCTGCGCGCCGGCGACACCGTGGCCCTGCGCCAGGGCCAGGTGCCGCGCACGGTGGTCGTGCGCACGCTCAGCAACTTCCGCGGCCCGGCGCCAGTGGCGCAGCAGCTCTATGAGGAAACGCCCGAGAGCCTCGCCGCCCGCGCCCAGGCCGCCGAGGCCCGCCGCCTGGCCCCCGAGCCCGCCGCCAGCCTGCGCGAAGGCCGCCCCACCAAGCGCGACCGGCGCAGCATCGACCACCTGCGCGACGGCTGGGGCGACCGCTGGAGCGCATCGATAGACGACGAGCCGCCCGGCAAGTCCTGACCCAGACAACACGCATGCCCCACCTCTCCCTCCCCACTGCCGATACGGAAGACATCGTCGTCGCCGACTGGGCCGATCCGCGGCACGCCCACGCCGTCGTGCATCTGCTCGACGCCTACGCCCAGGACGCCATGGGCGGCGGCACGCCGCTCCCGGAGTTCGTGAAGAACAACCTTGTCGCCGAGCTGCGCAAACGCCCGCAGGCCCTGGCGGTCCTGGCCTTCGTCGGCGGCGAGCCCGCCGGCCTGGCGATCTGCATGGAAGGCTTTTCCAGCTTCGCCTGCCAGCCGCTGCTCAACGTCCACGACATGATGGTGGCGCCGCGGTTTCGCGGCCGGCGCCTGTCGCACAAAATCCTCACCAAGGTCGAGGAATGCGCCCGCCAACGCCAGTGCTGCAAGCTGACCCTGGAGGTGCTGGAGGGGAACGCCGTGGCGCAGCACGCCTACCGCGCCTTCGGCTTTGCCGGCTACGAGCTGGCCCCCACGATGGGCAAGGCCATGTTCTGGCAGAAAAAGCTCGCCTGACCCCGCGCTCCCGGTTTCAGGCATTTTTGGCCTCTGGCGCTTATCCAGCAAGCGCCAGCAGCTCCTGTTTACATAGCATCACGCCACCCGGTACGGCACCAGGCTGCTGCGGCTCTCGTCCACCTCCAGTGCCCGCCCGATGGGCGGGAACGCCCGCTGCGGGCAGGCCGTGCGCTCGCACACCTTGCAGCCCATGCCGATGGGCACCGGCGCCTCGGGGTCGGCCAGGTCCAGCCCGCGGGCGTAGGCAAGCTGGCTGGCGTGCTGCACGTCGCAGCCCAGCGCCACCGAGAAGGTCTTGCCCGGCGCGCCCCAGCCGCCCGCGCTGCGCGTGACGGTGCGCGCGATCCACAGGTAGGCGCGCCCGTCGGGCATGCGCGCGAGCTGGCGCACGATGCGCCCCGGCTGGGCAAAGGCCTCGTACACGTTCCACAGCGGGCAGGTGCCGCCGATCTTGCTGAAGTGGAAATGCGTGGCCGACTGGCGCTTGCTGATGTTGCCCGCCCGGTCCACGCGGATGAAGAAGAACGGCACGCCGCGCGCGCCGGGCCGCTGCAGCGTGGACAGGCGGTGGCACACCGTCTCGAAGCCCACGCCCCAGCGCTGCTCCAGGCGTTCGATGTCGTAGTGCAGCGCCTCGGCCGAGTGCAGGAACGGCGCATAGGGCAGCAGCAAGGCGCCGGCGAAGTAGTTGGCCAGCCCGATGCGGGCCAGCGACCGCGCCGCGTCGCCCGACAGGCCGGCGCCGTCCACGATGCGGCTCAGCTCCTGCGCCATCTCCAGAAAGGCCAGCTGCGTCGCCATCTGGAAGGCGCGCTGCGCGGGCTGCAGCGCGGGCGACAGGTACAGCACGCGCGCCGCCGCGTCGAAGCGGCGCTGCGCCGACTCGCCCGCGCCGCCTGGCTCCGGGCCGGGGCGCGGCTCGGCCAGCTGCGCCACGCGCACGCCGTGGGCGGTCTCCAGCCGGTGCAGCAGGCCGGGCTCGGGCGCGCCGGGCGGTAGCTGCCAGGCGGCGGCCAGGCGCTCGGCGGCGTCGTCCAGCTCGGAGATGTGGTTGTGGCGCGCGAAGAAGAAGTCGCGCACCTCCTCGTAAGCCATGGGCGCCTGCGCGGCCGGGCCCGCGCGGTCGTCGCCCAGGTGCAGGGACAGCGCCTCCAGCTGCTCGTGCGCCTCGCGCCGGCCCCGGTGCAGCGCCAGCAGCGTGCGCGCCACGGCCGGCATGTTGGCCGCCAGCTCGCGGATCTCGGCCAGCGACACCGCCTCGCCCGCGCCGCCGGCCGCCCTGTCGGTGGCGGTGTCCGCCAGCACGTCGCGCAGGCCGGCGATCAGGCGCGCCTCGTCGTCGTCGGAAAAGCGCTGCACGTCCACGCCGAACACGGCGTTGATCTTGAGCAGCACCGGCACCGTCAGCGGGCGCTGGTTCTGCTCGATCTGGTTGAGGTAGCTGGCCGACAGGTCCAGCGCGCGCGCCAGCGCCACCTGGGTCATGCCGCGCTCCTCGCGCAGGCGCCGCAGGCGCACGCCCATGAAGGTTTTCTTCATTCTCGTCCTTCGCAACATTTGCAAAACCCCGGCGCTGCATTCGCAACCATTCGCCAATTCAGGGCTTATGCGGAGGCAGCATTGTGCGTAGATTGCGAAGCATGACAACCCCCAACGGCACCGTCGAGCTGACGGATATCGTCTTTCCCGGCCAGGCGAACCACTACGGCACGCTGTTCGCCGGGAATGCCCTGAACCGCATGGCCCAGGCCGCGTTCCTAGCCGCGCGCGGCGCGGCGCAGCGCAACGTGGTGATGGCCGGCGTGACCCAGGTGGACTTTCTGTCGCCCGTGCCCGTGGGCCATGTGCTCACGCTGCGCGCCTGGGTCAGCCGCGTGGGCCGCAGCTCGCTCACCGTGTGCGTGACGGGCCTGGCCGAGGCGCTGGGCACGCCGCCCGAGGAAGTGCTCAAGGGGGTGTTCGAGATGGTGGCCGTGGACGGCAACGGCCGCCCCGCCCCCATCGCCACCGCTTATCTGAACCAGGAGACCACATGACCACGACCACCGCCACCCCGGCCCCCAAGGCCAAGAAGTCCGTCGCCCTCTCGGGCGTGACGGCCGGCAACACCGCCCTGTGCACCGTGGGCCGCACCGGCAACGACCTGCACTACCGCGGCTACGACATCCTCGACATCGCCGAGGTCTGCGAGTTCGAGGAAATCGCCCACCTGCTGGTGCACGGCAAGCTGCCCACGCGCGCCGAACTCAAGGCCTACAAGGCCAAGCTGCGCGCCCTGCGCGGCCTGCCCGGCAGCGTGAAGGCGGCCCTGGAGCAACTGCCCGCCGCCAGCCACCCCATGGACGTGATGCGCACCGGCGTCTCCGCCCTGGGCTGCGCCCTGCCCGAGAAGGACGACCACAACCTGCCGGGCGCGCGCGACATTGCCGACCGCCTGATGGCCAGCCTTGGCAGCATGCTGCTGTACTGGTACCACTTCAGCAACTCGGGCCGCCGCATCGAGGTGGAGACTGACGATGATTCGATCGGCGGCCACTTCCTGCACCTGCTGCACGGCGACAAGCCGTCCGAGGGCTGGGTGCGCGCCATGCACACCTCGCTGAACCTGTATGCCGAGCACGAGTTCAACGCCAGCACCTTCACGGCGCGCGTGATCGCCGGCACGGGCAGCGACATGTATTCGAGCATCTCGGGCGCCATCGGCGCGCTGCGCGGCCCCAAGCATGGCGGCGCCAACGAGGTGGCGTTCGAGATCCAGAAGCGCTACGACAACCCGGAGCAGGCCGAGGCCGACATCCGCCGCCGCGTGGAGGCCAAGGAGGTCGTGATCGGCTTCGGCCACCCGGTCTACACGGTGAGCGACCCGCGCAACGTCATCATCAAGGGCGTGGCCCAGCGCCTGTCGCAGGAGGCCGGATCGACCAAGATGTACGACATCGCCGAGCGGCTGGAGAGCGTGATGTGGGAGGTGAAGAAGATGTTCCCCAACCTCGACTGGTTCAGCGCCGTGAGCTACCACATGATGCAGGTGCCCACCGCCATGTTCACGCCGCTGTTCGTCATCGCCCGCACTAGCGGCTGGGCCGCGCATGTGATCGAGCAGCGCGTGGACAACAAGATCATTCGCCCCAGCGCCCACTACACCGGGCCGGAAGACCAGCAGTTCGTGCCGATCGAGGAACGCCGCTGACATAAAAAACCATAGCTGCCAGCGCTTGTCAGCAGCCATTTTCAAGCCATTCATTGCTGAAAATGGCTTGCATCCAGCGCTGGCAGCTATCAAAAAATAGTGACCCCGCCCGCCCCCATGACGAACACCGCCCACCGCAAACCCCTTCCCGGCACGTCCCTGCAGTACTACGACGCGCGCGAGGCCGTCGACGCCCTGCAGCCCGGCGCCTGGGCCCGCCTGCCCTACACGGCGCGCGTGCACGCCGAAAACCTGGTGCGCCGCGCCGAGCCGGCGCAGCTCCATGCCTATCTGCGCCAGCTCATCGAGCGCCAGCGCACCATCGACTTCCCCTGGTTCCCCGTGCGCGTGGTGTGCCACGACATCCTGGGCCAGACCGCGCTGGTCGATCTGGCGGGCCTGCGCGACGCGATTGCGAAGGAAGGCGGCGACCCGGCTGCCGTGAACCCCGTGGTGCCGGTGCAGCTCATCGTGGACCATTCGCTGGCCGTGGAGTGCGGCGGCTTCGACCCCGACGCCTTTGCCAAGAACCGCGCCATCGAAGACCGCCGCAACGAGGACCGCTTTCACTTCATCGAGTGGACGAAGAAGGCCTTTGCCAACGTGGACGTGATCCCGGCGGGCAACGGGATCATGCACCAGATCAACCTGGAGAAGATGTCGCCGGTCGTGTACGTGCAAGACGGCGTGGCCTTCCCCGACACCTGCGTGGGCACCGACAGCCACACGCCCCACGTCGATGCGCTGGGCGTGATCGCCGTGGGCGTGGGCGGGCTGGAGGCCGAGAACGTGATGCTGGGCCGCGCCAGCTGGATGCGCCTGCCCGACATCGTGGGCGTGGAGCTGACCGGCCAGCGCCAGAGCGGCATCACCGCCACCGACATCGTGCTGGCCCTCACCGAATTCCTGCGCCAGGAAAAGGTGGTGGGCGCCTATGTGGAGTTCTACGGCGCGGGCGCCGAGAGCCTGTCCATCGGCGACCGCGCCACCATCAGCAACATGTGCCCCGAATACGGCGCCACCGCCGCGCTGTTCGCCATCGACGAGCAGACGCTGCAGTACCTGCGTCTCACGGGCCGCGACGAGCCGCAGGTGCGGCTGGTGGAAACCTATGCCAAGGCGGCGGGCTTCTGGGCCGACACGCTGCGCGAGGTGCAGTACGAGCGCGTGCTGCGCTTCGACCTGTCCAGCGTGGTGCGCAACATGGCCGGCCCCAGCAACCCGCACCGCCGCCTGCCCACCTCGGCCCTGGTGGACCGCGGCATCGCCGGCGCCATCAAGCTGGAGATGGCCCGCGCCGAAGAGGCCGAGGGCCTGATGCCCGACGGCGCCGTGATCATCGCCGCCATCACCAGCTGCACCAACACCAGCAACCCGCGCAACGTCATCGCCGCCGCGCTGCTGGCGCGCAACGCCCGCCGCCTGGGCCTGGTGCGCAAGCCCTGGGTCAAGACCTCGCTGGCGCCCGGCTCCAAGGCCGTGGAGCTGTATTTGAAGGAAGCCGGCCTGATGGAAGACCTGGAGGCGCTGGGCTTTGGCATCGTCGCCTTCGCCTGCACCACCTGCAACGGCATGAGCGGCGCGCTCGACCCGAAGATCCAGCAAGAGATCATCGACCGCGACCTGTACGCCACAGCCGTGCTCTCGGGCAACCGCAACTTCGACGGGCGCATCCACCCCTATGCCAAGCAGGCCTTCCTGGCCAGCCCGCCGCTGGTGGTGGCCTACGCCATCGCCGGCACGGTGCGCTTCGACATCGAGAACGACGCCTTTGCCGTGGTCCATGGCCAACCCGTGCGCCTGAAGGACCTGTGGCCCAGCGACGAGGAGATCGACGCCATCGTCGCCAAGGCCGTCAAGCCCGCGCAGTTCCGCGCCGTGTACGAGCCGATGTTCGCCATCCGGCAGGACGATGGCGAGGCCGTGAGCCCGCAGTACGACTGGCGAGCGCAGTCCACCTACATCCGCCGCCCGCCCTACTGGGACACGGAGGGCGTGGGCGCGCTGGCGGCCTTCCCGCGCACGCTGAAAAACATGCGCCCGCTGGCGCTGCTGCCGGACAACATCACCACCGACCACCTGTCGCCGTCCAACGCCATCCTGGCCGACAGCGCGGCCGGCGAGTACCTGGCGAAGATGGGCCTGCCCGAGGAGGACTTCAACTCCTACGCCACGCACCGCGGCGACCACCTGACGGCCATGCGCGCCACCTTTGCCAACCCGCAGCTCGTCAACGAGATGGCGGTGGTGGGCGGCCAGGTGAAGAAGGGCTCGCTGGCGCGCATCGAGCCCGAGGGCCAGGTGGTGCGCATGTGGGAGGCCATCGAGACCTACCTGCACCGCCGCCAGCCGCTGATCATCATCGCCGGCGCCGACTACGGCCAGGGGTCGAGCCGCGACTGGGCCGCCAAGGGCGTGCGCCTGGCCGGCGTGGAGACCGTGGTGGCCGAGGGCTTCGAGCGCATCCACCGCACCAACCTGATCGGCATGGGCGTGCTGCCGCTGGAGTTCACGCCCGGCGTGAGCCGCCTGACGCTGGGCCTGGACGGCACCGAGACCTACGATGTGATCGGCGAACGCACGCCGCGCGCCACGCTCACGCTGGTGGTGCACCGGCGCAGCGGCGAAACGCTGCAGGTGCCCGTGACCTGCCGCCTGGACACGGCCGAGGAAGTCTCGGTGTACGAGGCCGGCGGCGTGCTGCAGCGCTTCGCGCAGGACTTTCTGGCATCCAATGAAAAATCGGCCTCTGGCGCCCTTCTGTAAAGCGCAAGCAGCTATCAAAACATGAGCAAACCGCAAACCAAGATCCCCGCCACCTATCTGCGCGGCGGCACCAGCAAGGGCGTGTTCTTTCACCTGCGGGATCTGCCCGCCGCCGCGCAGCAGCCCGGCCCGGCGCGCGACGCCCTGCTGCTGCGCGTGCTGGGCAGCCCCGACCCGTACGGCAAGCAGATCGACGGGCTGGGCAATGCCTCGTCCTCCACCAGCAAGGCCGTGATCCTGAGCCGCGGCACCCAGCCGGGGCATGACGTGGACTATTTGTTCGGCCAGGTGTCCATCGACCGGCCCTTCGTGGACTGGAGCGGCAACTGCGGCAACCTCTCGGCCGCCGTGGGGCCCTGCGCCATCCACATGGGGCTGGTCGACCCGGCGCGCATTCCCCTGAACGGCAGCGTGACGGTGCGCATCTGGCAGGCCAACATCGGCAAGACCATCGTGGCCCATGTGCCCATCCGTAACGGCCAGGTGCAGGAGACGGGCGACTTCACGCTGGACGGCGTGGCCTTCCCCGCCGCCGAGGTGGCGCTGGAGTTCATCGCCCCGGCCGCCGAGGGCGGCGCCATGTTCCCCACCGGCAACGTGGTGGACCGGCTGGACGTGCCCGGCATCGGCAGCTTCCAGGCCACGCTCATCAACGCCGGCATTCCCACCATCTTCCTGAACGCGCGCGACATCGGCTACACCGGCACCGAACTGCAGGGCGACATCAACGGCGACGCGGCCGCGCTGGCGCGCTTCGAGGCCATCCGCGCCCATGGCGCCGTAAAGATGGGCCTGATCCAGAACGTGGCCGAGGCCGCCCAGCGCCAGCACACGCCCAAGATCGCCTTCGTCGCCCCGCCCACCGGCTACACCACCTCGAGCGGCCAGCGCATCGAGGCGGGCGATATCGACCTGCTGGTGCGCGCCCTCTCCATGGGCCAGCTGCACCACGCCATGATGGGCACGGCGGCCGTGGCCATCGGCACGGCGGCGGCCATTCCCGGCACGCTGGTCCACCTGGCCGCGGGCGGCGGTGCGCGCAGCGCGGTGCCTGGGTCGGTACGTTTCGGCCACCCCTCGGGCACCCTGCGCGTGGGCGCGGAGGCCGCGCAGGTGGGCGGCCAATGGCAGGTCACCAAGGCCCTCATGAGCCGCAGCGCACGCATCCTGATGGAAGGCTTCGTGCGCGTCCCCGCCGACACTTTCTGACACACACACCATGAATACCAAGCAACAACTCAAGGCCCTCGCCGAAGCCCGCCGCGGCGTGCTGGTGCCCGGCGCGTTCAACGCCCTGTCCGCCCGCGTGGTGGCCGACCTGGGCTTCGAGGCGATCTACGTCACCGGCGCGGGCGTGACCAACATGTGGTTCGGCCTGCCCGACCAGGGCTTCATGGGCCTGACCGACATCGCCGACCACACGGCCCGCATCCGCGACGCGGTGGAGCTGCCGCTGATCGTGGACGCCGACACCGGCTTCGGCAACGCGCTCAACACCTACCACGCGGTGCGCACGCTGGAGCGCGCGGGGGCCGACTGCATCCAGCTCGAAGACCAGGTGTCTCCGAAGCGCTGCGGCCACTTCAACGGCAAGGCCGTGATCGAGGCGAGCGAGATGACGGCCAAGATCAAAGCCGCCGTGGATGCGCGGCGCGACGGCATGCTGGTCATGGCCCGCACCGACGCGGCGGCCGTGCACGGCTTCGACGCCGCCGTGGAGCGCGCGCAGCAGTACGCCGAGGCCGGCGCCGACATCCTCTTCGTCGAGGCCGTGACCACGGCCGAGCATGTGCGCGCCCTGCCCCAGCGCCTGGCCGCGCCGCAGCTCATGAACATGGTGATCGGCGGCAAGACGCCCATCGTCGGCGCCGAGGAACTGGGCCAGTTGGGCTACGGCTTTGTGCTCTACGCCAACGCCGCGCTGCAGGGCGCCGTGGCCGGCATGCAGAAGGTGCTGACCCAGCTGCGCGACGTGCGCGAGGTGCGCGAAGACCCGGCCCTGGTCGCACCGTTTGCCGAGCGCCAGCGGCTGGTGGGCAAGCCCTTCTGGGATGCGCTGGAGCAGCGTTACCGCTGACCCTCCGGCAGGCGAAGGCGTTTTGGCGCAAAATGCGCCATAAAGGAGCACACCATGGCCCAATCCGCTTTCGCCTCCGTCAAACTGCCCGGCGCCCTTGTGGAGCAGGCGCGCCAGGCCGCCCAGCCCCTGCGCCGCTCCGTGGCCAGCCAGATCGAGTACTGGGCCACGCTCGGCCAGGTGGTCGAGCACACGGGCCTGAGCGTGCAGGAGGCGCGCGCCGCCATCGAGCAGTACGAGGCCGCCGTGCAGCAGGCCACGGCGCCGGCCTCGGTCGATGCGCTCACCCAGCGCCTGCTGGCCGCCCAGGCACGCGGCACGCTGGCCGAGCGCGTGCGCGAGGTGGTGCGCGACAACCAGGCGCGCGCCCGCTGACGCGCATGGCGGCGCCGCCCTGCTGGTTCCACCTGCTGGCCGGCCCCAACGGGGCGGGCAAGTCCACGCTGTACCGCGCCCTGGTGCGCGAGGGGCTGCTCGGCCCGCCGCTGGAGTTCGTGAACGCCGACCTGCACGAGCGCGACCAGCTGCAGCACATCGCCGACCCGCTGCAGCGCTCGGAAGCCGCCCGCGCCTGGGACGATGCGCGGCGCGCGGCGCTCATCGCGGCACGCACGCCGTTCGCCAGCGAGACGGTGTTCTCGCACCCCTCCAAGCTGGATCTTATCGACCAGGCCCGCCGCCACGGCTTCACGGTGGCCCTGCATGTGGTGGCGCTGGACGATCCCGCGCGGCTGCTGGAGCGCGTGGCCCAGCGCGTGCGCGAAGGCGGCCACCCCGTGCCGCCCGAGCGCATCCTGGCACGCTATCCGCGCACGCTGGCGCTGCTGGCCCAGGCGGTGCGCCGGGCCGACGTGGCCTATCTGTACGATGCCGCCGACACGCAGGACGGCGGCCCGCGGCTGGTGGCCCTGTGCACGCCGCAGGGGGTGACGGAGCTGGCGGCCCCGCTGCCCGGCTGGGCCCGGGAGATGCTCTCGCCCGCCTGAGAAATTCAAGCCAAAACAGCCTCCAGCGCTTACCCATCAAGCGCAAACAGCTATTTAATTTATAGCAATTCCAACCCCTTGAGGGTGACGAAGCTCGTCTCGCGCGTCACGCCCACGAAGTCCTGCAGGTAGGGCCGCGCCGACAGCGCCGGCAGGCAGGCCGCGTGCAGCTCGCCGCGCAGCCCCTGCGGGCCGATGGGCCGGGCCGTCACGTAGCCCCGGTCCAAATAGCCCTGCACGGCCCACAGCGGCAGGGCCGCCACGCCGCGGCCGCTGGCCACCAGCTGCAGCATGGCCACCGTCAGCTCGGTGGTGCGCCGGGGCGGGCGCACGCCGACGGGCTCCAGCACCTGGCGCACCAGGTCCAGCATCTCGTCGGGCACCGGGTAGGTGATGAGGGTCTGGTCCGCGAAGTCCTGCGCGCGCAGATGGGGCCGCGCCAGCAGCGGGTGGCTGTTGGCCAGCAGCGCGCGTATCTCGAAGCCGAACAGCGGGTGGTAGTCCACGCCGGCCTCCGCCGCATCGACCTCGGAGACGATGGCCACGTCGGCCCGCCCCTGGTGCAGCAGGCCCACGGGGTCGGCGTGGAAGCCGCTCACGATGTCCAGCTCCACCTCGGGCCAGCGGGAGCGGAAGGCGTCCATCGCCGGCATCAGCCAGTCGAAGCAGGTGTGGCACTCCACGGCGATGCGCATCTGCCCGCCCTGCCCGCGCAGCAGCCGCGCCACGTCGCGCTCGGCCGCCTCCACCTGGGGCAGCACGGCGTCGGCCAGCTGCAACAGGCGCGCGCCGGTGGCGCTGAACTGCGGCGGCACGGACTTGCGCTCGAACAGCGGCGCGCCGTAGCGATCCTCCAGCAGCTTGATCTGGTGCGACAGCGCCGACTGCGTCAGGTTCAGCAGCTGCGCCGCACGCACCAGGCTGCCGCTGTCGCGCAGCGCCTGCAGCGTGCGCAGGTGGCGTATCTCCAGAATCGACTGCATCATTAAAAGTATTCAAGTTGAACGGACAAAACTTTCGTTTGAATCATAAACACACCTGGCCGACCATCGCTGCTTTCATTGACACACCAAGGAACAGCGACACATGGCCGCGACCCACACCACCACCGCCATCCTCACGCACACGCTGGGCTTTCCGCGCATGGGCGCGCAGCGCGAACTGAAAGCGGCGCTGGAAAGCCACTGGCGCGGCGAGACTGACGCCGCCGCACTCGAAGCCGTGGGCGCCGGGCTGCGCGCGCGCCACTGGCAGGCCCAGCGCGACGCGGGCCTGGCCTTCGCCACGGTGGGCGACTTCGCCTACTACGACCACATGGCCCACCACATCCAGCTGCTGGGCTGCGAGAGCCCGCGCTTCGGCTTCGCGCCGGACACGCCCGAGCTGTCGCGCTACTTCGCCATGGCGCGCGGCGTGCAGGCCCGGCCGGCGCAGGCCTGCGGCGCGGGCTGCGCGCACGCGGCCACGGCGGACGGCGGCCAGCCCGCGCTGGAGATGACCAAGTGGTTCGACACCAACTACCACTACCTCGTGCCCGAGCTGCATGCGGACACGCAGTTCCACGTCGCCAGCGAGCGCCTGTTCGACGAAGTGGTCCAGGCCCTGGCGCTGGGCCACCGCGTGAAGGCGCAGCTCGTGGGGCCGCTCACCTTTCTGTGGCTGTCCAAGGAAAAGGGCGACACGCCGTTCGACAGGCTGGCGCTGCTCGACCGCCTGCTGCCAGTCTATGCGCAGATCCTGGCGCGGCTGAAGGCCCAGGGCGTGGAATGGGTGCAGATCGACGAGCCCATCCTGGGCCTTCAGCTCCCCGCCGCCTGGGCCCAGGCCTTCGAGCCCGCCTACTGGCAGCTGGGCAAGGCCGGCCCGCAGGTGCTTCTGGCCACCTACTTCTCGCCACTGGAGGCCCACCTGCGCCTGGCCTGCCAACTGCCCGTGGCCGGCCTGCACGTGGACGCCGTGCGCGCGCCGCAGGAGCTGACCGGCGTGGCCGACTGGCTGCCCGGCTACAAGGTGCTGTCGGTGGGCGTGGTGGACGGCCGCAACATCTGGCGCACCGACCCCGACGCCGCCCTGGCCCTGCTGCGCCCCGTGGCCGCCAAGCACACCGGGCCGCTGTGGATCGCGCCGTCGTGCTCGCTGCTGCACGTGCCCGTCACGCTCGCGGGCGAGGACGGGCTGGATGCCGAGCTGCGCTCCTGGCTGGCCTTCGCCACCGAGAAGCTCGATGAACTGGCGCTGCTGGCCGGCCTGCTGGACGGCAGCGTGGCCGCGGGCGACCCACGCCTGGCCGAGGCCCGCGCCGCCATCGCCAGCCGCCGCGCCAGCGCGCGCGTGCACCGCCCCGAGGTGGCCCGCCGCCTGGCCGAAGCACCGGCCGGCGCGGACCGGCGCCACGCCCCGTTCGCCGTGCGCCAGCCCGTGCAGCGCGCGCGCCTGCGCCTGCCGCCGCTGCCCACCACCACCATCGGCTCCTTCCCGCAGACCCCGGCCATCCGCGCCGCGCGCGCGGCCTACCGGCGCGGCGCGCTGGGCGAGGCCGACTACCAGGCGCAGATGCGTGCCGAAATCGAGCGCGCCGTGCGCAAGCAGGAAGAGCTGGGCCTGGACGTGCTGGTGCACGGCGAGGCCGAGCGCAACGACATGGTGGAGTACTTTGGCGAGCAGCTCGACGGCTTCGCCTTCACGGCCAACGGCTGGGTGCAAAGCTACGGCTCGCGCTGCGTCAAGCCCCCCGTGCTCTACGGCGACGTGGCCCGCCCGCGCGCCATGACGGTCGACTGGACGGTGTACGCGCAAAGCCTGACGGCCCTGCCCATGAAGGGCATGCTGACCGGGCCGGTGACCATCCTGCAATGGTCCTTCGTGCGCGACGACCAGCCGCGCAGCCGCACCTGCGAGCAGATCGCCTGGGCCATCCGCGACGAGGTGGTGGACCTGGAGCGCGCCGGCATCGCCATCGTGCAGATCGACGAGCCCGCCATCCGCGAGGGCCTGCCGCTGCGCCGCGCGCTCTGGAAGCCGTACCTGGACTGGGCCACGCGGGCCTTCCGCATCAGCGCCAGCGGCGTGCAGGACACCACGCAGATCCACACCCACATGTGCTACAGCGAGTTCAACGACATCCTGCCCGAGATCGCCGCCATGGATGCCGACGTCATCACCATCGAAACCAGCCGCTCCGACATGGAGCTGCTGCGCGGCTTCGGCAGCTTCAAATACCCCAACGAGATCGGCCCCGGCGTGTACGACATCCACTCGCCGCGCGTACCCGCCGTGGAGGAGATGACGCGCCTGCTGCGCAAGGCCGCCGAAGTGGTGCCCGCACAGAACCTCTGGGTCAACCCCGACTGCGGCCTCAAGACCCGCGGCTGGCCCGAGACCGAGGCCGCGCTGCGCCACATGGTGCAGGCCGCGCGTGCGCTGCGCCCCGCCCTGGCCGACGCAGCGGCGGCCTGATGCGGGCTTGACCGAGGGCAGCAGCAACCCTGCTGCCCATCGGTGCATGGCGCGCACCGGGCGGGTGCGGCGGCACAATGCCCCGCCATGCTCTACAACGCCCTCAAGCTCGCCCATGTGCTGTCCATCGTTTTGTGGATCGGTGGCATGGCCTTCGCCCATTTCTTCCTGCGGCCCGCCGCGCAGATGCTGGAGCCGCAGCTGCGCGTGCGGCTGATGCACGGCGTGCTGCAGCGCTTTCTGGGCGCCGTGGCCGTGGCCATCGTGATCGCGCTGACCAGCGGGCTGGGCATGATCGGCGCCGTGAGCATGGGCGCGGGCAGCGCCTTCCGCATGCCGCTGGACTGGACCCTCATGGCCACGCTGGGCCTGGTGATGATGGGCATCTTCGCCTACATCTACTTCGCGCTGCTCGGCCGGCTGGACCACGCCGTCGCCGCGTCCGACTGGCCGGCCGGCGGCCGGGCTCTGGGCAGCATACGCACCTGGGTGGGCGTCAACCTGGCCATCGGCGTGGCGATCGTGGCTTTAACGCTGTTGATGTAGGCTCGTCCCTTTCTCTGCACACGGAGTCACAGCATGACGGGTACGGCCAACGGCGGCCTTCGCATTCTTCTGCGCCTGGAGGGCCTGTGCGTCCTGCTGGCCAGCGCATGGGCGTACGCGCAGCATGGCGCCGGCTGGGGCGTGTTCGCGCTGTGCTTTCTGGTGCCCGACCTGTCGCTCCTGGGCTACCTGGCGGGGCCGCGCGTGGGCGCGGCGGCCTACAACATCGCGCACTCGTACACGGGCGCGGTGCTGACGCTGGCGGCCGGCGCGCTGCTGGCCAGCCCCGTGGCGCTGGCCGCGGGGCTGATCTGGACGGCGCACATCGGCTTCGACCGCGCGCTGGGCTACGGGCTCAAGTACGCAGCCGGCTTTCACCTGACGCACCTGGGCCCGATAGGCCGCCCGCGCGGCAACGCCTGAGGCGCCCATGACGCAACCCCTGCCCCTCCCGTTTTCCCAGGCCTGCGAGAACAACCAGGCCCCCATCCTGGCCGTGCTGCAGCAGGCCTTTGCGGACCGGCGGCATGTGCTGGAGATCGGCTCGGGCACGGGGCAGCACGGCGTGTACTTTGCGCCGCGCCTGCCGCACCTTGTCTGGCAGACCAGCGACCTGGAAGACAACCACGCGGGCATACGCGCCTGGCACGCGCAGCACCCGGCGCCCAACCTGCGGCCGCCGCTGCTGCTGGACCTGCAGGCCAGCGACTGGCCGGCCGGCGCGTTCGACGCGGTGTTCTCCAGCAACACCGCGCACATCGTGGCCTGGCCGCTGGTGCAGCGCATGTTCGCGCTGGCGGGCGCCCACCTGCCGCAAGGCGGCGTGCTGGCGCTGTACGGCCCCTTCAACTACGGCGGCACCTACACCAGCGACAGCAACCGCAGTTTTGACGCCTGGCTGCGCCAGCGCGATCCGCGCAGCGGCATACGCCACTGCGAGGACATCGTGGCCCTGGCCGCCCGCCACGGCCTGGCGCTGGAGCACGACCATGCCATGCCCGCCAACAACCGCCTGCTGGTCTTTCGCCGCGGCGGCGCGGAGTAAGGCCCACCACGCCCCAGCCACGCCGACCAGGAGCCCGCCATGAACCCACCCCATGACCTGCACCACGGCGCCTGCCTGTGCCAGGGCGTGCGCTTCACCATAGAGGGCCCGCTGGCGCCCATCCAGATCTGCCACTGCGCCCAGTGCCGGCGCGCGCAGGGTGGCCCCTTTGCCGCCAACATCCCCGTCGCCCGCGACCGGCTGCGGCTGGAGTCGGGCCAGGAGCTGCTGCGGTACTTTGAATCGTCGCCCGGCAAGCTGCGCGCGTTCTGCTCGGTCTGCGGCTCGCCGGTGTTCAGCGAACGCGCCAGCCTGCCCGGCGTGGTGCGCATCCGCGCGGGCCTGCTGGCCGAGCCCGTGAGCACGGCGCCGCAATTCCACATGCATGTGGATTCGCGCTGCAGCTGGTGGCCCATCCAGGACGATCTGCCGCAACATGCCCAGGGCTATGTGCCACCGCCGGATGGCGCCCAACCCTAGCGCCCATGCGCGATCCGCAGCGGTGGCCGCTGCACGCGCCTACAGGTGGAAATCGCCCGCGGCCTCGGGCTGGTACAGCACCTTTCTGATGCGGATATGGCAGGTGCGGTTGGGAATCCGCCAGCTGAAGGCGTCGCCCTCCTTGTAGCCCAGGATGGCGGTGCCGATGCCGGAGCAGACCGATAGCTTGCCGGCATGGTCGTCCGCATCTTCCGGGTAGACCAGCGCCACCTCCACCTCCTCGTCGTCCACCTCCAGCAAGGCCTTGGAGTTCATCGTGACGACATCGTCCGCCACCTGCTGCGGATCGACGACGATGGCCCGCTCGATCTCGTGCTCCAGCTCAAAAATCTCCGCGCCCCCATCGATTTCGACCAGGCTCTTGAGCCGCACCCGGTCGATTTCGGTGATGTAGATGTCGGACGTGTGCGCCGCTGGGCTTTCGCGCAACAGCCGCAGGTAGCGCTCCGAGGGCATGGCAAAGGACTTCATCGCCGGCGTTTCGCTTTCCAGCAAGAAGCCGCTGCGCAGAAAGGCCTTCAGCGACCGCGCGTTGTCGGGGTGGATCTTGGCGATGAGCTTCTCGGCCCGCATATCGAAGAAGGCGAGCTTCATGCCTTCGCGGATGGCGCTGGCGCCGAGCCTGCGGCCCCAGTTGTCGCGGTTGCCAATGACCAGGACCATCTCGCAGTCCGAGCCCTTCTTGACGAGGCGCACAAAGCCCACGGGCACGTCATACCGGTCATAGGCCATGAAGAAGCGGCCGCCCTGGTTGAAAAGATGGGTGAGGATCGGCAGCTGGACCCGGCCGATCACCTGCTCGATGAACCGGGAGACATGGCGCGAATCGCTCAGGTAGCGGGTAACGCCCTCATCCTCCAACCAGTCCATCAAAGTCAGCGCGTTGGCCCGAGTGATCTCGGGACACAGGGAAACGAAAGGCTTGTTCATCTTCACCCCGGTGGGTTTCAAGAATGAAAGCCTTTCATGGCCTTGGCCATGACGGTTCTTTCGACGAACCGCCGATTCTAGGGCGCTGCGCGAGCGCGGGGGCTGTGCCTGGCTGAAGCCGTGATGTGGGTGTCGCGGACGGCCTGTTGCGGCCATGAACTGTCACTGGGGGTGTAAAGAAGCAGCCCCTCGAATGAGCTGGGCTTACAGGTTCAGCCGCAGCAGGTTAATTGAGCGAGCGGTTAAGCTCCGCCCGTTCGCTACCACTACCAACGAACCTTCCACATACCACCGCCCGTGCATGTGCCACAGTGCAGCAGACTCTTCCAGTCGTTCCTGCCGGTCAGGCGCTCAAGACCCTTCCGCGCTTTATCTGCGGAGGCAGAGTTCTGCCACGATGTGTGACTGCAGCCCTTGACTTCCACCAGAACGTCATACGTACCCTTCGTGTGGGTCTTCTTGTAAAACCTAGTTTCGTCGGCGACTGGCTCAGTGGATACGGTTTGGCTCTGATCAGACTCGTCGTCGGTCTCGATGGCTTTCAATTGGCTCAACGAATGTGCAGCAGCGTCTGCACGAGCAGCCGTTTTAGCCAAGTCCAACTCAAGTTGTTCAACTTGCTTCTTAAGCTGCTCATTTTCAAAAAGATAAAGACGAGCAATCGCCAGTTCTTCCGAGTCAGGTCCAGATCGCTTCTCAAGTTCGGCCATTCGCAGGCGGGAGACTTCCCCTTCGATCTCACGCGCAGCTGACGGAAAGGGAATAGACAATGCAGCCGTTGCCATGAGCCTACTGCGTAGCGCTGCTCTCAATCGACTCAGCCCTTTGCCGTCTTGATCATTCGAAATCAGCTCAGAGGCTGTCCAGACAGTACTGTTGAGGTGAAGCGAATCGTCAGCACGCTTGCGCGGTGGCCAATAAAGTCTGACGGCGCCTCGGTAGCATGAATGAAGTTTCCCCACTTCGTCGGAGAGAGCCCACGTGGCGTCGTCGTCAATCGTGACGACCTGTGCCAGTCCAGCGAGGTCAAATGCAAGTTTGTTGGACAAGTTGGGCCATAGTTGTTCGCCCTCAATCTCAGAAACTACAACGAAAGGGAGACTTCTGGCCGTGTCCCTGATCTGGCTTGCAAGCGTGACGCCTCCCGCCGTACCGCTCCGGGGCATTGGTTTACCTGAACTAACAGGCCACCCGTTGAGATGCCAGTCGTTCGAAGAGGAAAGGAACGTCCGCAGGATGGATGGGCATCGCGGATCCACTGGCATCGGCGCAACCACAGTCGCTGCATTGGCAACTGCGAGTGTGCAGTGAATACGAAGCCGATCTTGTGATGCGATAGCTGTCAACTGCGTGGTGAAAATCTGCCCTGCCCTTGTGAACTCTTCAAGCTTGACACTCTCCATCCTTCCGGAAAGACCTTCGATCTTCACGCGATTAAAGCTACCGCTCCCGTCTTTCGTCAGTGATTGAAACTCACCAGATGAAGCATCTGTGTCATGGGCACCCTTATTTTTCAGCCAGGCAGAAAACTCTGCGCTGACCGAGGCAAAGCGGGTAGAGAGTTGTTCTGCGTTGAGGGACGAACTTTCAAGCAGGTAGGCTGAGAGAGTTTGCATGATGCGAAGATTGCGAGAGTAATTGCTGTGGGACTAACGTAATGTCGAACACACAAAACCGCAGGCCATATCTGCCGCCTGCGGTCTGAATTGAACAGTCCAAAGTCTGGGCAATGGCTTTTCGCCGTTGGCCCTCTTTCCCAAAACTGACTTCCAAGAAATGTAACCGTGCCGCGCTGACGCCGCCCTGACTGACACCTTCTGCGATCTATCTTGAAAGACCGCAATGGGTCGACTCCAGCCAGAAACAACTCCGCAGCAAAGCGAACCCAGCCACCAAGACCGCCGCCCGTGAAAAGCTGCACCCCGCAGCAGCAGCCAACGCACCGCGCAGGCATACTCACCGCTTTCGCCCGCGCCGCCCCTCCTCGCGGCGCCCCGCGCATCCACCCGCTTCTTGCCTACCCATCCCATGACATCGTCCCCCGCCGCTCGGCCCATTGGTGTGTTCGACAGCGGCATTGGCGGCCTGAGCGTGCTGCAGGCCCTGCGCCACGAGCTGCCGCACGAGCATTTCGTGTACCTGGCCGACAGCGGCAACGCGCCCTACGGCGATGCGAAGGGCGATGCCTTCGTGCAGCGGCGCACGCTGGCGATTGCCGACTTTCTGCGCCAGCGCCACGGCATCAAGGCCCTGGTGGTGGCCTGCAACACGGCCACGGCGGCCGCGGTGGAGCAGTTGCGCGCCGCCATGCCCGACCTGCCCGTGATCGGTGTGGAGCCCGCGCTCAAGCCCGCCGCCGCGCGCAGCCAGACGCACCATGTGGGCGTGCTGGCCACGCGCGGCACGGTGAGCAGCGCCCGCTTTGCGCGCCTGCAGGGCGAGCATTCGGCGCGCACGCACTTTGCGGTGCAGCCCTGCGACGGCCTGGCCCGCGCCATTGAGCAGAGCACCGAAGAGCCCCTGCCCGCCACCGCATCGATGGAAAAAATAAGAGCGCTTTGCGCCCAGTACACGGGCGCTTTGGGCAGTTTTGGCCTGAAAACCGGCGACATCGACACGCTGGTGCTGGGTTGCACGCACTATGTGTTTGCCAAGGACCTGCTGCGCGCGCTGGTGGGGCCGGACGTGCAGCTCATCGACACCGGCGCCGCCGTGGCGCGGCAGACGCGCCGCATCCTCACCCAGGCCGGCACGCTGGCGCCCGAGCAGGCGCCAGACGGCCAGCCCGCCGCGCCGGGGCCGGTGGAGCTGTACACCACCGGGCAACTGGCCGCGCTGCAGGCCGCCGCCGACCGCTGGCTAGGCCTGCCCGCGCGGTGCTGCGCGGCGCTGCCGGCGGCCTGAATTTCAAACCAAAACAGCCTCTAGCGCTTACCCATCAAGCGCAAATAGCTATTGTTTTAATAGCAAACTACCACAACTGCGCACCGCCCGCATCCAGGTGCGTGAGGTACAGGCGCAGGTCGAACTCGTACTGGTGGTACTGCGGCTCCATGTGCGTGCACAGTTGGTAGAAGGCCTTGCCGTGGTCCTTCTCGCGCAGGTGCGCGAGTTCGTGCACGACGATCATGCGCAGGAATTCGTCGGGCCCCTGCTTGAACAGCGAGGCCACGCGGATCTCGTGCCGCGCCGCCAGCCGGCCGCCCTGCACGCGCGCCAGGTGGGTGTGCAGCCCCAGCGCGTGGCGCACCACGTGAATCTTGCTGTCGAACAGCACCTTGTTGACCGTGCCCGCGTTGCGCAGGTGGCGCGCCTTCAGCGCCTGGGTGTAGTCGTACAGCGCCCGGTCGCTGCGCACGGCATGCGCCTCGGTGTACTTGCGCTGCAGCAGCGCACCCAGCCTGTCCTGCGCCAGCAGGGCCTGCGCCTGGGCCTGCAGCGCGGGCGCGTAGGCCCGCAGGTAAGGCAGATCGTGGGAAGAGGTCATGAACGCGCCGCGCGGCGGCCGGGTGCCGCCTTGGTCTCAAAGGGCGCAGAGTGTAGGGGAAGCGGCCGCCGCGCGGGGCGGCCGGCCCCGCGCGGGCGGGGCGGGGGTTATTCCGCCTCGATCTTCGAGCTCTTGACCACGCCGGCCCAGTTGGCCAGGTCGGCCTTCACGCGCTCGCCCAGTTGTTGGGGGCCCAGGTAGTCGGCCGCGGCGCCCTGCTCCTGCGCCTTCTTGCGGAAGGCCGGGTCTTCCACCACCTTCTTCAGGTCGGCGGCCAGCTTGTCGATGACCGGCTTGGGCACGGCGGCGGGCGCGAACAGCGCGAACCACGAGGTGGCGTTCACGCCGGGATAGCCGGCCTCGGCCGTGGTGGGCGCGTCGGGCAGACTGCTCAGGCGCTCCTTGCCCGTGACGGCCAGCACGCGCAGCTTGCCGGACTGGATGTGGGGCATGAACGGCGGCGCGGTACCGAAGGTCAGGTCCACCTGGCCGCCCAGCAGGTCCTGCAGCGCGGGACCCGTGCCCTTGTAGGGCACGTGCACCATCTTGATGCCGCCCTGCTGCTCCAGCATGGCGCCGGTCACGTGCTGCAGCGAGCCGTTGCCCGACGAGGCGTAGTTGAGCTTGCCGGGGTTGGCCTTGGCGTAGGCGACCAGATCGGCCAGCGTCTTCACGGGCAGGCCGTCGCGCACCACGATGATCTGCGGGGCCGAGACCACGTTGGCGACGGGCTGGAAGTCCTTTTGCTCCCACTGCGGCACCTTGGTCAGGTGCGGCGAGATGACGTGAAAGCCCGAGTACTGCATGAACAGCGTGTAGCCGTCGGGCTC
Source organism: Diaphorobacter oryzae DSM 22780 (assembly GCF_059568935.1). Taxonomy (NCBI): domain Bacteria; kingdom Pseudomonadati; phylum Pseudomonadota; class Betaproteobacteria; order Burkholderiales; family Comamonadaceae; genus Diaphorobacter; species Diaphorobacter oryzae. Next base: position 322,589 of record NZ_JCANUL010000003.1, on the reverse strand, counting down.
GGCGCGCTTGACGATGGCCGCAGCAATGTTGCCGTTGCCGCCGCCCTTGTTGTCCACCACCACCGACTGGCCCAGCACGGGCGCCAGCGCCTGCGCCACCATGCGTGCCGAGATATCGGTCGTGCCGCCGGCCGCCGCCGGCACGACGAAGGTCACGGTCTTGGCGGGGTACGCGCCCTGCGCCCAGGCCGTGGACGTGGAAAGCGCCAGCGCGGCCAGCGCCAGGGTGGTGAATTGCTTGCGGTTCATCGTCATCGTGGTCTCCTCGTTATAGAAAAAGAAAAGGGGTTCAGGCCGCGGCACGCGCCAGCGCGCGCTCGCGGATGGCGGCGAAGTCCGCCGGCACGGGGTGCAGGTCCAGCCGCTGGCCGGCCTTGGCGATCTGGCCCGGAATCTCATGGCCGATCAGCCCCGGCAGGCGACGCGCCACGGCCAGCAGCGCGGGCAGGTCGATGCCCGTGTCGTAGCCCATGAGCTGCAGGGCGTGCACCACTTCTTCGGTGCACACGTTGCCCGATGCGCCGGGCGCGTAGGGGCAGCCGCCCAGGCCGCCCAGCGATGCGTCCAGCCGGTCCGCCCCCGCGTCGATGGCCGCCAGCACATTGGCCAGGCCCATGCCGCGCGTGTTGTGAAAGTGCAGCGTGAAGGCCATGGCCGGCCAGCGCGCGCGCGCGGCCGCCACCACCTGCGCCACTTGCGTGGGAAAGGCCATGCCCGTGGTGTCGCACAGCGTGATGCCCGCCACGCCCAGGTCGGCAAAGCGCTGCACCCAGCCCCAAACCGCGTCCAGGGCCACGTCGCCCTCCATGGGGCAGCCGAACACGCACGACAGCGACACATTCACCGGCACCTGCGCGTCCCGCGCCATGGCCACCACCTGGGCCAGCGCGGCGAACGACTGGGCGCGCGTCATGCGCAGGTTGGCCAGGTTGTGCGTTTCGCTCACCGACATGACCAGGTTCAGCTCGTCGGTGCGCGACTCGATGGCACGCTCGGCGCCGCGCGCGTTGGGCACCAGCGCGGTGTAGGTCACGCCGGGGCGGCGCTCGATCTCGCGCATCACCACCTCGGCGTCGCGCAGCGCCGGGATCGCCGTGGGCGAGGTGAACGAGGTCACCTCGATCTTTGGCAGGCCCGCCGCCGCCAAAGCGTTCACCAGCGCGATCTTGTCCTCGGTGGGCACGAACTGCGCTTCCATCTGCAGGCCGTCGCGCAGGCCCACGTCGCACAGCACGATGCGGCGGCCCGCGCCGTTCCACACGGTGTTCATTGAATGACTCCCTTGCTGCGCAGCAGCGCGATCTGTTCCGCCGTGAGGCCCGCCTCGGCCAGCACGGCATCGGTGTCGTCGCCCAGGCGCGGCGCGCTGGTGCGCACCGTGCCCGGCGTGCCCGACAGCTTGGGTACGATGCCCGGCACCGTGACGCTGTAGCCGTCCCGCGTGGGCTGGTTCAGCAGCATGCCGCGCGCCTGGTAGTGCGGGTCCTCCGCGATGTCCTTGGCCGTGTAGACCTTGCCCGCGGGCACGCGCGCGGCGCCCAGCAGGTCCATGACCTGGGCCACGGTGCGCCCGCCGGTCCAGGCGCCAATGGCGGCGTCGATCTCGGCCACGCGCGCCACGCGGCCGGCGTTGTCGGCCAGGTCGGGGGCGTCGGCCAGGTCCTGGCGGCCGATGGCGGCCATCAGGCGCTTGAAGATGCTGTCGCCATTGCCGGCCACCAGCACCCAGCCGTCCTGGCAGGGGTAGGCGTTGCTGGGCGCGATGCCCGGCAGCGCGCTGCCGGCGGCCTCGCGCACGGCGCCGAAGGCGCTGTACTCGGGGACCAGGCTTTCCATCACGTTGAACACGGCCTCGTGCAGCGCCACGTCGATCACCTGGCCCGCCCCGCCGTTCACCTTGCGGTGGTACAGCGCCATCATCACGCCGATGGCGCCGTGCAGCGCGGCCAGCGTGTCGCCGATGGACACGCCCACGCGCACCGGCACGCGGCCCGGCTCGGCCGTGAGGTGGCGCAGGCCGCCCATGGCCTCGCCGATCACGCCGAAGCCCGGCAGGTCGCGGTACGGCCCGGTCTGGCCGTAGCCCGAGATGCGCAGGATGACCAGGCCGGGGTTGAGCGCATGCAGCTCGTCGGGCGACATGCCCCAGCCTTCCAGCGTGCCGGGGCGGAAGTTCTCGATGAGCACATCGGCCTCGGCGATCAACTGGCGGGCAATGGCCTGCCCTTCGGCCTGGCGCAGGTCCAGCGCCACCGACTTCTTGTTGCGCGACTGCACCTGCCACCAGACCGAGGTGCCTTCCTTGATGAGCCGCCAGTTGCGCAGCGGGTCGCCGGCCCCGACGGCCTCGATCTTGACCACGTCGGCGCCGAACTCGCCCAGCGTCTTGCCGCAGAACGGCCCGGCGATGAGCTGGCCCATCTCGATCACGCGCACGCCCGCCAGGGCGGAGGGTGTGGCGGCGGGGGCGTTGGCTGCAATGCTGTCTTGCATGGTCGTCCTATGTCTCCTGAAATCCAGCCGCGCATGATGGGCCGCCCCGCCGCGTGCGCAAAACGCTCAAGCACGACGCTGCCATCGCAAACCGGCATGGCCAGCGCGCCGCCGCAGTACCATCGCCGACCATGAAGCTCGACCCGGTCTCCCTGCGCCTGTTCGTCGCGGTGATGGAGGAAAACGCCATCGCCCGCGCGGCCGCGCGCGAACACATCGCCCCCTCGGCCGCCAGCCGCCGCCTGGCGGAACTGGAGGACGTGCTGCGCGTGGAGCTGTTCACGCGCAGCAACCGCGGCACCGAGCCCACGGCCGCCGCCTACGCGCTGGCGCACCTGGCGCGCGGCGTGCTCAACGACCTGGACTGCATCGCCACGCAGATGCGCGACTACGGCGCCGGCGTGCGCGGCCATGTGCGCGTGGTGGCCAACATCTCGACCATCACGCAGTTCCTGCCCGGCGAGCTGCAGCGCTTCATGGCCGCGCACCCGCAGGTGCATGTCCAGCTGCAGGAGCAGATCAGCAGCGCCGTGGCCCATTCGGTGGCCGAGAACGCGGCCGACGTGGGCATCCTGAACCACGGCAGCTACGGCGAGCGCGTGACGCTGCTGCCCTACCGCGAGGACGAGCTGGTGCTGATCGTGCCCGCCGGCCACGCGCTGGCGCGCAGGCAGCGCGTGCGGCTGCAGGACGCCCTGCCCTGCGACTTCGTGGGCATGCACCCGGGCAGCGCCATCAACAACCTGCTCACGCGCGCAGCGGCCGAGCTGGAGATGCCGCTCAAGCTGCGCATCCAGGTCACCAGCTACGACGCGCTGTGCCTGATGGTCTCCGCCGGCCTGGGCGTGGGCGTGATGCCGCGCGGCAGCGCGCAGATCTACCGCGGCACGCTGGCGATCCGCGCCATCGCGCTGGCCGAGCCCTGGGCGCGGCGGCGGCTGTCGCTGTGCGTGCGTTCGGAAGAATCCCTGTCCAGCGTGGCCCGGCTGCTGGTGGACCACCTGCGCGCGGGCGCCCCGGAGGCCGCGCCATGAGCCTGCGCTGGGACATCTTCTGCCAGGTGATCGACAACTACGGCGACATCGGCGTGTGCTGGCGCCTGGCCGCCGACTTGGGCAGCCGCGGCCACGCCGTGCGCCTGTGGGTGGACGACGCCAGCGCCCTGGCCTGGATGGCGCCGCAGGGCGCACCCGGCGTGCAGGTGCTGCCCTGGCCCAGCCATGCCCCGCAGGACGGGCCGGGCGACGTGGTGGTGGAGGCCTTCGGCTGCGAGATTGCTCCGCAATTCATAGCTGCCATCGCCCATTCCACGGGCGCAAAAGGCACAAGACCCTTGTGGATCAACCTGGAGTACCTGTCGGCCGAGGACTATGTGGAGCGCTGCCACCGCCTGCCCTCGCCCATCATGAGCGGCCCCGGCGCGGGCCTGACGCGCTGGTTCTTCTACCCCGGCTTCACCGCGCGCACGGGCGGCCTGCTGCGCGAGCCCGGCCTGGCGGCCCGCCAGGCGGCGTTCGACCGCAGCGCCTGGCGCGCGCGCCACGGCATCGCGGCGGACGACCTGGCCGTCTCGCTGTTTTGCTACGAGCCCCCCGCCCTGCCCCTGCTGCTGGCGCAGCTGCAGCCCCGCGCCGATGCGCGGCTGCTGGTCACGCCGGGGCGGGCCACGGCAGCCGTGCAGGCCTGGGAAGCCCATTTTCCGCATGAAAATAGGCTGCAACGCCCGCCACACAAGCGCGAGGCGCTATCTATTTCATACCTGCAGCCCTGTCCGCAGCCGGCCTTCGACGACATGCTCTGGGCCTGCGACCTGAATTTCGTGCGCGGCGAGGACTCGCTGGTACGCGCGCTGTGGGCCGGCCAGCCCTTCGTGTGGCAGATCTACCCACAGCACGACGATGCGCACCACGCCAAGCTCCTGGCCTTTCTGGACTGGCTGCGCGCCCCGGCGTCGCTGCGGCGCTTTCACGCGCTGTGGAACGGGCTGGAAACGGCGGATGCACTGCCGCCGCTGGACGCCGCCACGCTGGCCGAGTGGCGCGCCTGCGCGGCCGAGGCGCGCGCCCGTCTGCTGGAGCAAGACGACTTATTGACCTTACTGCTAGGGTTTGTCGCGGAGAAAAGCTAGAATCCCCTGTTTTGCGCCATACCTAGGCAGCACATCCCGTGCCCAGCCGGCGCCCCCGCCGCGGAACATGCGCCGGGGTGGAAGGCAGCCCGCCGCGGCCACGCCCACCCGCCCCGACCTGTGGAGCGGCCCAACCTTTCTTCGCAAGCAAGCCATGAAAATCGCTCAAGAAATCCGCGCCGGCAACGTGATCATGCAGGGCAAGGACCCGATGATCGTCCTGAAGACCGAATACGCCCGCGGCGGCCGCGGCGCCGCCACCGTGCGCATGAAGCTCAAGGCCCTGCTCAACAACATGGGCACGGAAGTGGTCTTCAAGGCCGACGACAAGATCGACAACGTGATCCTGGACAAGAAGGACTGCACCTACTCCTACTTCGCCGATCCGATGTACGTGTGCATGGACTCCGAGTACAACCAGTACGAAGTCGAAGCCGAGAACATGGGCGACGCGCTGAACTACCTGGAAGACGGCATGGCCGTGGAAGTGGTGTTCTACGACGGCAAGGCCATCTCGGTGGAACTGCCCACCAGCGTGGAGCGCGAAATCACCTGGACCGAACCCGCCGTCAAGGGCGACACGTCCGGCAAGGTGCTCAAGCCCGCCAAGATTGCCACCGGCTTCGAAGTGGCCGTGCCCCTGTTCGTGGGCCAGGGCGACAAGATCGAAATCGACACCCGCACGGGCGAGTACCGCAAGCGCGTCTGATCGGCGCCGGCGCCCCACCGGGGCGCATCCAAAAAGAAAGGGAACGCGGCCTGCCACGTTCCCTTTTTTGCGCATCCACGCGCCGCCGCCGTGGCGACCACCCGCGCGTCAGGCAAACAGCGCCTGCTCCAGCCGCGTGTACTTTGGGTCGCCCACGGCCTCGCGGATCTTCGGGGCCAGCGCCGCCAGTTCCTCGAAGCCGGTGGTGCCCTCCACGGCCAGGTTCAGGCGGAACCCCCGCAGGCCCAGGCCGGCGGTGAGCTCGGTGGCAATCGGATAGGCCGCCTGGTAGCGCTCGCGCGGCGAACGGCCGCTGCCCTCGCCCGCCACCTGGACAGGCGCCTCGGCCGGCGCCCCGAACAGCAGCATCGCGTCGCCCGCCAGCGGCGCTCCATGGGCATCCTCCAGCAGCCCCTGCTCAATCATGAGCTGCACATCGTCCTGCGTGATTCCCATGGCCGCCGTGGCCGCAAGCACCTGTTGCAGCGTGCGCTTGCCGTCGAACAGGATGAAGGCCGAACGCTGGCGCGGCGAGAGCACGCCCTGGCGCTCCTTGAGCGCCTGCTGCCCGGCCAGTGTCTTGACAAGAATCATGAAGCCCCCTTGCTTCGCAGTACATCGGAGCGGCGCCGTGGCGCCGCATGGGTTTCAGCCTCGCATGGATGTGTCCATTTGTGAATGAGGACAATCCAGATGTTCCCCGCAGCCATCAAAGGCCATCCGCCACCACCGGCCGCACCTTCGCGGGCCGCGTGGCCAGGCTCACCACCCAGGCCACGGCCAGCCCGGCCGGCACGCCGAACACGCCCGCCGATATCGGATGGATGCCAAACCAGAGCCCATCCACGAGCAGCATGCGGGGCACCAGTTCGCGCACGCCATCCACCTGTGCGAGCAGGTAGTACATGGTGACCAGCAGGCCCGCCAGCATGCCGGCCACAGCCCCTTGCCGCGTGGTCCCGCGCCAGAAGATGCCCAGCACCATGGCCGGCACGAAGGCCGATGCGGCGATCGAGAACGATGCCGAGACCATGGGCAGAATCTCCGAGGGCTTGAGCGCCGCCACGAAGGCCGCCGACAGGGCCACCGTGAGCAGCGTGAACTTGGTGAGGATCACGCGCTGCTCGGACGATGCCTTGCGCCGCGTCTCCTGGAAGTACAGGTCGCGCACCAGCGCGTTGCTGATGGTGAGCAGCAGGCCGTCGGCGGTGGACAGCGCCGAGGCTAGCCCGCCCGCGGCCACCAGGCCCGAGATCACGTACGGCAGGCCGCCGATCTCGGGCGTGGCCAGCACGATCAGGTCGGCGCCGAAGTGGATTTCGCCGAACTGCACGACGCCGTCGCCATTCACGTCCTCCACCGACAACAGCGACGCATCCACGCGCGCCCATTGCGCCATCCAGTTGGGCAGCTGGTCGAAGCTGCTGCCCACGAGATTGTTCATGACCTCGAACTTCACCAGCACCGCCAGCGCCGGCGCGCTCAGGTACAGCAGGGCGATGAAGAACAGCGACCACGCCACCGAGGTACGCGCGCCCGCCACCGATGGCGCGGTGTAATAGCGCGTGAGCAAATGCGGCAGGCCCGCCGTGCCCACCATGAGGCAGAACATCAGCGCGAGGAAGTTGCGCCGCGCGTGGTCGAAATCCTGCTGCTCCTGCGCCGTGCCCCGCGGATCGCCCGCGAAGGCCTGGCTGTGGCGCGGCAGCCCGCCGAGCGCCCTGGCATGCTCGTAGTTGCCCTGCATCTCCCGCGTCCAGCGCTCGCGCGCGGCCGCCTCGTCGCGCGGCATGGCGGCCAGGTCGCGGCTGGCCGCGACGATCAGGCCCACGTCGGCGTTCTGCGCGCGCAGGCGCTGAACGCGCTCGCGTGCCGCCTCGCGCTCGCGCGCCAGCGCCGCTGGAACATCCTCAAGCCGAGCCTCGAAGTCACGCGCGCGGTGCAGGTAGGCGGCCACGACCTCGCGCTCGGCATCGGAGGCCAGCAGCCCCTCCTCCAGCTCCGCGATCTTGCCGATCTGCGCCCCGGCCACGGCCGGCGCCACGGGATTGCCGAGCTGCTTGTAGGCCAGCCAGGACACCGGGATCAGGAACGCCAGCAGGATCACCACGTACTGCGCCACCTGCGTCCAGGTGATGGCGCGCATGCCACCCAGGAAGGAGCACAGCAGCACGCCGCCCAGGCCCAGCATGATGCCGATCTCGAACTGCACCCCCGTGAGGCGCGATGCGATCAGCCCCACGCCGTAGATCTGCGCCACCACGTAGGTGAACGAACACAGCACGGCCGACAGCGCGGCGATGATGCGCGGCCAGCGCCCGCCAAAGCGCACCTGGAAGAAATCGGGAATGGTGTAGAGGTTCATCGCCCGCAGGTGCGGTGCGATCAGCATGGCCACGAGCACGAAGCCGCCCGTCCAGCCCAGCAGATAGGCCAGGCCGCCGGGCTGGCCGGGCGTACCCGAGAAGCCCTGCAGGTACAGCGCGCCCGAGAGGCTGATGAACGAGGCCGCGCTCATCCAGTCCGCCGCGGCGGCCATGCCGTTGTAGAAGGGGGGAATGCGGCGGCCCGCGACGTAGTACTCGTCCGGATCCGAGGTGCGCCCGTAGACGCCGATGGCCGCATAGGCCATCACCGTCAGGAACAGGAAGATCGGGCCGATCCACTGCCGCGACAGGCCGCGCTGCTCGGCCCAGGCCATCAGGCCCACGAAGCCCAGCAGACCCGCTATGTACAGCGCCATGATGCGGTTCAGGCGCGCCAGGTAGGCGCGCCCTGCCCCGCGCTCAGTCATGGGGTGGGGCGTTGGCGGCATCGTGCTGGGCCGCCATGTCTTGCCGCTCGAAATAGCTCATCGCGGCACAGTAAACGCAGACCAGGACGATGAACATCAGGACTGCCCCTTGGGAGGCGATCCAGTAGCTCAGCGGCCATTGCCCCACCTGGAACTGCAGGTCGCGCGCGAAGTAGCAGGCCACGAAGGACACCAGCACCCACACGCACAGCAGCCCCGCCTTGAGCCACAGGTGACGCGCATCGTGCAGGTCGGGGGCGAAAGGGGCCCCCGCATGCTCGTCGTGCGTCAGTGTCCTGCGGTAGGGCATGGCGTGCGGCGAGGTGGCCGTCAGCCGGCCAGTTGCTGCCAGGTGCCGATCACGCTGTCAGGGTTCAGCGAGATGGAGGAAATGCCCTCCTTCGCCAGCCACTGCGCAAAGTCGGGATGGTCGCTGGGCCCCTGACCGCAGATGCCGATGTACTTGCCCTGCGCGCGGCAGGCCTTGATGGCCTGGTGGATCAGGGTTTCCACGGCGGGATCGCGCTCGTCGAAGTCCTGGGCCAGCAGCTCCAGGCCCGAATCGCGGTCCAGGCCCAGGGTGAGCTGGGTCAGGTCGTTGGAGCCGATGGAGAAACCGTCGAAAAACTCCAGGAAGCGCTCGGCCAGGATGGCATTGCTCGGCACCTCGCACATCATGATGACCTTGAGCGCGTTCTCACCGCGCTTCAGGCCGTGCGCCGCCAGCAGCTGGGTCACGCGGTCGGCCTGGCCCAGGGTGCGCACGAACGGCACCATCACCTGCACATTGGTCAGCCCCATGTCGTTGCGCACGCGCTTGAGCGCCTCGCACTCCATGGCGAAGGCCTCGCCGAAGTCTTCGCTGATGTAGCGCGCCGCGCCGCGGAAACCCAGCATGGGGTTCTCTTCCTCGGGCTCGTAGCGGCTGCCGCCGATGAGCTTGCGGTACTCATTGGACTTGAAGTCCGACAGGCGCACGATCACCGGCTTGGGCCAGAAGGCCGCGGCAATGGTGGCCACGCCTTCGGCCACCTTGTCCACGTAGAAGGCACGCGGCGAGGCATGGCCACGCGCCACGGACTCGACCGCCTTCTTCAGGTCGGCATCGACGTTCGGGTAGTCCAGGATGGCCTTGGGGTGCACGCCGATGTTGTTGTTGATGATGAATTCCAGGCGCGCCAGGCCCACGCCCTCGTTGGGCAGCTGGGCGAAGTCGAAGGCGAGCTGCGGGTTGCCCACATTCATCATGATCTTGACGTCGATGGCTGGCATCTCGCCGCGCTGCACCTCGGTCACCTCGGTCTCCAGCAGGCCGTCATAGATCTTGCCCGTGTCGCCCTCAGCGCAGCTCACGGTGACCAGGGTGCCGTCCTTGAGCAGGTCGGTGGCATGGCCGCAGCCCACCACGGCCGGAATTCCCAGCTCGCGCGCAATGATGGCCGCGTGGCAGGTGCGCCCGCCGCGGTTGGTGACGATGGCGCTGGCGCGCTTCATCACCGGCTCCCAGTTGGGGTCGGTCATGTCGGTCACGAGCACGTCGCCGGGCTGGACCTTGTCCATCTCGCTGATGTTGTGCACCAGGCGCACCGGGCCGGTGCCGATCTTCTGGCCGATGGCGCGGCCTTCGGCCAGCACGGTGCCGTGGCCCTTCAGCTTGAAGCGCTGTTCGGCCTGGCCCTTGGACTGGCTCTTCACCGTCTCGGGACGTGCCTGCAGGATGTACAGCTGGCCGTCCGTGCCGTCCTTGCCCCACTCGATGTCCATGGGACGGCCGTAGTGCTGTTCGATCACCAGCGCGTAGTGGGCCAGTTGCTCCACGTCGGCATCGGTCAGCGAATAGCGGTTGCGCAGCTCGGTCGCCACCTCGGTGGTCTTCACCAGCTTGCCGGTGGCCTGCTTTTCTTCGGGCGAGGAGAACACCATCTGGATCAGCTTGCTGCCCAGATTGCGGCGGATCACGGCCTTGTTGCCGGCCTTCAGCATGGGCTTGTGCACGTAGAACTCGTCGGGGTTCACGGCGCCCTGCACCACGGTCTCGCCCAGGCCGTAGCTCGAGGTGATAAACACCACTTCTTCAAAACCGGACTCGGTATCGATGGTGAACATCACGCCGGCCGCGCCCAGGTCGGAGCGCACCATGCGCTGCACGCCGGCCGACAGGGCCACCACGTCATGCGCGAAGCCCTTGTGCACGCGGTAGGAGATGGCGCGGTCGTTGTACAGCGACGCGAACACTTCCTTCATCTTGTGCAGCACGTCCTCGATGCCCACCACGTTCAGGAAGGTCTCCTGCTGGCCGGCGAACGAGGCGTCGGGCAGGTCCTCGGCCGTGGCGGACGAGCGCACGGCGAAGCTGGCCTTGTCGTTGCCCGCCGACAGTGCGGCGAAGGCCTCGCGCACGGCCTTTTCCAGATCGGCCGGGAACGGCTGGGCTTCCACCCAGCCACGGATCTGGGCGCCGGCCTCGGCCAGCGCGCGCACATCTTCGGTGTCCAGGGTGGCCAGGCGCTGGCTGATGCGGTCCGCCAGGCCCTCGTACTGGAGGAACTCGCGGAACGCGTGCGCCGTGGTGGCGAAGCCCGTGGGCACGCGCACCCCTTCGGGCAGCTGGGAGATCATCTCGCCGAGGGAGGCGTTTTTGCCGCCAACGACCTCGACGTCGCTCATTCTCAGGTTTTCAAACGGTACGACCAGGGCGGTCGCGTCGAAACGTGCAGACATGGGAAAGCTCCAGAAGTTAAAACCGGGTCTGCGCCTGCGTCGATGCCAGAAGGTGGCAGGCAAGCACCCATGCCGCGGCCTCGGCTTTGCTGTTGTGGTTGTGGGCCGGCGCGCTGCATGGTGAAGAATTTGGGAATAATGGGTGCCATTGTAGGCGTGCATGGCGCCGTGCGCCGGCGGCGCACCCGCACGCGCCGTCCCCCTGTTTCTTCAGACCGTGTCCCGGCCCTCTTTCTCCATGCTTGCAACGCACACGCGCACCGCGTTCTACATCTCCGACGGCACCGGCATCACGGCCGAGACCTTCGGCAACGCCATCCTGGCCCAGTTCGACGTGCGTCCGCGCCACGTCCGCCTGCCCTTCATCGACACCGAGGACAAGGCCCACCAGGTGGTGCGGCAGATCAACCACACGGCGGAGGTCGAGGGGCGCAAGCCCATCGTGTTCACCACGCTGGTGAACATGAGCGTGCTTCGCATCATCGAGGAGGGCTGCAAGGGCATGCTGCTGGACATGTTCGGCACCTTCATCCGCCCGCTGGAGGCGGAGCTGGGCATCAAGTCGCACCACCGCGTGGGGCGCTTCTCGGACATCAGCCTGTCCAAGGAGTACAGCGACCGCATCGAGGCCATCAACTTCAGCCTGGACCACGACGACGGCCAGAGCCACCGCGACCTGACGGGGGCGGACGTGATCCTGATCGGCGTCTCGCGCAGCGGCAAGACGCCCACCAGCCTGTACCTGGCCATGCAGTGCGGCCTGAAGGTGGCCAACTACCCGCTGATCCCCGAGGACTTCGAGCGCCGCCAGCTGCCCCCCGCCCTGGTGCCGCACGGCCGGAAGATCTTCGGGCTGACCATCGACCCGCAGCGGCTGTCGCAGATCCGCAATGAACGCCGGCCCGGCTCCAAGTACGCGGACCTGATGAACTGCCGCCAGGAAGTGGCCGAGGCCGAGGCCATGATGCGCCGCTCGGGGATCCGCTGGCTGTCCACCACCACCAAGAGCATCGAAGAGATCGCCACCACCATCCTGCAAGAGGTGCGTCCCGAGCGGCTGCAGTACTGACCGCGGCCCGGCGCGCAGCCGGGAAGCGATTCACGATAAAAATCGTCTTTTTCGCTTATCCATCAAGTGCAATTAGCTATAAAATGCATAGCAATTAAACCTGCAGCATGCGCCGCATGGTGATGTGGGCGATGCCCGCCTCCTCGTACGGCTCGCCCAGGACCTCGAAGCCCGCGCGGCGGTAGAAGCTCTCGGCGCTGCACTGCGCGTGCAGCGTGACCTGCGCGTCGCCCCGCGCCCGCGCGGCCTGCACCAGCGCATCCAGCACCATGCGGCCCCAGCGCTGGCCGCGCAGCACACGGTCCACCGCCATGCGGCCTATGCGTGCCTCGCCCGGCGCGCTCTGCAACAGCCGGCCCGTGGCCACGGCCTGGCCCAGGCGGTTGCAGACGACGGCATGCACGGCCGTGGCGTCCAGCGCGTCCAGCTCCAGCGCCGGGTCGATGCCCTGCTCCTGCACGAACACCGCCGTGCGCAGCGCCGTGGCGTCGCTGCCCAGCGTGGCCCAGTCGCCCACGCGCAGCTCTACCACCTCGCCGCCGGCCTCGAAGTGCTCGATCATGGCGCGCAGCGCCGGCGGCACGGCGCGCTTGGTCTGCGTGGCCGGGTCGGCGAACACATAGACCAGCTCCACGGCGACCAGCAGCCGGTCTCCCACGAACATGCCGGCCTCGAACACCATGGAGGTGGTGCCCACGCGGGCGCAGCGCATGCCCACGTCCAGCAGGTCATCGAGCCGGGCCGAGGCGTGGTATTCCACGCTGGCCTTCTTGAGGTACACCTCGCCGCCCAGGGCCTGCATGCCGGCCTCGTACGGCAGGGCCAGCGCGCGCCAGTACTCGGTCATGGCGCAGTCGGCATAGGTGAGGTAGTGGGCATTGAAGACGATCTTCTGGATGTCCACCTCCGACCAGCGCACGCGCAGGCGGTGAAAGCAGCGGAAGTCTTGGCGTTGCATGGGGCGTCTCAATCGGTTTGGAAGGCGGTGCGCAGGGCGCGCGCGGCGTCCTGATGGGCCTGGCGCGCCTCGGGAATGGCGCGGCCCATCTTGATGAATTCGTGCGTGACGCCGCGGTAGATCTCCAGGTCGACGGCCACGCCGGCGGCGCGCAGCTTGTCGGCGTATTCCACGCCCTCGTCCACCAGCGGGTCGCATTCGGCCAGGCCGATCCAGGCAGGCGCCACGCCCTCCGCGTCGGGCGCCAGCAGCGGGGCGAAGCGCCAGTCCTCGCGCTCGGCGCGGCTGGGGATGTACTGGTCGAAGAACCAGCCGATGGCCGCGCGCTCCAGCACCAGGCCGTGGGCGAACTCGGTGTGCGACGGCGTGTCCTGGTGCGCCGTGGTGCCGGGGTAGATCAAGAGCTGCAGCGCCAGCGGCAGGCCGGCATCACGCGCCAGGAGGGCATTGACGGCCGCCAGCGTGCCGCCCGCGCTGTCGCCGCCCACGGCCAGGCGCGCGGGGTCGGCGCCCAGCGCGGCAGCCTGCCGCGCCACCCAGGCCAGCGCGTCCCAGGCGTCGTTGCTGGCGGTAGGGAACGGGTGCTCGGGCGCGAGCCGGTAGTCCAGCGACACCACCATGCAGCCCGCCAGCCGCGCCAGCTCGCGGCACAGCACGTCGTGCGTGGCCACGCTGCCGATGGTGAAGCCGCCGCCGTGCAGGTACAGCAGCAGCGGCAGCGCCGCGCCGGTGCTGGGCGCGTACAGGCGCGCGGGCAGCAGCGTGCCGTCGCGCGCGGGAATGCGCAGCTCTTCGACCCGGGGCAGCGCGGCCTTCGGGATCTCGAGCACGCCCGCGCCCAGCTCATAGGCGGCGCGGGCCGCGGCGGGGCTCAACGTGTGCAGCGGGGGGCGACCGGCGCGCGCCATGCTGTGGATGACGCCGCGCATCTGCGGCGTGAGCCGCGCATGGTGCGCATAGGAAGGGGAAACGGAATCGGTCGTCGTCAACGCTGGGGGTCCTGTGCTTACTTGAAATGCACCTGCACCGGCTGCGCGCCAGGCAGGCCCTGGTAGGTGGCGGTCACGCTCAGGCCGGGGCGCGGCGGCAGCAGCGGCGAGAACGAGCCCAGGCTGACCAGGTCGCCGGGCCGCAGGGTGATCTCTTCCTTCTGAAGCGCCTGGGCCAGCCAGACCACGGCATGGAGCGGATGGCCGAGGATATCGCTGCCCTTGCCGCTGGCGAGCAGCGCGCCGGACTGGTCCGTGAGCTGCACGGTCATGCGCTCCATCGCGTCCAGCAGCGCGTAGCGCTCGGCGCGCGTGGCCGGCACGGCGACGGGCTGGCCCGCCACGCCCAGGCGCGCGCCCACGTTGATTGCGCCCACGCCCGGGCCGTTGAGCTGCGGCGGCGCCTGCACCACGAGGTCGGGCAGCTCGATGAACGGAATCACCTGGTCGACGGACTGCAGCACCTCGTAGGGCGTGCGCGCGTGGTTGATGGCCGCGTCCTTCACGCGCACCAGCAGGTCGGCCTCATACAGCGGGCGCGCGCCAAAGGCCGCCGGCGTGGTGAAGCCGCCGGGCTGGACCATGCCCTCATAGAGCTTGCCCCACACCGGCTTGTCCGTGTGGAAGCGCTTTTGCACTGCGGGATTGGTGAGGCCGGCCTTGTAGCCCACCACCTGGCCCAGGCTGGACGCCAGCAGCACATTGAACTTGGCCCGCGAGCAAGCGCCCTCCTCGTCCGTCAGCGCCTGAAAGTTGGGCGCCGGCGTCTTGGCCGAATAGTGCGACGCCATCACCCCCACCTGCTCGTCGCTGAGGCACTGGGCCTGCGCGCCCGCGACCGCCGCCAGTGCGGCGCCCGTCCCCAGCGCGATGAGGGTTTGCTTCATGGTCATGCCGGTCTCCTGGTTGTAGTGTGGCGGCTGATCGTAATTGCACTTGTCCCACCCTGCACACCATGGCTTTCATCTACTACGTCACCCAGATCCAGTTTGAATTCGGCGCCGTGCGGCTGCTGCAGCAGGAATGCGAGCGCATCGGCATCACGCGCCCCCTGGTGGTGACGGACCCCGGCGTCAAGGCCGCCGGCGTGCTGCAGCAGGCGCTGGACGCCCTTCAGTCCCCATCCGGCGGCCTGCGCGTCACGGTGTTCGACCAGACGCCCGCCAACCCCACCGAGGCCGCCGTGCGCGCCGCCGCCGATCTGTACCGGGCCCAGGGCTGCGACGGCCTGATCGCCGTGGGCGGCGGCTCGGCCATCGACTGCGCCAAGGGCATCGCCATCGCCGCCACGCACGAGGGGCCGCTCACGCGCTACGCCACCATCGAGGGCGGCTCGCAGCGCATCACCGAACGGGCCGCGCCGCTGATCGCCGTGCCCACCACCAGCGGCACCGGCAGCGAGGTGGCGCGCGGCGCCATCCTCATCGTGGACGACCACCGCAAGCTGGGCTTCCACTCCTGGCACCTGGTGCCCCGGGCCGCCATCTGCGACCCCGGCCTCACGCTGGGCCTGCCGCCGCTGCTGACGGCCGCCACGGGCATGGACGCCATCGCGCACTGCATGGAGACCTTCATGTCCGCCGCCTTCAACCCGCCGGCCGACGGCATCGCCCTGGACGGCCTGGAGCGCGGCTGGCACCACATCGAGGCCGCCACCAAGAACGGCCAGGACCGCGACGCCCGCCTGGCCATGATGAGCGCCAGCATGCAGGGCGCCATGGCCTTCCAGAAAGGCCTGGGAGCCGTGCATTCCTTGAGCCACAGCCTGGGCGGCCTGAACCCGCGCCTGCACCACGGCACGCTCAACGCCATGTTTCTGCCCGCCGTGGTGCGCTTCAACGCGCAGGCCGAATCGGTGCGCCAGGAGCGCCGCCTGGAGCGCATGGCCCACGCCATGGGCTTGGGTAGCGCGGGCGACATTCCCGACGCCATCCGCGACATGAACGCGCGCCTGGGCCTGCCCACCGGGCTGGCGGCCATGGGCGTGAGCGAGGCGATGTTTGACGACGTGATCCGCGGCGCGCTGGCGGACCATTGCCACAAGACCAATCCGCGCGAGGCCAGCGCGCAGGACTACCGGGAGATGCTGGCGGCCTCGCTGTAATCGCTGTGCCGGCGGCCCAAGAGGCGCCCCAAGAAGCCCCAAAAAAGGCCGCCGCTCACAGCCTGAGCACGCGCGCCGCATCCGGGCGGCGCAGCCACTCGGCCCATTCGTCCGCCAGCTGCCGCGCCGCCGCCACGGCCGTGCCCCAGGCCCGCGCGCGCGCCGCCGTGTCCATGCCGTAGTGGGTGAAGTCGTTGCGGTCGGGCAGCTTGGCGTGGGGCAGGCCGCGCACCCAGTCCGGGTGGGGCGACAGCAGCACCATGCGGTCCAGCGCCGGCGTGGCCTGGTGGCGCCAGCGCAGGCCCTTGTCCAGCCAGCCGGGCACCACGCGCGGCTGGAAATGCGGGTAGAGCACGATGCCGGGCGCTCTTTTGGCATCCAATACGGCCCCAGCGCTTGCTGGATAAGCGCTATCAGCTTCACTTTTGATAGCACCCGGCGCGCGGTAGCGCAGGTGCATGTGGTAGTCGGTGAGGCCGCCATCCCAATAGGCACCGGGCGGCGCGCCGGCGATGTCGTGCACGGCCCGCAGCACGAAGGGAATGGAGCAGCTGGCCTGCAGCGCGGGCATGAAGTTGTGCGCGTTCAGGGCCACCTGCTGCGTGCGCAAGTCGCCCGCGTCGAAGGGCAAGGCGCGGGGCGCGGGCGTGGAGAACACCACGCGCTCCAGCCACAGCCCCAGCGCGCGCCGGTGCAGCGCATTGGTGGCGAAGGCGGCCAGGTAGCCCAGCGGCGTGGCCACGCGGTGCTCGCGCGCGAGCAGATGGCGCCCATGCGCGGCGACGATGTGCAGGCGGTAGCGCGGGTGGGACAGCAGCTCGGCCACGCGCCCGCCGAAGAAGTCGCGCAGGTTCTGGCCGAACCGCGCGCTCACGGCCTCGGCCGGCGGGCGGCGCGCGCCGGGCGGCAGCTCGTACTCCTGGTGGATGTAGTCGTGCTCCAGCCGCTCGAAGGCCGGTGGGCTGTGCGCCAGGCAGGCCGTGGCCATGCGCCAGGCACCGATCGAGGCGCCCACCAGGTCCACCGGCTGCGTCGACCGCGGCAGCCAGTCGCCGAAGATGAAACGGTCCAGCGGCCCGAGGATCAGCCCCTTGGGCCCGCCCGCGGCGGCGGGGATCACGGCCACGTCGCCCGGCGAGAGGCCGTGGCGTTCGATGTGCCGCAGCGCCAGCGGCCCGGCATGGATGCACAGCGCCCTCACCGCCCGCCCTCCGCGCTCACACGTAGTCGCCCGCGTCGGGGCGCGCCTTCCAGTCGATGGGGTCTTGCTGCAGCACCATGTCGATGTCCAGGCCCAGCGCCACGCCCACCTCGCCGGGAAAGGACACGGCCAGCTCGCGCTCGTCCAGCCCCGCCTCGCGGGCGCGGGCGCGCCAGGCGGCCAGGTGCAGCACGCCCGCCAGCGGCTCGTAGGCGTCGTTGTCGAACGGCGCGTTGTGGTGGCGCAGCGCATCCACCACCGTTTCGGGCAGTTGCCAGCGCCAGGCCAGCCCGGCGCTGACCTGGCCGTAGCAGTAGCCGAACAGGTGCTTTTCCAGCTTGGCGCGGCGCAGGTCCAGCGGCGCCACCAGGCTGTTGATGGAATGCAGGCGCGCGGGATCGGCCAGGTGCAGCACCAGCTCGCCCACGGCGTGCAGCAGGCCGGCGGTGTAGGCCGTGATCTGGTTGTGGTGCACCAGGCCCGCGAGCGAGCGCGCCAGCTTGGCGGTGTTGAGGCTGTAGCGCCAGAAATGCTGCAGGTTCACCCCCGGCACCGAGCGCGAGGTGGTGCCCAGCGGCGCCGAGGCCACCAGCGAGCGCAGCTGGGGCACGCCCAGCAGGGCCAGCGCCTCGGGAATGCCGCAGATCTGGCGCTGCGCGGCGAAATGCGCAGAATTGGCCTCTTCCAGCAGGCGCGCGGCCAGCGCCGGGTCGGTGCCGAAGAGCTGGTTCAGGCGCCGCAGGCTCGGCTCGGCGGAGCCGAGCTCGCTCAACAGCAGCGCCACTGCACGTGGCAGGCTGGGCAGCACAAAGGGCTGCGCCAGCAGTGCATTCAACTCCATGGATTGCATCGCCCGGACAGGAAGGTCCGGGGATTATCCATGCAACTATTACGGTTGTTTACTTTTCCGCGGGTTCAGCGCTTGCCCTGCTGCAGCTTGGCAAAGGCCGAGGCCATGGCCGACTGCGGCGCGGGCTCGTTGGTACGGCGCGGTGCGGCATAGCCCCGGCCCGCCCCCTCGAAGCGGTTGTCGCGCGGGCCGTCGCGGCGCGCCGGTGCAGCATCGAGCTTCATGGTCAGGCTGATGCGCTTGCGCGCCACGTCCACCTCCAGCACCTTCACCTTGACGATGTCGCCGGTCTTGACCACCTCGCGCGCATCGCTCACGAACTTGTGCGCCAGCTGGCTCACGTGCACCAGCCCATCCTGGTGCACGCCCAGATCGACGAAGGCGCCGAACTGGGCCACGTTGCTCACCGTGCCCTCCAGCACCATGCCTTCCTTGAGGTCGGCAATGTCTTCCACGCCGTCGTTGAAGCGCGCCACCTTGAAGTCCGGGCGCGGGTCGCGGCCTGGCTTTTCCAGCTCGGCCAGGATGTCCTTGACGGTGATGGCGCCAAACTTCTCGTTGGCGAACAGCTCGGGGCGCAGGGTCTTGAGCATGTCGGCGCGGCCCATCAGCTCGGCCACGGCCTTGCCCGTCTTTTCCATGATCTGCTCGACCACGGGGTAGGTCTCGGGGTGCACGCCGGTCATGTCCAGCGGGTTGTCGCCGCCGCGGATGCGCAAGAAGCCGGCCGCCTGCTCGAAGGTCTTGGCGCCCAGGCCGCTGACCTCCATGAGCTGCTTGCGGCTTTGGAAGGCGCCGTTGGCCTCGCGCCAGCGCACCACCGACTTGGCCACGCTGCCCGACAGGCCCGACACGCGCGACAGCAGCGGCGCGCTGGCGGTGTTCAGGTCCACGCCCACGGAGTTCACGCAGTCCTCGACCACCGCGTCCAGCGTGCGCGCCAGCTCGCTCTGGTTCACGTCGTGCTGGTACTGGCCCACGCCAATGCTCTTGGGCTCGATCTTCACCAGCTCGGCCAGCGGGTCCTGCAGGCGGCGCGCAATGCTGGCGGCGCCGCGCAGGCTCACGTCCACGTCGGGCATCTCCTGGCTGGCGTATTCGCTGGCGGAGTACACCGAGGCGCCGGCCTCGCTCACCACTATCTTTTCGATAGCTTTCTGCGCTTGTTCCGTATGGCCTACAGCCTGTTTTTGCACTAACTTGATCAACTCGGCCGCCAGCTTGTCGGTCTCGCGGCTGGCCGTGCCGTTGCCAATGGCGATGAGCTGCACGCCGTGTTTCATGCACAGGCGCCCCAGCGTCGCCAGGCTGCCGTCCCAGTCGCGGCGCGGCTCGTGCGGGTAGACGGTGGCGGTCTCCACCAGCTTGCCGGTGCGGTCCACCACGGCCACCTTCACGCCGGTGCGGATGCCCGGGTCCAGCCCCATCACGGCGCGCGGGCCGGCGGGCGCGGCCAGCAGCAGGTCGCGCAGGTTGTCGGCAAACACCTTGATGGCCACCTTCTCGGCCTCTTCGCGCAGGCGCGAGAACAGGTCGCGCTCGGTGGAGAGGCTGAGCTTCACGCGCCAGGTCCAGGCCACGCACTTGCGCAGCAGGTCGTCGCTCTTGCGGCCCGCGTGGCTCCAGCCCAGGTGCAGGGCGATGCGGCCTTCGGCAATGCTGGGCTGGCCGGGCTCAGGCTCCACGGGCAGCACCAGCTTGGCTTCCAGAATCTCCAGCGCGCGGCCGCGGAACACCGCCAGCGCACGGTGCGAGGGCACGCGGCCGATCGGCTCGTCGTACTCGAAGTAGTCGCGGAACTTGGCGACCTCGGGGTCGTTCTCGTTCTTGCTCTCCACCTTCTTGGAGCGCAGCAGCCCCTCGGCCCACAGCCATTCGCGCAGCGACTGCACCAGCACGGCGTCCTCGGCCCAGCGCTCGGACAGGATGTCGCGCACGCCGTCGAGCACGGCGAAGGTGGTCGAAAAATCGGGCCCCGGCTTGCCATCGTCGAGCGTGGTGGCGGGCTGGCAGAAGGCCTGGGCCTCGGCGTGCGGGTCCAGCGTGGGGTCGGCCAGCAGCTTGTCGGCCAGCGGCTCGATGCCGAACTCCTTGGCAATCTGGCCCTTGGTGCGGCGCTTTTGCTTGAAGGGCAGGTAGATGTCTTCCAGCTCCTGCTTGGTGGGCGCGGCGGCGATTTGCGCGCGCAGGGCATCGGTCAGCTTGCCCTGCTCGTCGATGGCCTTGAGCACGGCCCCGCGGCGGTCTTCCAGCTCGCGCAGGTAGGACAGGCGGGCTTCGAGCTCGCGCAGTTGCACGTCGTCCAGCCCGCCGGTCACTTCCTTGCGGTAGCGCGCGATGAAGGGCACGGTGGCGCCGCCATCGAGCAGCTCCACGGCGGAGCGCACCTGGGCTTCGGTAATCTTGATTTCTGCGGCCAACTGCCGAACGATCTGCTGCATGTGCCTGGGGAAAAGACGCGAAAAACGAAGCGCGGAAGTTTGCCACAGGGCCCGGCAGGCATGGTGTGAACAAGCGTAGCCGCGCCCTAGAATGACCTGCGTCATGTCCGAGCCGCCCTTCCCCCTCCGCACCGAATGCCCGCCCGGCGCCTGCGTGTGCGAGCGCGACGCGCTGATGCGCGCACCCGGCGGCGACACGCGCATCCTGCGCCTGACGCGCGAGGAAGAAAAGCGCCTGGTGCAGCGGCTGGAAAACCTCACCAGCCTGCAGGACCTGCGCCACATGGAGCGGCGCCTGTTCGAGCAGCTCGGCGTGCGGCTGGCCATCCACACCAGCCCCCACGAGGTGCGCAGCCTGCGCGGCATCACGATCCTGGTGCAGGAGCAGCCGGGCCTGTGCCGCAAGACGCGCCAGGCCATTCCGGCCGCCATCAAGAAAAGCATGGACCAGCGGCCCGAGATCGCCTACGACCTGCTCGACGAGGGCGGCCTGTTCGAGGGCCTGTGAGCCATGCAGGACGACCTGTTCGGCGGCCCTGCGCCCGCGCCGCCATCGCCGCCCACCGCACAAGCCGCCACGCCCGCGCGCCGCGCGGGCATCCACCCCGCGGCCTGGGACCAGGGCCTGCGCGCCCTGGCCGCGCGGCTGCCGCCCACGCTGCGCCTGGGCACCTCGTCGTGGAGCTACCCGGGCTGGCAGGGCCTGGTCTGGGAGGGTGCGCATTCCGAGCAGCTGCTGGCCAAGAAGGGCCTGCCCGTCTACGCCCAACACCCGCTGCTGCGCACGGTGAGCATCGACCGCAGCTTCTACCGCCCGCTCAGCGCCAGCGACTACGCGCGCTACGCCGCCCAGGTGCCGGCGGACTTCCGCTTCGTGGTCAAGGCGCCCAGCCTGGTCACCGACGCGCTGGTGCGCAGCGAGGACGGCCGCGGCCGCGAGCCCAATCCGGCCTTCCTGAACCCGCAGCTCGCCGCGCAGGAGTTCGTGGCGCCCGCGCTCGAAGGGCTGGGCGCCCTGACCGGCGCGCTGGTGTTCCAGCTCAGCCCCCTGCCCTGGACGATGCTGGAGCGCCTGCCGGAGGTGCTGGAGCGCCTGCGCGCCCTGCTGCAGGCCCTGCCGCCCCTCACCGCGCCCGACGCCGTGCTGGCCGTGGAGGTGCGCGACCCCGAATGGCTGGCGCCGGAGCACCTGCACCATTTCGCCGACGTGCTCAAGGGCTGCGGCGCCACCTACTGCCTGGGCCTGCATGCGCGCATGCCGCCGCTGGCCGAGCAGCTGCCGCTGCTGCGCCTGCTGTGGCCCGGCCCGCTGGTGTGCCGCTGGAACCTGCACCCCGTGCACGGCCCGCACGGCTATGCGGATGCGGAGAAGCTCTACGCCCCCTACGACCGCATCCACCACCCCGACCCGGACAACCACCTGCTGCTGGCGCGCACGCTGGCGGGCGTGTGCGGGCGCGGGCAGAACGCCTACGTCACCATCAGCAACCATGCCGAGGGCTGCGCACCGCTGACCGTGCGCACCCTGGCCGAGCAGGTGGCTGCGCAAACGCTATGCAATTCATAGCTATTAGCGCTTGATGGACAAGCGCTAGAGCCTAAAAACACCGCAAACGGCGTGAACGCAGCCCTCCACGCCGCCGCGCCACGCCACGCCACGCCACGCCGCGCCACGCCACGCGGCCTACCCGCCCTCCTTGGCGCGCAGGAAGTGAAAGCGCATCAGCGTGCGCTCGCGCGCACGGGCATGGTCCACCACGGGCAGCGGGTAGTCCTGCCCCAGGCGCAGGCCGCAGGCCTGCAGCTCCAGCGGCTTCATGGCGGCGGGAAAGTGAATATGCCGGTCGGGCACCTGGGCCAGCTCGGGCAGGTAGCGGCGGATGAACTTGCCGTCGGGGTCGAACTTCTGCGATTGCGTCACCGGGTTGAAGATGCGAAACCACGGCTGGGCGTCGCAGCCGGTCGATGCCGCCCACTGCCAGCCGCCGTTGTTGGCGGCCAGGTCGTAGTCGTTCAGGTGCCGGGCAAAGAAGCGCTCGCCCCGGCGCCAGTCGATGCCCAGGTCCTTGGTCAGAAAGCTGGCCACCACCATGCGCAGGCGGTTGTGCATGTAGCCGGTCTGCAGCAGCTGGCGCAGGGCCGCGTCGACCAGCGGGTAGCCGGTACGGGCCTCGCACCAGGCCTGCCACAGCTCCGGGGCCTCGTCCCACTGCACGCGGTCGTACTCGGGGCGGAAGGACTGCGTGACCACCTGCGGGTGGTGCCACAGGATCATGAAATAAAAGTCGCGCCAGGCCAGCTCGGACAGCCAGGTCTGGGCGCCCTCGCAGCCCTGCGCCGCCTGCTGCGCGGCCAGGGCAGCCAGCTGGCGAATGGACACGGTGCCAAAGCGCAGGTGCACCGACAGGTAGGACACGCCCTTGCGGCCCGGAAAGTCCCGCGCCTCGTGGTAGGCCGCCATGCGCGGCACAAAGTCCTGCAGCAGTTGCCGCGCACCCGCCATGCCGGTGGGCAGGGCCAGTTGCCGCAGGTTGGTGGCCTCAAACCCCAGATCGGCCAGCGCGGGCAGCGCGGGCAGCGCCTCGCCGGCCGGCGGCGGCGCCAGGTGCTTGGCGTAGCGCTCCACCGGGTAGGGCGTGAGCTGGAAGGCGTCCAGCCTTTGCAGCCAGGCGCGCTTGTAGGGCGTGAACACGCTGTAGGGCTGGCCCTGCTGGGTCAGCACCTCGCCCTGCTCCAGCAGCACCTGGTCCTTGTAGTCGCTGAAGGCGATGCCGGCTGCGCGCAGCGCCTCGGCCACGCGCCGGTCGCGGGCGATGGCCTCGGGCTCGTAGTCGCGGTTGGCCAGCACCTCCCGCACGCCCAGGCTGCGCGCCAGCTGCACGATGCACTGCGGCGCGGGGCCGTGGCGCACGATCAGCCCGCCCCCGGTGGCGCCGCTGCGCTGGGCCAGCGCACGCAGATCCTGGTCCAGCGCCTGCACGCTGGCATGGATGAACTCCACGCGCCGGTCGCTGCGGCTGGGCAGCGCGTCGAGGATGTCGGTGTCGAAGACGAAGGCGCAGTACACGCGCTCGTAGCGGCGCAGCGCGTGGTACAGCGCGGCATGGTCGTCGCAGCGCAGGTCGCGCCGCAGCCACACCAGGGCGCAGGCGCCGCCTGCCGTTGCGGTATCCGTCATGTCTTCACCCTCAGAGAACTGCACACCCCCGCCACCGCCGCGCAGCCCGCGGCCACCAGCAGCGCCAGCGATTCGGCGCTGCCGTCATGCCCCGGCCGCAGCGCAAAGATGGCCGCCAGGGCCACGGCCCCCAGCGTCTGGCCGGTGAGGCGGGCCGTGCCCAGCATGCCGCTGGCCGCGCCGCTGCGGTGCAGCGGCGCCGAGGTGACGATGGTGTGGTTGTTGGGCGACTGGAACAGCGCAAAGCCCGCGCCGCACAGCGCCATGCGCCAGGCCACGTCCCAGTCGGCCGGCTGCGCCGGCAGCAGGCCCAGCGCCAGCAGGCCCGCCGCGAACACCGCCATGCCGATGCCGCCCAGCAGCCCGTCCGGGTAGCGGCCGATCAGCCGTCCCGCCAGCGGCGCCACCACCGCCGTGGCCAGCGGCCAGGCGGTGATGAGCAGGCCGGCCTCCAGGTGGCTGCGGCCCTGGGCCTCCAGCAGCAGGAAGGGCAGGCACAGAAAGCCGAGCATCTGCGCGCAGAACGCACCCACGGACGAGCCCATGGACAGGGCGAACACCGGAATGCGCAGCAGATCCACCGGAAACAGCGGCGCTGCCAGGCCCCGCTGGCGCCGCAGGAACACGGCCCCCACGGCCACGCCGGCGGCCAGCAGCAGCCAGCCCGAGGCCGTGCCCGCGCCCTGCGCCGCGCCGTGCACGCCGAGCTGCGAGCCCCCCAGGAACAGCAGCGTGAACATGGCGCCGTTGAGCAGCACGTCGATGGCGGAAAAGCGCGGCGCATCGCGCGGCGACGGAGGATTGGCCGGCAGCGCGCGCCGGCCCAGCCACCAGATGCCCAGGCCCAGCGGCAGGTTCATGGCGAACAGCCACGGCCACGAGGCCACCGACAGAACGGCCGCCGCCACCGACGGCCCGGCCATGGACGCGGTGGCCACCACCAGCGAATTCACGGCCATGCCCTGGCCCAGCTGCGCGCGCGGGTAGATCAGGCGCACCAGGGCCGCGTTCACGGCCATCACGCCGGCCGCTCCCAGCCCCTGCAGCGCCCGCGCGGCGATCAGCGTCGGCATCGACGCAGCCAGCATGGCCCCCACCGATGCCAGGGAAAACAGCGCCATGCCCACCAGGTACACGCGCCGGTAGCCCACGCGCTCACCCAGCGCCGCCAGGGGCAGCAGCACGATCAGCGTGGCGAGCTGGTAGGCGTTGACCACCCATACCGTCTGCGCCGCGCCGGACTGCAGCTGGCGCGCGATGTCGGGCAGCGCCAGGTTGACCAGGCTGCTGTCGAGCACGGCCAGCGTCAGCCCCAGGATGATGACCAGCATGGCCCGCCTGCGCTGCGCCGGCGGCAGGCCGTCGGGCTGCGCCAAAGCGGGCTCTGCATGCGGCACGGGCTCCGTCCCGGCCTGCATGGGACCGCCGTCCCTCATGGCTGCTCTTGCGCCAGCACGCGCCGCGCACCGGCGGCGCCCAGCGTGACCCAGGTGAGCAGCATGCCCAGCAGCGCGCCGGCCGCCATGCCGATCACCATGGGCAGCGGATGGCCGGTGGCGAAATGCCCCGCCACGGCCATGGCCACCGTCCCGATGAGCATGTGCAGCGTGCCCATCAGGGCCGATGCGGTGCCCGCGATCGCGCCATGCTCCTCCAGCGCCAGCACCGAGGTGGTCGGAATCACCAGCCCCATCAGGGCGCTGGCCAGGAAGTACAGCACCAGCAGCACCGCGAGCCGGTCGCCGCCCAGCAGGTAGTGCGCCAGCAGGGCCACCATGACGGCGCCCGCGCCGGTCACCGCCACCTTGACCACGGGCACCAGCCCGAAGCGCCGCCCCAGCCGCGCCGTCATCTGCGCGCTGGCGAAGAAGGCGGCGGCGTTCACAGAGAAGGCCACGCTGTACTCCACCGGCGACAGGCCGTAGTGGTTGATCAGCACGAAGGGCGAGCCCGCCAGGTAGACGAAGAACCCCGCCATGGCGCAGCCGCCAATGCCCACCAGCCCCAGGTAATGCCAGTCGCGCAGCAGCGCCAGATAGCCCGTGAACGCGCTGCCCCACCCGCTGTCGAGCCGCTGCTCGGCCGGGCGCGTCTCGCGCAGGGCGCGCTGCACCAGCACCAGGCCGGCCACCGCGGCCAGCGCCACCAGCCAGAACACGCCGCGCCAGCCCACCACGGCGATCACGCCGCTGCCCACCAGCGGCGCCAGCAGCGGCGACACGCTGAACACCAGCATGAGCAGGGACATGAGCCGCGCCGCCTCGGTGCCCGTGTGCAGGTCGCGCACCACGGCGCGCGGAATCACCATACCCGCCGCCGCGCCCAGCCCCTGCACGAAGCGCAGGGCCACCAGTGCCTCGATGTCCGTGGCCAGCGCGCAGCCCACGCTGGCCACCGTGAACAGGCCCAGCCCGGCATACAGCGGCGCCTTGCGTCCCCACATGTCCGACAGCGGCCCATAGGCCAGCTGGCCCACCGCCAGGGCCAGGAAGAACGCCGTCAGGCTCCACTGCACCGCGCTGGCGTCGGCCTGCAGGCTGGCGCCGATGGCGGGCAGCGCCGGCAGGTACATGTCGATCGCGAAGGGGCCGATGGCCGACAACAGGCCCAGGACCAGGGCCATGCGGAAAAAGGGGGAAAAAGCCATGCGCCGGATTGTCGCGGCAAGCGCCGCCATGCGCTGGCGTGGGGCCTGCGCGGCGCGGCATGCCGGCAATAGCGGCCATCGCGCGCCGCTCATCGCGCCATTGCGCCCCCGCGCCCGGCCGACAATGCGCACAGCGCATGATGGCCATGCGCCCGCCCTTCGACACCCCCGTTTTCCGGAACCGCCATGCGAACCACCCCAACGCCCCAGGCCAGGCCTCGCCCGCTGCTCGCGGCGCTGCTGCTGTGCACCCTGACGCTGCCCGCCCATGCCGCCGGCGACGACGACACCGATGCCGACGCCGAGGACGCGCCCGCCGCGACGCGCCCTGCCCAGGCGCCGCTGCCCGCGCTCCAGGTCTCGCCCGACGGCACGCTGGTGATCGACCCGCGCGCCCGCCTGGCCTGGCCGCGCTGCGTGGAGGGCATGCGCTGGACCGGCAGCGGCTGCACCGGCTTGCCGCAGCTGTTCACCTATGGCGAGGCGCAGGCCCTGGTGCGCCAGCGCTGGAAGGACGAGGGTGTGCGCTGGCGCCTGCCGCGCGTGAATGAGCTGCGCCGCCTGGTGAACCGCAGCGTGCAGCCGCCGTCGATGGACACGCGGCTGTTCCCCGCCGCCCCGCTGGAGTGGCACTGGACGGGCACGGCCAGCGTCAACGCCAGCGCCGTCAACCCCTATGCCTACGGCAACGTGACGCGCGGCGGCGCGGGCGAGAGCAATCTGTCGGTGCAGCAGGGCTGGGCCGTGGACATGGCCAGCGGCCAGGCCCGCGGCGACGTGGGCCGCGGCACGCGCCTGCCGGTGCGGCTGGTGCGGCCGGCTCCCTGATCAGAAATCGAACAGCGGCGCGCTGCCGCCCACCGGCGCGCCCTCGATGGCCAGCATGCGCAGCTTGGTCAGAGCGCCACCCGACGCGGAAAACCCGCCGGGCCGCCCACCGGCCGCCAGCACCCGGTGGCAGGGCACGACGGGCGCGAACGGGTTGGCCCCCAGCGCCTGGCCCACGGCGCGCGCCAAGCCCTTGCCGCCCAGTTCCTCGGCCATCTCGCCATAGGTACGCGTGCGGCCCGGCGCGATGGCGCGGGCCAGGGCGTACACGCGCTGCTGGAACGCGGGCAGGCCGCGCATGTCCAGCACCAGCTCGCACAGGTCGCGCGGCGCGCCTTCCATCAACGCCTGGATGCCCTCCACGGCCTGGCGCACCGCCTCGGGCGGCGGTGCCTGCCCGGCGCCGGGCGCCACCGCGCCCAGGCTGCGCAGCAGGCGCGCGCGCGTGCCGGCCGCGTCGGGCTCGGGCAGTTGCACGGCCAGAATACCCGCCTCGCCCCAGGCCAGGCCGCAAGCGCCCAGCGCCGTGGGAAACAGCAGCAGGCCGGTAGCGAGTGGTCGATTGCTATTCATTCAATAGCTGCTTGCGCTTGACTGCTTTGCGTTTCAAGCACTTTTATCCCAAAACCATCTCGATTCTCACCGTGTGCTGGGCGAGCCGCGCCCCATGAACTGGCGCGCCCCAAGCCAGGGCAGCCGAGCAAGGGCCGCCCCGCAGCGAGGGCTGCGTCCCCCTGCCCGCAGCGCGCAGCGCTGCGAGAGCAGGGGGAAGCGGCGCAGCCGCTCAGGGGGTGCCTCATTTCAAGCCGCACGCAGCGCCGCGCGCAGTTGGGCCCCCACCTGGGGCTTGTCGGCGAACGGGTCGGTGGGGTTGCGGGCCTGCAGCACGTCCTCCATGCGCGTGCGCACGGAGCCCAGGGCGTGCGGGTGGCTGTAGATGTAGAACTGCCCCGCGGCCACGGCGTCGAAGACCAGCTGCGCCACCTCGGCCGCCGTGACCTTGCCGCCCGTGACGGCCTTGGCCATCATGGCCTGGCCGATGAGCTGGCTCTGGGTGGGTGCCTCGTCGGCCAGGGCCTGCGGGCGGTTGCGCTCGCTGTGGCCGATGCCCGTGGGCACGAAGTACGGGCACAGTACGCTGGCGCCCACCTGGTCGGTGACCAGGGCCAGGTCCTGGTGGAGCGTCTCGCTCAGCGCCACCACGGCATGCTTGCTGACGTTGTAGATGCCCATGTTGGGCGGCGCCAGCAGGCCCGCCATGCTGGCGGTGTTGACGATGTGGCCGCGCCAGGCCGGGTCCTGGCGCGCGGCCTCCAGCATCATGGGCGTGAACAGGCGCACACCGTGCGCCACGCCCATGAGGTTCACGCCCAGCACCCATTCCCAGTCGCGCGCGCTGCTCTCCCACACCAGCCCGGCCGCGCCCACGCCGGCGTTGTTGAAGACCAGGTGCGGCGCGCCAAAGCGCTGCTGCACCTCACGCGCCAGCTGCTCCATCTGCGCGGCGCTGGACACGTCCACGCGCCGGGCGAGCACCGGGGCGCCGGCGGCGGCCATCTCGGCCGCGGCGGCGTCCAGCGCGTCCTGCTGCACGTCCACCAGCACCAGGTTCATGCCCAGGCGGGCGCCGATGCGCGCGCATTCCAGTCCAAAGCCCGAGCCTGCGCCCGTGAGCACGGCGGTCTTGCCGGCGAAGTGGTCGATCATGCCAATGTCTCCTGAAAGGTGTTGTGGTTCTGTCGTGGAATCGCCGTGGCCGCGGCGGGCTCAGCCCGCCCCGGCGCTGCGCAGCACATAGCCGATGCGCGGAAAGTGCACATGCAGCTCGCCCGCGCGGGCATCGGTGCGCGCCAGGGTGTAGCGCGTGCGCGTGGCGGCGATCAGCCGGCCCTCGGTGGGTTCGGTGAACTCGGCGCCCAGGCCCTCGGCGGCAATGCTGACCCGGCTGCCCAGGGCAATGCCGTGCTCGTCCTGGAAGTCCTGCGGCGGCAGCGGCTGGGGCTCGGCGCCCGCGGCGACGATGATCGCGTCCTCGGCGCTGAACTTCTCCGCGCGGCCCTGGCCCAGCGCGGCCATGCGGTCCATCCACTCCAGCACCGCCGGGGTGGCCGAAAGAATGTCGGCCATCACCGGCACGCACTGGCGCGTGAACCAC
The DNA here is from genome assembly GCF_059568935.1 of Diaphorobacter oryzae DSM 22780. NCBI lineage: Bacteria > Pseudomonadati > Pseudomonadota > Betaproteobacteria > Burkholderiales > Comamonadaceae > Diaphorobacter > Diaphorobacter oryzae. The sequence continues at coordinate 293,324 of NZ_JCANUL010000003.1, read as the reverse complement.
AGCGGGTGGTAGGCCGCGAAGTCGGCCACGCAGGGCTCGGTGCCGAAGAGGAAGTCATGCTCCTCCACCATGTTGGCGATGCGCCGCAGGTAGGAACGGTAGGCGGCCGCGGCGTCCTGCGGATGCGTGCGGGCCGTGCCCGTGGCGCCGCGCTCGTCGCCGAAGGCCTGGGCCGCGCCCGCGGGGAAGTTGGCAAACAGCGCCTCGGCCGCGCGCGGCTGCAGGTTGTAGGCCATGGCGGCGGCGAACAGCGTGGTGTCCGCCCACTCGGCGAACACGCGTGACAGCCCCCGCAAGTGCGGCGGGTACAGCGCAGGCGCGGGCTGCTGGTGCTCCAGCACGTCGCAGATCAGCGCCGTGTCGCAGTAAATGTCGGCCCCGATCTGCAGGAAGGGCATGCGCCGGTAGCCGCCGGTGAGGGCCACCACGTCGGGCCGGGGCATGAGGCGCGGCACGACGACCGACTTCCAGGCCAGCCGCTTGAAGCCGAGCACGCAGCGCGCCTTGTGGGCGAAGGGCGATGCCGGGTAGTGGTGCAGGATCAATGCGGTCATGGTGCGGCGCCTGGTGCGGTGGTGGGACGGAGCCTCATGCCCTGGCCGGCGCCCGCCGGCCCTCAGCCCCGCGGCGGCGGGCTCCAGAGCATTTCGACATGGGGGATGTCGTCTTCCAGGTATTCGGCGGACACCGTAGCAAACCCCAGCCCGCCGTACAAGCGCTGCAGGTGCGCCTGCGCGCTGATGCGCACGCCCTGCCCCGGCCACGCGCCCTGGCAGCGCGCCAGGCCCTCGGCCACCAGCGCCCGGCCCAGGCCGGCGCCGCGCGCCTCGGGGGCGCAGACCACGCGGCCGATGGAGGGCTCGGCGTACTTCACGCCCGGGTCCACCACGCGCAGCGTAGCCAGCAGCGGGCCGCCCGCCTCGGCGCGGCCCAGCAGGTGCCAGGCCTGCTTGTCGGCGTCGTCGGGGTCCTGGTAGGGCCCCTGCTCCAGGATGAAGACGCGGCAGCGCAGGGCCAGGGCGTCGTGCAGCGCGTGCACGCCCAGGTCATCGAAGCGCGCCCAGGTCCACCGCATGTGCGCCTCTCAGACCAGCTTGACCAGCTGCTTGCCGAAGTTCCTGCCCTTGAGCAGGCCCAGGAAGGCCTCGGGCGCGGCGGCCAGGCCCTGGGCCACGCTCTCGCGCGGGCGCAGCTTGCCGCTGGCGACCAGGCCGCCCAGCTCCTGGAGCGCCTCGGGCCAGACCTCCATGTGTTCGCTGACGATGAAGCCCTGGAGCTTCATGCGGTTGATGAGGATGAGCGCCGGATTCTGCAGCGGCAGCGGCTGGCCGTCGTAGCCGGCGATCATGCCGCACACGGCCACGCGGGCGAAGGCGTTGGCGCGCAGCAGCACGGCGTCGAGGATGTAGCCGCCCACGTTCTCGAAGTGGCCGTCGATGCCGTCGGGGCAGGCCGCCTTGAGGGCCTGGGACATGGCCTTGAGGTCGCCGTGCGCGCGGTGGTCGATGCAGGCGTCGAAGCCCAGCTCCTCGGTCACATAGCGGCACTTGTCCGGCCCGCCGGCAATGCCCACCACGCGGCAGCCGCGCGCCTTGGCCAGCGCGCCGAAGGCGCTGCCCACGGCGCCGCTGGCGGCGCTCACCACCAGGGTCTCGCCGGCCTTGGGCGCGATGATCTTCACCAGGCCGTACCAGGCCGTCACGCCGGGCATGCCCACGGCGCCCAGGTAGTGCGACAGCGGCACATGCGTGGTGTCCACCTTGCGCAGCAGGCCGGGCGCATCGCCGTCGACCACGCTGTATTCCTGCCAGCCACCCATGCCCACCACCTTGTCGCCCACGGCGAACCGGGCGTGGCGGCTTTCCACCACCTCGCCCACGGTGCCGCCGAGCATCACCTCGCCCAGCGGCTGGCTGGCGGCGTAGCTCTTGCTGTCGTTCATGCGCCCGCGCATGTAGGGGTCCAGGCTGAGGTAATGGTGGCGCACCAGCACCTGGCCGCCTTGCAGCGCCGGCGTGTCGGTGGTCACCAGGCGGAAGTTGCCCGCCGTGGCCTCGCCCTGCGGGCGGTTGTCGAGCAGGATTTGTTGATTGCTTGGCATGGCGTCATCGCTCCTGTGAATCCAGTCACTCTGCTTTTGATAGCTGCCAGCGCTTGACTGGTAAGCGCTGCTGCCACTTTTCATTCAAATTCAGTCGGTGGCCACGTCGCCGGGCACCGCCCTGGGAACGTACTTGAAGGTGCCCGTGGCATGGCTGCACACGCGGCCCTCGGCGTCGTACACCCAGCCCTCGGTGAAGGCCATGGAGCGGGTGCGGTCGATCAGCCGCCCCTTGGCCACCAGCGGGCCGCGCGCCGGGCGCATGAAGGTGGTCTTCATCTCGATGGTGACCACGCCCATGTCGGGCGTGTCGCTGCGCGCGGCGGTGGCCAGCGTCACGTCCAGCAGCGTCATGGTGGCGCCGCCATGCGTCACGCCGAAGGAGTTCAAGTGCTCCTGCCGCGCCTCGTAGCGCAGCTCCGACGCCCCGCCCTGCATGTGGTGCAGGGTGAAGCCCAGCTCTGTGACGAAGGGAATGTCGGCACCAAAATCCAGCACGGAAATCTCCTGACTCATAGTTCAAAACAACAGGAGCGCAAGGATAGTCCCATCGCCGCCGCCGCACGCCCGCCGGCGCGCATCACCCTCCGATCACCGCGCTCACTCCGCCGTCCACCGCCAGCCACTGGCCGGTGATGTGCTTGCCGGCCTCGCTGGCGTACAGCAGCGTGACGCCCTTGAGGTCCTCGTCGTCGCCCAGGCGGCGCAGCGGCGCGTGCGCGGCCATCTTCTCCTCGCCCAGGGTCTCGATGAGCACGGTGGCCATCTTGGTCTTGAAGAAGCCCGGGCAGATCGCGTTCACGCCGATGCCGTACACGCCCCACTCGCAGGCCAGCGCGCGCGTGAAGTTGATCACCGCGCCCTTGGAGGTGTTGTAGGCGATCGTCTTCATCTCCACGGGGTTGCCCGCCAGCCCGGCGATGGAGGCCACGTTGATGATGCGGCCGCTGCGCCGCGGGATCATGCTGTGCTTGCCGATCGCCTGCGACAGCAGGAAGTAGCCGCGCACGTTCAGGTTCATCACCTTGTCCCAGGCGGCCGCGGGGTGGTCCTCGGCCGGCGCGCCCCAGCTGGCGCCGGCGTTGTTGATGAGGATGTCCACGTCGCCCATGCGCTGCAGCGTCTCGCTGGCCAGGCGGTGGATGTCTTCCTCCCTGGCGCAGTCGGCGGCGACCCAGCGCGCGTCGATGCCGGCGGCCTGCAGCTGGGCGCAGGCCTGCTCCAGGTCCTCGGCCTTGCGCGAGCTGAGCATGACGCGCGCGCCCGCCTCGCCCAGCGCATGCGCCATCTGCAGGCCCAGGCCGCGCGAGCCGCCGGTGACGAGGGCGGTCTTGCCCGTCAGGTCGAAGAGTTGTTGCACGGTGCGGGCCATGAATGGGTCTCCCAAAGTTGAGTGGCGCACCCGCCCCGCGCCGCCGCGTGCGGCCCTGGGCAGGGGACAGGACTGTGGCGGCTATTGTGGCGAGCCGGCGGCGGTTCGCGTGTCACCTGCGTGATTCGCAGCAGGTCTTTGCACCCCAAGGAAAATCGGCGCGCGCAGCCCGCCCATCGGGCGCTGGGCGCTCATGTTTCAGGAGTCCCATGCCCACCGATACCGCCCTGCTGCGCCAGGCCGTGCAGCTGGACACCGGCATTGCCGCCGAGCAACTGTACGGCGACGCCCCCTGGCCCGCGGGCACGGACGACGGCGCGCCCGCCTGACCCCCTGCCGCCACGGGGGCATCCCCGGGTGACACGATTCACGGTAAGGTAACAATACGTGGCCATGGCCGTGGTGGCCAAGCCGGCCGCCACGACATGCAGACTCTCAACCCTTCCGCCACCGCGGAGGCCATGCGAGCATATGGAGACACCATGAACCTGAGACCACATGGGCGCACCCGCGCCTGGCGCACCGCCTGCCTGCTGGCAGGCGCCCTGCTGACCGGCGGCGCCTCGGCCGACATCCTGATCGGGCAGACCACGGCCGTCAGCGGCCCAGTGGCCGCCAGCGTGGGGGAGACGCTGGTCGGCGTGCACCTCTATCTGGACCATGTCAACGCCAAGGGCGGCGTGCATGGCGAGCGCATCCAGCTGATCACGCTGGACGACAAGTTCGAACCCAAGCTGGCCGGCGAGAACGCCCGCCGCCTGATCGAGGAGGACAACGTGGCCGCGCTGTTCATGAGCCGCGCCACACCGCACACCGAGGCCATCCTGCCGCACCTGGCCAAGCACGGCGTTGCGCTGGTGGCGCCGTCCACCGGCGCCATGGCCTTCCACAAGCCGGTCAACCCGCTGGTCTTCAACGTGCGCTCCAGCTACCAGGCGGAGACCGAGAAGGCCGTCGAGCACCTGCACACCATCATGATCGAACGCATCGCCGTGGTGCATGTGGACGACAGCTTCGGCGAGGACTGCATGGCCGGCGCCGCCAAGGGCTTCGCCAACGTGGGCAGCCAGCCGGTCGCGGTGATCAAGGCCAACCGCTCCAAGCCCGACTACGCCGCCATCATTCCGCAGCTGCTGCAGTCCCAGGCCCAGGCCGTCATCTGGATCGGCTCCAGCGTCGCCGTGAGCGACGGCGTGAAGGCGCTGCGCAAGGCCGGCTCGTCCATGCAGGTGGTGACCGTGTCCAACAACGCCTCCTCGGGCTTCGTCAAGCAGTTGGGCGATTCGGTGCGCGGCGTGATCGTGACGCAGGTGTTTCCCAGCGTGCGCTCCATGGGATATGCCGTCAACCGCGAGGCCGCCGCCCTGGCCAAGGCCAAGGGCGGCGTGACGCTGTCGCCCTCGGTGATGGAAGGCTTCACCGCCGCCAAGGTGCTGGTGGAGGGCCTGCGCCGCGCCGGTCCAAAACCCACGCGCGACCGGATCGTCGCCGCGCTGGGGGGCATGAACCACTTCGACCTGGGCGGGCTGGAACTGGGCTTCGGCCCCGGCGACCGCACGGGCCTGAGCTACGTGGAACTGTCCATCATCGACGCGCAAGGCCTCTTCCGGCGCTGACGCGCCAGGCGGCCCGCCACGCGCGGGCCCGGCGCCTGGCGCCCGGGGTTGCGTCACAATCGCTTCCTGCGCACACCACGCCACGGGCCACCGCGGCAGCGCAGTCGATTCACCGAACCCCGTCCATCCATGAACCATCCAACGACCGCACGCCGTGCGGCGCTGCGCCGCATGGCCGCAGCCGCCGCCGCTGTCGCCAGCCTCTCCCCCCTGTTGTCCACCCCCGCCCTCGCGGCGGAACCGGCGGTGCTGCGCGTATCCGCCATTCCCGACGAGGCGCCCACCGAGCTGCAGCGCAAGTTCAAGCCGCTGGGCGAATACCTGTCGCAAGCCACCGGCATGAAGGTGGTGTTCACGCCCGTTTCGGACTACGCGGCCGTGGTCGAGTCGCTGGCCACGCGCAAGCTGGACCTGGCCTGGCTGGGCGGCTTCACCTACGTGCAGGCGCGCATCCGCACGAACGGCACGGCCATTCCGCTGGTGCAGCGCGAGGAAGACGCGCGCTTCACCTCGCGCTTCATCACGGCCGACCCGGCCATCCAGAGCCTGGCCGACCTCAAGGGCAAGACCTTCGCCTTCGGCGCGCCCTCGTCCACCTCGGGCAGCCTGATGCCGCGCTTCTTCCTGCAGCAGGCCGGCCTCCAGCCCGAGAAGGACTTCAAGACCGTCGCCTACTCCGGCGCGCACGACGCCACCGTGGCCTTCGTGGCCGCGGGCAAGGCCGAGGCCGGCGTGCTCAACGCCTCGGTGTGGGACAAGCTGGTCGAGACCAAGAAGGTGGACCCGGCCAAGGTGCGCGTGTTCGCCACCACGCCGCCCTACTTCGACTACAACTGGACGGTGCGCGGCGACCTCGACCCCGCCGTGGTGCAGAAGATCAAGGCTGCCTTCCTGGCGCTGGACGCATCCAGGCCCGAGCACAAGGCCATCCTGGACCTGCAGCGCGCCACGCGCTTCATCGAGACCAAGCCCGAGAACTACGACGGCATCCAGGAAGCGGCCAAGACCGCCGGCCTGCTGAAGTAAGCGGCCCCGCGCGGCCCGCCCGCGCGTTCATAGTCAAACAAGCCTCCAGCGCTTTACCACAAAGCGCTGACAGCTATTAAACATATAGCAATCATGAGCTTCCAGTTGGACGGCGTGGACCTGGTGCGCCCCGGCGGCCACCACACGCTGCACGGCATCACCCTGGCCGCGCGCCAGGGCGAGAGCGTGGCGCTGATCGGCCCGTCCGGCGCGGGCAAGACCACGCTGCTGAACATCCTGGGCACGGCGCTGCCCGCCACCCGCGGCAGCGCCAGCGTGCTGGGCACGCCCCTGTCCCCCACGGCGCAGCCGCCCCGGCAGCTGCGCGCGCGCATCGGCACCGTGCACCAGGCGCCGCCCCTGCCGCCGCGCCAGCGGGTGGTGACCGCCGTGCTGGCCGGCCGGCTGGGCCAGTGGCCCGCGTGGAAGGCCCTGGCCTCGCTGCTCTACCCCATGGACCTGCCCGGCGCGCGCGCGGAACTGGCCCGCGTGCAGCTGGAGGACAAGCTGTTCGTGCGCTGCGACCAGCTCTCGGGCGGGCAGCTGCAGCGCGTGGGCATCGCCCGCGTGCTCTACCAGCGGCCGGGGCTGATCCTGGCTGACGAGCCCGTGTCCGCCCTCGACCCGGCACTGGCGCTGGCCACCGCGCGGCTGCTGGTGCACGAAGCCGCCAGCCGCAACGCCACGCTGGTGGCCAGCCTGCATGCGGTGGACCTGGCGCTGGCCTGCTTCGCACGCATCGTCGGCCTGCGCGACGGGCGCATCGCCTTCGACCTGCCCGCCAGCCAGGTGACCGAGGCGCAGCTGCAGGCGCTGTACGCCAACGCCGTTCCCCACGACGGCACCGCCGTCCTGCATGGCGAAGGCCCCGGCGCCGCCCCCGCCGGCCCGGCCCTGCCCACCTACAACGCATGCCGCTGACACCGCCCCCCACCGGCCCCGCCGCCGCGCGCGATGGCCGCGGCGCCCACCGCCTGCGCGACCCCGCCGCGCCCGGCCGCGCCACGGCGCTGCTGCTGGCCGCCGTGCTGCTGTGGCCGCTGCTGCAGGCGGCGGGCTTCGACCCCGCGGCGCTCGTCGCGCCCGACAACCTGCGCGTGGCGGGCGGCTTTCTGGCCCAGTTCCTGCCGCCGGAAACCAGCACCGAATTCCTGGGCTACCTGGGCCGCGCCACGCTGGAGACCCTGGCCATCGCCACGGCCGGCATGGCCCTGGCCTTTGCGCTGGCCGTGCCGCTGGCCTACCTGACCACGGGCGCGGCGCGCGAGCGCCCCACGCTGAACCCCGTGGTGCGCGGCCTGCTCACCGTGCTGCGCGGCATTCCCGAGCTGGTGTGGGCGCTGCTCTTCGTGCGCGTGTTCGGCCTGGGGCCGGCCGCGGGCGTGCTGGCCCTCGGGCTGACCTACGGCGGCATGCTGGCCAAGGTGTATGCCGAGATCCTCGAATCGGTGGACGCCGCACCCGCCCAGGCCCTGGCGCGCAGCGGGGCGCGCCGGCCGCTGGCCCTGCTCTACGGCCTGCTGCCGCAGGCGGCGCGCGAACTCACGTCCTACACCGTGTACCGCTGGGAATGCGCGGTGCGCGCCTCGGTGGTGATGGGCTTCGTGGGCGCGGGCGGGCTGGGCCAGCTCATGGACCAGGCCATGAAGATGCTCAACGGCGGCGAGGCCTGCTCCATCCTCGTCACCTTCATGCTGCTGGTGCTGGCGGCCGACGCGCTGTCGGGCGCGCTGCGCCGCGCGCTGGACGCGCCGCCCGCCGCGCGCGCCGCGCCGCTGGGCTGGCGCAGCGCGCTGCTGGGCTCGGCGGTGGCCGGCGGCCTGGCGGCCAGCCTGTGGCTGCTGGACATGGACCTGCCCGCGCTCTTCACCGCCGAGGCGGCGCGCAGCATGGGCGAATTCGCGGCCGGCTTCTTCCCGCCCGACCTGGGCGGCGGCTGGCTGCGCCAGGTGGCGCGCGGCGTGTGGGAGACGCTGGCCATCTCCGTGCTGGGCACGCTGCTGGCCGCCGCGCTGGGGCTGCTGCTGGCCCTGCCCACGGTGCGCGCACCGTGGAATCTGCTGCTGAACGCGCTGCGCTCGGTGCCCGAGCTGGTGTGGGCCACGCTCACCGCGCTGGCCGTGGGCCTGGGGCCGTTCGCCGGCGCGCTGGCGCTGGCCCTGCACACCACGGGCGTGCTGGGCCGGCTGTATGCCGAGGCGCTGCAGAACACCCCGGCCACCGCCGCGCGCGCCCTGCGCCACGCGGGCAGCGGCCGCGCCATGGCCTTCCTGTACGGCACGCTGCCGGGGGCGGCGCCGCAGCTGGTGGCCTACACGCTGTACCGCTGGGAGATGAACATCCGCATGGCCGCCATCCTGGGCTTCGTGGGCGCGGGCGGGCTGGGGCAACTGCTGTACGTGGAGCTGTCGCTGTTCCACCATGCGCAGGCCGGCACGGTGATCCTGGCCATGCTGGCGCTGTCGGTGGCGGTGGACTGGGCCAGCGCCGCGCTGCGCCGGCGCATGGGGCCGCACTGAGAACCTGTTGACGTTCCGAGGGCGCTAGAACACCCCCAGCGCCAGCCCAGTGGCCAGCGCCTCGCCCAGCGCGCGGCAGCGCTCCAGGTCTTCGGCGGCGATCTGCTTGGGGGCCAGGATGGCCTCGGGCGTCTGGGCATGGGTGCAGACGATCAGCGGTTCTGCCACCGCCTTCAGGCGCCAGCCCGTGGCGATGCGCGCGATCTGCCGCGCGGCGTTCTGGCCGTCGCTGCCGGCGCAGATCAGGCTGGCGTAGGGCCGGCCGTTGATGCGGTCGAGCGCGGGGTAGTAGCAGCGGTCGAAGAAGTCCTTGAGCTGGCCGCTGATGGCCGCCAGGTTCTCGGGCGTGGCGAAAAGATAGCCGTCGGCGGCCAGCACATCGTCGGGGCCGGCCTGGCGGGCATGCAGCAGGCGCACCTCGACCGCCGGCTCGCCCGCGGCCCCGGCCTGCGCAGCCCGGGCCATCTGGTCGGTGCCGCCGGTCAGCGAGTGGTAGACGATCAGCAGGGTCTTGCGGTCGGGCATGGGCGCATTGTCCGCCGTCAGAAGGCGTCTGGCGCCATGGCGGCGCAGGTGGCGTCGCGGCTGCGCACCACGCCGAGCCAGGCGCCCATTTTGGGCAGCTCATAGTGAAAGAAATAGCGTGCAGCGCCCATCCTGCCTGCGTTAGCAGCTATGGATAGTGAAGCATCCTTGTTCAGCACGCTGTCGGCCATGTCCAGCCACATCCAGGCCAGCACCATGTGGCCGAAGGCCTGCATGTAGGGCACGGCGTTGGCCAGGGCCTCGCCGGCGTTGCCCGTGGCCCAGGCGGCCTTGGTGGCGGCGCCCACCTCCTGCAAGGCCTGGGCGAGCTGGTTGGCGTAGGCCGCAAGTTCGGGCCGCTGCATCGCCTTTTCGATGGTGGCGTTGACCGTGCGCGCCAGCAGCTGCAGGCCCGCCCCGCCCTGCATGACGACCTTGCGGCCCAGCAGGTCGGCAGCCTGGATGCCGTGCGTGCCCTCGTGGATCATGTTCAGGCGGTTGTCGCGCCAGTACTGTTCCACCGGGAAGTCGCGCGTGTAGCCGTAGCCGCCGTGGATCTGGATGGCCAGCGAATTGGCCTCCAGGCAGAACTCGCTGGGCCAGCTCTTGGCGATGGGGGTCAGCACCTCCAGCAGCAGCCTGGCGTTGGCGGCGGCCTCGCCGTCGCCCGTGCGGCCCTCATCGACCAGCTGGGCGCAGTACAGGTTGAGCGCCAGCGCGCCCTCACAATAGCTCTTTTGCGCGAGCAGCATGCGCTTGATGTCGGCATGCGCGATCAGCGCCACCTGCGGCTGCGTGGCGTCCTTGCCGCCCTCGCCCACCGGCCGGCCCTGCAGGCGCGTGCGCGCATAGTCCAGGCTGGCGTAGTAGCCCGCCAGCCCCAGCATGGTGGCCGCCATGCCGATGGAGATGCGCGCCTCGTTCATCATGTGGAACATGCACTTCAGGCCCTCGCCCGGCTGGCCCACCAGGTAGCCGATGGCGCCAGGGCCGCCGCGCACCGGGTACCTGCCCTCGCCAAAGTTCAGCAGCGTGTTGACGGTGCCGCGCCAGCCCAGCTTGTGGTTCAGGCCGGCCAGGGCCACGTCGTTGCGCTCGCCGGTCAGGCGGCCTTCGGCATCCACCAGATGCTTGGGTACGATGAACAGCGAAATGCCCTTCACACCCGGCACCAGCCTGCCGCCGGGCCCCGGAATCTTGGCCAGCACCAGGTGCACGATGTTCTCGGTCAGCTCATGGTCGCCCGCGCTGATCCACATCTTGTTGCCGCGCAGGCGGTAGCGCGGCCCCAGCGGATCGCCCTCGAATCCCTTGCCATCGGGCTGCGCCCGCGTGGCAATGTCCGACAGCGACGAGCCCGCCTGCGGCTCGCTCAGGCACATGGTGCCCGCCCAGCGCCCGTTGAACTCGTTGGCCGCGAACACCTGCCGCTGCAGGGGCGTGCCGTGGGCCAGGATGGCGTTGGCGTTGCCCGTGGTCAGCAGGTTGGCGCCGATGCTGATCGACGCGCAGGCAAAGAAGCTGTTGGCCGCCGACTCCACCAGGTAGGGCAGCTGCATGCCGCCCAGCGCGTAATCTTGCGCGGCGCCGAGCATGCCGCTGCCGGCATAGGCCTGGAGCGCATCGTGCGTGCATGGGGGCAGGATGACCTTCTCGCCGTCGAACTGCGGCTCCTGCACATCCACCGTGCGGTTGAACGGCGCGTACTTCTCGCGCGCAATGCGCTCGCAGGTGTCGAGCACGGCATCGAAGGTCTCACGCGAATGGTCGGCAAAGCGCTCGCGCGCGTTGAGCGATTCGGCCCGGAGCCAGTCGTAGAGCAGGAAGTCGAGGGTGGAGCGCAGCGGGGTCGTCATGCCGCAAATTATGGGAGCCCGGCCCGGGGAAGGCGTGTCCGGTGGGTGACGTGCGGGAGGCCTGCTTGCGGCGATTGATTCGGGAATGGACGGCGGGAGCCGACCCGAAGCGGACCTTCGCTGTTTTGAATACGCCGCGCTGGAGCGGCCGTCCAATCGGCGTGCCGACGCACCTCTTGATCGACGATCGGACCCGCGGCATCATCGCAAGGGCCAGCCTCGCAATCACCTTCGAGGAGCGCGCGACAACCTGCCGCCGGCTTCACTATCCAGCAGGGTTTGGAGTTGCTTCCTCAGCCAGTTCATCCAGTACAGCAAAGACCCTATCGAGATCGTCACGATAGAAGGCTGTGTAACTAGGCATAAAGACGCATCGCCCGCTGTCTTTGAGGGCCAGCCCCCGAATGTGATCGCCATGCGTCAGCCAATACCTTCCCACAGCCTTCGGATCCAACCCACCTGGTATTCCAGACTTGGTTGCGACATAGCCCTCTTCGTCTCGCCCCGTATAGAACGGGCTGCTCAAGTGGGCGAGGCAATGGTCAATGAACAGCAGCGCGTTGTTAACGTCGACCTCCGGGTTAAAGCAGAAGCCAAAGACGTACTCGTTCATCAACATGGAGATGCCGCCGCCGTCTTCGGCACCGCTTTCATCGTAGTAACCGCATCCAACACCAGAGCCATTCGGGGGCTGCGAATTGCTGAGCTGATAGATGACGAACGACGTGGCAAAGGACCGTGCGGCCATAACTCGACGGGCAATCGTTGAATCGCCTTGCTCGGATGCGGGGTTGAGCGAAGCCTGCTCATGAAGATGCACAAATGCCTGGCCGAGGAACGCATCGACAGACACTTCACGCGCTTCATCGAAGAGGTTCCTTCCACTCTCAATGTAAGTGCGCTTGAAGTGCGCGAAGACCTGCTGAGACAACGATCTCATCCCCATCAGCGCCAACTGACTGACCAACCCGGACCTTGGAGCAGACATGTCCTGGTGGACGATGAGCGCAGTGTGCAGGTTGTACAACTGGCCCCCGCGATCCGCTGAGCACTGCAACCTGAAGAGCATAAGGTCGTTCCAACCTAGAACGCCGCGGTCTGGGCTAGCAAGCCGCTCCAGCAGGCCTCTTCCAACGAAGGCGTGCTCGCCAAAGATGCGCCACGCGATCTCGATGACGTTCTCCGGACTGTTCACGCGTCGCCGGCCCGCAGTACGCCCCCAGCCCGCGCGATCCAAGAGCCGCAATAGCGAGTAGATCGACCTCGGCCGCAGTCCACGGTCATCGTTGTCAAACGACGAGTAGCGTGGCAGGTACTCAACGAGCGTTTCGATGGCGTCTTCTGCGGTCGGGCTGGTGAAGTCGTGGGCCTGATTGACCAGTACCCGCCAGAACTGGTCGTGTGCGGTCTCTGCTCGCTCCAGGGCGAACTCAGCCTCCGCGAGAACCGAGGCAATCGACCGACCCTTGCGAACCCGATCCACCGCTGTTTGGTAGAGAACAAAGGTCTCCTGCGGCTCCGGCGTGGCAAAGCGAACGATGAGCTTCAGAAAGCCTTCCAGGTTTCTGGTATCGCCCTTGTTGAAGCACGCCCGAGACCGAAGAACGGACTCTTCAATGTTGCGCCCGTCGCCCAGCTCCAAAACCTCCACGTCAAACAACTGCTCCAGCAAGAACCTGGCAGAACCTGGGTGCTCTTCCTTGACCTCTGAAAATCCATCGGCGTTCTTGAAATCTGGTTCGTCGTACTTGCGCCGAATCGAGAAAGTACCACTGCGCCCCTCTGTCTCCTCAGCGTATATGCGCCTGAACAACCCTGGATAGTTCAGGTGCAGCAGCATCAAATTGATGAGGTCACGCTTGTTGAAGTCGGTCCGGCCCAGATTGGTCTTCTCAATCTGCATGAGCACGATCGCGTTGATGAAGCGCTTGACCTTGCGCAGATCACCGAGCAAAGGCAGGTACTTGGCGGCAAGATCACCGCTCAAGATTTCCACTAGCTCATTTAGAACGGCACCAAGCTTCAACATCGTGTCCGATGGCACGGACCCGAGCTGGCTCTCGCTCTTTTCCCAGTCGCGTTGCAAGAAGTTGCGGATGCTGGAGCTGTCCACGAACAAGCTCAGTTTGACTGTCACAAACTTCTCAAGGAACTCACGCGCCCTGGATCCTTCCTCTTTGCCACCGGCCAGTACCTCGGTGTCATAGCAAAGGACGTAGGTCGCTTGCGACAGCTTGAAGGTGCGTCGCGTTGCGAATAGGACGTTGTTGACGGTCTTCGCGTCCAGCCGATCCAGGTCGTCGATGACTACGATCACACGTCGACCGATACGTCGAAGGACCTCGTCAATGTCGTCGAGCAACTCATCGACCGTTTCCTGAGAAGGCTCCAGCGAGAGCTTGAAGCCCAGGAACGAAACGTCAGCCTTACCCTTGATGAGCCGAGAGTATCGGGAGGCCGCAGGACGGAACTCGGGTGCAAAGACCTTGCTCTGAATCGCGGCGGACAGGTCGCGAATCAAGCGATCAGCGAGATCTGGCTCGGATGCGTATCGAAGGGGCTCAAACCGACAAACAATCACCTTGTCCGCGGCTTGTTCCCAGTAACGTTCGGCAAGATTGATGAAGCTTGTCTTGCCTACGCCCCACGGTCCATCCACACCGAACACCAATCCTGCGTGAGCGCCGCTCGCGAGGACGGTTTCCGCGAACGACTTCGCCTGTGACTCGTTGGAGAGCAAGTCGTCCGTCTCGCGCCCGATTTCCTCGTCCGCAAGGAACTGGAGCTGCGAGGCGGTCTGCCGTTTTCTCGGCCAATGACGTTGAACGAGTGGTGACAACAGCACCGTGGAGAGCAGCAGAAGAGCAACTGGCGCCCAATGCGGGTTTGCAGCCTTCAAGGCGGCGTGAAACTTGGAAAGCCAAGGCATGATCAACTCGTTCGCCCAAGCCCCAAGACAAACTGCTATGAGTAGGTCGAGACGGATGCTCCGGCCCATTTGTACGGCGGCAGTGTGTGCGCCACGATTCACCGCGTAGACCACACAGATCGCCAGTCCGGCGAGAACCGCGCTGCCTCTTGCCCAGAAATCCAGATCAGCCACTGCCGGCGCGAATGCGGTCCCCAGGTAATAGGCCGCCCTGCAGACCTCAGCGCCAACCAAGCCAACGACGAACATCCTGGCGAAGACCAGGAGTTCGGGCATCTTCATCGTTGGCTTGGTATCCGCCATTCACCTTTCCTCCCTGTGCAGCGTGCACGCTGTAACCAGCCTGCCATGTCGAGGCGCGTTATGCGCCCCCTATTTACTCAGTGACTACCGTAGCCTAAGTCCCGTGGCAAGCAACAACGCGTTCAATCTGAGTCGCGACCCCTGCCGCTGCGACTAGTGCCGGGGTTTGGGCGCGGCGGCACCGTGACTGATGTACGTGCTCTTCCAGAAAGTCGACCCATAGGTTCTCCAGGGCGTCCCTGATGAGGTGCCCGACCGCTTCTATGGGTTCTTGCGCTGCATGCTTTCGCCTCGGTTGGCGCTTCAGGTGGCTTCATACCCATAACAAATCTGCTCGGCCAGCATGCCGCTTGGGCGTCGATTGACGAAAGTTTACGTTCTGTCGGAGGCCATGGCTGTAGCACGCTTCCGCCAGCGCATGATGGAGCAGACTCGACCGGATTGCTGTAGCGACAGAACGTTCCGTAGCTGCCGCTCGTCGATGGCCGTTAATGGCCGAATCCCGCCACCCCGAAACCTACCCCAGCAGCACATTGCCCGCATCCAAGGACGGCGGCCGCAACAGATCCTCGTTGATGCCCATGGCCTGGCTGGCGCGCTCCACGGCCTGCCACAGCGGGGGCGGCATCTGCAATATGTCCTCGGGCGAGCCAGAGCGCGCAATCCAGGCGCTGATTTGCAGGTGCTGCTCGTGGGTGAGCAGGTCCAGGTGCAGCATCTCGTCTATGGTTTTCATCGTGGTCCGTTGGTGGTGTCTTGCTGGCGCGCAGGGGTGAGTGCGCCAGTCTGCCTACCGAATATGTAGCCCAAAACTCCCAGGTCAAGGTGGACTACGGCCATGGGGCTTGCCCTCAGCGGGGGTCATTCCATGGGTTTGGCCGTCTGTGATGCGCTTGCGCCGGCCCATTTCCGTGTGGATTGATCAAAAAAAATAGTTAAACAAGGCTCCAAGGTCCATTGGGTAAGCGCGAATAGCTATCGTACTAATAGCAAACACCCCGCGCAAACCTTGCGGTCTGCGCGGGGTGCAGGTCTTCAAGGCGTGATCAGCGCCTACAGCACTTCAAACACGCCGGCTGCGCCCATGCCGCCGCCGATGCACATGGTGACGCATACGCGCTTGGCACCGCGGCGCTTGCCTTCGATGAGGGCGTGGCCCGTAAGGCGCTGGCCGCTCACGCCGTAGGGGTGGCCCAGGGCGATGGCGCCGCCGTTGACGTTCAGGCGGTCAGCGGGAATGCCCAGCGTGTCGCGGCAGTACAGCACCTGCACGGCGAAGGCCTCGTTCAGCTCCCACAGGTCGATGTCCTGCACCGTCAGGCCCAGTTTCTTGAGCACCTTGGGCACGGCGAACACGGGGCCGATGCCCATTTCATCGGGCTCGCAGCCGGCCACGGCAAAGCCCAGGAAGCGGCCCAGAGGCTGGAGGTTGTTACGGGCGGCGTAGTCTTCGCCGACCACCACGCAGGCGCCAGCGCCGTCGCTGAACTGGCTGGCGTTGCCCGCCGCGATCACGCCGCCGGGCGTGGCCGGGCGGATGCCGCTGATGCCTTCCTTGGTGGTGCCCTCGCGCGTGCCTTCGTCGCGGCTCACGGTGACCTGCCTGGTGATCAGGCCCAGGGTCTTGTCGGCGATGCCGGCGGTGACGGTGATGGGGGCGATCTCGGCGTCGAACAGACCGGCGGCCTGGGCGGCGCAGGCCCTTTGCTGGCTGGCTGCGCCGTACTCGTCCATGGCGTCGCGGCCGATGCGGTAGCGCTGGGCCACCTGCTCGGCGGTCTGCAGCATGCTCCAGTAGATCTCGGGCTTTTGCTTGGCCAGGGCCAGGTCCTGGATCATGTGCAGGTTCATCTCCTGCTGCACGCAGGAGATGCTTTCCACGCCGCCGGCCACGTACACCTCGCCCTCGCCCGCGATGATGCGCTGGGCCGCGGTGGCGATGGTCTGCAGGCCCGAGGAGCAGAAGCGGTTGATGGTCATGCCCGAGGTGGTGACGGGCAGGCCGGCCTTGAGCGCGATCTGGCGCGCGATGTTCATGCCGGTGGCGCCTTCGGGGTTGGCGCAGCCCATGATGACGTCATCGACCGCCGCCGGGTCAATGCCCGCGCGCTGCACGGCGTGCTGCACGGCATGGCCGCCCAGGGTGGCGCCGTGGGTCATGTTGAACGAGCCCTTCCAGCTCTTGGCGAGCGGGGTGCGGGCGGTGGATACGATCACTGCGGATGTCATGCTTGTCTTCCTGGTTCTATGGCGTTGGGGCGGATGCCGGGGCGGCCATCAGGCGAAGGCCTTGCCTTCGGCGGCGAGCCGGGCCAGCAGCGGCGCGGGCTCCCAGGCGCGGGCGTCGTCCATGGGGTTCTGGGCGAAGCGCTTCATGGACTGCACCACGTTGAACAGGCCCACCTCGCTGGCGTAGTGCATGGGGCCGCCGCGGTGGATGGGGAAGCCGTAGCCGGTCAGGTACACCATGTCGATGTCGCCCGACTTGCCGGCGATGCCCTCTTGCAGGATCTTGGCGCCCTCGTTGACCAGCGCATACACCAGGCGCTGCACGATCTCCTCGTCGCTGATCTTGCGCGGCGCCGTGCCCAGGGCCTGGCGGTGCGCCTCGATCATGGCCTGCACTTCGGCGCTGGGGATGGCGTCGCGCTTGCCGGCCTGGTAGTCGTACCAGCCCTTGCCGGTCTTCTGGCCGAAGCGGCCCATCTCGCACAGCAGGTCTGCCGTCTTGCTGTACTTCATGTCGGGCTGCTCCACGGCGCGGCGCTTGCGGATGGCCCAGCCGATGTCGTTGCCCGCCAGATCGCCCATGCGGAACGGGCCCATGGCAAAGCCGAACTTCTCGATGGCCTTGTCCACTTGGCCAGGCGTGCAGCCTTCGTCCAGCAAAAAGCCGGCCTGCTGGCTGTAGCGCTCGATCATGCGGTTGCCGATGAAGCCGTCGCACACGCCCGACACCACGGCCGTCTTCTTGATCTTCTTGGCCAGCGCCATCACGGTGGCCAGCACGTCCTTGGCGGTCGCCTTGCCGCGCACCACCTCCAGCAGCTTCATCACGTTGGCGGGGCTGAAGAAGTGCATGCCCACCACGTCCTGCGGACGCTGGGTGAAGGCGGCGATCTTGTCCACGTCCAGCGTGGAGGTGTTCGATGCCAGGATGGCGCCGGGCTTCGCCACAGCGTCGAGTTGCTTGAACACGGCCTCCTTCACGCCCAGCTCTTCGAACACGGCCTCGATGATGAGGTCGCAGTCCTTCAGGTCGCCATAAGACAGCGTGGTGGACAGCAGGGCCATGCGCTGCTGGTACTTGTCTTCCTTGAGCTTGCCCTTCTTCACCTGGGCTTCGTAGTTCTTCTTGATGGTGGCGATGCCGCGGTCCAGTGCCTCCTGCTTCATCTCCAGGATGGTCACAGGAATGCCGGCGTTCAGAAAGTTCATGCTGATGCCGCCGCCCATGGTGCCGGCGCCGATCACGCCCACCTTCTGGATGGCGCGCTTCGGGGTATCGGAGGGCACGTCCGCGATCTTGCTGGCCGCGCGCTCGGCAAAGAACAGGTGGCGCAGCGCGCGCGATTCGGGCGTCCACATCAGGTGAATGAACAGCTCTCGTTCCGTGGCCAGGCCCTCTGCGAATTTCTTCCTCGTGGCGGCCTCCACAGCGTCCACGCATTTGGCGGGCGCGGGGAAGTTCTTGGCCATGCCCTTGACCATGTTGCGCGCGAACTGGAAGTAGGCGTCGCCCTCGGGGTGCTTGCACGGCAGGTTGCGCACCAGGGGCAGCGGGCCACCCTTGACGTGTTCTTCGGCCACGCCCCGCGCGAAGGCCAGAGCCTCCTCGGCCAGCGATTCGGGCGAAGCCGCCATCTTGTCGAACAGCTTCTGGCCGGGCACGGCGCCAATCAGCTCGCTCTTGACCGGCTCGCCGCTCACGATCATGTTGAGCGCCGCCTCCACCCCCACCACGCGCGGCAGGCGCTGCGTGCCGCCGGCGCCAGGCAGGATGCCCAGCTTCACCTCGGGCAGGGCCACGCTGCAGCCGGGCGCGGCCACGCGGTAGTGGCAGCCCAGCGCCAGCTCCAGCCCGCCGCCCATGCAGACGGTGTGAATGGCGGCCACCACGGGCTTGGCGCAGTTTTCTACCGCGTTGATGACGGAGTGCAGGTTCGGCTCCTGCAGCGACTTGTCGGTGCCGAACTCCTTGATGTCCGCCCCGCCCGAGAAGGCACCGCCCGCGCCGGTGATGACGATGGCCTGGATGGCGGCATCGGCCTGCGCACGCTCCAGCCCCTCGACGATGCCCTGGCGCGTGACCAGGCCAAGCCCGTTGACAGGTGGGTTGTTGAGGGTGATCACGGCCACGTTGCCGTGGGCCTGGTATTCAGCCGTCATGCTGTTGTTCCTCGGTTGGATGGAAAAAAGTACGGTCGTGCGTTTCTTGTCTCGGCGAATTCTGACCGCTTTACCAGAGAGGATTTGTCCCGCCCGAGACAGAAGTGCTGGACATGGGCCGGCTGGACACAGCCAGCGCTCCCGAAATCACCTATCCATGGGCCAGGTCACCGCTCGGCAGTGCGGGCATTCCGCCACGTAAAGCCCTCCGCAACGCCCAACACCAAAGCGCAAAGAAAGCCAGCCCGCCGCAAAGCACCACGACCAGTGGTGACCGATTGGGAGCTCCAGCGCTCGGAGCATGCCGCCACCCTCTTTCAATCCCCCATCAGCCCCGCACTGAAGGCCCACAACCGGTAGGCCCACAGGCTCTCCTCCGTGGAGATGCGCCGGCGCAGTTCCTCGGGGCTGAAGCCGGTGACGCGCCGCGTCTCGCGGCATAAGTGGGACTGGTCGGCGTAGCCGCTTTGCTCGGCAATGTCGCTCCAGTTCACGGCATCCGACCGGTGGGCTACTGTGCTATGGAAGAACGCGCGCTCCGAGCGGCTCAGTCCCAGCAGGTTGCGGTGGGTCTGGCCGGTCCATTGCTTGATGCGGCGTTCGGCCTGGCGCAGGCTGCGGCCCAGGCCCGAGGTGGCCGCGTGCAGCGCCAGGCTGCGCGACCAGTCGGTGAGCCTGTGGCTCGACAGGGGCGATGCCGGCCGCGCCTGTTGCCAGCGCGGCAGCAGGAAGGCTTCCACCAGCGCCACCCGCTTGTCATCGTCCGCAGCGGCCTCCACCTGCCGGAACATGGCCTGCCAGTCGGAGCCGAACAGCTCGTCGGCCGGGACGATGCGGTCGAGCAGCGCCGTGGTGTCCAGGCCCGTCATGCAAGCCAGGGCGTCGGGCATGAGCAGCACCATGAAGGCGTGGATCGGCCCGGGGTTCCAGCTGACGGTGGGTTGCGTGAAGGGGCCGCAGAACGCAGTGCGTGCAATGGGCACGCGCGGGCTCTCGGGGTGCGCGGGGGCGCCCTGCTCCAGCACCTGGCAGTCACCCTGCAGGTACCACAGCAGCGCACAACTGGGCGCGGCGGGCAGGTGGTTGTAGCGCTGGGCATCGTCCAGCGCCTCGGTGCGGGTGTCGCGCGCCATCACGCCGCGCACGCATGAGGCCAGGGTGCTGCGCGGAATCCACAGCTCCGAGCGCGCGTGGCTGTAGGTCATGCCGGACGTGCGGGGCCAGGGCGCCACCTTGCGCATGTGGCGGGCCGGGCTCGGGGCAGGCACCGCGCGCTGCGATGTCGAAATCATTCAAGCCCCCCGGTGGATCGGTTCCTAGGATGCGGCTTGTCCCGGCACGCCCTCACGCCGGAACCCTTTGATGGAGCAAGCATGCATCCCGTGAGTTTACGCAACGTGACCAAGACCTACCGGCTCGACACCGTGGCGGTGCCGGCTCTTGATGGCGTCAGCCTCGACATCCGGCCCTGCCGGTTCACCGTGCTCTGCGGCCCCTCGGGCAGCGGCAAGACCACCCTGCTCAACATGATGGGCTGCATCGACCGGCCCGACGCCGGCGAGGTCCATGTGGGCGGCCAGGCCGTGCAGGCCCTGCCCGACGATGCGTTGTCGGACTTTCGTGCGCGGAACGTCGGGTTCGTCTTCCAGCACTTCAACCTGCTGCCGGTGCTGACCGCGTTTGAGAATATCGAATACCCGCTGGTGCTGGCCGGCGTGGCGGCGCCGGAGCGCAAGGCGCGCGTGCGCGCGCTGCTCGACGCCGTGGGCCTGACCACGCGCGCGGGCAACCTGCCGGGGCAGCTCTCGGGCGGGCAGCGCCAGCGCGTGGCCATCGCGCGGGCCCTGGCCACCGAGCCGGCGCTGGTGCTGGCCGACGAGCCCACGGCCAACCTCGACAGCCAGACCGGCGCGGAGATCATCGCGCTGATGCGCCGCCTGCAGCGCGCGCGCGGCGCGAGCTTCGTGTTCTCGTCGCACGACCCGATGGTGCGCGCCGAGGCGGACGACGTGGTGCTGATCCGCGACGGCAGCATCGAGTCCATCGCGCAGCGCGACGCGGCCAGGGAGGTTGCGGCATGAACCTCTGGATGCTCGCCCGGCGCAACCTGCTGCGCAATCGCCGCCGCTCGCTCGCCACGCTGCTGGCCATGGTGGTGGGCCTTACCGCCATCCTGCTGTTCGGAGGCTACCGCTCCAACATCCTCTACGGCATGGAAACGGGCTTCGTGCAGTACAGCGGCCATCTGCAGGTCCAGCGGCGCGGCTATTTCCTCGACGGGGGCGACAACCCCACGGCCTATGGCATCGCGGGCTACCAACGCGTCATCGACGCCATCACCGGCGACGCGGCGCTCGCCCCCCTGCTGCGGGTGGCCACGCCCACGCTGCAGCTCGGCGGCATCGCCGGCCACATGGAATCGGGCCCGTCGCGCTCGGTGTTGGCCACCGGACTGGTGGCGCGCGAATACGACCGGCTGCACGAGTGGAACGACTACGGCATGGTCAGCTACGCGCAGTCGCTGGCCCTTGACGGCACCACGCCCGACACCGTGGTGGTCGGCACCGGGGTGGCACGCAAGCTGGGGCTGTGCGCCGCGCTGGCCGTGACAGACTGTCAGGGCACACCGGCGCAGGCCCCCTCCCCGAAGTCCGGAGAGTCCGACGATGCGCCCGACGACGTGATGGCGCTTTCCGCGCTGGAGCGGGCACCAGCCACGGCGGCCTCGGCACGCCGCATCGAGATGCTGGCGGCCACCGCGCGCGGCGCGCCCAACGTGGCCAGCCTGCAAGCGCTCAAGGCGCACAACATGGGCATCAAGGCCATTGACGACACCTATATGGCCATGCACCTGCCCCAAGCACAGCGCCTGCTGTACGGCACGCAGCCGCCCGAGGCAACGGCCATCGTCGTCCAGTTGCACCACACGGCCCAGATCCCGGCGGCGCGTGAGCGGCTGCTGGCGCTGCTGGCCCGGGACTTCGGCGCGCAGGACCTGGAGGTGCAGGACTTCCGGGTGCTCAACCCGCTGTTCGGCCAGACCGACGAGTTCATGGCCTCCATGTTCGGCTTCATTGCCCTGCTCATCGGCATCATCGTGCTGTTCACCATCGCCAACACCATGGGTACGGCCGTGGTGGAGCGCACGGTGGAGATCGGCACCCTGCGCGCCATGGGCCTGCGACGCGGCGGCATTCGGCAGCTGTTCCTGTGCGAGGCGCTGCTGCTGGGCGCGGCGGGCACGGCGCTGGGCCTGATCGCCACGCTGGCGCTGGCATCCGCCATCAACCACAGTGGCTGGACCTGGACGCCGCCGGGCTACTCCTACTCCTACCTGGTTCTGGTGCGCGTCTGGCAGGACATGCCCCTGCTGGTCGGCAGCATCGCGGGCCTGGTGGCGGTGACGCTGGCCTCGGCCTGGTGGCCCGCGCGGCGCGCGGCGCGGCTGGAGATCGTGGACGCGCTGCGCCATGCCTGAGAAACGCCACATGCAACCCCGCCAACTCCTCCTGGGCGCCCTGGCCGCATGGCCGGCCGCCGCTCTCGCACGCCCCAACCCGCAGGACATCCTGATTGCGAGCGACGCCATCCGCAACCCCGGCTTCGCCTTCGGGCTGACGAACACCCTGGTCGAATACCGCCAGGGCCGGCAGACCGACTCCAGCCAGCTTGCCATCTATTCACGGCCCAACGCCGCCGGCGGGCTGTTTCGCAGCCTGGTGCGCTACGTGGCACCGGCGCGCGATGCCGGCAAGCTCATCCTCTACAACGGCAAGGACCTGTGGTTCTACGACCCTGCCAGCCAGGCCAGCATCCGCCTGTCGCCGCAGCAGCGCCTGCTGGGCCAGGCATCCAACGGCGACGTGGTCACGGTGAACTTCGCACGCGACTACCAAGCCACCAGCGCCGAGGAGGAACCCGTGCAGGACGGCGACCGCCAGCCCCGGCACGGCCTGAAGCTGCTCCTGGAGGCAGCCACACCCGACGCCAGCTACCAGCGCATCGAAATGTGGGTGGATGCCGCCAGCCACCAGCCGGTAAAGGCACGCTTTTTTGCGCAGAGCAGCGCACTGCTCAAGACTGCCTATTACCGCCGCTACCAGACCGCTTTCGGCATTGAGCGCCCCACCGAGACCGTGATCATCGACGGGCTGGACCCGGGCTGGGTGACGGTGATGCGCTATTCCGCCTGGGTGCGGCGCGAGGTGCCGGAGGCCTGGCTCCAACGCGACTACCTGCCGCGCTTTCGGCCCGAGTGATGCGCGCGCTGTGCACCGCCCTGCTGCTGTGCGCCTGCCGCGCCGCCGTGGCCGACGATGCGGACCTGGACGCGCTGGCGCTGGCCGATGAGGCGCCCTCCGCCGCCCCCCTTGCCCGCGCCCGCGCCTGGCGCGCCTTTGCCGAGGCGACGGGCGCCACCATCCAGCCCCGGGGCCACGGCCCGACGCGACGCGACGGAAGGCTGTCGCTGGACCTGCGGCTGGAGTATGGCGACAGCGGCCCCTGGCGCGTCGTGGCGGCCAGCCGGATCGACCTGCACTCGCGTCCCGCGGCCTTCGGGGACCATGCGGTGCACACGCTGAAGGAGGCCTACCTGAGCCACGCCGTGGCGCAGGGCACGGTGCTGGACCTCGGCCGCGTCAACGACCGCCAGGGCGTGGCCCTGGGCTACAACCCCACGGACCTGTTCCGCGACGGCGCCGTGCGCTCGGCCGTGTCGATGGACCCGGCCAGCCTGCGCGAGAACCGGCAGGGCAGCGCCATGTTGCGGGCCCAGCACCTCTGGGACGGCGGTGCGCTCACGCTGGCCCTCTCGCCCCGGTTGGCCGGGCGCGGCGCGGCGCGCGGCGGCTGGAATCTGGACTGGGGCGCCACCAACCACCGCCACCGCGCACTGTTGGCCTACACCCAGCGCTGGAGCGAAATGCTCAGCCCACAATGGCTGCTGTTGGCCCGGCAGGGCCAGCCCGTGCAAGGCGGGCTGAACCTCTCCACACTGGTCGGCGACGCCACCGTGGTCTATCTGGAATGGGCCGGCGGCCCCTCGCCAACGCTACTGGACCAAGCGCTGGAGCGCGCAGCACCCACGCCCTGGCGCAACCGCCTGGCCCTGGGGGCCACCTACACCACGGCCTCGCGGCTCTCGTTCACGGCCGAGGCGCACTACAACGGCGCGGCGCCCGAGCGGGCCGCCTGGCAGGCCCTGCGCACGGGGCCGCCCCTGCTCTATGCACGGTATCGGTTGTGGACGCTCAGGGCACAGGAACCACCCACGCGGCATGCGCTGTTCTTCCACGCTGCGTGGAAGGACGCCTTCGTGCAGCGCCTGGACCTGAGCGCCCTGATGTATCTGGACCGCATTTATGCCAGCCGCCGCTTCTGGATTGAGGCCCGCTACCGTGCCGATGGGTTCGACCTCGCCCTGCAATGGCAGCGCAGCCGGGGAGCGCCGCTGAGCCAGTTCGGCGCCTGGCCCGAATCTGGACGCTGGGAGCTGGCGCTGCGGCGCTATTTCTGAGGCCATGAGAAGAAAACGCCCTGCACGCAAGGCGGCTGGGCATCTGCACGGCGCCTCAGGAGCTCAGACCTCCAGCCACTCCTTGCGCACGTAGCTGTTGGCGCGCAGCTCATCCGGCGTGCCCTGGAAGACGATGCTGCCATGGCCCATGACCAGCGCGCGGTCGGAGACCGTCATGGCGATGGTGAGCTTTTGCTCGATCAGCAGCACCGAGATGCCGCGCTCCTTGAGGCGGGTGAGGTACTCGCCCACCAGCTCCACGATCTTGGGCGCCAGGCCCTCGGTGGGCTCGTCGATGATGATGAGGTCGGGGTCGCCCATGAGCGTGCGGCACAGGGTCAGCATCTGCTGCTCGCCGCCGGACATCACGCCCGCCTCGACGTTGCGCCGCTCCTTCAGGCGCGGGAACATGGCGTACATGTCGTCGAACGACCAGCGGCTGCCCTTGCCATTGCCCTTCTGGCCCAGCAGCAGGTTCTGATGCACGGTGAGGTGGGGAAACACGTCGCGGCTTTCGGGCACGTAGCCCAGGCCCAGGTGGGCGATCTCGTAGGCCTTCTTGCCCGCCAGGCTCCTGCCCTTCCAGGTGATGCCGCCCTCCCAGTCCACCAGGCCCATGATGGCCTTGGCCGCTGTGGAGCGGCCCGAGCCGTTGCGCCCCAGCAGCGCGACGATTTCGCCGGGCTGCACGTCGAACGCCACGCCGTGCAGCACATGGCTCTTGCCGTAGTAGGCGTGCAGGTTGTCGATCTTGAGCATGTTCAGTGGCCCTCCGCCTGCTGCGCCGCCTGCTCAGCCGCAATGGCGGAGCCCAGGTAGGCCTCCTGCACGCGCGGGTTGGCGCGCACGGCCTCGGGCGTGTCGAAGGCGATGACCTCGCCATAGACCACCACGGCGATCTTGTCGGCCAGGCCGAAGACCACGCCCATGTCGTGCTCCACGGTGAGCAGCGTGCGTCCTTCGGTCACCTGCTTGATGAGATGGATGAAGCGCGTGGTCTCGCTCTTGCTCATGCCGGCCGTGGGCTCGTCCAGCAGGATCACGCTGGCACCGCCGGCGATGGTGATGCCGATCTCCAGCGCCCGCTGTTCGGCATAGGTGAGGTTCATGGCCAGCGTGTCGCGTTTCTTGTCGAGCTTGATCATCTCCATGAGCTGCTCGGCGCGCTCGTTGGCGTCCTGCAGCCTGGACAGGAAGCGCCAGAACGCATAGCGGTAGCCCAGGCTCCAGAGCACGCCGCAGCGCAGGTTCTCGAACACGCTGAGCTTAGGAAAGATGTTGGTGATCTGGAAGCTGCGCGACAGGCCCATGCGGTTGATCTCGAACGGCTGCTTGCCGTCGATGCGCGCGCCGTGCAGCAGCACCTCGCCGCTGGTGGGCGCAAAACGCCCGCTGATCAGGTTGAACAGCGTGGACTTGCCCGCGCCATTGGGGCCGATGATGGCCACGCGCTCGCCAGGCCGCACGGCCAGTTGTGCGCCGCGGATGATCTCCGTCTTGCCGAAGCTCTTGCGCAGGTCGCGCAGCTCCAGCGCGTAGGTGTTGGCGTCGTGGCCCATCAGCTTGCCTCCCCGCGCTTGATCTCGTGCTCTATCGCCTCCTGGATCTCGCCCCACTGCCGCAGGAACTGGCGCCGGCACAGCTCGAACAGCCCCAGCCCCGTCACGGCCACGAAGCCCGCGCCGAACCAGCTCGTCGCGCTCCTGGCGTTGAGCGTGGCGCCCAGAAACTCCAGCTCGGGCCCCAGCGCGGAGTTGAGCTGCAGGTGGTAGGTCATCTCGACCATCGCGGCAGCGCCCAGCAGCGCCACCAATGCCGTTGCGCCCAGCGCCAGATAGGCGCTGATGATGCCGCGCAGCCTGCCGTACTTGGCCAGGCGCAGGTTCATCATGATCAGGCTGGCGATGCCGCCCGGCGCATACATCACCATAAACAGGAACACCAGGCCCAGGTACAGCAGCCAGGCCTTGGTCAGCTCCGACAGCAGCACCGACGCCAGCACCAGCAGCACCGCGCCGATGATGGGCCCGAAGAAGAACGTGGCGCCACCCAGGAAGGTGAACAGCAGGTACGAGCCCGAACGCAGCACGCTCACGCTGTCGGCGCCGGTGACGATCTCGAAGTTGATGGCCGCCAGCGCCCCGCCAATGCCGGCGAAAAAGCCCGCGATGATGAAGGCGAAGTAGCGCACACGCTGGGTGTTGTAGCCGATGAACTCCACACGCTCGGGGTTGTCGCGCACGGCGTTCAGGATGCGCCCGAGCGGCGTGCCGGTGAAGGCGAACATGGCCGCCGTGCACAGAAAGCAGTACACCGCGATCAGGTAGTACACCTCGATGCCCGGACCGAAGGTGAAGCCCAGCAGGCCCTGGCCGTACACCCGATCGGTGGTCACGCCGCCCTCGCCGCCGAAGAACTCGGGGAACATCAGCGCCATGGAAGCCACCAGCTCGCCAATGCCCAGCGTGATCATGGCGAAGGTCGTGCCCGACTTCTTGGTCGTCACGAAGCCCAGCAAGATGGCGAAAAACATGCCCGCCAGCCCGCCCACGAGCGGCATCAGCACCAGCGGAATGGGCAGATCGCCCCGGCCCGCCATGTTGATCGCATGGACGGTGATGAACGAGCCCAGCCCCGTGTACACCGCATGGCCGAAGCTCAGCATGCCGCCCTGCCCCAGCAGGATGTTGTAGGACAGGCAGATGATGATGATGTAGCCGATCTGCGAGAGCATGGTCAACGCCAGGCCGCTGGTGAACAACTGGGGGGCGATGATCAGCGCGATGGCGAACAGGCTCCAGATGAAGATGCGGCCCACGTTCAGGGGCTTGAAGCGGTAGTAGCGCGTGGAGCCATGCGCTGCGGCCCTGGTCGCAGTGGGCAAGGTGGTGGTCGTTTGCATGGCCTTCAGTCCTCCCGCGTGCCCAGCAGGCCCTTGGGGCGGAAAATCAGAATCAGGACGAGGAACAGGTAGGGCAGGATGGGCGCCACCTGCGAAATGGTGAGCTTGAGCACCGGGTAGCCGAAGGTCTGCTCGGTAATGGACAGCCCCAGCCCGGCAAAGGCGTGCACCAGCGAATAGTCCAGCGCCACGGCGAAGGTCTGCACCAGGCCGATGAGCAGCGAGGCCAGGAACGCCCCCGCCAGCGAGCCCATGCCGCCCACCACCACCACCACGAAGATGATGGAGCCCACCGATGCGGCCATGGCCGGCTCGGTCACGTAGGTGTTGCCGCCGATCACGCCGGCCAGCCCGGCCAGCGCACAGCCGCCGCCGAACACCAGCATGAACACGCGCGGCACGTTGTGCCCCAGCGCCTCCACCATGTGGGGGTGCTTGAGCGCCGCCTGGATCACCAGGCCAATGCGTGTGCGCGTGAGCAGCAGCCACACCGACAGCAGCATCAGCACAGCCACCAGCATGACGAACGAGCGCGACTTGGGAAACTGCGTGCCATACAGCGTGAACAGCGGGCCCTGAAGCTGCTCGGGCAGGCCGTAGGGCACGGTGGAACGCCCCCACACCAGCTGCACGACCTCGAGGATCAGGTACGACAGGCCGAAGGTGACCAGCAGCTCGGGCACATGGCCGAACTTGTGCACGCGGCGCAGCGCATAGCGCTCGAAGGCGGCCCCCAGGGCGCCCACCAGCAGCGGCGCCAAAACCAGCGCCGGCCAGAACCCGACGACGCCGGAAATCGTGTAGGCGAAGTAGGCCCCCAGCATGTAGAAGCTGGTGTGCGCGAAGTTGAGCACCCCCATCATGCTGAAGATGAGCGTCAGGCCTGAACTCAGCATGAACAGCAGCAGCCCGTAGCTGATGCCGTTGAGCAAGGAGATCACGAAAAACTCAAGGTTCATCGGGAAGCACCGTGACAGATAAAAAAAAGGCCCGAGACAAGTCGGGCCTCGAAGGTCATCCCACCAGGAACAACGTCAAGAGGGCCGCTTCATCTGGCACGCCGTGGGCGTGCTCGCGACATACGGCTCGAAATACTTTACCGGGACGAAGGTGTGGCCCGTGTTCTCGGAGTCGAGCGGGTGCTTGGCATCTGCCTTCTCCCAGCGGGTGATGTACAGGCCCTGCTGCAGTTGGTGGTCGGACTTGCGCATCTCGACCTCGCCGTTGAAGCTGTTGAACTTCATGCCCTCCATCACGGCGGCCACCTTCACGGGGTCGGTGCTCTTGGCGCGCGCCATGGCCTCGCTGAGCATGGAAAAGCCGTGGTACACGGACGACGTGTACATGTCGTCATTGAACTTGGCCTTGAAGTCCTTGACGATCTTGTTGAGCGGCCCGGGGGCGTTCAGGTGGCCGTAGCTCACCATGTAAACCTTGCCCGCGGCGGCAGCGCCCAGCGCCGTCGGCGCGCCGGTGGCGATGCCGTAGTAGGTGTAGAACTTCACGTTGTTCAGGCCCGCATCGTTGGCCGCCTTGATAAGCAGAGCCAGATCGGAGCCCCAGTTGCCGGTGATCACGCTGTCGGCGCCCGACTGCTTGATCTTGGCGATGTAGGGCGCGAAGTCGCGCACCTGGGCCAGCGGCGCCATGTCGTCGCCGACGATCTCCACGTCGGGGCGCTTGCGCTTGAGCATCTCCTTGGCGTACTTGCTGACCTGGTGGCCGTGCGCGTAGTTCTGGTTGATCAGGTAGACCTTCTTCACATCGGGAAGGTCCTTCATGTAGGTGGTCAGCGCCTCCATCTTCATGGAGGTGTCCGCGTCCAGGCGGAAGTGCCAGTAGCTGCACTTGCTGTTGGTGAGGTCCGGGTCCACGGCGGCGTAGTTCAGGTACACCACTTCCTTGCCCTTGTTGCGGGCGTTGTGCTTTTCCAGCGCGTCCATGATGGCCAACGCCGGGCCGGAGCCGTTACCCTGCACCACGTAGCGCACGCCCTGGTCCATCGCCGAGCGCAGCGCGCTGGTGGTTTCCTGCGGGCTGAGCTTGTTGTCGATGGGCACGATCTCGAACTTCACGCCGGCGGCGTTGTTCTTGCTGAACTCCTCGGCCAGGAACTGCCAGCTCTTCATCTGGTTGGTGCCCAGCGCCGCCATCAGCCCGGACAGCGGATCCAGCCAGGCGATCTTGACCGTCTCCCCCTTCTGAGCAAATGCGGCCCCAGCGCACGCAACCAAAGCGCCAGCAGCTACCATTTTGATAGTAAACCTCATGCCTTGTCTCCTCTTATAAGAATGGGTATGCCGCAGAGTACAGGCTTGCATGGGCCCCCCATTCAGGGATTGCCCCTAGCAGCTATCGCCCAAGTGACTGACGCGCCGCCGGGCCGTGCCGATGCCGGCTGGCGGCGCGTGGCGGCGCTTACAGCCCCGGCAGCTTGTAGCCCGCCAGTTGCTCGCGCAGGCGGGTCTTGAGCATCTTGCCGGTGGCGCCCAGCGGGATCGCATCGACGAACACCACGTCGTCCGGGATCTGCCACTTAGCCGTCTTGCCCTCGTAGAACTTGAGCAGCTCCTCGCGCGTGACCTCGGCGCCCGGGCGCTTGGCCACGGCGACGATGGGGCGCTCGTCCCACTTGGGGTGCGGCATGCCGATGCACGCCGCCATGGCCACGGCGGGGTGCGCCATGGCGATGTTCTCGATGTCGATGGAGCTGATCCACTCCCCGCCGGACTTGATCACGTCCTTGCTGCGGTCGGTGATCTGCATGAAGCCGTCTTCGTCGATGGTGGCCACGTCACCCGTGGGGAACCAGCCCACGCCGTGCTCGTCCTTCACCAGCGGGCTCTCGCCCTTGTAGTACGTGTCCAGGATCCAGGGGCCGCGCACCAGCAGGTCGCCGTAGGTCTTGCCGTCCCAGGGCAGCGAACGCCCTTCGGCATCGATGATCTTCATGTCCACGCCGTAGATGGCCCGGCCCTGCTTTTGCAGGATGTGCATCTGCTCGTCCTTGCCCATCTGCAGGTGCTTGTTCTTGAGCGTGCACAGCGTGCCCAGCGGACTCATCTCGGTCATGCCCCAGGCGTGGAGCACCGACACGCCGAACTCATCCTGGAAGGCCGTGATCATGGCCGGCGGGCAGGCCGATCCGCCGATCACCGTGCGGCCCAGCGTGCTGAACTTCAGGCAGCCCGCCTTCACGTGGTTGAGCAGCATCTGCCACACCGTGGGCACGCCGGCGGCAAAGGTCACGCCCTCGGCCTCGACCAGCTCATAGACCGACTTGCCATCGAGCGCCGGGCCGGGGAACACCACCTTGCAGCCCGTGAGCGCGGCCGAGTACGGAATGCCCCAGGCGTTGACGTGGAACATGGGTACCACCGGCAGCACCGCGTCGCGCGCCGACAGGTTCATCACGTCGGGCAGCGCGGCCGCATAGGCATGCAGCGTGGTGGAGCGGTGGCTGTACAGCGCCGCCTTGGGGTTGCCCGTGGTGCCGCTGGTGTAGCACATGCTGGACGCCGAGTTCTCGTCGAACGTAGGCCACTGGTATTCGCTGGAGGCGCCGCCGATCCAGTCCTCGTAGCTCACCAGGCCCGGAATGCCGGAATCCGCGGGCAGCCGGTCGGCGTCGCACAGCGCCACCCATTTCTTCACCGTGGGGCACTTGGCGTGCACAGCCTGCACGATGGGCAGGAACGTCATGTCGAAGCACAGCACCTGGTCTTCGGCGTGGTTCACGATCCAGGCGACCTGATCGGGGTGCAGGCGCGGGTTGATGGTGTGCAGCACGCGGCCCGAGCCGCTCACGCCAAAGTACATCTCCATGTGGCGGTAGCCGTTCCAGGCCAGCGAGGCCACGCGGTCGCTGAACTGCAGGCCCATGGTGTCGAGCGTATTGGCCAGCTGACGCGCGCGCCGCGCGAGATCACGGTAGGTGTAGCGGTGAATGTCGCCCTCCACCCGGCGCGAGACGATTTCCCCGTCGCCATGGTGCCGCTCGGCAAACGAGATCAGCGAGGAAATCAAGAGGGGTTGGCTCTGCATCAGGCCCAGCATGGGTGCTCCTTTGGAATTGTGTGAGAAACCGCATCATCGTAGCGGCGAACGGGCGCCGCTTTGCCCACGCCGCCCTCGGGAGAAACCCAGCGCGCAGCCGCCGCCCATAGCGCCGCTGCATGCGCCGCCGGGTGCCTGCGCAAGGCCCTTGCGCGGGCGGGACATCGTCGCGCAGGGGACAATCCTTTCATGACTTCGCCCCTGGTCACACCCTCCTCCTTCGCGCCAAGGCCTCTGCTGGCCGCCTGGCACAACGGCTTTGCCGCGCTGGGCCCGGCGTTCCATACCGAATTGCGCCCCACGCCCCTTCCCGCACCCTACTGGGTGGGCACGAGCGCCGACGTGGGTGCGTTGCTGGACCTGCCCGAGGGCTGGCAGCAGTCCGACAACGCCCTGCACGCCTTCACCGGCAACGCCGCGCTGCCGGGCAGCCGGCCGCTGGCCAGCGTGTACAGCGGCCACCAGTTCGGCGTGTGGGCCGGCCAGTTGGGCGACGGCCGCGCCATCCTGCTCGGCGAGACCGCCGGCGGCCAGGAGCTGCAGCTCAAGGGCAGCGGGCGCACGCCCTACTCCCGCATGGGCGACGGCCGCGCCGTTCTGCGCTCGTCCATCCGCGAGTTTCTCTGCAGCGAAGCCATGCACGCGCTGGGCATTCCCACCACCCGGGCGCTGTGCGTGACCGGCTCGCCCGCGCCCGTGCAGCGCGAAGAGGTGGAAACCGCCGCCGTGGTCACGCGCGTGGCGCCAAGCTTCATCCGCTTCGGCCATTTCGAGCATTTCGCCGCGCGCGGCCAGCACGGCGAGCTGCGCGCCCTGGCCGACTACGTGATCGACCGCTACTACCCCGCCTGCCGCGCCACCCAGGCCTTCGGCGGCAACGCCTATGCCGCGCTGCTGCAGGCGGTGAGCGAGCGCACGGCCCGGCTGCTCGCGCAATGGCAGGCCGTGGGCTTTTGCCACGGTGTGATGAACACCGACAACATGAGCATCCTGGGCCTGACCATCGACTACGGGCCGTTCCAGTTCCTCGATGCCTTCGATCCCGGCCACATCTGCAACCACAGCGACTCCATGGGCCGCTACGCGTTCGACCGCCAGCCCGGCGTGGCCTACTGGAACCTGCTGTGCCTGGCGCAGGCGCTGCTGCCGCTGATCGACGATGTGGACACGGCCCGGGCGGCACTGGAGTCCTACGAGCCCACGTTCTTGGCGCAGTTCCTGGAGCGCATGCGCGCCAAGCTGGGCCTGCTGCAGGCGCGCGACGGCGATGCCGCCCTGGTGGACAGCCTGCTGCAGCTGCTGGCCGCCGGCCGCGTGGATTACCCCATCTTCTGGCGCCGCCTGTCGCACGCCGTGGCCTCCAACCAGTTCGAGCCCGTGCGCGACCTGTTCGCCGATCGCGCCGCCTTGGATGCCTGGTTGCTATCGTATCGAGAGCTGCTAGCGCATGATGGACAAGCGCAATCGGCCGATTTGATGCTCAAATCCAACCCCCGGTTCGTGCTGCGCAACCACCTGGGCGAGCAGGCCATCCGCGCCGCGAAACTGGGTGACTTCCGGGAACTCCAAACCCTGCAGACGCTGCTGGCGCGCCCGTTCGACGAGCACCCGGGCCACGAGGCCTACGCCGGTTTTCCGCCCGACTGGGCGTCCACCATCTCCATCAGCTGCTCCTCATGACCTACCCCATCCAGAAAACCGATGCCGAATGGCAGGCCCTGCTGCAGGCCAAGGGCGCCGAGCCCGCCGCCTTCCAGGTCACACGCCATGCCGCCACC
This sequence comes from Diaphorobacter oryzae DSM 22780, assembly GCF_059568935.1. Lineage (NCBI taxonomy): Bacteria > Pseudomonadati > Pseudomonadota > Betaproteobacteria > Burkholderiales > Comamonadaceae > Diaphorobacter > Diaphorobacter oryzae. The sequence goes on along the minus strand of NZ_JCANUL010000003.1, from coordinate 260,434 downwards.
GAGCGGCCATTCACCGGCAAGTACGAGGGCCATTGGGCCGACGGCAGCTACCACTGCATCTGCTGCGGCACCAAGCTTTTTGACGCCGACACCAAGTTTGACGCAGGCTGCGGCTGGCCCAGCTTCTGGCGCGCCGTGCCCGGCGCCATCCAGGAGATCGAGGACCGCAGCCACGGCATGGTGCGCACCGAGACCGTGTGTGCACAATGCGGGGCGCATCTGGGCCATGTCTTCCCCGACGGCCCCGGCCCCACCGGCCTGCGCTACTGCATGAACTCCGCCTCGCTCGCTTTCGACCCCTCGGCGCCATGAAACTGCTCATCGACTTCTTCCCCATCATCCTGTTCTTCGCCGCCTACAAGGTGTGGGGCATCTATGCGGCCACGGGCGTGGCCATCGTCGCCACCATCGCGCAGATCGCCTACATTCGCTTCAAGCACGGCAAGGTCGAGCCCATGCAGTGGCTCAGCCTGGGCGTGATCGTGGTCTTCGGCGGCGCCACCTTGCTGGCCCACAGCGAGACCTTCATCAAGTGGAAGCCCACGGTGCTGTACTGGCTCATGGGCGGCACGCTGCTCATCGGCCAGCTGGTGTTCCGCAAGAACTTCATTCAGTCGCTCATGGGCGCGCAGATCGAACTGCCTGCCCCCGTGTGGCGCAACCTGAACTGGGGCTGGGCGGGCTTCTTCGCCGCCATGGGCGTGCTCAACCTCTGGGTGGCCTACAACTTCGACACGGACACCTGGGTCAACTTCAAGCTGTTCGGCGGCATCGGTTTGATGTTCGCCTTCGTCATCGCCCAGGCGCTGTACCTGAGCCGCCACATCAAGGAAGGCGACGCCGCCGCGCCCAAGGACGCCCAGCCATGACCGCCGCCCCCGTCGCCATCACCGCCGAAGCCATGGCCGCCCGCCTGCAGGAGGCCTTGGCCCCCACCCACCTCGAAGTGCTCGACGAAAGCTGGCAGCACGAGGGCCATGCGGGCGCCAACGGCACCGGCTCCGGCACCCATTTCCGGGTGCGCATCGCGTCACCGTTGTTTACAGGCAAGCGCCGGGTGGCGCAGCATAGGCTTGTGTATGATGCGCTGCAGATTTTTATTGACCATGGCGCGCACGCCATCGCCATTGAAACTCTCTGACACAGCCCGATCTAAAGGGCTTGCGGGCCAGTCGCCCGCAACCCATTTCCTATTTGTGGATTCCCAATGAAGAAAAAGCTCTTGTCCGGCCTCGTGGCCGCAGCCGTGCTGGGCACGATGGCCTTGCCCGTTGCCGCGCAAAACCTCGCCATCGTCAATGGCAAGGCCGTTCCCAAGGAACGCGCTGAAGTCCTGAAGCAGCAAGTGGAGCGCTCGGGCCGTCCCATCACCCCTGAGATCGAAGGCCAGATCAAGGAAGAAGTGATCGCCCGCGAAATCTTCATGCAGGAAGCGCAAAAGCGTGGACTGGAAGGCTCGGCCGACTACAAGGCCCAGATGGAACTGGCCCGCCAGACCATCCTGATCCGTGAACTGTTCGTCGACTTCCAGAAGAACAGCCCGGTGACCGACGCCGAAATCCAGGCCGAATACGACAAGTTCGTGGCCGCCAACGCCGGCAAGGAATACAAGGCCAGCCACATCCTGGTCGAGAAGGAAGAAGAGGCCAAGGCCATCATCGCCTCCCTCAAAAAGGGCGGCAAGTTCGAAGACATCGCCAAGAAGCAGTCCAAGGACCCCGGATCCGGCGCCCGTGGCGGCGACCTGGACTGGGCCAGCCCCAACAGCTATGTGCCCGAGTTCACCGAGGCCCTCGTGAAGCTCGAAAAGGGCAAGCTGACGCAAGCCCCCGTGAAGAGCCAGTTCGGCTGGCACGTGATCCGCCTGGACGACGTGCGCGAGGCGCAGCTGCCCAAGCTGGACGAGGTCAAGCCCCAGATCGCCCAGCAGCTGCAGCAGCAAAAGCTGGTCAAGTTCCAGGAAGACCTGCGCGCCAAGGCCAAGGTGGAGTAATCCTCTCCCGCCATCACGCGAGTGGTTGGCGGGCTGCTTCGCACAACGCGGCCCCGTGCCGCGTTTTTTATTGCCCGGCTCTCAGGGCCGCCGCTAGAGCCAGAGCCAGCCCCAAAGCATCAACGCACCGATCATCACCGGCTGGTGCAGCATGTAGTAACTCAGGCTGTAGCGCCCCAACACCACCAACGGGGCCGCAACGCGCGGCAAAGGCCGGGAAAGCCAAGACGCATGGCGGGCCAGCAGCCACTGCCCGCAGGCCATGCCCCACCACATCACCCCCAGCCAGGGAAAAACAGGCACGTAGTCTTCGGTGAAGGGTTTCTGCGACACCCATCCCAGCCAGTTCAACGCCCGGCCGTTGAACGCCCCCGACAGCATCGCCAACGGTCCCTCCAATGCCCACGCCGCCAGCCAGGGCGACGCCACGGCCAGCCCCCCCGCCAACCAGAGCCAACGCCCCCATCCCGCCGTCAGACGCACGATGAGCAGCATGATCGCCATGCCGTGCAACACGCCGAAATAGATGAAGCTGCGGGGAAACATGAGGAAGGAGCCGGCCGTCACCAGCAATGCGCAGCCTGCGATCCGTCCCCAGCGCCGGGCAAACCGCTCCCAGCCCAGGCCCCGCTGCCAGGCCACCGCCTGCCCCAGACCGGCACAGAACAAGAACAGACTGACGATCAGCGTGCGCTGCACCGTCCAAAAGGCATCCGCGCGAAAGTCCTGCGGCCAATAGCCAAAGTGGCTGAGATCGAAGCAGAAGTGGAAGACCGTCATCCACACCATGGCGAAACCGCGCAGGGCGTCGACCATCCCATACCGTGCGGCGGATTCGGCGCCGCCTTTTCGTCCACTCAGACTGGCAATGTTCACCCTGCCCCCTTGATGATCCGAGCCAAAACGAAAAAGGGGTTAGCTCTTCAGAGCTAACCCCTTGCGTTCGATGGTCGGAGCGGCGGGATTCGAACTCGCGACCCTCTGCTCCCAAAGCAGCTGCTCAGACCAATGAAATCAATGCTTTAGCGAAATTCCTTCTAACGCGCAGCTATCTGAGGTTGGCTCGTTTTCAGAGTAGCGGCAAAACTTCGTTAGACAGGATTATGCCAACCGAATCTTGCCAACAATATGTCGACCCAACCATTCTTCTCGAGCGATTCTGAGCGCCCGCATGGCGCGCGACAATCGGGCCATGAATCTCCCTCCCTACCGCCCCTCCATGGCGACCATCTTCCGCATCGCAGGAAGCGCCATCAGGGCCCACTGGAAAACCCACAACAACGCTTACCACCAGAAGCTGGTCTTGACCCCCGAGCAGGTTGACGACCTGGTGGCCTGCCAGCTCTACGGCCAGGTGGCTTTCCCAGGCGCGATCCCGCCTCGACGTGACATGTACATGGGCCGCCCTATAGAGATCCGCCATGACACCCAGGGCGAGATCGTGGCTCATGACGGGACATCAACCCCGCTTTCCTCCTACGACGCCACTGCGTAAAAAAGCCCGCCGAAGTGGGCAATCTATTCAGGCGCCCTACCCTGCCAGCTTGTCGCGCAGGCGGAAGCCCAGCAGCGATCAGGGCGCGGTTGAGACGTTCGCTGAAGGCTGCCCAACCTTGTCTGGAAACACACGGTCCACGATGCGACCGAGCACCCAAACCAACGGCGTTCCCACCAAGACACATGTGTGGAGTGCGACTCCCAGCACTTGTCCTCGAGTAATAGGCTCAGCCGCTTCGTAGAACAGCCAGAGTCCAGCAATCGAATTCACGATGGCGATCACAGGAAAGACTCGAACTGCCCAGCGCCATGCCACAGAGGCAGTGCGACGAATGCGGACAATCGCCGTATCGCTCAGCCCATAAATGGTCAGCACCAGGGATACCACCGCAATCCACGTCGTCAAATCCATAGCCCCTCTCCTTTGAGGACGGATTTTGCGACAGAGAAAGCCTAATCCAGGAAGATGGCCCGATCCGTGTCAATCTGCCGTCGCAGCAGGGCTACCTCGGCGTCACGCCGCTCAAGATCCGCTCGGAGTCCTCCAACCACTGAGACCCCTTCGACAACGTGACGGTCGAGGGCTTGGTGTCGATCTGCAAGATCGCGGCAGGCAACGGCGCCGGCCTCGGCCATCGCGCGGTAGGTAGCAGCTCGGCGCTCGGCGTCTGTGCGCAGCCGGTCAGCGCGAGCAGCATCAGCGCGAGCAATGGCATCGCGCACAGGCGCGGAAATCGTGAACGCATCGGAGTTCTCCTGGGTCTTGCTGGCATGGCCGAATTCCTTGAGGCCCAGTTGGACCTCGTGCTTGAGCATGCCGGTGACGCGCGCGCGGTCGTTCTCGGCCACCGTCGCGCGGAGCCGGGCGTGATCGCGCTGCTCGGTGTGCAGGCGCCAGGTCTGCGTCAGCAGCAGGCCTAGCAGCACGGCGCAGGCTACCTGCAGCGCGTAGGCTTTGATGGCTGCGATCACAGCAGGTCTCCCATGCACTTAGCCGTCTCGTCGCCCCGGCGGTTGGCCAGGCCCTGCACGAACGTGTAGACCTTCTGGCCGGTCTTCGGGTCAATGTGGCTGGTGAAGCTCCAGACGACGCGGCCGTCATCTCCGCGGCTGATGCGCTGACAGCCGCGCTCCCACTCGCCGCGGTTCCAGGCCAGCATGGCGCCGCTGGTGCAGGTGCTGGCGGCGCCCAAGTTCCACGCATGAGAGCTGGCCATGTCCAGTACCGAGGGTGGCGGCAGGCGCCTGAAGCACGGCAGCAGCGCGCGCTGCACGCGCTCAATTGCCGAAGACTCCTCCTGGATGCACTGATCATCGGTCCAGCGGTCGCCAACGCGGATGGGCGTGGCGGTGACATGGCGGGTGAGGCCATTGCACACGGTGGGCAGGCCGCCGGCCAGCTTGTCGGCATACACGGTGAGCACACGGCCCTTGCCGCTCTCCCACTGCTGTAGGTGGTCGATCAGGGCTGGCGACAGCAGCGTCACGAATCCGCCCAGGGCGGCCACCCACACCACCTTGGGTTGGATGCCGCGGGCTGCGGTGCTCATTCGTCGTACTCCAGCCGGCCCAGGTCCGAGTCTGCCGCCACGCTGATGGGATGGCCCGTTGCGCGCATCATGTCCATGCGCATCTGCCGCTCTTGCTGGCGCAGCGCATGCTCGGCCGCATGACGGCGATTGGCCTCTCGCTTGTAGTACCAGTTCACATACGCGCCGAGCAGCGCAATGCAAAGGCCCAGCAGGCCGACTGCCTGTGAAGATGCGAGCCAGCCAAGAAACCCAACGACAGCTCCGCCGCCGGTGGTGCGACTGCCGGCCGTTGCGATGGCGTCAATGGTTTCGGTTTTCATGAGCCCGGATGATTCCGGGCGGCAGCGTAGCCGTCGAACCCTATACGGGGGCAGCGCGTTTGAGCGCCGCGTACAGCACACATGGGTCAAAGCGCTCCGAGTCATCAAATCCCAGCGCCGCAGCCGAGGCCTCACCACAGGTCCAGCGTGAACGCTTGTGCGGAATGAACCATGCCAGAAATCCCAGGATCATCTGCCAGTCGTACAGCGCACCCTGGTGTGCGTGGAACCAGCGTGCCGCGGCCACAGCGTCGCCGCTCACGGGCACCACATCCCAGTTGCCAGAGTTCAGCACGATGCGCTTGAGTCGCACGCCGCCGGACTCGCCGGCACGGCGCGGTGAGAAGGCTGGCAACCGCTCTGCCGCAACGCTGGAGGCGCACCACAACGCCCCGTTGGCGTCAGGATCGCAAGTGCCATCGGGCATCAGGTGCCCTACCCCGTCACCAGGTTCGAACACCACCTCGCTGTGGCTGTGGATGCCTCGCAGCCGCAGACGGATCAGTCTGTTGGCTATGCCTTGAAACCCTGGGCGAGTGGACTTGTAGGAGGCGAGTAGCACGGCTAGCCCTCCTGCTGGAGGCCCTTGATATGGCGCTCGTATTCAGTTGTTGGCTTCTCTAGGATCAGAGCCTTCTTTTCAGCGATCATAGGCCCACTGCCTGGCGCCCAAGGCTGTGCCGCGGGCTGGCCGGTGGCAATCAGCATGTCGATCATGTCGGAGACCTTCGGATCGCGCAGGTCAATGTACTTGCGTACGCCCGTCAGCGTCTGCACGGCCTTACAAGCACCGTGGTCGCTAGCGGCAATAGCCAAGGCATCGGGCCCAAAGCGGTCGTAGAACGGGCCTACATCGACCCACCACATACGTGGATCATTGAGGGGAGAGGACTGCTGTGGCGCAGTCCACTCGCCACTGGCCTCGTCATAAAGTTTCCCGAGAAGTGACGTATCAAACGACTGCAGAGGTATCAGACGCACCCCCTGCACAGGCAGATGGTGCTGAGTAACAGAGCAGGCTACCCCTGAGTCATTGAGCTGGGCATAAAAATACATGCGTGATCCCGTTCAATAGAACTCGACAACTTCCCAGCTGACTTCCAACGCAGTCGTGCTGTTGGATGAGCGGTTCGCCCTAACAGTCAATGTGGTTCCATTGGTCAGTTCTAGCTGCGCAAGCGAGTTGCTGGACTGGTTTGGCACGGCGTATGAATACGATGTGAGCAGGTTCAGCATTGTTTTTGCAGGATTTACCTCCGCAATCGCCACTGCTGCGGAAGATGACGTACTGGTCTTGCCACGCTGCACTGACTTGACGACCCACCCTCCTGGGAGGGTGTCGCCGTCAGGCAGCTCCTGCACCACTCCGTCAATGACAACCAGCGGACGCCGCTCAGCCATGGCGTCAGGCCAGCGTCACAGCCACGCCGCGCTCGAAGTTCACGGCCGTGGCCGACACCGCCACACCGATCTGCTGCACCACGTTGCCGGCTGCACTGGGCACCGTCGCGCCGCCGGCGCCTGCCGTCGTCTGCAGAAACACGGTGCCCGGCGTCTGGCCAGTCACCTGGGTGTTCGTGCCCTCGAAGTACACGGTAGCGCTGGCGCCGCTGGCCACGGCCGCGAGCACAAAGCCGTGCGCATCCTTGCCGGCAACCGTGGCATCGGCCTTGCGCACCTTGAACGCCCCCGCATCGCTCCAGATGTTCACCCAGTCGCCCGCGGCTAGCGCCTCGCTGGCCTCGATCAGTGCAGTGTCGGCGCCGATGCCGACAGGCATCATGCTGGTGTGCAGGCGCCCCGTGTTATCCAGCGCGGGGATGTCGCCGGCATTCGCCGCTCCAGCGCTGGTCTGGATGCCCAGGACTTCGGTGATGACGCCCCCGACGAGGCGAAGCAGTTTCTTGGCAGCCATGGCGGCCTCCTATGCAATGGTGATGGGTGGTTGAACGTCGATGAGCACGCGCGTCGCTGAGACGGCATAGCCCACGACCTGAGAAAACTTCGCGCCCGCGGGCAGCGCCTGGGTGAGCCCGCCGGCGGCGCCGACGAACACCGGGCCGGAGGCCCAGGCCCAGCCGGCGTGCTCCAGCGGAATGTTGTTGGACACCACGGCGTCGGCGCCCGCGGCATAGGCATTGGCCACGACACCCAGCACGGCGCCGAGGTGCGCAGCCAGCGTGCAGTCGGCCGGCTGCAGCGCGCCGTCGGCACCCAGCGCCACTGCGCTGTGCCCGCTCAATGGCATGGCACCAACAGGGATCAGCGTGGCGCCGCCTGCTGGCCCGGGAACGCCCTGCTGGCCGCGGGGGCCGGGAATGCCGCGCGTGACGAACACCGCCGCCGGCGCGGGCTGGCGCACCACCACCGTCTCGCCGCGCTCGCGTGTGACGACGACGGCCGCTTCCCTGTGGACGACGACCGGCTCCAGGCCAGGGGTGACGGCAACACTCACCGCGTGCCCTCCGGGTGCAGCACGAACGTCAGTTCGTACTGGCGCTCCACCTCGCCGCCGGAGCGCACGACTTCAACATGGCCGATGCAGGTCTCCCAGCCCGGCGGCGTGTGGCCGTACGCAAAGGCAGCCGTCTGCGCCGCGCTCAAGTTCAGGCGCAGCCGTGCGCCATCCAGCGCGATGCCGTCGTTCTCCGTGGTCAGCTCGGCAATCACGGCTGGCGCGTCGATATCGCGCCGCAGCTGCATGCGCGCCGTGCAGCCGGTGTAGTCCTCGGCCGTGGCATCCGCCAGCGGCGCCGGCGTGCCGCAGTCCTTGACCAGCCGGCCGCACTCCCACCGCACCGGGTAGGGGTACGTCACGCGCTCCAGGGACTCCGAGAAGGTCGCGCCCTGGTAGATATCGAAGGTCAGCCGTGCCGGGGTGGTCATGCCCGCCACTGTCGCGGGCAAAGCCGATGGCGTCGAACCCTATACGGGGGCCCCGGGATCAGGCCGGCATTTCCTGGCAGTGCCGCAGCCTCGTCCAGAACTGTGGCGCTGGGGGCGCCGCTCCGGGGCCAAAGATCTTGAGCGTGTACTCGGTCCCCAGGGGCAAAGTGTCCGGGAACAGTATTGCGTTGCCCCCCTCGTACAAGATCCCCTGCTCATCACCAACCCGAATCCCCGAGAGGTCTTGCCCCTCTACGCTGATGAACGTAGCGCCCTTGCTGACTTCCGCCCCGCTTCCTTCATCCTCTGGAACCTGTTCTCCGACAAGGATGTCCGTGAACCCCGCCTCCGAAGCATTTTTCTGCCCGATCCACCCGCTGCGCAGGACTATTGGGTAGAACGCCTGAGGGTTCTCGTCGGGCAGAACAGGCCGGTCAGGAATCAGAAGCCAATCGCTGCTGGGAGTGCCTTGCTCGCCTGGGACAAACTCGCGCACAGCGGTGCACGACAGCAGCAAGTTCCCCATGGGCACCTCCGACTGCAGCGCCTCGCGCGCCTGCGTCGTCCACCTGTCCTCACTGAAAAACCGGAAGTACTTGGCCATGCTTTACCCCAGCGGCATCGAATGATTGACTTGGCTGCTCCCGCTGGCCGTCGTGCCCGCGCTGCCATTGAGCGAAGACCCGAACGACACGCCCGCCGTCGCCCCGGCCGCCAACGTGCTGTGCGCCTGCGCGATGGCCTTGAATCCGTCCATCTGCAGGCTGGCAACGCGGATCATCTGCTCCATGTCCGCAAGCACCTTGCGCATTTCCACCTCATACAGCGCCACCGATGTCCGCATCTGCGCCTCGTAGGTCTTTTGCTCCAGCTCGGCTGCGGCCTGGTGCGCCTGCACCTGGGCGGTGTAGCGAGCGACATTCGTGCGGTGCGCCTCCGCGTTGGCCTGAACGGCCGCCACCTGCGACTGCAGCATCGCCTTGTCCGCGTCCAGTCCGGCAACGAACGCCCGCAGCGCCAGCTCCTGCTGATCGATCTCCGCGCGCTGGTTCTTGATGCCAATCTCGGCCACAGTGCTCTTGCCGGACACCAGTGCTCCATAGGCCCGTGCCTGGCTCTCCAGCAACCCGGCCTTGGCCGTCTCGCCCTTCACGCGCGAGTCGTAGGCGTCATAGCGCAGCTTGTCCGCCTGGATCGTCTCGGCCGTGGCCTGCACCTGCGCCTTGTACTTCTCCACCTCATTACGCTGCAGCTCCGACTCGAGCTTCGCCCCTTCCATTTCGGCCTTGTACAGCTCCACGTCCGCCTGCAGCGCACGGTACAGCTCAGCGAACACCTTCACCCGCTGCTCGTTGATCTGGCCCTTGGCCAGCTCGGCATCGAGCTGCGCCTTGTGCGCCTCCAACCCCAGCCGGCGCTCATCCAGCTCAAGGCGCCGCACGTTCGCCGCGTTCTGCCACGCACCCTGCCGGGCGTTGAAGATGGCGACCTGGGCGTTGAGCATCGCCAGCTCGCTATCGAGCTGGTACTTGGCCGCCTCCAGCGCGCGCTGCGCCATCTGGCTCCACAGCCCGATCAGCACGTTCTCGGCCGCCAGCGCCTGAGTGCAGGCGAAGCGCAGGTTCTCGACATGCGTGTCGGTGACCTTGATCAGGATCTCCCGCCCCAGCCCTTGCTTGCGCAGCGCCCCTTCCGTGCGGATGGCGTCAACGCGCGCCACCAGCGCCCCCGGCGGCAGTGTGTAGCCACGCCCGGAGAACTCCACGGCGGCGGCCGACACGTCGCGCGCGATGGCCACATCCTCGCGGCTGGCAGCGCGCTCCCACAGCGCCTGCTCCACGGCGGGCGGCAGGCCCGTGCCACCGGCCCACATGCGGCGGATGACGGCGATCTCCTCATCGATCAGCACCGTCTGGTAGGGCCGCTCTGCCCACTGCAGCACCGCAGACACGGAAGACCCCTGAAACTCCGGGCTGCTCTCATTCCATGGCGCCAGCGGCGTGAACGTGAAGCCCGGGATCGCCAGCTCCACAAGATTCGGCATGGCCGGCCGGTTCAGCACGGGCTTGTCCGGCAGCGCAACCGCCTGGCCCACGGGCGCCGCGGGAAACACGGGGTCGGGGCGCGGCGCCGGCGCGTCCGGGATCTGGAGCTGGTCGAACGCCGGGTCGAAATCAGGGATGTGCACTGGGGCGACAGGGCTCACCGGCTGCAGCACGAACCGCTGGCGCCCCAGGGGCGTCACCGTCCCGAAGCTGTCCGTTCCCAGCTCCGGCAAGTCGGCGTTGTAGAAGCGCATGCCCGGGAACCTGGGCGCCTCGGGCGGCGTGATGCCGCTGAGGTTGAGCCGGGGCAGCGCCTTGGCCAGGTTGTCCACCGCATTCTTTGCAGCATCCCCCAGCGCGCGCGCACGCTCCACGGCCGCAAGCTGCTGCTCCATGACATGGGTCTTGATCTCGCGCGTCAGGATCGGCGCGTCTTCAAACGGATTGAGCGACATCAGAGTCTCCTCGAACTGGTTGCGATTTCCGCGGAAATGGAGTGCACCTCAAAGGCGCATCCGCAGGCGTTCTCCACGCCGATGCGCCAGTAGCGGCTGTTGAGCCCCTTGCCGACCTGGATGCGGTTGTTGCGCGGCTGGCGGGCCGCGCGCGGCTCCATCGCGTAGCGATAGACCCCGTAGCCCTGCCCGTAGGTCTCCACCGTGGCGCGCAACGCGCCCGCCGCGTGATAGCCGAACCACAGGGACGGCAAGCGCTTCTTCGGCTCCGATGGCTTCGGGCTGCCATCCTGGTGGTAGCCCCCGAACTCGCTGAACCCATACTCCACGCGCGCGTCAATGGCGTCACTGCCGTCGGCATCGCCGCCCAGCACCACCAGCCCATCCGGCCCGCTGGCGAACACCTTCCCGCCTACCACAGCCATGTCCGTGAAGGCCCAGTTCCCGTACCAGGACACGGCGCCCGTATCGGCGTTCATCACCCAGGCCACCAGGCCCGGCTGCTTCATAAGCAAGTCGTCGCCGGCCAGTGCCGCGTCCTGCACATCGGCCACGGCCACCGTCGTGTGCAATGCCCCATCGCCAGCCTCGGCCCCGTCCTGCACCCACAGCACCGTCGCCCAGGACTGCACACTGGCCGTGTCACCCGCCTGGGCGCCGTCTTCCACCCAGGCGCTGGCCGCGATCTCCACGGCATCCCCAGCGGCCGCGGCGTCCTGCACCTCGACCAGCAGGAAAGGTGCAGCCGCGTCACCCGCCAGGGCTGCATCGCCCACCAGCACCCACGCATCGGACTGCGCTGCCGCCGCATCCCCCGCCAGAGCCCCATCCACGGCCAGTACGTCCGCATCCGCGCTGGCCGCATCACTGGCCAGGGCCACGTCGCTCACCACCACGATGGCCGACAGGCGCACCATGTCGCCCGCCATGGCCTCGTCCGCGCACGCGGCCTGCACCTGCACACTGCCCCAGGCGGCGTCGCCCGCGACGGCCGTGCTCTGCGCCAGCACATAGCGCTGGGCACTGGCGCCATCACTCGCCCATGCGCCATCCACCGCGTCCATCGGCGCCGGCAGGTCCCCGGACAGCCGGGCGAACTCGCCATCAAACTTCGGCCCTCCGCTCGCATGCCCCGCAGAGCGCACGCGCATCGGCGGCAGAAAAACGAACCCTTCGCTGAACGCGGCATCCGCGGCGCTCACCAGCAGCGGATGCGACACGATGTCCACGGCGGCCGTCCCCGGCCCGGATCCGCTCGCCACCGGGTACTGCAGGGAGACATCCACCCCCTGCAGCGTTGGCGGCCCATAGACCGCCCGCGCCGTCATGGGCTCGAACCGAAGCACCGCGGCATGGTGCTGCACCTGCGAAGCGCGCACCTGCGGCGCAAGCATGGACAGATCCGCGCCCTGACCGTTGTCCGCAACCACCTGCGGCGCAAGGAACTCCACGGAGACTCCCGCCCCCGAGCCCTCGGAGGCCGACACCTGCAGCGGCTCAAGCGCCACCTGGCACCCGGCGCCAATCAGCGTCAGCGAGGCGTCGCGCACCTCGTCCCCACCGGCAAGCAGCGCGGCATCCAGGAACAAGGGCGCACCCGTCGTCCAGGCCTCCAGGCCAGGCGCCCAGGCACGGCCGGCAGGGGGCACCCAGTCCAAGGCGTTCGCATGCACCGTGCGCAGCACCGTGCCGGGCAGCGCGAAGGGAACGCCGGGCACATGCACGGGCGTGCTGCCGATGCAGTAGTAGAACGTGTCCGCGTGCCGGGCCAGATGGAACACCTGGCCGTCCGAATACAGCACCGCCGTGGATCGGGCGACGCCACGCTCCACGAGCTTGTAGGTGCCGCTGCCGAACACGAATCCGAGGAGCGGTTCATCTGGGTCTTCGGACTTGTCGTCCTGCACCAGGCCCACGCTCACGCCGCTGGCGCCCACGGGCACGGCGAAGCTGAACCAGCCATCGCCCTCGAGGGGCTCCATGCTGTGCGCGCCGGCAGTCCAGGAAGGATTGTTGGTCATGGTCGTCTACATGGGAATGATGGTGAACCCATCCCCGAAAAGCTCCCGCGGGTCCTGGTCGGCGTCGATCTCGAAGTCATCGCAAGTCGTCGTCGTGTGGTGCACGGGCTTGCCGTTGCGGAAGAAGACAGAGGTATTCTCACTACACACCCGCACCTTCCTCTTGCGCTTTTGCGGCTCCCCCCCCCCGCCGCCGCCAACGGGCGGCTTCGGCGGTGGTGGTGGAGGCGGCGGGGGCGGAGGGGGTGGCGGCGGGGGCGGAATGACGTCCCGCGTCAGGACTGCCATGGCTACATCGTCGGCAGGCCGACGTTGAAGTAGTTGAGCGTCCATGGCGTGCCCGCGGTGACGTTCAGGCTCGTCAAATTCATATCCGCGCCCACCACCCCCACATTGCCCTGCACGCGCGGCGCCGTCGTGCTTTGCGTCCCGTCGTCGCCCTGGGCCACGAAGCGGAAGTACGCGCACTGGCCAGAGGCATCGACGGAGCTCGTCATCCAGACCTGCGCCACGCTCTTGCTGATGACGCCATCCGCCGGGTCGCCGAAGGTCAGGCCCGTCACGCCATCGCCGCCGGCCGTGAGCGTCATGAGCAGCGTGCCGGTTTCCGCGTCGTCGGCCGTCGTGGGGATGCTGCCCGCCGGTGCCGCGAAGATCTTGAGCAGCCCGCCGTCCAGAGCCGGCTTGAGCCCCGCCGCGTTGAGCATGCCGTTGCGCAGCCCGGTAGAAAACTTTGCCATGGTGAAACTCCTTCGGTAGGTCAGGCAGGAAAGCGCAGAGAAAAGCCTTCGACGACCAGGGTCGTCGCGGCGGTAATGGAAGGGGGAATGCTCAGCAGGCTCTCGCCCACGGCGCCGTCGATGCGGCAGGCCGTCGTGGATTGCTGACCGGGGTCGATGTCCAGCGCAACGAAGCGCCACCACCCGGGCGTGCCGGGCGCCACGCCCTTGAGCACCCATTCGCCCAGGTTGGCGAGCTCTCCGGTCCGGGCGCCGGCCTTGAGCTGCAGCCCGCCCGCGTCGCTGCCAGGCACGGGGGCGGGCAGACCGTTCTGGGTCACGCGCGCCACCAGCGTGCCCGGTGGCGCATCGTCGGCCGATGCGGGCTGTGCGCCCGAGAAGATCAAGATGTGGCCGTACTGCATCATGATGCCGACGCCGTAGTTCGTCACCACCGCGGTGCGCAGCCCAGAGCTCATGCGGATGGTCATGCAACCCCCATGGGAAAAATGTTGTCCTTGAGATCCGGCAGGCCCGTGATCGCCTTGAGGTCCAAGGAGGCCTCCAGGAAATAGGCCTCATCGCCCGTCCAGCCGCGGCCGTCCAGCCTCAGCGGGCTGCCGATGCGGCCCGCCGCGATAACCTCGCCGCCGTAGAACTCGACCTGGCACACGTCGTCGCTGGCGCGCAGCGGAGCGAAGATCTCCGGCCCCACTAGGTCGTAGAAGTGGCCCGGCTCGCCATAGCCGCGCCGCATGTAGTCGAACCCGATGCCGCCCTTGACCAAAGCCGCCTTGTAGGGCCGCGCCGGCGAAAGCCGCTCCACGCCACTCGCCCCGCCGCCGCTGATCGCGCCGATCAGTGGGACGAAGGAAAACGCCGTACTCGAGAGCCGCCGGTAGGTGCCCAGACCGGCCACGAGCCGGACATCGGGCATCCCGGCATTGGCCAGCACATCCAGCCCGCGGTCGTGGCCGCTCTCCTCGATCACGTCCTCCTTGACGCGCAGCACCTTGCCGCGCGCAACCACGCTGCAGCGCGACGCCGGGCGCAGGCCCTTGCGCGTGCCGTAGATATCCGTGATGGTGGTTTCCTCGCAGCGCCATTCGTGGCGCAGGTACACCATGTCCTGCGGGCGCAGGATGTCCAGCCACAGGATCTGCGCGAAAGTGCCCGACTCCCCCACGCTCCAGCCCATCTGGCCGGCGTTGAAGACGAACTCCGTGCCATCGGGAAACACCAGCCGGCTGTTGAGCGTGCGGTGCCCCGAAGGCTTGCTGCCGGTCGCCATCTGCAAGGCGAACTCGGAATCGACGTGGACGCGGGCATACACCAGTTCCTCCCCGTCGTAGTCCGCAAACAGCCGGTAGCTCCCCCGGCACGCCACGGTTGCCAGCAGCGAATCCTGCCCGCTGTTCGAAGGCACGATGTCCAGGGACTCGGTGAACAGTTCGGCAAACCCAGCGCCGCCGCGCCACTCGATGAAGTGCAGCTCATGCCCCCACACGAACCGCTTGTAGGTGGCATACGGGTCATCGAAATCCAGCACGTCCGTGACGATCTCCGACTCGTCCCATTTGGACCCCCTGAACCGCTGCAGGTTCGGCACCGGCACGGTGTAGCAAAACACCGCCTTGGCGCCGGACAGCGACACCTTCACCGTCGAGGTCTCGCTGGTGTCGTCGGGAAAGCGGAAGCTGTCCACCACCCGCTGGGTGTTCTCGTAGTCGTGCAGCAGGCCCTCGCGCACGACGATGTGCGCCGGCGGGAGCGAGGCCGCATTCACCGCGCGCTCCAGGGTGAAGATCCGCAGCCAATCCTTGCCCTCTGCATCCACGACATGGTGCGCGGCAAGCACCGTGACGATGGGACCGTCAATATCGGTCTGCACGGTGATGTCCCGCCCCTTGCATGCGACGTACACCGGCAAGCGGAACATGTCGCTCGCGCTGGTCGAGAAGTCGAACGGCGAGAAGAACGTCGCGCAGTGCGACACATGCGACTCCAGGCCCAAGCGGACCCGCACCCCCTTGCGCTCCCTGCCGCACCGGCCGAAGTGAACGAAGTTCCAGTCGGCCCCGAAGATCTGCACCGCCATGGAGCCCCGCACCGGCGGCTGGAGCGGCGCGGTCGGCGCGTCCAGGCCGTAGGGCGGCAGCTGCTCCGTGTGGACGGCGGCGCCCGCGAGGTGGCGGGTGGCCGAATCCAGCGAGGCATACAGGTACGGGTCCCCGTGCAGCAGCCCCCTCCAGTCATTGATGATGTTGGCGTAGTGCCCGGGCGAATTCCTCCAGCTCGCCATGGCATGGTCGGTGAACGCCTTGCCCGTCTCCATGGACGCCAGGTGCAGGTTCTCGCCCGCCGCGTTGCCGTGTGCGCTGCGGCGCTGGTGCCGGAACTCGAAGCTGATGTGCCCGTCGCGGAAGCGATAGCTGTCGTGCCCGATCACGCCAGACCACCTGGCCATGTAGATGGGCGACTCGCTCAGCTCCCCCTCGCGCCCCCGCAGGACGGGGAACAAAGGCTCCATGTCCGCGGCGGCGCGGAGCAGGTTGGTCTGCTCGCGCAGATAGAGGTCTTCGGCCCGCTCGTGCGCGAATTGTGGCCGGTGGCAGTGCCATGCAGCGCTCGGCGGCTCCTGGAAGTTCACGTCGAATCGGCCCGCGAACTGGGCACGCCAGACCATCCGCCCCTCCTGGGGCAGCGGCATACCGATGCCGAACTTCCCCTTCTCCATCTCCCAGTCCATGAAGAACAGGTTCGCCGCGCACACGCGCGTGCCCGCCTCCGGCGCACCGTGGACGCGGCGGTACAGCGCATCCGGGTACTGGTTGTCATAGAACCGGTTGATGATGACCTCACGCACCGGCCCGCCGGCGGTGCCCCGGCCGTTGGGCGTCGGCGGCATGCCATAGCCCTGCGGCGCCTCGGCCGTGCGCGGCGTGATGACGAAGCCCTCGGGCAGCCAGACCAGCCGCACAAGCGCGGGCACCGGCTCGTCCTCGAGTTCCTCGTCCTCCGGCTCCGCGCTCGCCCCCTTGAACGCCAGCAGCCCGTGCACAGAGGCCGTGGCCTCGCCATAGGGCGTCTGCCTGCGCAGGCCGAACACCGGCACGCCGGCCGACTCGGCGAGCAGGTTGGTGAAAAACAGCAGGCGCGCAGCATCCCCCACGGCCTCGTCAGGGGCCTCCGGGTCCATGCGCGTGCCATGGACGGGAAACGGGAGCCGCGGCGCGTCGGTCACTGCATCACTCCGGGCGCAGGCGCACCAGGTAGCCCAGGTTGAACACGTTGCCCGCGCTTTCCTTGCGGTCCGCGGCAAAGCGGACGATGGAGATCAGCACACCGTTCGTGCCGCCCTTCACCGGGTCGGACAGCAGCGCCGCGCCGCGGATGGTCAGCTCCGTGGCCGTGGCGATGGTGAACGCCGCGCGGTCGGCGGCGTTGTCCATCACCCCGTTCGTGGCCGCAGCCGGCGTCCACGGGCGGCGGGTGTATTCCGTGTAGCCCTCCGTCGCCGAGGTGATCTCGGTGGCGGTGGCGGAGAACGTCGCCGCCGTCACGCTGTCCGTCGGCGTGTAGGCCCCGGAGAACAGCGCCAGGTGAAACTGCGTCTGCGCAGCGCCGCCGCGCAGCCCCGTCTCCAGCAGGTAGTTCAGCCCCTGCACCGGAATGCGATTGCGCGCCGTGCCGGGGCGCTCGCCCTCGTTCGTGTCGAAGGAGTATTCGCCAAAGGCCAGGGCCCCGGCCTTGGGAAACAGGATGCCTTCGGGCCCCACCTCGTACTGGTGGCGGTCGAGGTAGCCCTTGAATTCGCCGGCGTGGCGGGTCAGGTCGCGGTCGATCATGGTGTGCCTTTCGTATCCACGGCAGCACCGAAGACGTGCGCCGGCCCATGGGAAGCAGTCAGCGTGATGACCTGGGCAATGCCATCGCGCTGCAGAAAAACGGAACGCCCCGCCTGGCCGGGGGCGATGCGGATGCGGTCGCTGTTGAGTGCGGAAACGGAGCCATCGGCCATGCCGACCATGTGCCCCTCGGTGCTGAGCCACACGGCGCAGTCGCGCGTGGAGCGGCTCTCCAGCACGCCCAGCAGGTGGGCCGGCACCAGCACGCTGGAGCGCGCCACGGCCTGGGCCTTGCTGGCCGGCTCGGCCGTCCATGCGGTCGGGTCCGTTCCAGCGAGCCACCACACGCCGCGGTCGTCACCCACGAAGGCGCCGCCGGCCAGGAACTCCATGAAGCGGATCGCGCCGACAAAGCGCACGAAGTTGTGCTGCGGCGCCGTGAGGTGCGGGCGCAGCGCGTCGGAGTACCACAGCGTGTCGCCCGCGGCCACGTACAGGCGCCCGGCCCAGCCGCGCACGAAGTGGCCGCCCGGCATGCTGGCGCGGTGCAAGGTCTCGCAAGGCGCGCCGCCGGGATACACCGTCACCGCATACTGCGGCCACACCGCGGCGAACTCCTCGGCCAGGTACAGCACGTCGCCATCGGGCGGCGAAACGTAGACGCGCCAGCGGCAGTCCGGCAACACGGGCAACCCTTCCAGCCGCAGGCCTGCCGCAGATTGCACGGCCCCCAGGAGCCCGGCGGGCGATTCCTCGCCGCGCCCGTCCACCAAGGCCACGGCCACCATGTAGCGGCCCGGCGTCAGCGTCCCCGCATCGGAGGCCTTCAGGTCGGGCAGCGTGTCCGGCAGGCGCACGCCCGCAGGGTGCGCCTCGTCCTCGCCCGCGCGCAGGCGCCACAGACCCGCGGGACTGCACAAGTACAGATCGCCGTTGTATTCGGCAAAGTCCACGGGCGCATCGCTGCCCAGCACGCCCACCACGGCCTCGGCCATCGTGTCGGGGTCGATGCGCAACACCTGCGCGCCGCGCTGCGCCATGAGCCGGCCGGCCCAGGCGTGCAGCGAAGACCAGGGCGCGGCCCCGGGCGTGGCACTGGCCCACCCGCCGCGCCGGCGGAACTGGCCCGCGCGGTCGATGTCCACGTTCACCGCCGCACGCACGGCCCCCGCGCGCATCTGCGTCTCGTCGGAGACGAGATCGATGCCGAGGCGAGGCAGGGGCACGGGGATGCTGCTCATGCCCGGCAGTGTTCCGGCTGCCCGGTTTTCGCGCACTCCCTACGGGGGTGCATCCACCGTGTGCGGATTGCCCCGGCGCCGTCGCCCGCCTACGATCCCGGCATGCCCACCCTGATCTTCTGGCTGCTGGTGATCGCGGTCATCCTGTTCTTCAAGCTGACCACGAAGGAAGAGCGCCGCTCGATGGTCGAGACCTACTGGGTCGTCATCATCCTGGTCGGCGCCGTCGGGTTCATCTGGCAGCTCCTCGAATGGAGCGGGCTCACCCGGTGACCGCAACGCGCTGGGCAATCTGGTGCTTGCGCGCTTCGATCGCGTCCAACTGCCGCCGCTTCTCCTCGGCCGGCAGGAGCCTGTTGGCCTCGATGCGCTTGGCCTGCTGGCCCAGCTCCGCGAGCTGGCCCTTGGCATTGGCCACCACAAGCCGGTTGCGCAACTTCGGGGCATCCTTCGCCTGGATGGCTCCGGCCTTCTCCATGTCGCCGGACTTCACGGCCGCCTGGTACGACGCCCAGGCCTGCTCCACATCGCGCGCCTGCTCATACATCGCCGACACGTAGCGGCTGCTGCCGGTGGGCAGAGACTCCACGAAATTCCCCGCCAGGAAGGTGTCGCGCATGCGCATCGCAGGCCGCTCGCCGCGATCAAGCAGCGGCCGGGCCGCCATGTCCGTCGCCGTGGTGGTCACCGTAGCCAGCCAGCCGAAATACCCGCGCATCAGGAAATCAATCTGCTTCGGGCTCAACCCCGTGTACTCGCCCTTGGCCAGGCGCACAGGATCCGGCAGGCCCCACGATCCCAACAGCCGCGCGATCTCCGAAGTGCGCTCGTTGTAGCGATCCTGGGGGCGCTGCCGCTCATCAGCCATGCCCTCGATGGCCCGGCCGCTGAAGCTATCCTTGTTCGCGTAGACGTCGATGAATGGCTTGATGAACTGGGGTGTCGGGTCCATGGCAAACGTGTTGAACACCATGTCGCTGATGCGCTGTCCGAAACGCTTGCCCGTCATCTCCTCGCTCATCATGAGCTCGGCGGTACGCTCGGCCAGCGTGCCGATGGAGCCCAGCTCGAAAGGCTTGGGGACGCGGAATGCGGTGTTGCCGACCTTGAACCACCAGTAGGCATCCCTGTCCCAGTCCTCGCGCTTCTTCCAGTCGTCGTCATCGCCGTAGGCCGCCAACAGACCCAGGCTGGCCAT
Source organism: Diaphorobacter oryzae DSM 22780 (assembly GCF_059568935.1). Lineage (NCBI taxonomy): Bacteria > Pseudomonadati > Pseudomonadota > Betaproteobacteria > Burkholderiales > Comamonadaceae > Diaphorobacter > Diaphorobacter oryzae. The sequence goes on along the minus strand of NZ_JCANUL010000003.1, from coordinate 240,679 downwards.
CGACACCGCGCCGGCCATGGCGGCGAAGCGCCGCGGATCTTCTTTGGCTGCGCGGCCCAGCTTGTAGAGCCCCTGCAGGCGCGCGTTCAGAAACGGCACCGTCTGCGCCAGAAAGCGCACCGTCTCCCACTTGCCGGACATGCTGAAGTCCATGAGGTCGCGCGCCATGAACGACGCCTCGGCGTGGCTGTGCCCCTTGGCGATCAGGCGCTCGTACAGCGCTGCCCGGTTCACGTTCTCCGTTCGGTCGCCGAACTCTTCGTAAGCGTCCCACAGGGATCGCATCTGGCCCTTGAACTTGTCGAAGCCCTGCTTGTCCAGCATCTGGCCGCCCAGCTTTTCGATCTGCGCGCGCACGCGGCCGGTGTTCTCCTGCGTTCCGAACTTGATGACACCCCCGCTGGCCAGCATTGAGGCATAGGTCTGGCTGTCGCGCGCCGTGGCCTTCCAGCCGCCTGCCACGTTGGCGAGCGGGTTGTAGCCCAAGTCGCTCTGGGACACCGCCGACAGGCTGTCGCGGATCAGGTTGCGAATCTTGAAAGTGGGGTTGACGGTCACACCGAAGGTCAGCAGGCGCTTGAAGGGCGCCATCACCTTCACCAGCCCGCCGGGGGCGTAGCTCATCGCCATGATGGCATCCAGCAGATGCGGGTCCTCCACGGCCCAGTGCTCGGCCACGCCATCGCGCATCACCTTCACGGCGCCCTTCGTGTCGGCCGGCACCTGGTAGGCGATGCCCATCTTGTCCGCCGCGGCCATCGTTTCCAGCGACGCCCGGTTGCGCGCCGCCGCCGCGTACAGGTGGCTCCAGTTCATCAGCGTGTTCTGCAGCAGGTCCGCGTTGAGCTGCTGCGTGCCACCCTTGAGCTTCTTCCAGGCCTGCTGGTTCACCAGGCCGGAGCTGAAACGCGGACCCCGCATGTCGCCGTCCTCCATCAGGCGGTAGAACGGCACGTAGGGCTGCTCCTTCATCAGCTCGAAGGCGGCCTGGTCGATCAGGCCCGATTCCATAGCCACCTTCAGCGTCGCCTCGTTGAAGGCGTTGAGCTCGCGCAGCGCCGCTGCGTAGGCCGGCATGCGCGCCGTGCCGTCCGCCATGCGCCCGGCATTCAGGCTCTTGAGCGCCGTGATGTCCTGGTCCGTCAGCAGGTTCTCCTTGCCCTCCGCCTTCAGCCGCTCCGCGCGCTGGGCCGCCACCCACTGAAAGAAGCGATCGTGCTCACCCTTCAGGCCAGCCAGCACCTGGGAGAAACCGCCGTCCTTGATATCCACGTCGTACACGCCATCACGCAGGAAGGGCTTGCCGTACAGCAGCGCAGCCTCGACGGCGCCATCCGCCCCCTTGGACATCCGCGCCAGCATGTATGCATGCTCGCTCACCTCCTTGATGGGCGCAAACTGGTCGAACAGCCCTTGGCGCATCTTGGTGCCCAGGTTGGCCCGGAAGGAATGGGCGCGCTCGGCCCAGGTCTGCTTGGCCATGGCGCCGAAGACGCGCTCGGCGGCCTGCTGCTGGGATGGGGTGTAGCCGGACGTCGCTGGCGCGGCGGTACGGCTGAACAGCGGCTCACCGCGCACCGCGGCCAGCGAACGCTCCAGCGCCTGATCCGTCGTTTCATTGCTGCGCGTCTCCATGGCGAGCCTCGATGTGCGTCAGCCCCCACGCCTCATTGCCCTGGCGCAAGCGAATCTTCCCCACCTGCCTGCGCATCTCCTTGCCCATCGCTGGCGTGATTTCTCCGTAGTCCAGCCCGCCGTCGGCGTTCGGCACGAAGTCCGTGGACTTGCGCAGGCCACGGCTGAACTTTGGCGCCTCAGGTGAGCGCCCCCGCGCCGCCTTCAACCTCTCCATCCCCAACTTCTGCCCGGCCGCCGGCTCCCGCCCCACCACGGCGAAGCCGTTCTTCAGGGAGGAGTCCTCCTCCACCGTGTAGATCACGCCCGGGTTCTTGCGCGCCAGCTCGGCCCGCACCTGGTTGGCGCGGAACTCGCTCAAGCCCTCCTTGTACCTGCCGACCTCACGCGATACCTCGCGGCCCTGCGCCGCTACGCCGGCAGTCTGTTGGCCGGCGCCACCTGCAGCAGGTACACCTTCTCGCACAGCGGTGCGAGGCTGGGCGGTACCACCTCCCTGCCGCTGTCCAGCAACGACAGCAGGTGTCGCACCTCCAGCCGCTGGGCTTGCCCCGTTCGGCGCAGCAACGCCAGCGCCCGATGCGCGCTCATCTGCCAGCCGTAGATCTCGTGCAATTGCATTCGGTTCTCCTGGGGACGCGCCGGCCGCTGTACTGATGCTTGGGAATTCACCCACTTGAGCGAGAACCTCGCGAATGGGGGCCTGCAGCCGAATCACCCTCACCGCCTCGCCATTGGCGCGCTTGGCCAGCCACTGGTGATGGCCGTCCACCACGTAGCCGTCCGACGACACCAGGATGGAGCGATCGCCCCCCTGGAACACGCGGGCCTTCGCCACTTTGGACGGCGAGAACTCCGCCTGCGTCGGCTTGAGGTCATTGGCCGGCACCTCGGCGGCGCGGCTGCCGATGCCACGTGCCTTGAGGAAGTTCACCAACGCGCCGCGGTGCTCGGCCCGGATCTGCGGCATCTCGGCGCGCGGCACGCCCAGGGTGCCGGTTTCCGGCGCGAAGGCGCTCCACTCGCGGTCGATCTGGCCTGCGGACAGGTCGGCCCCGTCCTGCACCACGCCCGCACGCTGCGCGTCCGCTGCATCCACCTCGGCCACCACCTGCGCCAGGCGCTTGCCCTTGGGATCAATGCCCATGCCCTTGGCCACAGGTCCGGCGCGCAACATGCTCGTGCGCCAGTTATCGGGCCGCTCCGCTACCGTTTCCGTAGCTGCTTGCGCTTGTCCCGTCTGCGTTGTCGCTGGCGCTGCTTGCGCTCCAAGGTGCGCAATCGAGGTGCCGCCATCGGTCAGCCCCTGCCCTGCTGGCTGTCCTGCCGGCGCTGCTCGTCCTTGCGCTGGTTGCGCCGCTGCTTGCTGGGCTTGATCGGCTTGAGGGCCATTGGCTACTCCATTGGGGAAGGATTGGGGAATGCTTGCTTCTGAATTAATAGCAACCTGCGCTTTTGGGGTAAGCGCCGCGACCTGCTGCGCATCCACTCCATTGGCTGGCGCAACATCCACGGCCTGAGCAGCAACGCGCGACAGCGGGCCGGCGGCCGGATCAATGCCCATGCGCTGCGACGGCGTGCGCGTGTCCAGTTCCAGCGCGCTGGTGTCGATCTCGGGCACCAGCATGTCCAGGCCCGGCTGGCGCGCGGGTGCAGCCCCTGCGGCGGTATCCCATTGGGGCGTGGCCGCAGTCGGCTCGTAGTCGATGGTGGCGGCACGGGCTCGCGCGACCTCGGCCGGGTCCTCGAGGGTCAGGCCTCCATCATCAAATTCGCGGGTGAAGTCGATGCCGTCGCGCGGCGCCTGCGCACCTGGCGCGGTTTCCGCCTGTAACGCCTCAACACCGACTGCAGTGGGGCCAGTTCGCGCGGCGTCCGGGTCAGCTGCTCCTGGCGAAGTGGTCACCTCGGCAGGCTCCGGCGCGTATCCGGGCCAGTGCGGATCGGTCTGCGCCGCCGTGCAGTTCGGGCACGTCATCGAGTTGCCCTCTGGATGCGGGCCATCTGATCCATGGACCAGCGCGCGGCGCGCTCGGCGATCCCGTGGCGATCCATGCCGATCAGCCCGTCCATCACCTCGGCAGCGTTCTTGGCGATCTGCAGCTCGGGGCCGCTGAGCCCTACCCTGCCGGTGCGCCGCAGCCGCGCGCAGATTGGCTCGTAGGTCTCCAGCTGCAGCGCCAGCGCGGCCATGGCCTCGTCGGTGAACTGCTCGCCGTCCTCGGCCAGCATGCGCATCATCTGGGTGTAGGTGAAGCCGGTCTCCATCCAGTCCCAGAGGTCCCCCACGGAGGCCGTGCCCGTGGCCAGGCGGTTCACCAGGTCGTTGTGCACGATGCGGGCGTCCAGCACCTGGCTCGCGGAGATCTTGGGGCGCCAGAACTTGGGCAGCGCGTGCGGACGGTGCTGCAGGGAAAAGGTGCGAGTCTTCATCGCGCGCCCCCCAGCAGCCCTGCGAACGGGCTGGAATAGTCCCGCCATGACCGGCCCGCCATGATGTCGGCCGCCGCGCTCTGCCCGCAACCGAATGCCGCAGCGGCCGCCCGCGTGGAAAGGCCACTGGCGCGCATCTTGGCCACCGTCTCCTCCGACAGATGGGAGCGCTGGCGGCGCGCCTGGGATAGCTTGGCGCTGCGCGCCAGCGATCGGCCGTACTGCGTCACCTTGGCGGTGCGCTGCTGCAGCTGCTGGCGCGACAGGCCCACGGCGTGCGCAGGCGCGACGCAGCGGTCGTTGAGACATTTCGCGCAGGCCAGGCGCCCCTCGACAGTCTTGCCGCTCAGCTGGAGCACCACACGGCGCACCGGCACCAGCTTGCGGCTGCCAGCCGGGCGCATCACGGGTGCGGTGCCGTCCAAGGCGCCACGCCATTCCCAGCAGTCACCCACCTCGTCGCAGTGGGCGCGTATGGCTTCAAGGGAGACTTCCATTCTTACTCCTGATTTAATAGCTACCAGCGCTTACTGCATAAGCCGTGCAACCGTCACGGATAGCGCATCCAGTTCATCCATCTTTTTGATTGCCCACATACGGCGCTGGCCGTGAAGGCCCATCAGCGCGCCGCGGTGGCAGCTCTCGCACAGAGCCACAGCGGTGTACTGGCGACCCTGCTTGATGTGGTGCGCCTCGCTGGGAGCTGGTGCGTCGCACACGCTGCAGGGAAGCGCCTTGACTCTCCCCAGATGGGCTCGCTCCTTGGCGGTGAGGCGGTTGTTCACGCGTCCTCCTGAGGGGAGGCCAGCACGCTTTCCAGCATCGCGGCACGCCCGCGCGCGTCCAGGTGCGGCCACAGCAGGCGCTGCGCATGCGCGGTGTGCAGGAACGCCACCATGGCCTCATGCACCTCGCGCATCTCGTCATCGCTGCAGCTCTCGTAGCTGGTGGATCGGGGCACGGCCACGATGCCGCCGCGCGGGCCGGGCAGCCAATCCACCCAGCCAGCACCCGTTTTCAGCCAGTCGCGCATCGCCGTCAGCGTCAGCCAGCGCTCCTGGTGGTCGAACAGGCGCTGCTCCAGCGCCATGTGTCGGCGATGGAACTGGCCGGAGCGCTCGACCACGCTGGCCAGCTCGAACACCTCGCCCGGCTCGGCGCGCAGCAGGCGGTTGATGAACCGGCGCCAGCGGCTGTCGTGCGTGCTGTCCAGGCCGCCCACGGCGTCCAGCAGCACATGACGCACCGTGGCGCGCTGGGGCTCGGGCATGCCGGCCAGGGAGGCACGCTTGGTGATGAGGATCGGGCTAGCCTTGGTCACGGCAACACCTGTGCAATCCTGAACGTCACCCCGCCCAGCTCGAAGCGCTGGCCCACGCGCACGAGCATGGGCGGCACATGGCGTTCATCCACCGTGAAGGTCTGGGGCCGCCAGTTGCCACGGCCAACGGGGCGCAGGATCAGGGTCATGCCATCTCCATCTGCGCATACCGCGCGATCAGAATGGATTCGGCCCGGTTGTGGTCCTTCGCGCGGCTGATGTCCGCGCAACTCGGAAAGCAGCGCCGTGCCGTCTCCAGCGCCTTGGCCTTGCGCTCGGTCTGCTTCAGGTTCGGGTCGATGAGCCCGTAGGTGCGCTTCCAGGTCTGGGGCGCCACGTAGACCACCTTGCACTTCAGGCATTCAGCCACCGTCTCGATGGCGCCCAGGGAGCGCAGCAGGGAACCCTGCGTCTGCACGGCGTTGTTCGCGCCGCCCATGGTCCCCACCGCCTCAATGACGATGGTGGGCCGGGCCTCGCCCGCCGGGCAGGTCTTGAGCAGCAGGTCCAGCAGCGCGCGGCCGTCGATCTTGCGCTGCACCATGGCCTTCGGGCCCACGCCCGGAATCGGCATGGTGGGCAAGTCGAAGACACCGCGCAGGCCCTGCGGGCCCACGACCGCGCACGCGCCAGTCAATCCGGGGTCGATTCCAACGAACAGCATGATCAACGCGCGTCCGATTCCAGCGCTGCCGCTTCCGCTTCTTCGTCCGACGGCCCGGAAGCGCCGCCGATGAACAGATCCTCGGCCGTGGGCGCGGGCCCTTCGTCCGCATCCACCGGGAACGGGTTCTCCATCGGCTCCTCGCCCTCCGGTTCGTTCACGGGCACGACAGGCGGGATCAGGCGGATGGCGATCAGGTCCTGCTCCAGCAGCGCCAGCTTGCCGCAGGTCTCCTGATCCAGACGGTCGCCGCTGTACTGCACCTGCCACGACAGATGCACGGTGCCGCCCTCCTTCGTTTCGATGACGCGCCTCACGAGCTTGCAGCAGTCGAACACCATGTTGCTGCGCTCGTCGCCCAGGCCGTACTCGATGAAGAGCTCGTAGCCGGCCAGCTTGTTCTTCTTGTCGTCCAGGGCGAACTTGCCGCCGTTCAAGCGCGGGAAGCGCAGGTTGGGCAGCGTGGCCTCCACGCCTTCGATCTGGCCCTGGCCGGCCGCGGCGTCGGCATTCCAGTACAGGGCCTCGCGCAGGCCCGGCTGGATGGTGTCCAGCAGCGTGTTGGGCACATCCACGGCCATGGTCAGGTCGACGGCCTGGACGTGATCGTCGCCATGCAGCTCCTTGCGGAAATTGACGTGGGTGACTGCTTCGCCGTCTGCCTCCAGTCCATGCAGTGGGGCATGAACCCCTTCTCCGTGGCCCAGAAGACCCACCTCGTGAACGGAACGCTGGGCTATGAGGCACAACTGGTAGCCGCCGTCATCAACAGCAGCGGTGTCGTCAAAGACCGATTTCACTTCGAGTGGTTTGGCGAGTGGGAGAAGATCGTCGGCCGCTTCAAGGAAGTCGAGTCGCGCACCAAGAAGGACGACAACGGCAACCCAAAGAAGTTCATCGTCCCCGACTGGAAGCAGGAAGACGAGCGCGGCCTGGGCATCAAGGTGTGGGCAACGCTGCGCGGCGAATCCCAGCCCCGCGTGCTCACGCTGCTGCTGACTCAAGCCCGCACCCGCAACAGCACGCTCTGGACCGAAGACCCCAAGCAGCAGATCGCCTACCTGGTGCAGAAGCGCTGGGCGCGCCTGTACGCCCCCGACGTGATCCTGGGCGTCTACACCCGCGATGAACTGGAGCTGGGTGGCGAGGTGTTCATGGGAACGGCCGAGGAAGTGCATCCCGGCGATGGATCGCCGCCACCCAGCGAAACGGCGTCCCACGTCGAAGAGCGGAAGACCGACACCTTCAGCTACTACCCCAAGGCCGACTTCGAGAAGAACCTGCCAAGCTGGGTGAACGTGGTCATGAGCGGTCGCAAGAGCATCGATGAAATGGTCACGTTCGTCTGCGCCAAGGCCCAGCTCTCCCCTGAGCAGCAGCAGGCATTCAAGGATGCCGTGAAGGCCGCACAGCAAGCCAGCGCGCAGGACGTGGCCGCCAAGGACGCACCAGCGGTCAGCGTGGAGAAGCTCATGGCCGACATGAAGGCCGCAATGACCATGGACAGCCTCTGCGAAGTGGCGGCCCTAGGCGATGCCATCACCGCCCCCGCCGCTCGCGCGCAACTGGATCAAGCCTTTGATGCCCGCGCGGCAGAACTGAAGGAACAAGCATGACCACCTTCCAAGTCGTCAACCTGAAACAGGGCACTCCCGAGTGGAAGGCACACCGCGCCTCTCATCGGAATGCCTCTGACGCGCCGGCCGCATTGTCCTGCAGCCCGAACATGACCCGCACCGAGCTGATCCGTCAGCTCGCATCGGGCATCGAGCGCGACTTCTCCGACTACGTGCAGGAGCGCATCCTGGACAAGGGCCACGTATTCGAGGCCTATGCGCGCCCCATGGCCGAAGGCATCGTGGGCGAAGAACTCTTCCCGGTGGTGGGCAAGAACGGCAAGTACAGCGCCAGCTATGACGGCCTCACGATGCTGGAGGAAAAGGGCTTCGAGCACAAACGCCTGAATGCCGCGCTGCGCGAAGCCATGCACGAAGACTGCACGGGCGCTGACCTTCCCTTGTGCTACCAAGTGCAGATGGAGCAACAGTGCATGGTGTGCCCCACCATCGAGAAAGTCCTGTTCATGGCCAGCGAGTGGGATGCCCAGGGCAATCTGATCGAAGAGCGCCACTGCTGGTACTACCCCAATCTGCAGCTGCGCGCCGAGATCGTGGCGGCCTGGGAGCTGATCGAACAGGACGTGGCAGCCTATGACCCGGCCGCCGAGTCCGCGCCCGAGGTTGTCGGCCAGGCCCCCGACCTGCTGCCTGCGCTGCGCATCGACGTGCAGGGCATGGTCACGGCGTCCAATCTGGAGTCCTTCAAGGCCGTGGCCTTGCGCACCATCGGCAGCATCAATACCAAACTGGTGACGGACCAGGACTTTGCCGATGCCGAGAAGACCATCAAGTGGTGCGGCAACGTCGAGAGCAGCCTGCACGCGGCCAAGCAGCATGCACTGTCGCAGACCGAGAGCATCGAGCGCCTGTTCCGTACCATTGACGACATCCACGAGCAGGCCCGCCAAGTGCGCCTCAAGCTGGAAAAGCTGGTCAAGAGCGAGAAGGATGCGCGCCGCCAGCAGATCGTCACTGACGCCCAGCAGAAGCTGGACGAGCACATCAACGGGCTGAACGATGCCATGGGCGCGAACTACATCCCACGCCAGTCCGGCGTGTTCGCGCCGGTCATCAAGGGCTTGAAGTCGCTGGACAGCATGGCCGACAAGGTGAATGCCGAGCTGGCCCGCCAGATCACAGCAGCGGATGCCCTGGCCGCACGCCTGAAGGAGAACCGCGATCACCTGGAGCACGAAGACGGAAGCTGGTTGACGCTGTTCCCGGACTTCGCCACCGTAGGCACCAAGGCCGCCGAAGACTTCCAGGCCCTGGCCGCGCTGCGCATCGGCAACCACAAGCAGGCAGAAGCGCAGCGCCTCGAAGCCGAGCGCGAGCGCATCCGCCGTGAAGAGCAAGAGCGGGCCGACCGCGAAGCGCGCGAGAGGCTGATCGCCGAAGAGCATGCAGCCCAAGAGGCCATCGCACAGGCCGCCCGGGAGGGCCAGATCGGCGAGCCCGTGGCGGCCGACCTGGGCGCCCTCGCCGCAGAGCGCCGCGCGGTGGCCGTGTCGCAGATCGACGCTGCCCAGGCCATCAACACCGCTCAGCGCACCGCTGCAGCTGCGCCTGCACTGGCTCCGCAGCGCGCCGCACCTTCGCCAGCCACGCCCGCAACCCTGAAGCTGGGCGTCATCGCCGAGCGCCTGGGCTTCCAGCTGTCTGCCGACTTCCTGCGCTCGCTGGGCTTCGAGCCCGCCGCCAAGGTCGGCGCCCACGGCGTCTATCACGAGACCCAGTTCCCTCACATGCTGGCCGCCCTGGTGCGCCACATCGAGGGTGTGCAGGCCAAGGCCACAGCCTGAAACCGTTTCGGACGAAAGCGGAGCGCGCGCATGACTGGATCTGGCTGGCTAGTTCCCAGCCCGGAAGCAGTGACAACACCCCGGCCTGGCCGGTATCGAGATTGCGCTCAATCACGAGAAGTGAAGGTAGCCCGCGCGCTCCGCAAGTAGTCCACCCATTCACAGAAAGCACCTATGAACATCGCCCTCTTCTACGATTCGGAGACGTCTGGCCTGCCACTTTTCAGCGAGCCCTCCGAGCATCCCGCTCAGCCGCACATCGTGCAGCTCGCCGCTTGCCTGGTTGACCTGGACACGCGCCAGACCATCGCCAGCATGGACGTGATCGTGCGCCCCGACGGCTGGACCATTCCCGACCAGGTCGCAGCCATCCACGGCATCACCACCGAACACGCCTGGGACGTGGGCGTCCCCGAGGCCCAGGCCGTGGACATGTTCATGAGCTTGTGGGGCGGCCGCACGCGCATCGCGCACAACGAGAGCTTCGATGCCCGCATTCTGCGCATCGCCTTGAAGCGCCACGTCGATCCGCGCGACACGAACCTGGCCATCCCGCCCTCTGACGACTGGAAGGCCAGCCGCGCCGAGTGCACGCAGCTGCTCTCCACCCCGATCCTGAAACTTCCACCCACCGAGAAGATGAAGGCAGCCAAGCGCTTCCACCACAAGAGCGCCAACCTGGGCGAGGCCTACAAGCACTTCACCGGCAAGGAGCTGCAGAACGCGCACAGCGCTATGGCGGACGTGCAGGGGTGCATGGAGGTGTACTTCGCTATCAAGGGCACACCCGCCCAGTCGGCAATGGGGGCGGCATGAGCACAGCAGAAGTTCGCCACTTCCACCTCTTTTGCGGCCTCGGGGGCGGCGCCAAGGGATTCAACCAGGCCCGGCCGCGCGTCGGCAACATGGTCGCGCAGTTCCGCTGCATCGGTGGCATTGACGTGGACGCCGCCAGCATTCGCGACTTCGGCCGCCTGGCCGGCGTGCCCGGCACTGTGCTGGACCTTTTCGACCGCGACCAATACCGTGATTTCCACGGCGCAGAGCCCCCGGCAGACTGGCGCGAGGCCGGCACCGCCGACATCCACCGTGCCGCCGGCGGCGAACGGCCGCATATCGTGTTCCTGTCGGCGCCCTGCAAGGGCTTCTCCGGCCTGCTGTCCGAGGGCAAGAGCAAGACCGACAAGTACCAGGCCTTGAACCGCCTCACGCTGCGCGGCGTCTGGCTGATGTTGGAAGCCTGGCGCGATGAGCCGCCGGAGCTGGTGATTTTCGAGAACGTGCCCCGTATCGCGACGCGCGGCCGGCACCTGCTGGACCAGATCGTCGACCTGCTGCGCGCCTATGGCTACGCCGTGGCCGAAACCACGCACGACTGCGGCGAGCTCGGCGGCCTGGCCCAGAGCCGCAAGCGCTTCCTGCTCGTGGGCCGCCACATTGAGAAGGTTCCGCCCTTCCTCTACGAACCTCACAGCCGCCCGCTGCGTGCCGTGGGCGACGTACTGGGCCGCATGCTGATGCCCGGTGACGTGCGCGGCGGGCCCATGCACCGCGTCCCCGCACTGCAGTGGAAAACCTGGGTTCGCCTGGCGTTCGTCGAGGCAGGGAGCGACTGGCGCTCGCTCAACCGCCTGGCGGTCGAGGATGGGCAACTGCGCGACTACCTGATCGTGCCCGAGATGCATGGCGGCATGCTGGGCGTGCAGAGCTGGACGCGGCCCAGCTCCACCGTGACCGGCAAGGGCCGGCCCAGCTGCGGCAATTTCGCCGTGGCAGATCCACGATTCGAGCAGTCGGCCCTGTGGTCCGATGGCCAAGCCTACGGCGTGCGCCGCTGGGATGCCAGCACGGGCACGGTGGCCGGCCAGCAAGGCCCTGGCCAGGGTGCCTACAGCGTGGCCGACCCTCGCACGCCGGTGAAGCACAACAACTGCTTCCGCATCGTGCGCATGGACCAGACCGCGGGCACCGTCACCGGCGGCACCGGACCCAGCGCTGGTGGCCAAGGCGTTGCCGATCCGCGCGGCGGGCCTGACCCAGACCTGCTGCACGGCAAGTACCCGATCACCGGCTGGGACGAGACAGCGCGCACCGTGATCGGTGGCAACGCCAACGGCGCCTTCGCCGTGGCCGATCCCCGCAGCGGCATTCAGCGCGGCCAGGGCGACAGCTATCTCACAGCCGGCCACTACGGCGTGGTGCCATGGACTGGCCCTTCGGGCGCCGTGAGCGCGGCGGCCGGGCACGACAACGGCCGCTGGAGCGTTGCGGATCCGCGCATGCCTTCGGCAAGTGACAAGCTGGTGTGCCGCATCACCGCCGAGGACGGTACATGGCACCGTCCCTTCACGACCCTGGAACTCGCGGCGCTGCAGTCGCTGGTGGACCCTGAGGACCTGCTGGAGCTGGACGGCTTGAGCGATCAGGCGTGGCGAGAGCGGATCGGGAACGCTGTTCCTGCAGCGGCTGCGACGGCGATTGCAGAGGTGATGGGGACGACGCTGCTTCTGGCCTGGTCAGGAGAGACATTCCTGCTTTCGTCTCAGCCGATCTGGGTTCGGCAGGTAGCAGTAGCACTTGCGGTGCAGGGGGCGGGGACATGATGCTCCAAATCGTACCGGCGCCGGTTGCAATTGTTCCTCCAGCAGCTGCCAGCGCTGCGATCATCGTCCACTTGGCTGATAAGCGGGCTGCATCCGCAGCGTCCCTGGCGGCCGTCAGGCCCTTCTCTGCTCGCTCGTCAACGCGGCGAGCTTCCTCCTTTGCTAACCACACATTGGCAAATCGCCGAGACATGTCGTCAGCTTCGGGCCGAGTCAGCCACAAGCGAAGCGCCGGCTCACCCTCTTCTCCATGGCTGCGCACCCACTTCGCCACTTCATCAAGGCTTTTGAACTCCGCCGGAAGTCTTCCTTCGGCCACCGCAGCAGGGACGTTGCGGAAAAAGAATTTGAACAAACTGCCGGATTGCGTTGAGTCTCCGGGCGGGCTTTTTTCACTACTTTCGTCCATCTCACCTCCTTCTGAGGACAGAGTATGACCACCGCCGCCTTCTCCGCCCTCGCCGGCCCCACAGCAAGGGCCATCGCCTCAGTGCGCAACACGCACTGCAAGCCTCCGACCTACCGGCCCAGCTCTCCAGTGTCAGCCCACATGAACTGCCCCAAGTGCGGCAGCCGCCTCAACTTCACGGTGACGGCCGACGGCCACACCTCTGGCCGCTGCGTGGCGGCGGCCTGCGTTCGATGGAGCATGCAATGAGCACACCGATCCAAGACCCTATCGCCCACGCCGTGCGCTTGTTGCGCGAGACCGCCGAAGAACTCAAGAGCGGCCACACGCTCGCGGCAACCGGACATGACTGGACAGGCGAGCCTGAGGCAAAGGCTGCCTATGACGAGCACCACGCCGTCGCTGATGCCCTGGAGCAGTGGGAGTCCGCCATCGGCGCGGGTGGCGTAGAGCCCCTGCGCTCGCGCCAGTGCCTGCACCAGATTGCGGAGCCGGTGGGCGAGCATCCGCCTCAGGTTACCGGCGCGCGGTATGTCGCGGACTACTTCGCCGCGCGCGGGCATTACCCATCGCTGGTGCAGGCTTTCGATGCAGGCCACGCCATGCGGGCACAGGCACCGGAGTGCAACGCCATGAGCATCATCCTCACCGACAACGAAGTCGAGCAGATTACTGGCTACAAGCGCGCCAGCGAGCAGATTCCAGAACTGCATCGCCAGGGCTTCTACCGCGCCCGCCGCTCAAAGACAACCGGCGACGTGATTCTGGAGCGTGCGCACTACGATGCCATTTGCGCCGCCGGCCATGCGGCCAATGACCACCGTGCCCGTGAACCCATGCTGAGAAAGCTGAAGGCGGTATGAGCAAGCGAAGCGATTTGCCCAAGCGGGTGTACGCCAAGAACGGCGCCTATTGGCACGTCGCTGCGAATGGGCCCAAGCGAATCTGGACGCGCCTGTGCTCCATTCGCGAAGGGCTGCCCGCAATGTATCGGGCCTTGGCCGACATCGAGGCGCGCGACGTACTGGACGACTCCATGCCAGGGCTGATCGGTGACTGGCTGCGGGATGTCGGCAGCACGCACAGCAAGAAGACGCAAGCCAACGACGCCTACCAAACGCGCACGATCTCACAGGCGTTCGCGGAATTCAGGGCTCCCCAGGTGCGCGCGCCGCACATCGTGGAGTTCCTGAAGGATTTCCGCGACAAGCCGCGCACGCACAACGCCTACCGGGCGATGCTGCGCGAGTTGCTGCGCTACGCCGAGGAGCGTGGCTTTCGTGAGCCTGGCACGAACCCAGTGGACAGCCTGCGCACCATGTCGATCAAGGCTCGGCGCCGCTACATCACAGACTCGGAACTGCGCAGGATCAAAGTCGGGATCTGCTATGGGAAGGACGGCAAGCGCACGCCATCGGGGCCCATGATCTGCTGCCTGGTGGAAATGGCCTACCTGACGGGCCAGCGCGCCAGCGATCTGCTCTCAATGGAATGGTCAGAAATCGGCAAGGAGGGCATCAGGTTCCAACCCGGCAAGACGCTGGCCTCCACCGGGGTCGCAGTGCTGATTGGCTGGACGCCTCGACTGGAGAAACTGGTCGCCCGACTCAAGGCCTTTCCCCGTTCCAACATGCGCTACGTGTTCTGCAAGCAGGACGGCCAACGGTACACCTATTCAGGGGCGGTGACGGCCTGGAAACGAGGAATCAAGCGCGCCGGCATTCCGGACACCCAGTTCCGAGATCTGCGGGCAAAGGCTTTGACGGACGTCGATTCGAAGCGCGGGATCATCGACGCTCAGCGGATGGGGGCCCACTCGACACAGGCACAGACGGCGGATTACGTGCGCCACAAGAAGGCCATCACAACGCGCGCGACGCGCTAGCCGTTAGACAGGTGCCGTCTGGTTAGACAAAAGGCCTTGCACCAAATTGATGCAAGGCCTTGATTTCATTGGTCGGAGCGGCGGGATTCGAACTCGCGACCCTCTGCTCCCAAAGCAGATGCGCTACCAGGCTGCGCTACGCTCCGACAGCTCGCATTCTAACCCGTCAAACCATGCTGCTCGGCTAAACGGGAGTGATATTTGTCGCGCTCAGCGCTTCTTGCCCGGCGGCGTGCCGGCACCAGGGCCCGGGCCCCGGCCTGCCAGGTGACGGAAGGTGATGCGCCCCTTGGTCAGGTCATAGGGCGACATCTCGAGCGACACCTTGTCGCCCGCAAGAATGCGGATGTGGTGCTTGCGCATCTTGCCGCCGGTGTAGGCAATGAGCTGGTGCCCGTTGTCCAGCGTCACGCGAAAGCGTGAATCTGGCAGGACTTCGGTCACGCTACCCTGCATCTCAATCAATTCTTCTTTGGCCATGTGTGGTCAATCTCTAAATAACAAATGTCTTTGGCGGCACCTGGAGAAGCCGATGCGCCCGTCCACCACCAGGGACCGCCCCAGCCCCTTTGCGGGCTCGAGGCACGGTGCAATGCAGGCAGGAGAGTCGCTGCGCCCAGGGCGCAGGAGGCCAGAAGGCCAGGGAGAAGACGTCTTCAATGGACAGGCGTAGCGCTGTGCATGAGCGGCGCAATTGTACTGCCATGTCAAGACGCTCGCCTATGGCCGTGCCACCGCCGCCGCCAGTGTCTTCACCAGATCGGTCTGGGTGATGATGCCGACCAGTTCCTGCGCCTCGTTCACCACGGGGATGTGATGGTGGCCCGCCTCGGAGAACAGCGGCACCAGGTCCATGACATGCTGGTCGGCCTGCACCTGCTGCACCGGAGAGGACATCAGCCCATGCACCTGATCCGGGCGCTTGGGCCTGCCCATGATGAGCGAGCGCAGGCGCTGCCCCATGCCCTCGTGCATCTCGAGGCTGGCCAGCCGCATGAAGTCCGAGACGGTGACGATGCCGACCACCCTGCGCTGCGCGTCCACCACGGGCAGTGCCTTGACCGCTTCCTTGCGCATCAGCGCCCAGGCCTCTTTCAGCGGGGTGTCGGCCGCCACGGCATGCACGGGTGACGACATGATCTCCTGACAGCGCAGCTCACCCAGCGTGCGCTGGAACGCCGCCTTGCCGGCCAGGTGCAACAGGCCCTCCAGATCGGCACGGCTCACGTCCAGTACCTGGTTGTAGTGCGACAGCGCCGCGTCCAGGTCTGCCGAGGTGAAGGCACCGGAACCCTTGTGCGTGGTGCTTGCACGCCTCTGCGCTTGGGGGTAGCTGCGGCCGGTCAGGTGATTGAACGCGATACCCACCAGCACCAGCATCAGCGCATTGAACACAATGGGAAACACGGCCATGGCCGCCCCCTCGTGCGGATTGAGCACGGCAAACAGCGCCAGGGCGCCCCCGGGCGGGTGCAGGCAGCGCAGCGCCAGCATCACGGCCGCCGCCAGGCCCACCGCCAGCCCGCTGGCCAGGGCGATGTCGGGCACCAGCGACACGCAGGCCACGCCCACCAGATAGGACAGCACGCTGCCCGCCAGCACCGGCCATGGCTGCGCCAGCGGGCTGGAGGGCATGCCGATGACCAGCACGGCGCTCGACCCCAGCGAAGCCACCATCCACGGTGCAGGCAAAGCCGCGCCAAACCAATGCGCCAGGGCAGCCACAACGGCCACGCTGAGGACGATGCCCGACACCATGCGCAGGCGCTCACGCCGGTCGATGCCTACAGATGCCGGCCAGAAGCGGCGCAGCCACGCCAGGACCCGCCGGGCACCAGTGTCTGGCGAGCCGGTATCCGGGTTGGCGTTCGGGGAAGGGGAAGAAGACATGACTCAAAGACACGCTCCGCACCGGCCCCTCAGCCATCCAGGGGGCACTTCCGCGGGAACCGGGGAATTATCGGCACAACGCTCGGGCCACGGGCCTGCATGGCTTTCGCGCACCGCCGCCCTGCCCGCCATGAAACCGCCCAGGCAAGCGACATGATGCCCTCGGCGTCGGCCCCTCGGGCCGCCATTAGAATGGCCCAGCTTTTCTGTAAGGAATGTCGCTACGTGTCTGATCGCCTCGCCGTATTGCCCCAATACCTGCTACCCAAGCAGGCGCTGACCACCCTCGCCGGCCGGCTGGCGTCGGCCCGCGCAGGCAGCCTGACGACGGCGACCATCCGCCGCTTCGTGGCCCGTTACCGGGTGAACATGGAGGAGGCGGCCAACCCCGACATCGCCAGCTACGCCACCTTCAACGACTTCTTCACGCGCGCGCTGCGTCCCGGCCTGCGCCCGCTGGCCGATGCCGCCGCCGTGTGCCCGGTGGATGGCGCGGTCAGCCAGCTCGGCCCCATCGAACGCGACCAGATCTTCCAGGCCAAGGGCCACCATTACTCCACCACGGCGCTGCTGGGCGGCGACGCATCGCTGGCCGCGCAGTTCCAGGACGGCAGCTTTGCCACCATCTACCTGAGCCCGCGCGACTATCACCGCATCCACATGCCCTGCGACGGCCGCCTGCTGCGCATGGAGCATGTGCCTGGCGCCCTGTTCTCGGTGAACCCCACCACGGCGCGCGGCGTGCCCGGGCTGTTTGCGCGCAACGAACGTGTGGTGTGCCTGTTCGAGACCCCGCTCGGCCCCATGGCGCTGGTGCTGGTGGGCGCCACCATCGTGGGCAGCATGGCCACCGTCTGGCATGGCCAGGTCAACCCGCCGCGCACCGGACAGCCGCGCAGGTGGGACTATGCGGACCAGCAGATCCTGCTGCGCCAGGGCGAAGAGATGGGACGCTTCCTGCTCGGCTCCACCGTGGTGCTGCTGTTCCCGCGTGGTGCCCTGCGGTTCGAACCCGGCTGGGCGGCGGCGCGTCCCGTGCGCCTGGGCGAAGCCATGGCGCAGCGGCCCGGCGCCTGAGCCTCGCCTGCGGCGCGCGGCACGGGCCGCTCGCCATCGCACCAGCAGGGGTGAAGATCAGTGCCGGTCCGGCACGCGCACGGTGGTGAACACCGTGGGTTCAAGCTCCAGCTCCATGGGATCGACCGGCTCGGCACGGCCGACCAGGTACACGGAAAGATCATGCCGGCGCAGCGAGACATGGCTCACCGTCTCCCAGCTGCCGGCACATTTCACGCGGGTGCCCGGTCGGTACACCGGCATGCGGAAATGCTTGGACCAGCCCCAGGGCGCCTCGGACGGGTCTTGGACGGCAAGCGATGGCTCGGAAACCTGCATGCCGCCATCTTAGCGCTTCAGGCCTGCGCGCGTTGCCGGGCGAAGGCCAGCGTCGCCTCCACCATGCGCCGCAGCGTGGGCTGCACTCGGGCCGCCACCTCGGGCAGATAGTCGAAGGGCAGCGCTTCCTGCATGTAGCTGCACTGCGTCATCTCCAGCTGCACGGCGTGAATGTTGCGCGCAGGCTCGCCATAGTGGCGCGTGATGTGGCCGCCCTTGAAGCGGCCGTTGAGCACGCTGGTGTGGCCCGGCGCCGTCTTGGCAATGGCCAGCAGCTCGTCGGCCAGGGCGGCATCGCAGCTCGTGCCATCGCCCGTGCCCAGATTCAGGTCGGGCAGCTTGCCCTCGAAAAAGCGCGGCAGCACCGAGCGGATGGAATGCGCGTCCCACAGCACGGCCACGCCATGGGCGGCGCGCAGGCGGTCCAGCTCCGTGCGCAGCTGCGCGTGGTACGGCGCCCAGAGGGCGTCGCGCCGGGCGGCGACCTCGGCCGCCTGCGGCACGTCGTCGCCATGGGCGTAGAGCGGCGTGTCGTCGAACGAGTCCACGGGGCACAGGCCGGTCACGCTCTGGCCGGGGTAGAGGCTGGCGCCGTCGGGCGAACGGTTCAGGTCGATCACGTAGCGCGAATGCGTGGCCACGAGGATGGAGGCGCCCAGCTCCCTGGCAAAGGCGTAGAGGCGCTCCAGGTGCCAGTCGGTGTCGGGCACCTGGCGGGCCTCGTCGGTCAGGCGCGCGGCGATGGCGGGCGGCACATGGGTGCCGACATGGGGCATGGAGATGAGCAGCGGCTCGGTGCCCTGGTGGAAGGTGAAGGCGGGGCGATCGGTCAATGCGGTGGTCATGGCTCTAGGGGTTCACAGGGAGTTCAGCAGCGCCTGGCGCGCCGCGGCAAAGGCCCGGGCCGCCGCGTCGTGCAGCGTGTGGCGGCCGGCGGCGACCTGCCGGACGCCTCCCACCCAGACACTGTACAGCGCCGAGCCGCGCTGGCTGGCAAACACATGGGAGGCCAGCATCTGCTCGGGCGGCAGGCCGGCCAGCGCCACATGCCCGGCATCCAGCACGATGCAGTCGGCGCGCTGGCCCACGGCCAGGCCGGCCACGGCCCGCCCTGCCGCCTGCGCCCCGCCCTGCACCGCCGCCAGCCACTGGGCCGTGGCCACCTGCGGCTGCGCTGCGCTGGCCATCACGTTGCGCTCACGCCGTGCCAGGCGCTGGCTGTATTCCAGCAGCATGAGTTCCTCGGCCGCGTTCACGCAGGCATGGCTGTCGGAGCCCACGCCCCAGACGCCGCCGGCGGCCAGCCAGCGCGGCGCGTCGAAAATGCCGTCGCCCAGGTTGGCCTCGGTGGTGGGGCACAGGCCGGCCACCGCGCCGCTGCGGGCGGCGCGCTCGTATTCGTCGGGCGTCATGTGCGTGGCGTGCACCAGGCACCAGCGCGCATCAACGGGCGCGTGTTCCAGCAGCCACTGCACGGGGCGCAGGCCGCTCCAGGCGATGCAGTCCTGCACCTCCTGCTCTTGCTCGGCCACATGGATGTGCACGGGCGCCCGCGGTGACAGCGCCTGCAGGCCTTCGACGGCCCAGCGCAGGCTGTCCGGCGGCACGGCGCGCAGCGAATGGGGAGCAAGACCCAAATTGGCCTCTTGCGCCCGTGTGGCAGGCGTGAGCAGCTCCAATAATGAGAGCATGTTGTCGGTGGAGCGGATGAAGCGCGCCTGGTCCGCGCGCGGCGGCCGCCCGCCAAACCCACTGGTCTGGTACAGCACCGGCAGCAGCGTCATGCCCATGCCCGCCGCCCGCGCCGCGCGCAGCAGCGCCAGCGACAGGGTGGCGTCGTCCGCGTAGGGCCGGCCGTCCACGTCGTGGTGCAGGTAGTGGAACTCGCAGACACTGGTGTAGCCGGCCTCCAGCATCTCCACATACAGCCAGGTGGCCACGGCCTCGAGCTGCTCGGGCGTGATGCGGCCCGCGAAGCGGTACATGAGATCGCGCCAGCTCCAGAAGCTGTCGCGGCCCGCGCCGCGATATTCGGTAAGCCCCGCGAAGGCGCGCTGGAAGGCGTGCGAATGCAGGTTGGGCATGCCGGGCAGCACCGGGCCTGCCGCGCGGGGGGCGCTGCCGGGCGCGGCGTCCGGCGTGATGGCGGTAAAGCTGCCCGCCGAATCCCACTGCAGCAGCACGTTGTGCGCCCAGCCATGCGGCAGCAGCGCATGTTCGGCAAAAAGCTGGCCTGCCTGCGCGCTCATGCTGCCCCCTTCACCACGCGGCCCTGGCGCACGATGGTGTGCGCCGGGTTGTGGCCGAACCAGTAGGCCAGCTCCGCCGCCTCGCCCACGGACCAGAGCACGAAGTTGGCGGGCCGCCCCGCCGCGATGAGGCCGTGCGTGTCCGAGAGGCCCAGCGCGCGCGCCGCATGCGTGGTGATGCCGGCCAGGGCCTCGGGCACCGTGAGGCGAAACAGTGTGCAGGCCATGTTGGCCATGAGCAGCAAGGAGAGCGCGGGCGAGGTGCCGGGGTTGTGGTCGGTGGACACGGCCATGGGCACGCCCGCTGCACGCAGCTGCGCGATGGGCGGCAGGTGCGTGTCGCGCAGCGTGTAGTAGGCGCCGGGCAGCAGCACGGCCACGGTGCCGGCGGCCTGCATCGCGTCGATGCCTTCCTGCGACAGGTGTTCGATGTGGTCGCACGACAGCGCGCCGTAGCGCGCCGCCAGCTGCGCGCCGCCCATGTCGGAAAGCTGCCCGGCATGCAGCTTGACCGGGAGGCCAAGCTTGTGCGCGGCCTGGAAGACCTGCCCGGTCTCGGCCAGCGTGAAGGCGATGCGCTCGCAGAACACGTCCACCGCGTCCACCAGCCCCTCGGCCGCCAGCGCGGGCAGCATCTCGTGGCAGACCAGGTCGGTGTAGTCCTGGCTGCGACCGGCGTACTCGGGCGGCAGCGCGTGGGCGCCCAGGAAGGTGGTGCGCACCGTCACGCCCAGCGCCTCGCCCAGGCGCCGGGCCACGCGCAGCTGCTTGCGCTCGTGTTCCAGGGCCAGGCCGTAGCCTGACTTGATCTCGATGGCGCACACGCCCTCGTCCAGCAGCGCCTGCATGCGCGGCAGCGCGAGCGCGAACAGCGCGTCCTCGCTGGCCTCGCGCGTGGCGCGCACGCTGGAGACGATGCCGCCGCCGGCCTGGGCCACCTCTTCGTAGCTGGCGCCGGCCAGGCGCATGGCGAATTCGTGGGCCCGCTGGCCGCCATAGACCAGATGGGTGTGGCAGTCCACCAGGCCGGGCGTGGCCAGCCGCCCGCCCCCGCCGTGGCGCGGCAGCGGCGCGTAGCCGGCGGGCAGGGCCGGGGACGGCCCCACCCAGCGCACCACACCGCCCTGCACCACCACGCTGGCGTCCTCATGGGGGGCCACGGGCACATCGGCGCGGGCCAGGCCGGGCGCGAGGCGCAGGCCTTCCCAGACGCCGTCGGCGCTGGGGGGCTGGAAGGTGTTGGTGTCGTCCATGGTCAATTCAATTTGCTACCAAATAAATAGCTGCCAGCGCTTACCCATAAAGCGCTGGAGGCCAATTTCTCTTAAATATGGGGTTCCAGCCCCACCCAGGCGAGCACGGGCGTCTCGCCGCCCTGCTCCGCCAGCGGCGTGAGCGCCGGGCCGGCCTCGGCCGCGCTCCACCAGAAACCCTGGCCCGGCGTCAGCGTGTCGCCGCCCCGGCGCCAAAGGCCCGCGAGCACCATGCACAGGCCCGCCGGCGTGCTGCCGGGCACGCGCGCCTCGCGCACGGGCTCCACGGCGCCCTGCCAGCGGCCGCGCCGCAGCATGAGATTGAAGTCGGTCGAGGCGCCGCCGAGCAGGGTGCAGTCCACGGCCGCCTCGCCCGCGAAGGCCAGCGGCTGCCAACGCCGGTCCAGCCGGTGCTGCAGGCTGCCGTCCTGCGTGCGCAGGTGCACGCCGTCGCCGCCGAGCAGCATGATCTGGCGATCCACGCCCGCGAAGGCCGAGAACGGCCCCGGCGCCGCGATGGTGGCCACGCTCACGCGCCACTCGAAGCCGTCCATGCCGGCGCCGGGCGGCCAGCAGGCCAGTTCGCGCGTGTGGCCGCCGCCGTTTTTCCAGGGGGTGGGCGGCACGGCCGCGAGATCGAAGCGTTGCATGGGCACGTGGTTGGACATCAGGCGGCCTGCGCCACCAGCAGGGGGAACAGGGGGTGGGCCATGGGCGCGCCCGCGGGCAGTTCGCCCGCCAGGCCCGGGAATTCGGGCGAGGTCTTCCAGGCGCGCGGCGCGTGCCGCGTGTCCTCGCCCATGAAGCGCACCGAGAACACGCGCCGCCGCCCCGGCCCCTCGAAGCCGCCGGCGCCGTGCAGCGTGAGCATGTGGAAGCACACCACGTCGCCGGGCTCGGTGGCCCAGCCCAGGATGGGGTGGGCCGCGCGGTCGGCCTCTATGTCGGGCAGGTCCTGCAGGCTGCCTTCGGGGAACCACTTCGCCTGGTGGTCCATGAAGGTGCGCGGCATGAGCCAGGGCCCCCGGTGCGAGCCAGCCACAAATTCAAGCGTGGACGCGCGCGGCACGGGGTCCACGGGAATCCACAGGCTGATGTTCTGGCGGCCCTCGATGTTGTAGTAGGGCTGGTCCTGGTGCCAGGGCGTGCGCTGGCGCGTGCCCGGCTCCTTCACCAGCACATGGTCGTGGTACAGGCGCACGGTGGGCGACTGCATGAGCCGCTGCGCGGCCCAGGCCACGGGCGTCTCGCGCACGAAGCGCTCGAATTCGCCGATGTCCTGCCAGTTGCAGAAGTCCTCGAAGAAGCGGCCCGGGTCGTCGGGCCGGCTGGCCACCTTGGCGCGCGGGCTGGGCGCGGCCAGGTTGGCGTCGATGCCGCTGCGCAGCAGCGCCACCTCGTCCGGCGTGAGCAGTTGGCGGATGCACACGGCGCCGTCGCGCGCGAAGTCGGCCACCAGGGCATCCGTGACGCGCTCTTGCAGCCGGCGCTGCAGATCCGTGCCGGGAACCAAGGGTGCGGTGAATGCCATGGTGACTTGCTCCGTGGTGGGTTCAGGCGCGCGTGAGCACGGCCTGCAGGAAGCTGCGCGTGCGCTCCTGCGTGGGGTTGGTGAAGATGGTGGCCGGCGGGCCGGCTTCGATAATGCCGCCGCCGTCCATGACGACGACCACGTCGCCCACCTCGCGCGCGAAGTCCATCTCGTGGGTCACGACCATCATGGTCATGCCCTCGCGCGCCAGCAGCTTCATGACCTGCAGCACCTCGCCCACGAGCTCGGGGTCGAGGGCCGAGGTGGGCTCGTCGAACAGCATCACGCGCGGCTTCATGGCCAGCGCGCGGGCAATCGCCACGCGCTGCTTCTGGCCGCCCGAGAGGCTGCCCGGCATGGCTTCGGCTTTGTGGGCCAGGCCCACCTTTTCGAGCAGCACGCGCGCCTGCGTTTCGGCCTCGGCGCGCGGCACGTTGTGCAGCTTGCGCGGGCCCAGCGTCACGTTGTCGATCACCGACAGGTGCGGGAACAGGTTGAACGACTGGAACACCATGCCCACCTCTTCGCGCAGCGCGTTGAGGTCGCGGTCGGGCAGCATGCGGCCTTCATCCACCAGCGTGCGCCCGCAGATGTCGATGCGCCCGCCCTGGGGCTGCTCCAGGCCGTTGCAGCAGCGCAGAAAGGTGCTCTTGCCCGAGCCGCTGGGGCCGATCACGACCACCACCTGCGAGGGCTGCACATCGAAGTCGATGCCATTGAGCACCACATGCTCGCCGAAGGCCTTGCGCAGGCCGCGAATGCGCACCATGGGCTCGGCGGCCCGGGAAACAGGTTGCTTTGTCATTGCACCATTCCTCCGGCGCGCAGGCGCAGTTCCATGTGGCGCAGCACCAGCGTGGTGGCGCCCGTGAGAATGAAGTACACGACCGCGATGGCCAGGTACACCTCCAGCGAGCGGTACGACACGCTGATGATCTTCTGCCCCTCGTGCATGAGGTCGTGGATGGTGAGCAGCGACACCAGGGCCGAGTTCTTGATCAGCGCGATGAACTCGTTGCCCAGCGGCGGGATCATGCGCACGATGGCCTGCGGCAGCACCACGCTGCGCATGGCCTGGCCCGACGACATGCCGATGGAGCGCGCGGCCTCCATCTGGCCCTTGTCGATGGACTGGATGGCACCGCGCACGATCTCGGACACATAGGCGCCCGAATAGATGCCCAGGCCGATCACGCCGCACACGAAGGCCGGCAGCAGGATGCCGAACTGCGGCAGGCCGAAGAACAGGATGAACAGCTGCACCAGCAGCGGCGTGCCGCGAATGGCCGCCACATAGGCCGTGCACAGGCCATACACGATGCGGTTCTTGGGGTTGAGGCGGCCGATGCCCACCAGCAAGCCCATGACGCAGCCCAGCAGCAGCGAGGCGGCCGTGATTTCCACGGTCACCGCCGCGCCCTGCAGCAGCTGGGGCCAGCCGGCCCAGACGGGGGAGAAGTCGAGTTCCATCGCTCAGGTCGTCGTCGGTTCAGTCCGGGTTCACTTGGCCGCGGGGGCGCTGAACCACTTCTTCACGATGGCGGCATAGGTGCCATCGGCCTTGAGCTTGGCGATCGCGCCGTTCACGGCCTTCGTCAGCTCGGGCGTGTCCTTGCGCAGGGCCATGCCGTATTCCTCGGTGGTGATCTGCTCGTCCAGCACGCGCAGGCCGGGGCGCGTGCGCACGTACTGGAAGGCCGCGGGCTTGCCGGTCACGGCGGCATCGGCACGGCCGATGTCCACGAGGTTGAACATCTCCTGGTTCTTCTCGACCTCGACGCGCTGCACCTTGGGGTAGTGCTGCGTGAGGTAACCCACCGACTTGGTGCCCACCTGCACGGAGACCTTCTTGCCGTCCAGGTCGGCCAGCTTCTTGATGGAGGTGTTGCCCTCCTTCACCATGGCCACCAGGCCGCCCGCGTAGTAGGGCTCGGTGAAGTCCACCACCTTCTTGCGCTCGTCAGTGATGTAGATGGCGGAGACGGCCATGTCGAAGCGCTTGGAGATCAGGCCCGGAATCAGACCCTTGAAGTCGATGTCCACCCACTCGACCTGCTTGCCCATGGCCTTGCCGATGGCCTCGACCAGTTCGATGTCGAAGCCCGTGCGCTTGCCGTTCTCGACGAACTCCATGGGCGGGAACGTGGCGTCGGTGCCCACGCGCAGCACGTTGTCCTGGGCGTGCACGCTGGCGCCGCCCAGAGCCAATGCGGCCATGCCGGCGAGAAGAAGGTTGCGGCGAATGCTCATCATGGGGAAGTCTCCTGTGGGAAGGTTGAGGGATGGGGAACAAAAAATGGGGGCTCAGTGCAGAACCAGCTGGCGCGATATGCGCGCGGCGGCCACGACGGCCATGCGGATCAGCGCCTGCTCCTGCCCCTGGGCTCGCAAGATCGGTGCCATGAGCGTGATGGCGCCGGCGGCCTGGCGCGAGGCGCCGAACAGCGGCACGCTGCAGCCCCACACGCCGGGGTCCACCTCGCCCGCGCTCACGGCGTAGCCCGCCTTGCGAATGGCCTCCAGCTCGTCCTGCGCGGCCTGGCGCTGGGGCGTGCCGGCACCCCACTGGGCGTCCAGCACGGCCGCGCGCGCGGCCTCGGGCAGGTGGGCCAGCACGCACTTGGCCGATGCCCCCGCACGCAGGGGCACGCTGCGCCCCTTCTCGAACGAGCAGCGCAGCGAATGCTGGCTTTCCACCATGTCGAGGCAGATCGCCTGGTCGTTCACGGCCACGATCAGGCCCACGCTCTCGTGCGACTGCTGCGACAGCTCCACCATGCCGGGGCGCGCCTGGCGCACCAGGTGCGAGGCCAGGTCGAATCCCAGCGCGAGCTGCAGGCTCAGCGGCCCGGGCGCGTAGTCGCCGTCGCTCTCGAGTACGAAGCCCCAGCGCTTGAGCCGCGCGAGCTGGCGGTACAGCGTGCTGCGCGCCAGGCCCGTGTGCTCCATGAGCTCCGCGGCGGACAGCGCCCTGCCCTGCTGGGCCAGCACGGCCAGCACCTGCAGCACACGGTCGGCCGTGGGAATGGCAGCGGACGGAACACTCTTGGACATGGCTGCAGTATCAAAGCAAGCGGCGGCCAATCACAGCCCCTCATTCCCAACTCTTGGGAATGCAGTTCCCTTTTTTGGCGTTTTAAGGGATTACCCTCCCCCTCCTTTTCTCAGCGCCTCAACGCACCATGGGCAGGTTCAGACCATTGCGCTGGGCACAGGCAATGGCGCTCTCGTAGCCCGCGTCGGCATGGCGCATCACGCCCGAGGCAGGGTCGTTCCAGAGCACGCGCGACAGGCGCGCCGCGGCCGCGTCGGTGCCGTCGGCCACGATGACCACGCCCGCGTGCTGCGAGTAACCCATGCCCACACCGCCGCCATGGTGCAGGCTGACCCAGGTGGCGCCACCCGCGGTGTTGAGCAGCGCGTTGAGCAGCGGCCAGTCGCTCACCGCGTCGCTGCCGTCCTTCATGGCCTCGGTCTCGCGGTTGGGGCTGGCGACCGAGCCGGTGTCGAGGTGGTCGCGGCCGATGACGATGGGCGCCTTCAATTCGCCGCTCTTCACCATCGCGTTGAAGGCCAGGCCCGCGATGTGGCGTTCGCCCAGGCCCAGCCAACAGATGCGCGCGGGCAGGCCCTGGAAGGCGATGCGCTCGCCCGCCATGTCGAGCCAGCGGTGTACGTGCTTGTTCTGGGGGAACAGCTCCTTGATCTTGGCGTCAGTCTTGCGAATATCCTCCGGGTCACCCGAGAGCGCCACCCAGCGGAACGGGCCCTTGCCCTCGCAGAACAGCGGGCGGATGTAGGCCGGCACGAAACCGGGAAAGTCGAAGGCGTTCTTCACTCCCTCGTCGAACGCCACCTGGCGGATGTTGTTGCCGTAGTCCACCACCGGGATGCCCATGGCCTGGAAGTCCAGCATGGCCTGCACATGCACGGCGCAAGATCGGGCGGCGGCTTTCTTCAAGACCTCGTGCCGCGTCAGGTCCTGCTGCGCGGCGCGCCATTGCGCCACCGTCCAGCCGCTGGGCAAATAGCCGTTGACAAGGTCGTGGGCCGAGGTCTGGTCGGTGACCAGGTCGGGCCGCAAGCCACCGGCCCTGGCGCGGCGCACCAACTCGGGCAGGATGTCGGCGGCGTTGCCCAGCAGCGCGATGGACACCGCCTCCTTGGCTGCCGTGTGCTGCTGGATGAGTTCAAGCGCATGGTCGATATCGCGCGCCTGCTTGTCCACGTAGCGCGTACGCAGGCGGAAATCGATGCTGCTTTGCTGGCATTCGATGTTGAGCGACACCGCGCCCGCGAACGTGGCCGCCAGCGGCTGCGCGCCCCCCATGCCGCCCAGGCCGGCCGTGAGGATCCACTTGCCAGCCAGAGAGCCGCCGTAGTGCCTGCGGCCGGCCTCGGCAAAGGTTTCGTAGGTGCCTTGCACGATGCCTTGCGTGCCGATGTAGATCCAGCTGCCGGCCGTCATCTGGCCGTACATGAACAGGCCCTTGCGGTCCAGCTCGCTGAAGTGCTCCCAGTTGGCCCATTGGGGTACGAGGTTGGAATTGGCCAGCAGCACGCGCGGCGCGTTCTCATGGGTCTTGAACACGCCCACGGGCTTGCCCGACTGGATCAGCAGCGACTCGTCGGCCTCCAGCTTCCTGAGCGATGCGAGGATCTGGTCGAAGCACTGCCAGTCGCGCGCGGCGCGGCCGATGCCGCCGTAGACCACGAGATCCTGCGGGCGCTCGGCCACCTCGGGATCCAGGTTGTTCTGGAGCATGCGGTAGGCCGCCTCGGCCAGCCAGTTCTTGCAGTGCAGCTCTTGGCCGCGCGGTGCGCGGATCACGCGGCTGGCGTCATGGCGCGGGTCGGCAACAGTGTTCACGGTGGCGTCATTGGCGTTCATCACGGAATCTCCTTCAGGGTGCAATCACTGGTGGCTGGGCAGGCAGGCGGCCAGCGGCGCCGGCCACACGGTGTCCATGGCCCACTGGCGCATGGCCTCGATGTCGGGCGCCAGGTAGCGGTCCTGTTCCAGGAAGGCCACGCGCTCGCGGATGGCTGCCAGCTGCGCCTCCATGAGCGGCGAGCTGTGTAGCCAGGGCCTGGCTGCGGCGCCCGGCGCCGGCACGCGGTCGAAGTCGATGCCCTGGGCCGCGGCCATGGCCTCAATGCCGACCATCACCGCGGCATTGCGCACCATGTCGGCCAGGCGCCTGGCGCCATAGGTGGCCATGGAGACATGGTCCTCCTGGTTGGCCGAGGTGGGCAGGCTGGTCACGCTGCTGGGGTTGGCCAGGCATTGGTTCTCCGCCGCCAGCGCGGCCGCCGTCACCTGGGCGATCATGAATCCCGAGTTCACGCCGCTGTCGCGGATCAGGAAGGCCGGCAGGCCGGACAGGCCGGGATCGAGCAGCAGCGACAGGCGCCGCTCGGAAATCGCGCCGATCTCGGCCACGGCCAGCGCAATGATGTCGGCCGCGAAGGCCACGGGCTCGGCGTGGAAGTTGCCGCCCGAGATCACCTCGCCGGTGTCGGTGAACACGAGCGGGTTGTCCGACGCCGCGTTGGCCTCGATGCACAGCACACGCGCCGCATGCCCGAGGTTGTCCAGGCAAGCACCCATGACCTGGGGCACGCAGCGGATGGAATACGGGTCCTGCACCCGGCCGCAGTGGGGGTGCGAGGGGTCGATCTCGCTGCCTTCGAGCAGGGAACGCACGGCCGCGGCCACCGCAATCTGGCCGGGCTGGCCACGCGCCTCGTGGATGCGCGCATCGAACGGCTTGACCGATCCCTTGATCGCCTCCAGCGACAGCGCCCCCGCCATCAGCCCGGCGGCCAGCACGCTCTCGGCGCCGAACATGCCCGCCAGCGCCAGCGCCGTGGATACCTGCGTGCCGTTGAGCAGCGCCAGCCCCTCCTTCGGCCCCAGCACGAAGGGCTGCAGCCCCACGGCGGCCATGGCCTCGCGGCCTGGCACGACCCGGCCCCCCACCTGCGCCTGGCCCTCGCCAATCAGCACGCAGGCCAGGTGCGCCAGCGGCGCCAGGTCGCCCGATGCCCCCACCGAGCCCTGCGCCGGAATGACCGGCAGCACATTGGCATTGGCCAGCCGCAAGAGCGCATCGACGATCTCGGGGCGGATGCCCGAATGCCCACGCGCCAGGCTCACGGCCTTGGTGGCGAGCACCAGGCGCACCACGCCGTCGGGCAGCGCCTCGCCCGTGCCCACGCTGTGCGAGAGCACCAGGTTGCGCTGCAGCTCCGCCAGACGCTCATGGGCGATCTTCGTGCTGGCCAGCTTGCCGAAGCCGGTGTTGATGCCATAGACCACCTGGTCCTCTTCGACGATCCGATCCACCGTGGCTTTGGCCCCCAGCATGACCGCCACCGCGCCGGCCTCCAGTTCCAGTTGCACTCCGCCCGCACTGATGCGGCGCAATTGGGCCAGCGTCACCCGGCCAGGCTGCAAGACAAGAGGGGGCATCGGCATCATCACAGCTTCCTGTATATACAAGTATTCAGCCAAAAATCCATGCAATCTGGCATTCCTGTAGCTATTGGAACATGGACGGCCAACCCTGTATATACAGGTTTAACCCGTATTGCTGCCGTCACCCCACCAGCGGGTTCCCATCCGCCCGGAAGCGGCTGCCAAGACGGTAGCGCGAACCGGGATGCAGGCAGCGCACCATGGTGACGGGGACGCCATGGGACCAGGTACGCCGCGTGAGCAGCAGGCAGGGGTCGGCAGGCCCCATCTGCAACAGCTGCGCCTGCTCGGCGGTGGGCAGCACGGCATCCACCACATGCTCCATCTGGTCGAAAGGCACGTTGCGCACCAGGAACTCCGAAGGCTGCAGGCGCGAGAAGTCCTGCGCGCCAAAGGCGGGCACCAGCCTGGGGTTCACGTACCGGTCCTCCAGCTGCACCGGCACACCATCCTCCAGGTGCACGCACAGGGTGTGGAAAACCGATGCGCCGGCACGCAGGTCCAATGCCGCGGCCACGTCCACGGGTGCGGAGATGCGCTCCACCACCAGCACCTTGCACTGGTAGTCGTGGCCGCGCTGGCGAATCTCCGCCGCCAGGTTGGCAATCTGCAGCAGCGTGGACTGCGGTTTGTCCTCCGCCACGAAGCTGCCGACCCCCGCCACCCGCACGATGCGGCCCTGCTCCACCAGCTCACGCAGTGCGCGGTTCACCGTCATGCGGGACATGCCGAACTGCGCGACCAGTTCGTTCTCCGACGGCAGGCGATCGCCCGCGCGCCAAGTGCCGTCCTGGATGCGCCGCGCAATGAAGTCCTTGACCTGCGCATACAACGCCAGATCAGGCTGTGCCTGCCGGCTGGCGGATTTTGTGGTGGGATGTCTGGCGCTCATGACGGGATTGTGCCGGCGGCATCAAGCTCCCCGCATCCCACTGCTGCAGCAAGCGGGCTGCCAAGCCACGGACGCCGCTTAAAGGCCGCCGTGCGCCACGGCCTCTTTGGATATAGAGAGGAGAACAGGCCCTGGGCCCGCCCTCCCCTGTCAGGCCATGGCAGGCTCGAACGCCTTGCCGCAGGGATCAATGCGTATGCCGGGCTTCAGCTTGGTCCAGGGCAAGTTTTCCAACACCATCGGCATGGACCCAGGGGCCGTGGCCACGATGATCTCGCGGGCAATCGGCGTGTAGTCCGCACGGAAATGCACGGCACTCTTCACCACGAGAATGTCCTGCGCCGTCGGCTCGATACCCACCACACGGAACATGGCCTGGTCCGCCATCTGCACCTTCTGCGACGCGACCACGATGCGCACGCCATCGATACGCAGGCATGCGGACGGCCCCAGATCCAGCCTGAAGCCCCGGTAGTAAGGCCCCGTGGCGTTGACCTTGCCGTCAGAGATTTTCTCGACCACAAACTCGGCCTCGAATGGCGCATCGCCTTCGACGCCCGATTTGCCGCCCAGCGACAGGCGCACCCGCGCGCCCTCTCCTGCCTGGTGCGCCCTGTCAGCCGATGCCGGATCGACGATGAGCCCGATGGCGGCGTTCTGCGCCTTGCAAGCGACCAGGGCGCGCAGCATGCCGGTCGAGTCGGAATTGCTGCCTGCGCCAGGATTGTCCTGCGCGTCGGCAATGATGGTGGGCTTGCCACCGCCCGCATGTGATTGCGCGTACTGAACGGCCTCCGCAGGCCCATACAGCTTGCCCGCAAAACGCGACTCCGCCTCCAGTGCCGCCTGCGCCAATGGTGCAAGCAGTGCCTCGGCCTGCTCCTGGGTATCCGCATAGGCCCACAGAACAGGAGAGCACTCCTCGAAGTCCGCCGCAGGAAACCCCGTGGCGAATGAGATATGCGTTCCGGCAGTTTCGCGGGCCTCCAGCTGCTGGTACAGGGTCTTGGCCGGCTCGATATCGGTGCATTGCCAGCAGATCGGCACCAGATACGGCAAACGCTGCACCGCCAGCGCGGGCCTGCGCCCCGTCTCCAGGCGACGCTTGAGCTGGTGATAGGCGCGCACGCCCGTGTCGGCCATGTCCACATGCGGATAGGTACGGTAGGCCACCAGGATGTCGGCCTCGCTCAGCATCTGGCTCGTCACGTTGCCATGCAAGTCCAGGCTGGCGACCACGGGCACATGCGCGCCGACCAGCGCACGCACGCGGCGCAGCAACTCACCCTCCCCGTCATCGTAGTGCTGCGCCACCATCGCGCCATGCAGGTCGAGGTAGACCGCATCGACAGGCAACGCGTTCCTGATGCCATCCAGGATCATTCCGGCGATGCGCTCATAGGTCTCCTGCTCCACATGGGCCGATGGGCTTGCCGCACACCAGGCCGTGGGCACTACCTCATCGCCGGCTTCCAGTGCGGATTGGACAAAGCCCGCTGCGGGAATGTTGGATCCCCGGATCGCATCCCACAAGCGATCACCCGAAACCAATCCGGGCCAGCCCCCACCCGCCTGGAATGCCGCCCAATCCGCCAGATCAGGGGCAAAGGTGTTTGTCTCATGCTGAAAACCACCGTACACAATTTTGGCCATGTCTTTTTTCTCAAGGGATAAAGAGGCACCCGCACGGATGCCGACAAACTCAAGCGGCAAGCGCTTCTTCAGATACAGGTCGGAAATTCTGGAAGTCCCAGTGACGGCCGGGTGCGGCATCGATCAATGCCTGGGTGTAGGCCTGCTGTGGCGCTCCGAGCACCTGCTGCACCGTGCCTGACTCCACCACCCGGCCACTCTTCATGACCATGATGGTGTCGCAGATCTGGGCTGCCACGCGCAGGTCGTGCGTGATGAACAGCACCCCGATACCCACGCGCTGGCGTACCTCTTCAAGCAGCTCCAGCACCTGCGCCTGCACCGAGACATCGAGCGCGGAAACCGCTTCGTCTGCCACCAACACGTCGGGTTCCATCACCAGTGCGCGGGCAATGCAGATGCGCTGGCGCTGGCCACCGGAGAACTGGTGCGGAAAGCGCTCCAGCGCCTGCCGCGGCAGACCCACCAGATCCATGGCCTCGATCGCCTTGGCCATGGCCTGCTCACGCGGCATGCCATAGTTCAGCAGGCCTTCGATCACCGAGTCGCCAATGCGGCGGCGCGGGTTCAGGCTGCGGTACGGATCCTGGAACACGATCTGGATGCGCTTGCGCAGCGGCGCCAGCGCGCCGCGCCCCAAATGGGTGATGTCATCTTGCTGCAGACGGATAGCGCCACCACTGGGGTCAATCAGGCGCACGATGCAACGCGCCACCGTGGACTTGCCTGATCCCGATTCACCCACGATGCCCAGGATCTCGCCCCGGCGCAGCGTGAGCGACACGTCGTTGGCCGCATGCACCATCTCGGGCTTGCGCCACAGGCCCTTGGATTTGGGGTATGTCTTTTCCAGGCTGCGCACCTGCAAGATGGCTTCGCCCTCCGGCTGCGCGCGGGAATGCGGCACCAGGCTGGGCACGGAAGACACCAGCATGCGCGTGTAGTCCTGCGCGGGATGGGCCAGGATCTGCTCACGCGTCCCCGACTCCACCACCTTGCCACGGTGCATCACCAGGATGCGGTCGGCGATTTCTGCCACCACGCCGAAGTCGTGGGTGATGAAAATCACCGCCGTACCGTTCTTTTCCTGCAGCTCACGGATCAGCGAGAGGATCTGCTTTTGCGTGGTCACATCCAGCGCCGTGGTCGGCTCGTCCGCAATGAGCAGACGCGGCTTCAGAATCAGCGCCATCGCGATGACGATGCGCTGGCGCTGCCCCCCCGAAAGCTGGTGGGGATAGGACGCATAGATGCGTTCCACATCTGGCAGATGCACCGACTCCAGCATTTCCAGGACCTTGGCGCGGCGCTGCGACGCGGACAGGCTGGAATGGAGCTTCAGCACCTCTTCGATCTGCGCGCCCACGCGATGCACGGGATTCAAGGCCGTCATGGGCTCCTGAAACACCATCGCCAACTGTGATGCACGCAGCGCGCGCATCTGGCTGGCACTCATGCGCAACAAGTCCTGTCCGTCCAGCTCGATGGCGCCCGAAGACACCTGCAGGCTGTCGGCCGGCAGCAGCCCCATGGTGGCCAGCGAAGTGAGGGACTTGCCCGATCCCGACTCGCCCACGATGCACAGCGTTTCGCCTGCGTGCACCTGGAGGTCGAGGTGACTGACCAGCGTTTTGCCTTCGGCTGCACCCTTGAGCTGCACCGAAAGGTTCTTGATGGTGAGCACGGCCTGTTGGGTTGTAGTGGTTTGTGTCATTGCTTGATCCACAAGAAATTGAACATGGCAATGGCGCGTCACATGCGCTTGGCCATGCGCGGGTCGAGCGCATCGCGCAGCGCATCGCCCAGCAGGTTGACACTCAGCACCGTCAGGGACAGCAGCAGACCGGGGTACAGCACCAGCCCCGGGTACAGCTGGAAGTAGGCGCGTCCCTCGGCCATGATGTTGCCCCACGATGAAGTCTCTGGCGGCACCCCGGCCCCGAGGAAGCTCAGGATGGCTTCGGTCAAGATGGCGGAGGCGAAGATGTACGTGCATTGCACGATCAGCGGAGCCATGGTGTTGGGCACCAGGTGGCGCAGCATCAACGTGGGCAGCGGCGTCCCCAGGGTGAGCGCTGCCTCCACATACGGTTCGTTGCGTACGCTCAGAATCACGCCACGCACCAGACGGACCACGCGCGGCACCTCGGGGACCGTGATTGCAATCAACACGGTGAGCAGGCTGGCTCCCGAGATCGACACCAGCGCGATGGCCAGCAGGATGCCGGGAATGGCCATCAGCCCATCCATGACGCGCATGACGATCGCATCGACCCATCGGAAGTAGCCCGCCAACACGCCGATGAACAGGCCAATCACCAGGCTGAATGCCGCCACGCCTAAACCGACCACCAACGAGACGCGGGCCCCGTAGAGGATGCGGCTGAAAACGTCCCGGCCGTAGGCATCGGTGCCCAGCCAGTGCTCTGCCGTGATCGGGCGCAGGCGCTGCGCAGGGTTGATTTCCGTCGGATCGGAGCCCGCCAGCAGCGGCGCGGCCATGGCCATGCACACAACGGCGGCCAGCACGATGAGCGAGAGCATCACCGGCCAGCTCTTGAGCGTGTTCCACAGCTGGGAGCGCTTGGGCGGCGCTTCGTCAATGGCAACCGCGGCGTGGCCCAGGTCGGCAGGATGAGAGGGAGAGAGTTGCGTCATGCCAGACCTCAGTAGCGGATTCGGGGATCGAACAAGGTGTAGGACATGTCCACCACCAGATTGATCAACACATACACCAGCGCGAACAGCAGGATCAGCGCCTGGATGACGGGGTAGTCACGCGCCAGCACGGCCTCCACCACCAGCCGGCCCAGGCCCGGGAGGTTGAAGACCGACTCGGTCACCACCACACCGCCAATCAGCATGGCAATGCCCACGCCAATGATGGTGACGATGGGCACCGCCGCGTTGCGCAGTGCATGGCCCAGCAGTACCCCCCGCTCGTTCAGCCCCTTGGCACGGGCCGTGCGGATGAAGTCCTCGTTCATCACCTCGAT
Organism: Diaphorobacter oryzae DSM 22780; assembly: GCF_059568935.1. NCBI lineage: Bacteria > Pseudomonadati > Pseudomonadota > Betaproteobacteria > Burkholderiales > Comamonadaceae > Diaphorobacter > Diaphorobacter oryzae. The sequence continues at coordinate 205,968 of NZ_JCANUL010000003.1, read as the reverse complement.
CACACTGGTACGCGTGATGCGGGCAATCAGGGCGATATAGACCGTGCTCAGCGCCATGGTCGGCAAGGCGATGGAGCGCAGGAAGGGCCATACGCCTTCCGACAGCGGCTTGTAGCCCTGCACCGGGAACCAGCCCGCGCCCAGCGACAGCGTGAGGATCAGCACATAGCCCGTGACAAACACGGGAATGGAGAAGCCCAGAACCGACAGCGCCATCACGGCGCGGTCCAGCAGCTTGCCCTGCCGCCAGGCGGCGAGCACACCCAGCGGCACGGCCACCACGATGGCCACGACGATGGTGCTCAGGCACAGGGCGATGGACGGCCCCATGCGCTGACCGATCATCTCCACCACCGGCGTTCCCGAAAGCAGCGAGGTGCCCAGGTCACCACTCAGCAACTGAGCGATCCAGTGGAAGAACTGCTGGTGCAGCGGCTGGTCCAGCCCGAGGTTCTGGCGGATGGCATCCAGCTGCTCTGGCGTGGCAGAGTCCCCCGCCAGAATCGCGGCAGGGTCTCCCGGCGTGAGACGCAGGATGGCAAAGACAACGGCAGCAACCACGGCCATCACTGGCAATGCTGCGGCCATGCGTTTGATGACGAATGCGATCATGGCGAAAGACCCTTTTTCATGTGCCGCTGGCTTACTTCTTCTGCAGGTTCCAGAACACCGGCACCGGAGACTCCAAGGCGCCGCTCAGGCTGTTGCGGTACGCAGCCGGCACGTAGTACTGCCCCATCGGCAGGAGCACGCCTTCGGCGATCACCAGCTTCTGAATCTGTCCCGCCAGCTCTTTGCGCTTGGCCTCGTCTGCCGTGCGCGAGAACGCCACGCGCAAGCGCTCGATCTCTGGCACATCGGGCCAACCGAACCAGGCGCCCTTGCCATTGGCCGCCACACCGAAGGCCCGCAACGGATCGGAGGCCTCCGCCATCACGTTGTTGGTGGCGAAGATGTTCCAGCCGCCTTCCTTGGGCGGTGTCTGCACCGCACGACGGGTCACTACGGTCTGCCAGTCCATGGCCTGCATCTCGACCTTGAAGCCTGCGGCGCGCAATGCCTGGCCGATCACCACGGGCTGCGTGTTGACGGAAGGGGTGTCGGTGGGCTGCAGGATCACGACCGGCGTGCCGTCGTAGCCCGCCTCTTTCAGCAACTCCTGGGCCTTCTTGGGGTTGGCCTTGATGGTGACATCGGCCCCCTCCTGGCTGGCGTAGGGCGCATCGCAGCCGAACAGCGCGGCGCAGGTCTTGAAGTACTGCTTGTTGCCGATCATGGCCTGCAGCACCGCTTCCTGGCCCACGGCGTACATGGCAGCCTCGCGGACCTTCTTGTTGTTGAACGGCGCATGCAGGTGATTCATGCGCATGACGGTCTGGTAGCCCTGCGGATCCAGCACCTTCACGGCGATGTCCTTGTTGGGGCGGACGATAGGCTCCAGGTCGAACGGCAGTTGCTCCAGGTAGTCGATTTCGCCGCTGACCAGGGCGTTCACGGAGGTCATCGCGTCCGGCGTAGCGATCCACTTCACGCGCTCGACCAGCACCTTCTTGCCTCCCGCCAGGCCCGATGGCGGCTCGGAGCGGGGAACGTAGTCGGCGTTCTTTTCATAGACGGCCTGCACCCCCGGCTTGAACTCGGCAGTCACGAACTTGAATGGACCGGAGCCGATGTACTGCGTAATGGCCTGCGTGGGAGGCGTTTGCGCGATGCGCTTGGGCATCATGAACGGCGCCACGCCGCTCGGCTTGGCCAGCGCCCGCACGGCCAGGTCACTGGGCTCCTTCATGGTGATGGTGAAAGTCGATGCATCCACCACCTTCATCCCGGCCATCTCGCTGGTCAGCAACTGACCCATCTTGTCCTGGGTGGCCCAGCGCTGGATGGAGGCCACGCAATCCTCGGCGGTCACCGCGCCGCCATCGTGCCACTTCAGGCCGTCACGCAGCTTGAAGGTATAGGTGCGGCCATCGGCCGAAGCCTTCCACTCCTGCAGCATCTGCGGACGGATCTGGTTGTCCTTGTCCGTCGCCAGCAGCGTGTCGTAAATCATGTAGCCGTGATTGCGGGTGATGTGCGCGGTCGTGATGACCGGGTCCAGCACCCGCAGTGGCGAGTGCATGACGGCATTGATCGTCGTCTTGGCCTGCGCATGGCCTGCGCCCATGAGGCCACAGGCCAGCAGCGAAGCCGCCAACGCCGCGCGTGCGAAGGAATTCATTTTTTTACTCATCGCCAGTCTCCTTGGTTGAAATAATGAAAGGCATGGCTTGCATGCCAAGAACGTGAATGGGCTTCCCCATTCAGCGGGCCTGCACAGGTGCTGCCCTGCGCGCTTCAAAGTGCGGGGAAAAGCCGTTGATGGGCCAGCCGGCCCTCTTCGAGCAGGACGCCATACTCCTGCGCGGGCATCAGGGCGCCCCCGGTGGTCCATACGATGTGATTGGCGCTCGACAGCAGCGCATCCAGCCCGTGCCGGGCCAGGTATTGCCGGCCGGCCTCGGTACCCAGCAAGGCGCGCGGCCCGCTGACGGCCGCCGCCGCGGAGGGCTCGACCTGGAGGCCGGCCAGCGCATGCAGCCGCCACAGGTCGGCCCGCATGACATCGTCCGTCACCAGTGCCACGCCCGAAAGCCGCTCACGCATCAGCGGATAGACGAAGTCCGATGCGCAGGGCACGGCCAGGCCGTCGGCAATCGTCTGGTTGCGCTGCCCCACGTCATAAATGCTGATGCCGGGCCTGTCCGGGTGCTGCATCTGCACGAGAAAACATGCGGAATCGGCGGGCTCCACAAAGAAGCAATGGACGGCCGCACCAAACACATGCTTGAGCCCGTAGCACACGCCGCCGGGCGCGCCGCCGACCCCGCAGGGAATGTAGACAAACAGCGGATGCGCGGAGTCGACCTGCACGCCCTGCTTGTCGAACTGCTCTCGCAAGCGAAACGCCGACACCGCATAGCCGCTGAACAGCGAGGACGAATGCTCGTCATCCACGAAGTGGCACATCGGGTCGCGGCCTGCCAGCGCCCGGCCTTGCGCCACCGCCTTGCCGTAGTCGCCCTCGTACTCGTGGACAACCACGCCGTGGTTACGCAGCTTGCGCTTCTTCCATTCCTTGGCCTCGGCAGACATGTGTACCGTGGCCCGGAAACCCAGCGCTGCGGACATGATGCCGATACTCATGCCCAGGTTGCCTGTGGAGCCCACGGCCACCTCGTAGCGGGAAAACACCTCACGCGCGGCGGGCGACCCCAACGCCTCGTAGCTGGTATCGCCCACCAGCAGGCCGGCTGCGCGCGCAACCTTCTCCGCAAACTCCAGCACTTCGTGAAAGCCGCCGCGCGCCTTGACCGAACCCGCCACGGCCAACTGGTGGTCGGCCTTGACCCAGAAACGCCCTGCCGCCAATGCCTCCCTTCCGACCGCTTCGGCCGGCAACGGAATCAGCTGCGACTCGACGATGCCGCCACTGTTCACCAGTTCGGGGAACAGCTGCCGAAGCAAGGGCGCGAAGCGTGCAAGGCGCCTCTCGGCCGCTTCAATATCACTGACAATAATGCAATCAGCATCTGAACAGGCCACCTCACGCACATGCCCCGGATTCACCCAGAGCCGTGAAGCATGATCCATAACGCCTTGTTCATTTTGTAACATAGGTGATTTCCCTATATAAATTCACCACTTGCAAGAGATCAGCGATTTCGTGCGAGAGCCTGCATTCTGTGGATGATGTGCCATACCGACAAGTCAACCTTGTCAATCAATTCATTAGCAACATCAATGAATGAAAACCACCTATCACCCTCTTTGCTCACCTGGTTGCGCTGCTTTGATGCCGTCGCCAGGCACAACAGCTTCACCAGGGCGGCCAGAGAGCTGCACGTCACGCAAGGCTCGGTCAGCCAGCAGGTCAAGAAGCTGGAGGAATACCTGGGCACCCCCTTGTTCCACAGGGAGGGCAAGGCGCTCTCCCTGACACGCGAGGGCACACGCCTGTCCCTGGTGTCCGAGCAATCGTTCGAGGCGCTGAACCACGCCGTGGGCAAACTGCGCCGCGACCAACGCAGCCACAACGCGCCGCTCAACCTCAGTTGCTCACCATCCTTTGCCATGCTGTGGCTCACGCCGCGCGTCAGCGATCTGCTGCAAGGCAAGTCCGGCGTGGCGGTCCGCATCTACGGCGAGTACCACATGCTCGATCGCGTGGGCATGGGGCTGAGCGGGATCCAGGCCGGCATACGCTTCGACCCGGGGCAATACGCGGACCTCAACGCGGAGATGTTTCTTGACGAATGGATCGTGCCCGTCACCACGCCCGAGTTCCTCGCGGGCAACCCACAGATACGCACCGTTGCGGACATTGATCCCCACGTGATGCTGCATGACGAGAACCCATGGCATGCCGCCCCGCAGAACATCGAATGGGACACCTGGCTGCAAGCCATGGGCGAGCCCCCCACCCGGCGTGGCGGCACCTACTTCAACCTCTCGCAACTGGCGGTGGTCGCCGCCCTCACCGGCCACGGCATTGCAATGGGGCGCCTGGCCCTGGTCTACGACGAGCTCAAGAGCGGGCGGCTCGTGGCACCCTTTCCCACGGCGGTGCGATCAAAGGCTAGCTACCACTTCATCAGCAGCCAGAAGTCGTCGGACACCAACGAACATCTGCGCCATTGGCTGCAGGTGACCGGACAGCAGTTCGTGCACGAACGCAATGAACTGCTGGCCCGCCTGAAGATCCAGCAAAGGCCGGGCGCCACCCCGCCGACGGATTCGGCGCCCGGCCGAAGCTGAGCCAGCGCGAAGATACACATGCACCCAGCGACGGCTCCCGCGCACCGCACCGCACCGCAGGGCCGTGGTATACACAACCCATTGAATCGCAAAGAGTTTTTCCAAAGAAATGAACATCGCCACGTGGAACATCAATTCCCTGTCCGTACGCCTGCCCCAGGTGCTGGACTGGCTGGAGGCCAACCCGGTCGATGCCATCGGCCTGCAGGAACTCAAGCTGGTCGACGAGAAGTTCCCGCATGACGCCTTCGAGGCCGCGGGCTACCACGCGGTCTGCTTCGGCCAGAAGACCTACAACGGCGTGGCCATCCTCAGCCGCACGCCGCTGCGCGACGTGGTGCGCAACATTCCAGGCCATGCCGACGAACAGGCGCGCGTCATCGCTGCCACGCTGGACACGGCCAGCGGGCCGCTGCGCCTGGTGAACTGCTACTTCGTGAACGGCCAGGCGCCGGGCACCGACAAGTTCGCCTACAAGATGCAGTGGCTCGACGCCCTGCACCGCTGGCTGCGCGAGGAGCTGCAGGCCCACCCCCGGCTGGCGCTGGTGGGCGACTTCAACGTGGCGCCCGAGGACCGCGACTCCTACGACCCCGTGGGCCTGAAGGACACGATCCACCACACGGTGGAGGAGCGCCAGCATTTCCGCCAGCTGCTGGAACTGGGCCTGACCGACGCCTTCCGCCTGTTCGAGCAGCCCGACAAGACCTTCTCGTGGTGGGACTACCGCATGCTGGGCTTCCAGAAGAACCGGGGGCTGCGCATCGACCACATTTTGGTCAGCGATGCCCTGCGCGCTGCCGTGACGGCCTGCCACGTTGACCGCGCGCCGCGCAAGAACCCGCAGCCCAGCGACCACGCGCCGGTCGTCGCCACGCTGGCGCCCTGACCCCCTGCCCCCCTGCGCTACACGCCCGGGGCCGCGGCCATCTCCTGCAGCCAGCGCGCAAACGCCGCCAGCACCGGCGGCTGGGGCTGCGCGGGGCTGATGAGGTAGTAGCCGCGCTCGCCGCGCAGCGGCCGGGCGCAGGCCACGACGAGGTCGCCGCGCGCGATCTCGGCCTCGATGAGCATGGGCGGCATCAGCGCCACGCCCAGACCGTGCGCGGCCGCCGCCGCCGTCATCGAGAACAGCTCGTAGCGCGGGCCATCGAGGGCACGCGGCGCGTCCGGCACGCCCATGGCATCGAACCACTGCTGCCAGCCATAGGGCCGGGTGCTCTGCTGCAGCAGCGGCAGGCTCGCCAGCGCCTGCGGCGGCAGGCCCTGGTGGGCGCGCCCCGTGCCGCGCGGCATGCCCGACTGCTGCGCGGCCGACTCGAGCAGGCGCGGGCTGCACACAGGCACCACGTCCTCCTGCATCAGCAGCTGCACCTGCACGCCGGGCCAGTTGGCCACCTGCTCGGGCGTGCCCGCGTAGAGCGCCGCATCGAAGGTGGTGTCGGTGAACAGGAACGGACGGGTCTGCGTCTCGATGTGCACCACGATCTCGGGGTGGCGCGCGGCCAGCAGCGGCAGGCGCGGGATCAGCCAGCGCGTGGCGAAGGTGGCCACCGCCGCCAGCGAGATGGCGCCGCCATGGCCCTGGTGGGCCATCACGTCCAACGTGTCGCGCTCCAGCCCCTGCAGCCAGCGCGCCACCTGGCGCCCATAGTGCCGCCCCGCGGGCGTGAGCACCACGCCATGGCGCGTGCGGCGAAACAGCTGCACGCCGAGCTGCTCCTCCAGCGCCAGGATCTGGCGCGACACCGCACTCTGCGTGAGCGACAGCTCCTGCGCGGCGCGCGTATAGCTTTCGTGCCGCGCCGCGGCCTCGAAACAGGCCAGGGCCTGGGTGGATGGCAGATGTCTTCGCATGGGTGCAATCTAACCCATACATTCCAAAAACGCATTTCTGGATGAAAACTACTCGCTTGCATCCCGGATAGTCACAGCCATACGATCCATCCGTCGCCCAATTGCATGCTGTCAACGCATGGATTGCGCCCCCACCATCCACTCAACGCCTTTCGCACCGGAGACACCATGGCCCGCACCGCTTTCCAATGGGATGACCCCTTCCAGCTCGACCAGCAGCTCACCGAGGACGAGCGCGCCGTCCGCGACGCGGCCGCCGCCTACTGCCAGGACAAGCTGGCCCCGCGCGTGCTGGACATGTTCCGCCATGAAAAGACCGACGTGACCATCTTCCGCGAGATGGGCGAGCTGGGTCTGCTGGGCCCCACCATTCCCACCGAGTACGGCGGCGCCGGCCTGAACTACGTGAGCTACGGCCTGGTGGCGCGCGAGATCGAGCGCGTGGACTCGGGCTACCGCTCCATGGCCAGCGTGCAGTCGTCGCTGGTGATGGTGCCGATCAACGAGTTCGGCACCGAGGCACAGAAGCAGAAGTACCTGCCCAAGCTGGCTTCCGGTGAATACATCGGCTGCTTCGGCCTGACCGAGCCCGACCACGGTTCCGACCCCGGCAGCATGGCCACGCGCGCCTACAAGGTGGACGGCGGTTACCGCCTCAAGGGCAACAAGATGTGGATCACCAACAGCCCCGTGGCCGACGTATTCGTGGTCTGGGCCAAGGAAGTGTCCGAGGGCGGCGCCGTCGGCCCGATCCGCGGCTTCATCCTGGACAAGGGCATGAAGGGCCTGTCGGCCCCCGCCATCCACGGCAAGGTGGGCCTGCGTGCCTCCATCACCGGCGAGATCGTCATGGACGACGTGTTCGTTCCCGAAGAGAACGCCTTCCCCGAGGTGCAAGGCCTCAAGGGCCCCTTCACCTGCCTGAACAGCGCCCGCTTCGGCATCGCCTGGGGCGCCATGGGCGCGGCCGAGTTCTGCTGGCACACCGCCCGCCAGTACACGCTGGACCGCCAGCAGTTCGGCCGCCCGCTGGCAGCCAACCAGCTCGTGCAGAAGAAGCTGGCCGACATGCAGACCGAGATCACGCTGGGCCTACAGGCCGCACTGCGCGTGGGCCGCATGAAGGACGAGCACCAGAACGTGGTCGAGATCACCTCGCTGATCAAGCGCAACAACTGCGGCAAGGCCCTGGACATTGCCCGCCTGGCGCGCGACATGATGGGCGGCAACGGCATCAGCGACGAGTTCGGCGTGGCCCGCCACCTGGTGAACCTGGAGGTGGTCAACACCTACGAGGGCACGCACGACGTGCACGCCCTGATCCTGGGCCGCGCGCAGACGGGCATCGCCGCCTTTGCCAACTGAGGCAACGCGCGGCCGCGCCCCCGCTGCGCACCGCGCGCGGGGGACGCCCTGCGCGGCCCCAACGCATGACCGCACGCCCCTGCCGCGCACCGCTCTCAAAATGAGAGCTTTTCGCGCTTTTCATTTGGCCGGTTCAGCATGATTTCATTCTGAACTGGCCACCCACTAAGCGCTGGCAGCTTCTTTTTCCATAGCACCCACACCGCCATGACCACCACTTCCGCCCCCACGCCCCGCGGCGCCCTTGCCGGCATCAAGGTGCTTGACCTGTCGCGCGTGCTGGCCGGCCCCTGGGCCACCCAGATGCTGGCCGACCTGGGCGCGGACGTGGTCAAGGTCGAACGCCCCATCGCCGGCGACGACACGCGCCACTGGGGCCCGCCCTTCCTGCAGGACGCGGGCGGCCGTGACACGCGCGAGGCCAGCTACTTCACCGCCTGCAACCGCAACAAGCGCAGCATCACCGTGGACATGGCCCACCCCGACGGCCAGGCACTCTTGCGCCGCATGGCGCAGGAGGCCGACGTGGTGGTGGAAAACTTCAAGGTCGGCGGGCTGGCGCAGTACGGGCTGGACTACGACAGCCTCAAGGCCCTTAACCCGCGCCTGGTCTACTGCTCCGTCACCGGCTTCGGCCAGGACGGGCCGTATGCCGAGCGCGCCGGCTACGACCTGATGGTGCAGGCCATGTGCGGCCTGATGAGCATCACCGGCCACGCCGACGGCGCGCCCGGCGGCGGCCCGCTGAAGGTGGGCGTGGCCGTGATCGACGTGTTCACCGGCCTGTACGCCAGCAACGCCATCCTGGCCGCGCTCAACGCGCGCGACAACGCCCGCACCGGCACGGGCCAGGGCCAGTACATCGACATGGCGCTGCTGGACGTGGGCATGGCCGTGCTCGCCAACCAGGCCGCGGGGTTCCTGGCCACCGGCCAGGCGCCGGCCCGCGCAGGCAACACCCACCCCAGCCTGGCGCCCTACCAGGACTTCAGGACCCATGACGGCAACGTGCTGCTGGCCATCGGCAACGACGGCCAGTTCGCCCGCTTTTGCGCCGCCATCGGCCAGGGCGCCTGGGCGCAAGACGAGCGCTTTGCCACCAACACCGCCCGCGTGCGCCACCGCGCCGCGCTGCTGGCCCTGATGGAGCCCGTGCTGCAGACCCGCACCACGGCCGCCTGGATCGCGCTGCTGGAAGACAAGGCCGTGCCCTGCGGCCCCATCAACACCGTGGCCCAGGCCTTCGACGACCCGCAGGTGCGCGCGCGCGGCATCCGCGTGGACCTGCCCCGCGATGCCGGCGACGGCATCGCCCGCGTGGCCACGGTGGCCAGCCCCATGCGCCTGTCCGCCACGCCCGTGCGCTACCATCGCGCCCCCCCGGCCCTGGGCCAGCACACGGACGAGGTGCTGCGCGAACTGGGCCTGGACGCCAAGGCCATTGCCGCCCTCAGGGAGGGCAAGGCCGTGTGATTCCCGCGCCGCCTGCCGGCGGCGCCCCATCCCGCCACTACTGGCAATTCACTGCTTGCTTATTTCAACTACAGGAGACAAAAGCATGATCCGTCGCAACGCCCTCACCCTGGGCCTTCTGGCCCTGCTCGGCACCGCTGCCCACGCGCAGTCCGCCTACCCGGCCAAACCCATACGCCTGCTGGTGCCCTTCGCGGCCGGCGGCACCACCGACCTGATCGCCCGCGTCGTGGCCGACCCGCTGGGCCGCGAGTTGGGCCAGCCCGTGGTGGTGGAAAACCGGGGCGGTGGCGGCGGCGCCATCGGCGCGGCCGAGACCGCCCGCGCCACGCCCGACGGCTACCACCTGGGCGTGGCCACCGTGTCCACCACGGCCACCAACCCGGCCATCAACCCCAAGATCCCCTACAACGTGTTCACCGATTTCACGCCCGTCGTGAACATCGCGGCCACGCCCAACGTCATTGCCGCCAACCCGCAGTTCGCCGGCAAGGACTACAAGAGCTTCCTGGCCGAGGTGCAGAAGAACCCTGGCAAGTACTCGTTCGGCTCGCCCGGCACCGGCAGCATCGGCCACCTGATGATGGAAATGTTCATGCTGGACACGAGCACCAAACTGGTCCACGTGCCCTACCGCGGCTCCGGCCCCGCGCTGAACGACGCCGTGGCCGGCCAGATTCCGCTGATCTTCGACAACCTGCCATCGGCCCTGCCCTTCATCAAGGACAAGCGCCTCACCGCCCTGGTGGTGGCCGCGCCCCAGCGCCTGGCCGTGCTGCCCGACGTGCCCACGCTGGCCGAGGTGGGCGCGCCCAACGTGAACCGCATGGCGTACTACGGCATCGTCGGCCCCAAGGGCCTGCCCAAGGACATCGTGGACAAGGTGAACGCCGCCGTGCACAAGGTGCTCAAGGACCCCGCCATTCGCAAGCGCATCGAGGACACGGGCTCGCTGATCGTGGCCGACACGCCCGAGAAGTTCGCCCAGGAAATCAAGGCCGAATACACCGCCTACAAGAACGTGGTGGACAAGCAAAAGCTCACGATGGACTGAGCGGGGAGCGGCAGGCCCGGCCTGGCGCCGGGCCGCCCCTTCACAGGCCCAGGAACTTGAAGGGCGCCGAAGGCTTGAATGCGCGGGTGGCATCGCCCGCAAACACATGGTTCTGGCTCGGCCCCAGGTCGAGCATGAGCACCTTGCCGGTTTCCTTGCTGAAGTCCAGGGCCTTCAGATCCACCCAGAACGTATTGGGCGTGAGCGCCGACTCGAAGAAGTACAGCTTGCGCTGGTGGTCGAACACCGTGCGCCAGCGGGTGGAGGAGATGTTGGGCTCCTCGGGCGTGTTGAGCCCGTAGGGCACGGAGACGTTGCGAATCACGCTGAACACGCTGGCCAGCGCCTTGTTCGGGTCGGTGTCCTTGGGAATGGCATCGACATAAAACGAGGCGCGGGCAAAGCGGTCCGCGGCGCGGTTGGTGCCCGGCAACATGGTGGTGCCGCCGATCCGCTGCCAATAGGTGTTGAGCGCCAGCTGCTGCTCGAACACCGGCGAATTGGTCATCACCTGGTACTTGCGGCTGTGGTGGATGACCTGGCGGCCCTCGATGTACTCGACGATGGCGCTGTCCCCGCTGGCATCCGATATCGACAGGTGCAGCGTCGTCAGCCGGTTCTCGCCGGGCACGTTGTCCGTGACGATGGTGAACGGGTCCAGCTTCAGCGCCGCCACGGCCTCCTCGACGGTGGCGAAGTTGTCCAGCACGTACTGCGCCCAGGCGGCGATGGTCAGGCCCGGCTTGCTGCCGGCGTCGAAGGCCGGGTACTTGGACTCCACCAGCCACAGCAGGTTGGCGTTCAGGCCAGCCTCGTTGACGCCGTCGGTGGTGGACACGTCGTAGCCCGAGGTGACCACGCTGCCGTACCGGGACGTCCAGCGCAGGGAATTGGGCCCAGCCTCGCCCGTGCGCGCCATGCCCCGCGGCAGCACCCACAGGTTGCTGGTGATGTCGCTTTTCCAGTCCATCGAGCGCGCCGTGACCACCTGGCCGTTGGCACCGTGGAAAACCAGCCGGGTGCAGGCCCAGGCACCCGACAGTGCGGACAGACCGGCCATGCCGATCAACAGTGCGCCCGCCAGGGGACGCAGCTTAGGGGATGACTTCATTTTCGGACTCGCTGAAACACAAGGACAAGGGGGAACGGACCGGCAGGATTGTCGAACCCGTCTATGACCGCCTGAAGAAATGCCGTGCGGTGCGCGCAACGCGCCGCGCCCGTGCATGACTCGGCAGTGAAACAAGCACACGTATCATAGGCAACCACATGTACAAGCAAGAGCACACAGACCGCGCCACGCGGCCGTGCTCTTTTTCTGAGGGAGGGACAGATGCAACAAGCCTTGGAACAATCGCGCGATTTCCCCTGGCGCCTGGGCCCCGTCCAGGCCCGTGCCTGCACCTGCGGCAGCGTGGTGTGCCACCTGTTGCACGAGCGGGTGATGCACGACATGTCCCGCAGGGCGTTCATGGGCGGCGTGGCCGCCACGCTGGCGCCCTTTGCCGCCGCGCAGACCGGCAGCGGCGCCACCCGCCAGCCCCGGCAGGCCGACCGACCGCTGCTGTTCACCAACCTCCGGCTCTTCGACGGCTCTGGCAAGGCGCCCACAACCGGCACCCAGGTGCTGGTGCAGGGCAAGGTGATCACGGCCCTGCCATCGGCCACCGAGAAGGTGGAGGGCGCCCAGGTGATCGACTGCCAGGGCCGGCTCTTGATGCCGGGGCTCATCGACACCCACTGGCACACCATGCTGGCCGCCATCGCCCAAACCACGGCCATGACGGCCGATCTGGGCTACCTGTACCTGGCCGCCGCGCAGGAGGCGCAGCGCACGCTGCTGCGCGGCTTCACGTCGGTGCGTGACGCGGGCGGGCCGGCCTTCGCGCTCAAGCGCGCCATCGACGAGGGCATGGTGGCCGGGCCGCGCATCTACCCGAGCGGGGCGATGATCTCGCAGACCTCGGGCCACGGCGACTTCCGCCTGCGCAGCGAGATTCCGCGCGCGGCCAACGAGCCGCTGAGCCTGGTCGAGCGCGTGGGCGTGTCCATGATCGCCGACGGCGAGGCCGAGGTGCTGCGCCGCGTGCGCGAGCAGCTGATGCTGGGCGCCTCGCAGATCAAGATGCTGGCCGGCGGCGGCGTGGCCTCGCTGTACGACCCGTTGGACAGCACGCAGTTCTCCGAGCGCGAACTGCGCGCCGGCGTCGAGGCGGCCGCGGACTGGAACACCTACGTGATGGCCCATGTCTACACGCCCAAGGGCATTCAGCGCGCGATCCGCGCCGGCGTGAAGAGCATCGAGCACGGCCAGCTGGCGGACGAGGCCAGCGTGCGCATGATGCGCGACGAAGGCGTGTGGTGGTGCCTGCAGCCCTTCCTGCAGGACGAAGACAGCAACCAGTACCCCGACGCCGCGCGGCGCGAGAGCCAGCGGCAGGTGGCCCAGGGCACGATCAAGGCCTACGAGATGGCCCAGAAGTACGGCATCAAGACCGGCTGGGGCACCGACATCCTGTTCAACGCCAGGAACACGCCCACGCAGGGCCGGCAACTGGCCAAGCTCACCCGCTTCTACGACCCGCTCACGCTGCTGGGCCAGGCCACCGGCACCAACGGCGAGCTGCTGGCCCTGTCGGGCGAGCGCAACCCCTACCCCCGCCCGCTGGGCCGCATTGCGCCCGGCACCTTCGCCGACATCCTGGTCGCCGACGGCGACCCATCCGCCAACCTCGACTTCCTGGCCGATCCCGAGCGCAACCTGCACCTGGTCATGAAGGACGGGGTGATCCACAAAAACACGCTGTGAGCCTTGCCATGAAGACACCCCTTTCCCCCATCGCACTCCGCACCCTTGCCGCCGGCATGGCCGGGCTGTGCACGCTGGGCGCCGCCTCGGCCCAGACCGGCGCGCAGCACGCCGACGATGCCTGGCGCTTTCAGCTCACGCCCTACGTATGGATGACCGGGCTGGACGGGCATGTCCGGCCGTTCGGCGGCGCTCCCACGGCGCATGTCGACAAGTCCTTCTCTGACATCCTGAGCGACCTGGATGCGGCCTTCTTCCTCACCGGCACGGCCCGCAAGGGGCGGCTGGTGCTGCAGGGCGACCTGAGCCATGCCTCCACCTCCGACGGCGCCACCCTGCCCATGGGGCTGTCGGCGCATGCCAAGGTGCGCCAGACCTCCCTGACGCTGACCGGCGGCTACAACTGGCAGATCGACGAGCGCTCCAGCGTGGACCTGATGGGCGGCCTGCGCCTGTGGGACATCCATGCGAAGGTCCGCGTTCCCGGCGTGGCGTCGGCGCAGTCCAGCACCACGTTCGCGGACCCGATCGTGGCCGCGCGCTGGCGCTATGACTTCGCGCCGCAATGGTCCTCCCTGGTCTATGTGGACGCGGGCGGCTTTGGGCTGGGCTCGGACTTCACCCTGCAGATGCTGGGCACGGTCAACTACCAGTGGCGCCCGAACGTCCACCTGTCGCTGGGCTACCGGCACCTGAGCGTGAACTACCGCAACGATGGCAAGCGCCTGGACTTCAGCCAAAGCGGGCCCATGGTCGGCGCCACCTTCCGTTTCTAGTCATTGACGCAACCCCTCACCATGAAGCAACAACTCCTCGTCTTCGCGACCGCCCTGTGCGCCCTGGGCGCCGCCCATGCGCAGCAGGCGCAGGTGATCGGCCAGTACGGCAGCCAGGTGTACCTCATGGTGCCCGCCGACAAGGCCGGCGACCGCGCCTATGTGCGGCGCGCGGCGGAAAGCGCCTGCGCCAGCAAGGGCGTTTGCTACGCCTCGGTGTGGGCCGAGAGCCTGGACCGCCCCGAGGGCGCGCCGCACCACCCCCGCTACGAAGAAAACAAGCTGGCCCAGTTCCAGCGCAACCGCAATATCGGCGTGGAGGCATCCTTCGCCGCGAACTGCAGGCTGTTCAAGAAGGACATCAACGTGCCCTGCCTGACGGGCACGGATTGAAGGCCTAGACGCGGGCGTGCGCGGCGGCGCTGGCGTGCAGGCAGATGGCCGCCGCCGCGCCCACGTTGAGCGACTCTTCGCCCCCGGGCTGGGCGATGCGGATGAGCTGGCGCGCGCGCTGCTGCAGCGCGTCCGACACGCCCTGCCCCTCGTGGCCCATGATCCAGCCGCAGGGCCAGGGCAGCGCCGCCCGGTGCAGGTAGTCGCCGCCGTGCGAGCTGGTGGCCAGCAGCGGCACGCGCAGGGCGTCGATGTCCGCCAGCTCCAGCCCCTCCGCCAGCCGCAGCGCGAAATGCGCGCCCATGCCGGCGCGCAGCACCTTGGCACTCCACAGGGCCGCCGTGCCCTTGAGCGCCGCGATCTGCGAGAAGCCGAAGGCCGAGGCGCTGCGCAGGATGGAGCCCACGTTGCCCGCGTCCTGCAGGCGGTCGAGCACCACGGTGGGCGCCAGCGGGTCCAGCTGCGCCGCCACGGGCAGATCCAGCACGAAGCCCATGCGCGCGGGCGATTCCAGGCCGCTGATGTCGGCCCACAGCGCATCGGCAATCACTATATTTTTAATAGCTGCTTGCGCATATTCTGCGGGCGCTACAGGCCAAAAAGACTCTGAAAACACCGCCATGGCGGGGCGCTGGCCGCGCGCCAGGGCGGCGCTGCACAGATGGTCGCCCTCCAGCCACACGCGGCCCTGCTTGCGGTAGGCCGTGCTGTCCTGCGACAGGCGGCGCAGGTCCTTGACCAGGGCGTTGTCGCGCGAATGGATGGGTACGGGTGTGGAACGCATGGGAGCAGCAGTGAAGTCGATGGCAATGCCGGGCAGGTCAGGCGCGGGCGCCCTGCGCCTGCAGGGCCCGCGCCACGGGCGCGAACGAGCGCCGGTGCTGCGGGCAGGCGCCATGCGCCTGCAGCGCGGCCAGATGCTCGGCCGTGCCGTAGCCCTTGTGGCCGGCGAAGCCGTAGGCCGGAAACTGGTCGTGCAGCTGCGCGCACCAGCGGTCGCGCGTGACCTTGGCCAGGATGGAGGCCGCCGAGATGGCCGCCACCCGCGCATCGCCCTTGACGATGGCCTCGGCCGGCACCTCGAGCTGCGGCAGCCGGTTGCCGTCCACCAGCACGCGCACGGGCTTGAGGCGCAGGCCCAGCACGGCGCGGCGCATGGCCAGCAGGGTGGCCTGCAGGATGTTGAGCCGGTCGATCTCCTCCACGCTGGCCTCGGCAATGCTGCAGCACAGGGCCTTGGCGCGGATCTCGTCGTACAGCGCCTCGCGGCGGGCGGCGGTGAGTACCTTGGAGTCCGCTAGGCCGGCGATGGGGTGGAGCTCGTCCAGGATCACCGCGGCCGCGACCACGGGCCCGGCCAGCGGGCCCCGGCCGGCCTCGTCCACGCCGGCCACGAGGCCGGGCGGATGCCAGTCGAAACTGGCCTGTTCAAGCGAGGATTTTCTGGATCGCATCGGCGGCCAATCGGGGGGTGTCGCCGCGCAGGTCTTCGTGCAGCGCGGCGAAGCGCCGCTCCAGCGCGGTGATGCGGGCAGGATCGTGGGTGCGCGCGTCCAGCCACTGCTGCACGGCCGCGGCCAGAGCCTGGGGCGTGGCGGCGTCCTGCAACAGCTCGGGCACCACGAACTCGCGGCACAGGATGTTGGGCAGGCCCACCCAGGGCTGCAGCTGCTTGCGCCGCATGAGGCGCCAGCTGATCGGGTGCATGTGGTATGAGATGACCATGGGCCGCTTGAACAGGGCCGCCTCCAGCGTGGCGGTGCCGCTGGCGATCAGCGTGCAGTCGCAGGCCGTGAGCACCTGGTGCGACTGGCCGGTGACGATGGTCAACGCGTCCAGCACCCCGCACTCGCGCGCGATCTGTTCGATGCGCGTGCGCAGCGCCGGCACCGCAGGCACTACCATTTTGATAGCTGGTCGCGCTTTCCTGATAAGCGCTGCGGCCTGAAAGAAGGGTTTGGCGATATAGGCCACCTCGGCCGATCGGCTGCCGGGCAGGATGGCCAGCACCTCGTCGTCGGCCGCCAGCCCCAGCTGCGCGCGCGCGGCCAGCCGGTCGGGCACCATGGGGATGACGTTCGCGAGCGGATGGCCCACGTAGGTGGCGGCGATGCCGTGGCGCGCGAGCAGTTCGGGCTCGAACGGGAAGATGCACAGCACATGGTCGGCACTGGCGCGGATCTTTTCGACGCGGTTGGCGCGCCACGCCCAGATCGACGGGCAGACGAAGTGCACGGTCTTGACGCCGGCGGCGCGCAGGTCGGCCTCCAGTCCCAGATTGAAATCGGGCGCATCCACGCCGATGAACACGTCGGGCCGGTCGGCCAGCAAACGCGCGCGCAGCGCCTTGCGGATCTTGAGAATGCCCAGCAGGCGGCGCACCAGCTCGATGCTGTAGCCGTGCACGGCCAGCCGCTCGCTGGGCCACCAGGCCTCGAAGCCGCGCGCCTGCATCTGCGGGCCGCCGATGCCCTGGCCCACCACGCCCGGCCACTGGGCCTGCAGGCCGTCGAGCAGCAGGCCGGCCAACAGGTCGCCGGACGTCTCGCCGGCCACCATCGCAACGCGCGGGGTGGTGTCGTGGGTCATGCCGCCGCCCTGCGCCGTCAGCGCGCGATGCCGCGCCGCGACGCGGCGATGAAGTCGCGCAGCTGGGCAATGTCCTGCGCGGCCTCGGGGTGCGACTGCGGCACCTCGGCCATGGCCGAGAGTGCGGCCTCCAGCGTCAGGCCCTGGCGGTACAGCAGGCGGTAGGCCTGCTTGATGCCGGCCACGCGCTGCGGCGAAAAGCCCCGGCGGCGCAAGCCTTCGGAATTCAGGCCGCGCACGGCCAGCGGGTTGCCGTCCACCATCATGAAGGGCGGTACGTCCTGCGAGATATGGCTGGCAAAGCCCGCCATGGCGTGGGCGCCGATCCGGGAGAACTGGTGCACGCCCGTCAGGCCGCCGACGATGACCTGGTCGCCCACATGCACATGGCCCGCCAGCGTGGCGTTGTTGGCCAGGATGGTCTGGTTGCCCACCACGCAGTCGTGCGCGATGTGCACGTAGGCCATGATCCAGTTGTCGTCGCCGATGGTGGTCGCGCCGCGGTCCTGCACCGTGCCCGTGTTGAAGGTGCAGAACTCGCGGATGGTGTTGCGGTGGCCGATCTCGAGCCGCGTGGGCTCGCCCGCGTACTTCTTGTCCTGCGGGGCCGCACCCAGCGACGCGAACTGGAAGATGCGGTTGTCCTCGCCGATGGTGGTATGCCCCTCGATCACGCAATGCGCACCCACCGAGGTGCGCGCGCCGATGCGCACATGGGGGCCAATCACCGCGTAGGGACCGACCGAAACGCTGGGGTCGAGTTGCGCGGAGGGATCGACGATGGCTGTGGGATGAATCGCGGTCACGGCATCCAGGGAATCAGGCCACCGTGCGCATGGTGCACATGATCTCGGCCTCGCAGGCCACGCTGTCGCCCACGCGGGCCACGCCCTTGAACTTGTAGATGCCGCCCTTGATGCGGTCCAGCTCCACGTCGAGGATGAGCTGGTCGCCCGGCTCCACGGGACGCTTGAAGCGCGCACCGTCGATGCCGACGAAGTAGAAAACCTTGTCGTCGCCGGGGGCCTCGCCCATCATGTCGAACGACAGCAGGCCCGCGGCCTGGGCCAGGGCTTCGAGTATCAGCACGCCAGGCATGACCGGACGGGTGGGGAAATGCCCCGTGAAGAACGGCTCGTTGATGGTGACGTTCTTGATCGCCTGGATGCGCTTGCCGCGCTCGAGCTCGACCACCCGGTCCACCAGCAGGAACGGATAGCGGTGGGGCAGGAGCTTGAGAATTTGGTGGATATCCATCATTGTTGTTGCGGTCTAGCCGTCTTTTCGTGTTTGTTCGAGAGCCTTGATGCGTTCACGCAGCCGGTACAGCTGCCTTAGTGTGGCCGCGTTCTTCTCCCACTTCGCATTGTCGTCCATGGGAAACACCCCGGTGTACTGCCCGGGGCGCGAAATCGAATGGGTCACCACCGTGTTGGTGGAGATATGCACATTGTCTGCCAACTGCAGATGGCCGACGATGGAGGCCGCGCCGGCAATCGTGCAGTGGGCCCCTATGCGGGTGCTGCCCGCGACCGCCGAGCACCCCGCCATGGCCGTGTGGCGGCCGATGTGCACGTTGTGGGCGATCTGGATGAGGTTGTCGAGCTTCACGCCGTCCTCGATCACCGTGTCGTCCAGCGCGCCGCGGTCGATGCAGGTGTTGGCGCCAATCTCCACGTCGTCACCAATGCGCACAGCGCCCAGCTGTTCGATCTTGACCCAAGCGCCCCGCTGGGGCGCGAAGCCGAAGCCATCGGCACCGATCACCACGCCGGGGTGCAGGATGCAACGCGCGCCGACCGTGCAGCGCTCACCCACCGTGACGCGCGACTTGAGCACCGTCTGCGCACCGATCACGGCCCCGCGTTCGACCACGCACAGCGGGCCGATGGAGGCCGTGGGATCCACCCGCGCCCCGGGATCGACGACGGCACTCGGGTGAATGCCCGCCGGCGAGCCATGGCCATGCGCACGCGCCCACAGTTGCGTGGCGCGCGCGAAGTACACGTAGGGCTCATCCGTGACGATGCAGGCGCCGCGCTCCAGCGCGGCCTCCCGCATCGCGGGCGCCACAATGACGCAGGCCGCCCCGGAGGCGGCCAGCTGCGACTGGTAGCGCGGATTGTTCAGGAAGGACAGATCGCCGCTCTCGGCCGACTCCAGCGGTGCGATGCGGAGGATTTCGGTGTCCCTGTCTCCCCCTTCGAGGCTGCCCCCGAGTGCATCGACGATCTGCCCGAGTCGCAAGCTCACGCGCTACCCGCCCTGTACCGAGGCTTTACTTGCCACTGCCGCCGGCAGAATTCATGGCCTTGATCACCTTGTCGGTGATGTCGTGCTTGGGGTTGATGTAGACGGCTTCCTGCAGGATCACGTCGTACTTCTCGGCCTCGGCCACCTGCTTCACGACGCGGTTGGCGCGCTCGAGCACCTGGCCCAGTTCCTCGTTCTTGCGCGCGCTCAGGTCTTCCTGGAATTCGCGGCGCTTGCGCTGGAAGTCGCGGTCCTGATCGACGAGCTGGCGCTGGCGCGTGGTGCGCTGGCTCTCGGCCATCGTGGGCGCCTCGCGCTCGAACTTCTCGGTGGCGGACTTGAGGGCGTTGCCCATGTCCATCAGCTCTTTCTCCCGGCGGGAGAACTCCTGCTCCAGCTTGGTCTGCGCCGCCTTGGCGGTGTTGGCCTCGCGGAAGATGCGGTCGGTATTCACAAAGCCGGCCTTGAACTCCTGGGCCTGAGCAGGCACGGCAGCAGCCAGGGAGCCCAGCAGGAAAACCAGGGGAATATGGCGGGAAAGGGATTTCATTAGAAAGACGTTCCGATCTGGAATTGCAGTTTCTGGATTCTATCGCCGGCGAACTTGCGCACCGGTTGCGCATAGGCGATACGTAGCGGGCCCAGCGGGGAGATCCAGCTCAGGCCCAGGCCTGCGGAGGCGCGCAGCTCGCTCAGCTCCCATTTCTCATCTTCGCCATACACATTGCCCGCGTCCACGAAGGCGAACCAGCGCAGCGTGCGGTCGTTGCCGGCGCCGGGGAACGGCGCGATGAGCTCGGCATTCAGTGTGACCTTCTTGGGCCCGCCCAGCGACGCACCGGTCACGTCACGCGGCCCCAGCGTGCCCTGGTCGAAACCGCGCACCGATCCCAGGCCGCCCGAATAGAAATTCTTGAACACGGGGAACGGCCGGCCGTTCATGCCCTTGCCCAGACCCAGCTCGCCATTGAAGGCCAGGGTGTACTGCTTGCTCAGCGGGACGTAGTGCTGGTACTGGTAGTTGGCACGCACGTAACGCGCATCCCCGGCCACGGACCATTCCGAGTTCAGGCGCTGGTAGCGTCCCGAATTGGGTGCCAGCGCGCTGTCGCGGTCGTCGCGCGACCAGCCGACCGTGAGCGGTACGGACAGGCTGCTGCTGCCGAACCTCTGGGCGTAAGCCAGATAGGCCGCGGGAATGTTGGTGCCGGCCTTGATGCGGGTCTGCTCCACCCCGCCGCCGAAGAACACGGTGTCCGTCTCGCTGAACGGCACGCCGAAACGCACGCTGGTGCCGGCCGTGACCAGCTCGTAGTTGCCGCCCTGGTCCTCGTACGGCTTGGCGGTGCGGTAGTACAGGTCCAGCGTGCGGGAAATGCCGTCCTGCGTGAAATAGGGATCGGTGGTGGAGAAGACCAGCGTGCGACGGTACTTGCTGGTGTTCACGTCCACGCCCAGGTAGTTGCCGGAGCCGAAGACGTTTTCCTGCTTGATGGCGAACGACACCGAGATTTTCTCGGCGCTGGAGAAACCCGCCCCCAGCTGCAGCGAGCCCGTGGGCTTCTCGGCCACATGCACGACCAGGTCCACCTGGTCGGGTGCGCCCGGCACCTCCTGGGTTTCCACGTTGACCTCGGTGAAGTAGCCCAGGCGGTCCACCCGGTCGCGCGAGAGCTTGATCTTGTCGCCGTCGTACCAGGACGCCTCGTACTGGCGGAACTCGCGGCGGATGACTTCGTCGCGCGTGCGGTTGTTGCCGCTCACGTTGATGCGGCGCACATAGGCGCGGCGCGACGGCTCGGCGCGCAGCACCAGGGCCACGCGGTTGTTCTCGCGGTCGATCTCGGGCACGGCCTCGACGCGTGCGAAGGCGAAGCCGAAGTTGCCGAAATGGTCCGTGAAGGCCTTGGTGGTTTCCGCCACCTTGTCCGCGTTGTAGGGCTCGCCAGGGCGGATGGTGACCAGCGACTTGAACTCGTCGTCGCGCTCGAGGTAGTTGCCCTCCAGCTTCACGCCGGAGACCACGTAGCTCTGGCCCTCGGTCACGTTGACGGTGATCGAGATGTCCTGCTTGTCGGGCGAGATCGCCACCTGCGTGGAGTCAATGCGGAACTCCAGGTAGCCGCGCGCCAGATAGTACGAGCGCAGCGTCTCCAGGTCGGCATTGAGCTTGGCGCGCGAGTAGCGGTCGGACTTGGTGTACCAGCTCAGCCAGCCGCCCGTGTCCTGGTCGAACAGGCCCTTGAGCGTGGACTCACTGAAGGCCTTGTTGCCGACGACGCGGATTTCCTTGATCTTGGCGGGCTCGCCCTCGGTCACGGTGAAGGTGAGGTTGACGCGGTTGCGCTCGATCGGCGTGACCGTCGTCACCACCTCGGCGCCGTACAGGCTGCGGTTGATGTACTGGCGCTTGAGCTCCTGCTCGGCGCGATCGGCCAGCGCCTTGTCGAAGGGGCGACCCTCGGTCAGACCGACATCGCGCATGGCCTTCTTCAGCGTGTCCTTGTCGAACTCCTTGGTGCCGGCGAAGTCCACGTCGGCAATGGTCGGGCGCTCCTCGACCACCACCACCAGCACGTTGCCCGAGGCCTCCAGGCGCACGTCCTTGAACAGGCCCAGCGCGAACAGCGCGCGGATGGCCGCCGCGCCCTTCTCGTCGTTGTATTCATCGCCCACGCGCAGCGGCAGCGACGCGAAGATCGTGCCGGGCTCCACACGCTGCAGACCTTCCACACGGATGTCCTGCACCTTGAAAGGCGCCAGCGCCCACGCTGCGTTGGTGGCAAAGGCCATGGCCACGATGGCCGACGCTGTGCGCACGCCCAGGCGATTGATGTGTTTTCTCATGAGTGAAGCTGGAGCCGACATTGCTGCGCAACAGCGGCAAAAAGGTTAGCCAAAGAGCCGGGTGAGATCGTTGAACAGGGCGATGGACATCATGAGGAGGAGTACCACCACGCCACCGCGCTGCAGCCGTTCCATCCAGGCTTCGGAGACGCCCCGCCCCGTCACCCCCTCCCAAAGATAATACATCAGGTGCCCCCCGTCCAAGACCGGCAGCGGCAGCAGGTTCAGTACGCCCAGGCTGACGCTGATGAGGGCCAGGAACACCAGGTATTGGGTCAGCCCCATGCTGGCCGAGCGGCCCGCGTAATCGGCGATCGTCAGGGGCCCGCTGAGGTTCTTGAGGGACGCCTCGCCGATCACCATGCGGCCCATCATGCGCAGCGTCAGCACCGAGACCTCCCAGGTGCGCACTGCGCCCTTCCAGAGGCCTTCGACGGGACCATAGCGCACGTTCACCATCTCGGGCGGCTCGCCCACGTAGGCGCCGATGCGGCCCACGGGGCCGGCGGTCTCCCGCACCAGTTCGGGCGTCACGCTCACGTCACGCGCCTGCCCATCGCGCTCCACGCGCCAGACCTGCGTGAGCGGCTGGTCCCCCTGCACGGACGCGCGGATGAGCTCGCGCAGCTGCGATCCGTCCACCACCTCGGCGGCGCCCAGCCGCAGCACCAGGTCGCCCGCGCGCAGCCCCGCGCGCTCGGCCGCGCCGCCCGGCACCATCTCGCCCAGCACGGGGCGCGTCCACGGGCCGGCAATGCCGATCTTGCGAAACAGCTGCGCGTCGGCCTCGCTCACATCCATCTGGTCCAGGCGCAGCACCACCTCGCGCTGCCCCACGCCACGCACGGGCTGCACCACCAGGCGCACGTTCTCGGCATCCAGCGCACCGCGCGTGAGCGTCCAGCGCAGGTCTTCGAACGAGCGCACGGGCTCGCTGTCCTGCTCGCCGATGGCGGCGCTCAGCACCAGCTCGCCGCCCTGCAGGCCGGCCTGCTGGGCGATGGAGCCCGCGACGGGGCTGGCCACGTAGGCCTTGGGCTCCTCCACCCCGCTCCAATTGACCAGGGCGTACAGCAGCACGGCCAGCAGCAGGTTGGCCAGCGGGCCCGCGGCGACGATGGCGGCGCGGGAGCGCAGGGGCTGGGTGTTGAAGGCCAGGTGGCGCTCATCCGGTGCCACGGGCGCCTCGCGCTCGTCGAGCATGCGCACGTAGCCGCCCAGCGGGAAGGCGCCGATGACGAATTCCGTCGGCGAGCCCTTGGGCTGCCAGCGCAGCAGCGGCTTGCCAAAGCCCACCGAGAAGCGCAGCACCTTGACGCCGCAGGCCACGGCCACGCGGTAGTGGCCGTATTCGTGCACCGCGATCAGCAGGCCCAGTGCGACGATGAAGGCGACGACCGTGATCAGCATGCAAGGATTCCCTACAAAAATAAGAGCGCTTTGCGCTTGTCCATGAATGGTTTCAGCATCAAAACCTATTGAGTTGCTTCAGTAACAAGCGCTAGCAGCTCACTTTTTTGAAGCCACTTCTCTCGCCATTGTCTGTCAGAGGCGGGCCATCAGCTCCGCCGCGACCGCTCGCGTCTGCGCATCCAGCGCCAGCAGGGCTTCGAGCGAGTCCGGGTTGGACGGCACGACGGCCTCCAAAGTTGCAAGGTTGAGCGCGTGGATCTGGTCGAAGCGGATGCGCCGGTCCAGAAACGCCGCCACCGCCACCTCGTTGGCCGCATTCAGCACGGCCGTGGTGCCCGGCGCCGCGCGCAGCGCCTGCCACGACAGGTGCAGGCCGGGGAAGCGCACCGCGTCGGCCTCCTCGAAGGTCAGCGCGGCCAGCTGCGCGAAGTCGAGCGGCGCGGCGCCGCTTTCCACGCGCTCGGGCCAGGCCAGGCCGCAGGCGATGGGCACGCGCATGTCGGGCGTGCCCAGCTGGGCGATGATGGACGCGTCCACGAACTGCACCATGGAATGGATGATCTGCTGCGGGTGGATCACCACCTTGATCTGCTCGGGCGCCAGATCGAACAGCCAGCGCGCCTCGATCACCTCCAGCGCCTTGTTCATCATGGTGGCCGAGTCGATGGAGATCTTGCGGCCCATGGAGAAGTTGGGGTGGGCGCAGGCCTGTTCGGGCGTCACCTCGCGCAGCGTCGCCGGATCGCGTGTGCGAAACGGGCCGCCCGATGCGGTGAGCAGCACATGCTGCACGCGCCGCGGCCAGGTGGCCGGGTCCTCGGGCAGGCTCTGGAAGATGGCGGAATGCTCGCTGTCGATGGGCAGCAGCGTCGCCCCGCCCTCGCGCACGGCGGACATGAACACCTCGCCGCCCACCACCAGCGCCTCCTTGTTCGCCAACAGCAGGCGCTTGCCGGCACGCGCGGCGGCCAGGCAGGGCGCCAGGCCGGCGGCGCCCACGATGGCGCCCATGACGGCATCCACCTGCGCGTGAGACGCTATCGTTTCAAGAGCATCTTGCGTTTGCAGCACCTCGGTTGCAAGGCCGTTTTGCTTGATCTTCTCGGCCAGCAGGCGCGCGTGGGGCGCGCTGGCCATGACCGCGTAGCGCGGGCGGAACCGGGCGCACTGGGCCAGCATCAGGTCCACCTGCGTGGCCGCGCTCAGCGCGAAGATTTCGTAGCGATCGGGGTGGCGCGCCACCACGTCGAGGGTGTTGGTGCCGATGGATCCCGTGGAACCCAGGACCGTGAGACGTTGTTTCATGCGTCAGGCAAAGTGAGAAAGCATCATGGCCAGCGGCAGCGTGGGCAGCAGCGCGTCAATGCGGTCGAGCACGCCGCCGTGGCCGGGCAGCAGACCGCTGCTGTCCTTGACGCCGGCGCTGCGCTTGATGAGCGACTCCACCAGATCGCCCACCACGCTCATCGCGGCCATGAAGACCGCGCCCAGCAGCAGCAGCCACCAGCCCTGCTGGGCCAGGCGGGTATAGAGGCTGGGCACGCCGGCCTGCCAGGCGGCATCCGCCGCCGCCCAGGCCACGGCCAGGGCGATCACACCCAGCATGCCGCCCCACACACCCTCCCAGCTCTTGCCGGGGCTGATGGAGGGCGCCAGCTTGGTCCGGGTGAAGCGCAGGCCGAAGGCCCGGCCGGCGAAGTAGGCGAAGACGTCTGCCACCCAGACCAAGGTCAGCACGGACAGCAGGAAGTTGATGCCCGCCACGCGCGCCTGGGCCACGGCCAGCCAGGCCAGCCACAGTGCCAGCACGCCGCCCACGATGCGCAGGGCACGCGGCACGCGCGGCCAGCCCTCCACGCCCACGCGCAGCAGCCAGGTGCCGCCCAGGACCCAGGCCGCCCCGCCCAGCGCCCAGAGCCACGGAAGCGGGCTGTGCAGCCAGCCGCCGGCCCAGCTCACGCCGCACAGCGCCACGCACAGCGCGCCCAGGCCCACGCTGGCGCCGCCACCCAGCCCGTTCAGCCGGCCCCATTCCCAGGCCCCGGCCGCCATGAGCACGAGCGTGACCACGGCGAATGGGACAAAGGAGGGATAAAACAGCGCCGGCAGCAGGATGGCCAGCAGGACCAGGGCGGTGATGACACGTTGCTTGAGCATCAGGGCCCCTTGTGCGGTGTGGAAGGCGGTGATTCAGGCACGCCGCGAATCACACTGCGTCGCCTGGATCTGGTCGGAGGTGCGGCCGAAACGGCGCTCGCGCGCGGCGAAGTCGGCAATGGCCTCATCGAGTGCGGCCTCGTCGAAGTCGGGCCACAGGCGATCGCTGAAGAACAGCTCGGAATAGGCGGCCTGCCACAGCAGGAAGTTGCTGATGCGCGTCTCGCCACCGGTGCGGATCAGCAGGTCGGGGTCGGGTACATGGGCCATGCCCATGGCCGCATGCAGGCTGGCCTCGGTGATCGGCTCGCCACGCGCGGCCAGCGCGGCCGCCGCCTGGGTGATGTCCCAGCGGCCGCCGTAATTGAAGCAGACATTGAGCACCAGGCGGGTGTTGCCGACCGTTGCGGCCTCGGCCTGCGCCAGGCCTTCGCGCACCTTGTCGGACAGGCCGGCCTTTTCACCCACGAAGTGCAGGCGCACGCCGTCGCGCCCAAGCTGGGGCACCTCGCGCGTGAGCGCCTTGGCCAGCAGGTCCATGAGGCCCGAAACTTCGTCGGCCGGGCGGTTCCAGTTCTCCGAGGAGAACGCAAACACGGTCAGCACGCCCACGCCGCGCTCGACACAGGCGCGCACGCAGCGCCGCAGCGACTCCACGCCCTGGCGGTGCCCCGCCAGGCGCGGCAGAAAGCGGCGCGTGGCCCAGCGGCCATTGCCGTCCATGACGATGGCGATGTGGTGGGGAATGCCCCCCTGCGCGGTGCTCATGAATTCCGGACCGATCCGCAACGCCGGATCAGATCGCCATGATTTCCTGTTCCTTGGCCGCGGCCAAGGTGTCGATCTCAGCGATGTGCTTGTCGGTGGTCTTCTGGATGTCGGCCTCGGAGCGCTTCTGGTCGTCCTCGGACGCCAGCTTGTCCTTGACCAGCTTCTTGACGGCCTCGTTGGCGTCGCGGCGCAGGTTGCGCACGGCCACCTTGGCGCCCTCGCCCTCGGTGCGCACCAGCTTGGTCATCTCCTTGCGGCGCTCCTCGCTCATGGGAGGCATGGGCACGCGGATCAGGTCGCCCAGCGAGGCCGGATTCAGGCCCAGCTCGCTTTCGCGGATGGCCTTCTCGATCTTGGCGGCCATGCTCTTTTCCCAGGGCTGCACGCTGATGGTGCGCGAGTCCAGCAGGGCCACGTTGGCCACCTGCGACAGCGGCACCATGGAGCCGTAGTAGTCGACGTGGATGGTGTCCAGCAAGGCCGGGTTGGCGCGGCCCGTGCGGATCCTGGACAGGTTGTTCTTGAAGGCGGCGATGGACTGGTCCATCTTGGCTTCGGTGTTCTTCTTGATGTCGGCAATGGTCATGTGTTGTTCCTCTGCAAGCAGGCAGTCACCGCGTCGGGCGCAGCAAAGCCTTTAAGCGTACACCAACGTGCCTTCATCCTCACCCATGACCACGCGCTTGAGCGCGCCGTGCTTGACGATGGAGAACACGCGGATCGGCAGCTTCTGGTCGCGGCACAGGGCGAAGGCCGTCGCATCCAGAATGCCCAGGTTGCGGCTCATGGCCTCATCGAACGTGAGCTTGGCATAGCGCGTGGCCGTGGCATCCTTCATCGGATCGGCCGTGTACACGCCATCCACCTTGGTGGCCTTGAGCACCACCTCGGCACCGATCTCGGCGCCGCGCAGCGCAGCCGCCGTATCGGTGGTGAAGAAGGGGTTGCCCGTACCGGCGGCAAACACCACCACCTTGCCCTCTTCGAGGTACTGCAGCGCCTTGGGGCGCACATAGGGCTCAACCACCTGCTCGATGCCGATGGCGGACATCACGCGCGCCGTCAGCCCCTGCTTGTCCATGGCATCGGCCAGGGCCAGCGCATTCATGACGGTGGCCAGCATGCCCATGTAGTCGGCGGTGGCACGGTCCATGCCCACGGAGCCGCCGGCCACGCCGCGGAAGATGTTGCCCCCTCCGATCACCACAGCCACCTGCACCCCCAGGCGCGTGACCTCGGCGATCTCCTCGACCATGCGCACGATGGTGGCGCGGTTGATGCCGAACGCGTCGTCGCCCATGAGCGCCTCACCAGACAACTTGAGCAGGATGCGCTTGTGGGCTGGTGCGGCGAGGGTCATGGGCAATTCTCCGATGGCAAAAACGAGGGGGTGTGGGGGCGGTGCGGGAGCGCGGGCGATCAGGCGGCCGACTGGGCTGCCGCGACCTGGGCGGCAACTTCGGCGGCGAAGTCGTCTACCTTCTTCTCGATGCCCTCGCCCACCACGTACAGGGTAAAGCCCTTCACGGTGGTGTTGGCGGCCTTGAGCATCTGGGCCACGGTCTGCTTGCCGTCGGCGGCCTTCACGAACACCTGGTCGGCCAGTGAGACTTCCTTGAGGTACTTCTGCACCGAACCTTCCACCATCTTGGCGGCGATGTCGGCGGGCTTGCCGGATTCGGCGGCCTTGCCTTCGGCCACGGCACGCTCCTTGGCGATCAGGTCGGCGGGCACGTCGGCGCTGGTCAGGGCCACGGGCTTCATGGCGGCCACGTGCATGGCCACGTCCTTGGCGGCCACTGCGTCACCGTCGAACTCCACGACCACGCCGATGCGCGAACCGTGCAGGTAGGCAGCCAGGCTGGAGCCGTCGAAGCGCTTGAAGCGGCGGAAGGACATGTTTTCGCCGATCTTGCCGATCAGGCCCTTGCGCACGTCTTCCAGCGTGGGACCGAAACCGTCCTGCTCGTAAGCCAGCTGGCCCAGGGCAGCGAGGTCGGCGGGGTTGTTCTCGGCGATCAGCTTGGCGGCGGCATTGGCCATGGCGATGAAGCTGTCGTTCTTGGACACGAAGTCGGTCTCGCTGTTCACTTCGATCAGCGCGCCCACGTTGCCATTGATGAACGATGCCACCACGCCCTCGGCCGTCACACGGGAAGCGGCCTTGCCGGCCTTGGTGCCCAGCTTGACGCGCAGCAGCTCTTCGGCCTTGGCCATGTCGCCATCGGCCTCCGTCAGGGCCTTCTTGCATTCCATCATGGGGGCGTCGGTCTTGCCACGCAGTTCGGCGACCATGCTTGCGGTAATTGCAGCCATCGGTATTTCTCCAGTCTCAGTTCAGTTCGTTACAGGATCAGAAGCTAAAAAAAAGGGGGCTCACCAGGGGCCCCGCTTTCTTTGCGACAAGTCGCGCGGCCCGGTTATCAGGCTGCGTTCTCGTCCACTTCCACGAATTCGTCGGAGCCTTCGGCGGCAACGGCCTTGACCACATCGGTCACGGCGTTGGCACGGCCTTCGAGGATTGCGTCGGCGATGCCGCGGGCGTACAGCGCCACGGCCTTGGCCGAGTCGTCGTTACCGGGGATCACGTAGTCGATGCCCTCGGGCGAGTGGTTGGAGTCCACCACGCCGATCAGCGGAATGCCCAGCTTCTTGGCCTCGGCCACGGCGATCTTGTGGTAGCCCACGTCGATCACGAAGATGGCGTCGGGCAGCGCGTTCATTTCCTGGATGCCGCCGATGTCCTTCTCCAGCTTGTCCAGCTCGCGGGCGAACATGAGCTGTTCCTTCTTGCTCATGTTTTCCAGGCCGGCTTCCTGCTGTGCCTTCATGTCCTTCAGGCGCTTGATGGAGGTCTTGACGGTCTTGAAGTTGGTCAGCATGCCGCCCAGCCAGCGCTGGTCCACGTAGGGCACGCCGGCGCGCTGGGCCTGCTCGGCTACCAGCTCGCGGGCCTGGCGCTTGGTGCCCACCATCAGGATGGTGCCGCGGTTGGCGGCCAGCTGCTTGGCGAACTTCTGCGCCTCCTGGAACATCGGCAGCGACTTTTCCAGGTTGATGATATGAATCTTGTTGCGATGGCCGAAGATGAACGGGGCCATCTTGGGGTTCCAGAAGCGGGTTTGGTGACCGAAGTGGACACCGGCTTCCAGCATTTCGCGCATGGTGACGGACATGATGTTTCTCCAAAGGTTGGGTCTAAAATCCAGCCCCAATACTTGCGACCTGCAACATCTGTTTGGCAGGCCGCAACACCTTGAGAGGGCTGGTTTGCGATTAGTTTTGCCGCACACCAGCGCCACAAGGCGGCCAGCTCTCGGCAAAACCCAAGGATTCTAGCACACCCATGTTGGCCGACCTCGTCTCCACCCGCAGCCAGATAGCCACCGGACATGCCAGCCCGCACGAGGCGCTGGAGCGCTGCATCGCCGTCGCCGAAGGCCCCGCCTGCGCCCACGTGTTCCACCAGACCTGCTACCCCGAGGCCCGGGCGGCGGCGGCCATGCCGGGCGTGGAGCGCCTGCCGCTGGCCGGCCTGGCGGTGTCGGTCAAGGATCTGTTCGACATCCGAGGGCTCCCCACGGCCGCCAGCTCCGTCGTGCTGGCAGATACTCCCCCGGCGCCGGCCGACAGCACGGCCGTGGCGCGCCTGCGCCGTGCGGGCGCCGCCATCCTGGGCCACACCCACATGGTGGAATTCGCCTTCTCCGGCGTGGGCGTGAATCCGCATTTCGGCACCCCTGCCGCGTACGACGCGCGCTTCGGCGCGCTGCCCGGCCCGGCGCGGGTGTGCGGCGGCTCTTCCTCCGGCGCGGGCGTGTCGGTGGCCACGGGCGCGGCCTTCATCGGCCTGGGCTCGGACACCGGCGGCTCCATCCGCATCCCGGCGGCGCTCAATGGCGTCGTGGGCTTCAAGAACACGGCCCGTCTGGTGCCCCGCGACGGCACCGTGCCCCTGTCGAGCACGCTGGACACGGCCTGCGCGCTCACCCGCACGGTGCGCGACGCCATCGTGGCGCACGAGATCCTGGCCGCGCGGACGGTCACGCGCAGCCCTGCGCCGCTGTCGGCCTGGCGCCTGGCCGTGCCCTCCACGCTGTTCCTGGACGGGCTGGACAGCACCGTCGCCACCGCGTTTGAGCGCACCCTGGCCACGCTGCGCCGCGCCGGCGCGCACATCGCCGAGATCGCCCTGCCCGAGACCGCGCAACTGGCCGAGGTGAACGCCACCGGCGGCTTCTCGGCCGCCGAAAGCTATGCCTGGCACCGCACGCTGCTGGCACAGCGCGGCAGCGCCTACGACCCGCGCGTGAGAAGCCGCATCGAGCGCGGCGCCCAGATGCCGGCCGCCGACTACATCGACCTGCTGCACGCGCGCCAAGCCTGGATCGCGCGCATGGAGGCGGCCATGGCCGGCTTCGACGCCCTGCTCTCGCCCACCGTGCCCATCACCCCGCCGCCCCTGGCCTCGGTGGCACCGGCCACGGGGCAGGACCCCGCCCAGGACGCCCTGCGCGACGCGGAGTTCTTCCGCGTCAACGGCTTGCTGCTGCGCAACACCAGCGTGGTCAACATGCTGGACGGCTGCGCGCTCTCGCTGCCCTGCCACCAGGCGGGCGAGCTGCCCGTGGGCCTGATGGTCTGGCAGGGCGCGCTGCGCGACGATGCGGTGCTGAACATAGGCCTGCTCATTGAGCGGGCACTACAAAAACAATAGCTATCAGCGCTTATCATATAAGCGCTAGAGGCCAATTTCGTCTAAATTTCATGCAGATCGCTATCGTGGGCGCCGGCATCGTCGGCGCGGCCACAGCCTATGAGCTGGCCGCCGACGGCCACGCCGTCACCGTTTTCGAGCAGCGCGGCGCCGCCGCGGAAGAGGCCAGCTTCGGCAACTCCGGCCTGCTGGCCCCCGCTGTGCTGGTGCCCTGGGCGGCGCCCGGCATCGGCGGGCCGCTGCGCCGCCAGCTGTGGGGCAGCGAGACCACGCTGCGCCTGGTGCGCGGCGCCGGCAGCGCGGGGCTGGGCTGGCTGTGGCGCTGGTCCCAGGCCGCGCACCGGCCCGAAGCGCCGGCCCTGCTCGCCGCCCTGGAGCGCCTGGGGCACTACAGCCTGGAGCGCACGCGCGAGCTGACCCGTTTGTTCGACGTGGACATCGAGGCCAGCCGCGGTACCCTGGTGCTGCTGCGCAAACCCGAGGACGTGCAGCGCGTGCAGCCGGCGCTGCAGGTGCTGCGCGACGCCGGCATGGCCGTGCGCGACGTGGACGCCGACACCGCCCGCCTGATCGAGCCCGGCCTGTCCACCGACGCCCCGCTGGCTGGCGCCCTGCACATCCCCGACGGCGAGGCCGGCAACTGCCGCCTGTTCGCCCAGTTCCTGCGCCAGGCGGCCCAGGAGCGGGGCGCGCAGTTCCTGTTCGGCGCCCCCGTGCGTTCGCTGACCACCGCCCCCGCGGGCGTGCATGTCGCAGGCGAGGACGCGCCCCGGCGCTTCGATGCCGTGGTGCTCTGCACCGGCCTGGCCAGCGCCGCCCTGCTGCGGCCGCTGGGCAAGCCACTGCCGATGGCGGCCGTGCACGGATACTCCATCAGCGCGCCGCTGCGCGAGGACACGCATGCCCCGCAGGGTGCCGTGATCGACCCACAGCACCGCATCACCATCACCCGCCAGGGCCAGCGCGTGCGCGTGTCCGGCGGCGCCGAGATCGGCCATGGCAACGGCGCCCACCACGAGCCCACGCTGCAGACGCTGTACCTGGCACTGTCGGGCTGGTTCCCGGGCGGTGCGCTCACCTCGTCGCCGCAGGTGCAGGTCTGGCGCGGCGCGCGGCCCACGCTGCCCGACGGTGCCCCGGTGATTGGCGCCAGCGGCCTGCCCGGCCTGTGGATCAACGCCGGCCACGGCGCCTGCGGCTGGGGCCAGGCCTGCGGCAGCGCGCGCGCCCTGGCCGACCTGATGGCCCAGCGCGGGCCCGCGATCGACCTGCAGCCCTTTGCGCTGCAGCGCTTCTGAAAGCCTGACCGTTCAACGGCGCATAGCGCCACAATGCCGGGCATGCAGCGCATCTCGCCCCACCTGCCCGGCACGCAGCCCCACGCCCTGTTCGACACCGCGGCCACGCGCCGCATCGAGGCCGCTGCCGCCGCGACACTGCCGCCGCACACGCTGATGCAGCGCGCCGGGCATGCCACCGCCCGCCTGGCGCTGGCGCTGGCGCCCCATGCGCGCACGATCTGGATCGCCTGCGGCGGCGGCAACAACGGCGGCGACGGGCTGGAGGCCGCCGCGCTGCTGCACCGCGCCGGCCACCCCGTGGTCGTCACCTGGCTGGGAACGCCCGCCACCGCGCCGGCCGACGCGCAGCGCTCCTGGCAGCGCGCGCACGATGCGGGCGTGCTCTTCGCCGACGCCCCGCCCCCCCTGGGCCCACAGGACCTGTGCGTGGACGCCCTGCTGGGCATCGGCCTGGCCGCCGCGCCGCGCGCTGCACGCCCGCCGCGCCCCCCGGACGAGCGGCTGACGCACTGGCTGGCCCATATGCACGCCAGCGCCGCGCCGACGCTTTGCGTGGACCTGCCCTCGGGCCTGCTGGCCGACACCGGCCAGTTCGCGCCGGGGCTCGCGCCCGCCGCAGCCACGCCCCCCGCGGCGGCCCGCCACACGCTGAGCCTGCTCACGCTCAAGCCCGGCCTGTTCACCGCCTATGGGCGCGACGCGGCCGGCACCGTCTGGCTGGACGATCTGGGCGAGGCACGGCCCGCCGACGCGCCCAGCGCCTGGCTGGCCGGCCCACCCGCCGCGCTGGCACGCGCCCATGCCAGCCACAAGGGCAGCTTTGGCGATGTGGCCATTGTCGGTGGCGAAGGCCTGCAGGCACGCGGCATGGGCATGACCGGCGCGGCCCTGCTGGCCGCCAGCGCGGCCCTGCACGGCGGCGCCGGGCGGGTCCTGGTGGCGCTGCTGGATGGCGGCACCCTCACCTCCACCGCGCAGCAGCCCGAGCTGATGCTGCGCCGCTTCGATGCGCTGGCGCTGGACCAGTCCACCGTGGTCTGCGGCTGCGGCGGCGGAGCGGCCGTGGCGGCCGTGCTGCCGCAGGTGCTGCAACAGGCGCCGCGCCTGGTGCTCGACGCCGACGCGCTCAACGCCGTGGCCGCCGACCCCGCCCTGCAGCGCCTGCTGCACGCGCGCGGCCTGCAGTCCGACCGCGCCACCGTGCTCACGCCGCACCCGCTGGAGGCCGCGCGCCTGCTGGCACGCACCACCGCCGGCGTGCAGGCCGACCGCCTCGCCGCCGCTCAGGCGCTGGCCGACCGCTACGGCTGCACCGTGCTGCTCAAGGGATCGGGCAGCGTGATCGCGGCACCGGGGCGTACCCCGCTCATCAACCCCACGGGCAACGCGCGCCTGGCCACGGGCGGCACGGGCGACGTGCTGGCCGGGCTGGTGGGCGCGCGGCTGGCCGCCGCTGCCGGCCCCCATGCCGACGCGGCCTTCGACGCCGCGGCCCATGCCTGCTGGCAGCATGGCGCGGCGGCCGATGCCTGGCCCCAGGGCCGCACGCTGACGGCGTCGGCACTCGCCGCTGCCCTGCCGCACGGCTGACCGTCCCCGGTACGGCCCACGGCGCTTGGCCGCCCATTGCATCCAGCGGTAAATCTGGTTGCAAGCATCGACAACCAGGCCCTTGTCCGCCTTGTCTGACAGACGGCGCGGGGGGCCGGCGCTTTAATCACGCCATACCCACCACCGTGCTTGCGCCCGTTTGTCCGCCCTTTCTTCGCACCTGAGGTCACTGCCATGAAACGCCATCTCCGCCCCGGATCGCGCGCCTTCGCAGCCTTCGTGGTCACCGTGCTGCTGGCCCTCGCGGCCAGCGTCCTGACGCTGGTGCCGCACCAGACCACACAGGTGGCCGACTCGCAGGTGCACCACCGCTGGGATCAGTTGGTGCCCGCGGGCGTCTTCGACTGACGGCGGCCCGGCATACGCGCCGCAACCCCCTCCCGACCGCCCGTCCAGGGCGGTTGCTTTTTTGGGGCGCGGCTCAGCGCGCCTGCAGCGGCGCGCCTTCGCTTTCGACGAGGGCCATGCGCCTGCGCAGCGCGGCCTCCAGCGGCGCGTCGCCCGCCTCTGCCGCACGCTGCGCGCGCACCAGCAGCCAGGCCAGCAACGGGCGGCGCCAGCCCTGGGCCGACGCGGTGTCGGTGGCCAGCACCAGGGTGGCGGGCGTGGCGCGACCGGCCTGGAGCGCGGCCCCGGCCGCCACCAGCCGCGCCAGCGGGTCGGCAATGCCGGCAATGGCGCCGGGGTCGGCCGCCGCGGTGCGCTGCGCCTCGGGCAGCAGCGCGGCCTGCGCCGGCGTGGCGCGGCCGGCCAGGTAGTCGGCGTAGGCCTGTTCGGGCGGCGCGGCATCGGCGCGCAACGGCTCGAAGGCCGTGCAGGGCCCGGCCTCCAGGCTGGCCACCTGGGCGGCGCAGCGCATCAGCTCCACGCGCGCCAGCAGCTCGGGGCGGCCGGTGCGCGCCACCTCGGCGCGGGCGCGGGTCCATTCCTGCCGGGCCACGCGGGCGTTGCCGGACAGGTAGGCCTCGGCGGCCTTCGCGGCCGCGCCATGGGCGTTCATCTGCCAGTCGGGCACGGGAGGCTGGCTGCCGCAGGCCGCCAGCAGCGCGGCCAGGGCCGGCGCCAGGCACCATGGTCGAAGGAGTGCGGCGCGGCGCAACAGCGTGGGGGTCATGGCAGTTTCAGCTCCGTGTCGCGGGCAAAGGGCCATTTGCGGTTGATCTCGTTGACCAGGCTTTCCACCTTGCGCAGGCTGCTCTCGACCTCGGCGCGCAGCGCGCCCAGGTCGGTCGTGGCCTCGCGCGCGTTGGCGCCCACGGCCTGGGCCTCGGCCAGCACGGCGTCCACCTGGGTCAGGCTCTGGCGCGCGTCGGCCAGCAGGCCTCCCAGCTGCACCAC
The DNA here is from genome assembly GCF_059568935.1 of Diaphorobacter oryzae DSM 22780. NCBI lineage: Bacteria > Pseudomonadati > Pseudomonadota > Betaproteobacteria > Burkholderiales > Comamonadaceae > Diaphorobacter > Diaphorobacter oryzae. Next base: position 170,447 of record NZ_JCANUL010000003.1, on the reverse strand, counting down.
CGCGGCGCGCACCTCGGGCACCAAGCCGGGATCGCCCGCGGCGCCGAACACCTGCTTGTCGGCCTTGGCCGCCATACCGTCGATGCGCGCCAGCAACTGGTTGGTGCGCTCCAGCGTGGTCAGGATCTTCTTCGCGTCCGCCTCGTTGCCCATGAGCACGCCCAGGGCGCCGCCCGGCGCATTGAGCCGCTCGGTGAGCGTGCGCACGTTTGCCATGGCTCCGCCCAGGGCCGAATCCTGCGCCGTCATGGCGTTGAGGTTGTCCAGCAGCTGCCGCACCGACGACATGAGCTGGGGAATCTCCGCCGTGGCGTCGCCGCGCAGCACGGGGCGCTCGGCGCCGTCGTCCAGGGGCGGGTCGGTCAGGATGCCGCTGTAGGCCTTGATGGCGGTGCCGCCGACCAGGCCCCGGACCAGCGTGAACACGCTGGAGCTGCGCAGCCAGTGCGCGTCGCGGCGGGCCACGTCGACGAGGATGCGCACGCTGCCGCTCTCGGCCAGCTCGATGCGCCGCACGCGGCCGATGGGAAAGCCCGAGAAGGTCATGTCCATGCCCACCACCACGCCCTCGGAATCGTCGGCCGTGAGCACCAGGCGCTGCGTGGGCTCGAACGCGCCGCGCGCATACAGCAGGTACAGCCCCGCGCCCACGATGAGCACCAGGGTGAACAGCAGCAGCGCCACGGCCTTGCGCTCCAGGTGGGCCACGGGGCGCAGCAGTTCCGCCGCCGGCGGCTGCGGTGGCGGGGGGGGCGGTGCGTGATGGGGATCGGTCATCTCGGTTGCGGCTGGGGAGAGAGTCAGTAGTAGTTGCCCATGAGCGACACCACCTCGATGAGCAGCAGCACGGCGAACATGCGCGCCAAGCCGCCCAGCTCGGAGTCGGGCTGGCGCGCGTCGCCGCTGCCATAAAGCCCCGAGGCCATGGGAATGAGCGCCACGGTCAGGCTGAAGAGCACCGTCTTGAACGCGAACACCATCGTGATCTGCGGCGCGAACACATGGCCGAACATGCGCGTGTAGCCCGGCAGGCCGGCGGTGTTCAGGCCATACACACCCAGGTAGGCCATGACCAGCGCCACCACGCACGACAGCGCCGCCAGCGTGATGCTGGCGTACACGCCGGCCACCACGCGCGGCAGCAGCTCCATGCGCACGGGGTCGGCGCCGTGCCGGCGCAGGGCATCGAGGTGGCCCGACAGCCGCATCTGCGCCAGCTGCGCGCCGCTGGGAATGGTGGTGCGCATGGCCACGAACAGCGCCGCGGTGAGCGGTATCAGCTCCAGCACCAGCACGCGGATCACCATCTCCAGCGCATAGCGCGACAGGCCGTAGCTGAGCGCCGTGACGACCATGATGCGCGTGATGACCAGGCTGATGAGAGCCGCCAGCACCGTGAAGCCCAGCAGGATGGGCGCCGTGTCCTGGTACATCTGGCGCGCCAGGCGCCAGCGCGTGCCGCGGCCGTAGCTGGAGGGCGAGAGCATCAGCACCAGCACCACCGCGCCCAGGTAAATGATGCGCCACCAGGCCACGGCCCAGCGCCGGGCCAGAACCCAGAGGCGCCGGGGCAGGATGTCGGGGTGAAGGCTGCCGATCATGCGGCCATCATAGAGGAACGCCGCCGGTTTCAGGCAACAAATAGCCACCTACCGCCCACGGAATAAGCGCAGACAGCTATCAAATACATAGTAAACGTCGAGCGGTGGCGCGCATCACACATGGCGCCGCGCCAGGGGTGCCGGGGGCGGAACGGGCTCGGCGTCGGCGCGTTCGTGCAGCGCCTCGATCACATGGCACTGCCCGCCCGTGCCGTCGCAGCGCCCGCGCAGCGACAGCAGCTCGCGCTCCAGCGTGGCCAGCTCGGCCAGGCGCGTGCGCACATGCTCCAGGTGCTCGTCCAGCGTGGCGCAGGCAGCGTGGTCGGCCGTGGCGCCGTTCACGTCCAGGGCCAGCAGCGTGCGCACCTCCTGCAGCGACATGTCCATGGCCCGGCACAGCCGCACGAAGCGCAGGCGGTGCACCTCGTCGTCGCTGTAGAGGCGGTAGCTGTTGCCGGCGCGCGTCTGGGCGGGCAGCAGGCTCTCCTTCTCGTAGTAGCGGATGTTGGCGGGCGGCACGCCCGAGAGCCGGGCGGCATCTCCGATGCGGTGGCGGGGGCTTTGCGTCAGCATGGCTTGACCTTCGAGTGACTTCAAGGTTTCCAATCATGGCATGCGCCACGATCACCCCCCCCATTCCCCCAAGCACCACCACGGGCATGTCGAGGCTGCCGCCGCGCCGGCACCGGCAGCCGCCTGCTGCGGCTGCGGGTCGGCAGACAGCAACGACGCCGACCACGGCCATGACCACGGCACGCTGCCCGGCTGGCCGCGCATCGCCGCCGCGCTCGTCATGGCCGCCGGCGCCGAGGTGGCGCACTGGCTCCAGCAGGACCCTGCGGGCATGGCCCTGGCCGTGGTCGCCATTGCGCTGTCGGGCCTGGGCGTCTACCAGGCCGGCCTGAAGGACCTGGCGCGGCTGCGCCTGGGCATCCATGCGCTCATGGCCGTGGCCGTGACCGGCGCCTTCCTCATCGGCCAGTGGCCCGAGGCCGCCATGGTCATGGCGCTGTACGTGGCCGCCGAACGCATCGAGGACGGCGCCCTGGACCGCGCCCGCCACGCCATCCGCAACCTGCTGCAGCTGGCCCCCGAGACCGCCGACCTGCTGCAGCCCGACGGCAGCGTGCAGCGCGTGCCCGTGGCCCAGGTGCCGCTGGGCGCCACCCTGCGCATCGCCCCCGGCGCCCATGTGCCGCTGGACGGCACGGTCACGCAGGGCAGCAGCGCCGTGAACCAGGCCCCCATCACCGGCGAGAGCCAGCTGGCCGACAAGGCCCCCGGCGACCCGCTGTACGCCGGCAGCGTGAACCAGCACGGCGAGCTGCAGATGCAAGTGACCGCCCCGCCCGGCGACACGCTGCTGGCGCGCATCGTGCGTGCCGTGGAACAGGCCCAGGCCGGCAAGGCGCCCATCCAGCGCTTCGTGGACCGCTTCGCCGCCGTGTACACCCCCGTCGTCTTCGTGCTGGCCCTGCTGCTGGCGCTGCTGGCGCCGCCGCTGCTGGGCTGGCCCTGGCTGCAGGCCGCCTACCAGGCGCTGGCGCTGCTGGTGATCGCCTGCCCCTGCGCGCTGGTCATCTCCACGCCGGTCACGGTGGTCAGCGCCCTCACGGCGGCGGCGCGGCGCGGCATTCTCATCAAGGGCGGCGGCGCGCTCGAATCGGCGCGCGGCCTGCGCACGCTGGCGCTGGACAAGACCGGCACGCTGACCACGGGCAGCCCCACGCTCGTGGACTGGCAGGCGCTGAACGCCACCGATGCCGGCGATGCCGGCGATGCCGCCGTCGCAGCGACCGCGGCCTGGCAGCTGGCCAGCCGCTCCGAGCACCCCGTCTCGCGCGCCATCGCCGCCGGCCTACCGGCCGCCGACGCCAACGGCGTGCAGAACCTGCAGGCCCTGCCCGGCCGCGGCGTGCAGGCCGACATCGACGGCCGCCGCTGGATGCTGGGCAACCTGCGCCTGATGCGCGAAATGAACCTGGCCGACGCCGCGCTCGAAGAGGCCCTGGCCCGCCACGAGCAGCAGGGCCGCACCGTCACCCTGCTGGCCGATGCGCAGGCCGTGCGCGCGCTGTTCGCCGTGGCCGACCCGCTGCGCGGCCATGCCCGCGAGGCCATTGCCCAGCTGCGCGCCCTGGGCGTGCACCCGGTGGTGCTGAGCGGCGACAACTCCGCCACCGTGCAGGCGGTTGCCGCCGAGGCCGGCATCGAGGACGCGCGCGGCAGCCTGCTGCCGCAAGACAAGCTGGACGCCCTGGCCGCGCTGCAGCGCACCCACGGCCCCACGGCCATGGCGGGCGACGGCATCAACGACGCCCCGGCCCTGGCCCGCGCCGACCTGGGCTTCGCCATGGGCGGGGCGCACAGCACCGGCATGGCCATGGAGACGGCCGATGTGGTGCTCATGAACGACGACCTGCGCCGCATCCCCGACACCGTGCGCCTGTCGCGCCGCGCCCACGGCGTGCTGTGGCAGAACATCGCGCTGGCGCTGGGCGTCAAGGCCGTGTTCTTCGCCCTGGCGCTGATGGGCATGGCCTCCATGTGGATGGCCGTGGTGGCCGACATGGGCGTGAGCCTGCTGGTGGTCGCCAACGGCCTGCGCCTGCGCCGCTGGGCCGGCCCGGCCGCCGGGGAGCAGGCGCCATGAGCCAGGCCCGCCAACGCGCCGCCTTCGCGCACCTGCTGCGCCGCTTCCGCGCCAGCGCGGACGAGCCCACGCCCCAGCGCTGGCGCTACCTGGAGGCGGCCCATGTGCTGGGCCAGAACCGCCTGGACCTGCACTGGCGCTCGCACTGGCACATGCTGCGCTTTGCGCTGCGGCTGGGCGACGGACGGGAGGCGCGCGGCCAGCTCGCCCGGCTGGCGCTCACGCCCCTGGGCCACCTGGTGCGCCGCCTGCCCCAGGGCAACATCGGCCGCGCCAGCGTGCCGGCCCTGCAGCCCATGGTGCCCAGCCCGGCGGTGCGCGCCTGCATCACCGCTGCCATGGCCGCCACGCAGCCGCCGGGCGCCGGGGATACAAGTCAAAACAGCCTCTAGCGCTTACCCATCAAGCGCCAAAAGCTCATCTTTCAGGAGCAAAAACACCACAGCCAGCCAGGACGTTGACGCAGCGCAATGCAGCGGCCATGGCGCCATGGTGCAATCGCGCGCCCGCCGGCACCCTATTCGCTTTTGATCGCCATGTCCTCCACCACCGCCCTCCCCGCCACCATGGTCCCCCACACGCGCACCGAAGACACCGTGGCCATCTGCGTGGGTGTCATGCTGATCTCGGTGGGCGTGGCCTTTCTGGCCAGCGCCGGGCTGCTCACGGGCGGCATGGCGGGCCTGGCCTTCGTGCTGCACTACGCCACGGGCATCGGCTTCGGCAAGCTGTTCTTCGTGCTCAACCTGCCGTTCTACTGGCTGGCGCTGCGCAAGCTGGGCCTGCCCTTCACGCTCAAGACCTTCGCCGCCGTGGCGCTGCTGTCCGTGCTGTCGGAGCTGCAGTCGCAGTTCCTGCAGATCAGCCAGCTGCACCCGCTGTACGCCGCGCTGACCGGCGGCCTCATCATGGGCATGGGCTTTCTGGTGCTGTTTCGCCACCGCTGCAGCCTGGGCGGCGTGGGCATCCTGGCGCTGTACCTGCAGGACCGCTACGGCTGGCGCGCCGGCAAGGTGCAGATGGCCGTGGACTGCTGCATCGTGCTGGCGGCCCTGGTCACCGTGGAGCCCATGCGCGTGCTGTGGTCCGTGGTGGGGGCCGTGGCGCTGAACCTGGTGCTGGCCATGAACCACCGGCCCGGGCGCTACATGGCGGTCTGAGCCCCGCGACGCCGCAGCGCGCGCCGGGGAACTTCCGCCCCCGCGCCGGTATCATTCGGGCCATGCGCCGCACCGTTGCCATGATCCTGGGTCTGCTGCTGGTCCTTCGGGGCCTGCTGGGCGACGCCATGGCCATGGGCCTGGCCCCCGTGCCTCCGGTCGGCGGCATGCACGACGCCGTGGCCGCGGCGGCCATGCACGCAGGCCACGCCATGGCGGACAGCCATGCCGTGCCAGACGCCCCTTCCGGCAGCCATGCCACCATGGCCGATGGCGCCGCGCCCGCGCAGCACTGCGCCAGCGACGCCGGCGACTGCCATGCCGAACACCCCGCCGGCTGCTCGGCCTGCGGCATCTGCCATTCGGCCCTGTCGGTGCCGGCCTGCGCCGCGGGTACCCCTGTGGCCGACGCCGGCACGCCCTACCCCCAGCGCAGCGCGCGCTTTGCCAGTGCCCCTGCCGCACTGGCCATCAAACCACCCATCTCCGAGACCTGACGCCCGAAGTGCGTCCGCCGCCCGCCGCAGCCGCCCTTTGGCGGAGTTGCGGCACGGCACTGCGGACGCGGTGTTTGTCATGATCTTGGAGACTCCCCATGCGCCTCGCGCATTTCGCGGCCCTGGCCGCCGCCCTGGCCCCCAGTGCCTGGGCACAGGCCACGGGCACCCCCGCGGCCCGCCCATCCGCCCCCTCGGCCCACGCGGTCGCATCGGCACAGGCGCCCACCGCGCCCCTGCATCACCCGCCCCTGCCCGCCAGCGGCGCCATGGCCGACGGCACTGACGACTGGAAGGCCGCCAACGCCGCCGTGGGCCAATTCCCCCGCGGCCATGCCGATATCGTGCGCTGGGAGGCAGCGCAGCGCCCCGCCAGCGCGCCGGCCATGCCGCGCGGCGGCCACCCTCACCACCACGGCCAGCACGGGGGCCGGCCATGAGGCGCCCCCTGCACACCCTGTCCCTGCTGGCAGCGGCCCTGGCACTGGCCGGCTGCGCCAGCGTGGCCCCGGACGGACTGCGCGACGACGTGCAGGCCCACACGCAAAGCCGCCTGCCCGACGGTGCGCGCCTGCCCGCGCCCGACGCACAGGCCCGCGCCGACGCCCAGGCCCAGGTGGACCAATGGCTGCAGCAGCCCGTGGACGCAGACACCGCCGTGCGCGTGGCCCTGCTGAACAACCCGGCGCTGCAGGCCCGGCTGGCCCAGCTGGCCGCCCAGGACGCCGAGCGCGCCCAGGCGCTGACGCTGTTCAACCCCACGCTCACCCTGGGGCGTTTCACCAGCGGGCATGAGCGCGAGATCGAACGCCAGATCGGCTTCAGCCTGGTCCAGGTGCTCACCCTGCCGTGGCGCACCCGCTGGCAGGGCTGGCAGATGGAGCAGGCCACGCTGACCGCCGCGCAGGACGTCCTGCGGCTGGCCCTGGATACGCGCCGCGCCTGGCTGCGCGCCGTGGCGGCCCGGCAGGTGCTGGCCGCCCACGAGCGCATGCACGAGGCCGCCGACGCCGGCAGCGAGCTGGCGCGGCGCATGGCGCGCGTGGGCAACTTCAGCCGGCTGCAGCAGGCGCGTGAACTCGCCACCGCGCAGGAGGCCGCCGCGCAACTGGCCCGTGCGCGCCTGAACGCGGCGCTGGAGCACGAACGGCTGGCGCGCCTGATGGGGCTGTGGGGCACGCGGGCCGACTTCGCGCTGCCCGAGCAGCTGCCCGCCCTGCCCGCCGCCGAAGGGTTGCACAGCGGCGACGATGCCGAGGCCACGGCCCTGCGCGAGCGCCTGGACCTGCGCGCCCTGCGCCGCGAGCTGGACACCACGGCCGACCGCAGCGGCTGGGCCGGCGTGGGCGCGGTGTTCGGCGACATCGGCCTGAGCTACAGCCGCAACACCGCCACCGACCGGGCCACCGGCCACCACGAGGTCACCCGCGGCTGGGAGATCGACCTGCCCCTGCCCCTGTTCGACTGGGGCGGCTCCGCCACGGGCCGCGCGCGCGCCGAACTGCAGCGCGGCGCGGCGCAACTGCAGGACGCCGCCCTGCGCGCGCGCGGCGAGGCGCGCACCGGCTGGCTGCGCTACCGCACGGCCTGGGACCTGGCACGCCAGCAGCAGGCCGAGGTGCTGCCGCTCGCGCGCCTGATGCAGGACGAGGCCGTGCTGCGCTACAACGGCATGTTCATCAGCGTCTGGGATCTGCTGGCCGAGGCGCGCAAGGCCACCCAGGCCGTGGCCACGGCGACCGAGGCCCAGCGCGACTTCTGGCTGGCCGAAGCCGAGCTGCAGTTCGCCCTTACGGCCGCATCGCCCGGCGAGCCCGCGGCCATGCCCGCCCCCGCCGCCACCCCCACCGCCGCATCCCGAGAAGGCCACTGACATGAACCGCCGCAATTTCTTCACCGGCGCGGCCGTGGCCGCCGCCTCTGCCGCCTCCGTCAGCCGCGTGGCCCTGGCCGCGCTGCCCGAGGCCGCGACCCAGTCCTCGGCCGACACGGCCGAGCCGCTCGTGCCGCCCAACGGCCGGCCCTACCGGCCCGTGGTCACGCTCAACGGCTGGACCACGCCCTGGCGCATGAACGACGGCGTCAAGGAGTTCCACCTGGTCGCCGAGCCCGTGGTGCGCGAGGTGGCGCCGGGCTTCTTCGTCAACATGTGGGGCTACAACGGCCAAAGCCCGGGCCCGACGATCGAAGTGGTCGAGGGTGATCGCGTGCGCATCTTCGTCACCAACCGCCTGCCCGAACACACCAGCGTGCACTGGCACGGCCAGCGCCTGCCCAGCGGCATGGACGGCGTGGCGGGGCTGACGCAGCCGCACATCCCGCCGGGCAAGACCTTCGTCTACGAGTTCACCGTCCGCCGCCCCGGCACCTTCATGTACCACCCGCATGCCGACGAGATGGTGCAGATGGCCATGGGCATGATGGGCCTGTGGATCACCCACCCCAAGGCGAAGCACCCGCTCATCGCCGAGGTGCAGCGCGACTACGCCTTCCTGCTCAGCGCCTACGCGGTGGAGCCCGGCAGCATGACGCCGCGCGTCAACGAGATGACGGACTTCAACATCTGGACCTTCAACAGCCGCGTGTTCCCCGCCATCAGCCCGCTGGTCGCCAGGCAGGGCGACCGGGTGCGCATGCGCGTGGGCAACCTGACCATGACCAACCACCCCATCCACCTCCACGGCCACGAGTTCGAGGTGACCGGCACCGACGGCGGCCCCGTGCCCAGGGGCGCGCGCTGGCCCGAGGTGACCACCGACGTGGCCGTGGGCCAGATGCGGCAGGTGGAGTTCATCGCCGACGAACTCGGCGACTGGGCCCTGCACTGCCACAAGAGCCACCACACCATGGGCGCCATGGGGCACGACGTGCCCACCATGATCGGCGTGCAGCATGCGGGCCTGGTGGGCAAGATCCAGAAGATCGTGCCCGACTACATGGTGATGGGCGAGCGCGGCATGGCCGACATGGGCGCCATGGAAATGCCCCTGCCCGACAACACCTTCCCCATGATGACCGGCACCGGCCCCTTCGGCCCGCTGGAGATGGGCGGCATGTTCACCACGCTGAAGGTGCGCCAGGGCCTGGCCGCGGGCGACTACCGCGATCCGGGCTGGTACCAGCACCCGGCCGGCACCGTGGCGCGCGAATGGACGGGCGCCCCCCACGACGCCACGGCCCCGCGCCAGACCCCGCCCGGCCAGGCGCCCGGCGCGCCCCGCGTGCGCAAGCCGGACGCCGGCCACGCTCACCATTGATCCACGGAAACCCCATGAAAACTATCAAATTAATAGCTATTTGCGCTTTATTGGCGGGCGCTACGGCCAGTTTTGGCCATGAAAACGCCGCGCATGGAGGCCATGCCGCCGTCGCCCCGCAGCAGCAAGACTGGGGCATTGCGGGCCAGGCCCGGGACGCCAGGCGCACCATCACCCTGCGCATGACGGACGACATGCGCTTCACACCATCGCACTTCACCGTCAAGCAGGGCGAGACCGTGCGGCTGCGCGTGGAAAACAAGGGCCAGGTCATGCACGAGGTGGTGCTGGGCACGCAGGGCACGCTCGAGGAGCACGCGGCCATGATGCTCAAGTACCCGGGCATGGAGCATGCCGAGCCCCACATGGCCCATGTGGCCCCGGGCCGCAAGGAAGACCTGGTCTGGCACTTCAACCGCACCGGCAGCTTCGACTTTGCCTGCCTCATCGCCGGCCATTTCCAGGCGGGCATGCGCGGCACGTTCACCGTCACGCCATGAGCCGCGCCCCTCGCCATCACACCCTCAGGAGTCATCCCATGTCCATGCAACACCCCAGCCGCCGCCAATGGATGGCGGCACTCGCCGCCGGCCTGGCCGGCACCGCCCTGCCCGCCCTGGCCAGCGGCAATGCACCGAAGACCGCCGTCGAGGTCTGGAAGGACCCCAACTGCGGCTGCTGCCAGGACTGGGTGGTGCACATGGAGGCCAACGGTTTCACCGTCACCGTGCACGAGGAGGGCAACGCCGCCGTGCGCGCCAAGCTCGGCCTGCCCACGCGTCTGGGCTCCTGCCACACGGCGCTGGTGGGCGGCTACCTGCTCGAAGGCCATGTACCCGCCGCCGACGTGCACAAGCTGCTCAAGGCCAAGCCCAAGGCCCTGGGCCTCACGGTGCCCGGCATGCCCGTGGGCAGCCCCGGCATGGACGGCCCGGAATACAAGGGCCGCAAGGACCCCTACGACGTGCTGCTGGTCACCAAGAACCTGATGAACAGCGACGTCTCGACGCGCGTGTTCACCAGCTACCGCTGATTCACAAATCTCCCCGCAAGGACACAGCCATGCACCTTTCAATCCACCGCTCGACGCGCCACGCCGCCGTGCTGCTGGCCCTGCTGGGCACGGCCTGGACCGGCGCCCACGCGCAGGCCACGGACCATGATGCCCACCATGCCCCCGAGCCAGCGGCCGCCGCGCCGGCCGCCGCCGCTGCGGACGACGCCCAGGCGCTGAGCGACGGCGAAGTCACGCGGCGCGATGCGCGCACCGGCAAGCTGACCATCCGCCACGGCGAGATCGCCAACCTGGGCATGCCCCCCATGACCATGGTCTTCGCACTCCAGGACCCGGCCCAGGGCAGCGCCCTGAAGCCCGGCGACAAGGTGCGCTTTCGCGCCCAGGAGGTGAACGGCGCCCTGCTGATCACCCACATCGAAGCCGTGCGCTGAGCGCATTCCCGCGCGCCCATCCGCCCCGGTGCCTCGGCCCCGGGGCCAACCAGGAGTTCCCATGACCTCCCCGCCCCGGCCACCCGCCCATCCGCACCCGCATCCCGGCGACCAGGGAGCGCGGCCCCACCAGGCACACCACGCAGCCGCCGGCAGCCATGCATCGGCGACACCGCCCGGCCCTGCCGGTGGCGAGCCCGCGGGGACGATCTACACCTGCCCCATGCACCCGGAAGTCCGCCAGGACCACCCGGGCACCTGCCCCAAGTGCGGTATGGCGCTGGAGCCTGAACTGCCCCGCCTGGACGATGACAATCCCGAGCTGCGCGACTTCAGCCGGCGCTTTTGGTGGACGCTGCCGCTGACCGTGGTGGTGGCGGTGCTGGCCATGCTGGGGCACAGGCTGGGCTGGCTGGACATGGCCACGCAAAGCTGGCTGGAGCTCCTGCTGTCGCTGCCCGTCGTTCTGTGGGCCGGCCGGCCGTTCTTCGCGCGCGGCTGGCAGTCGGTGGTTCACCGCAGCCCCAACATGTGGACGCCGATCGCATTGGGCACGGGAGCCGCCTTTGCCTACAGCGTGGCCGCGACAGTGGCACCGCAGGCATTCCCCGCCTCGTTCGTGTCCATGGGACGCGTGGCCGTGTACTTTGAGGCGGCGGTGGTCATCATCTCGCTGACTCTGCTCGGGCAGGTGCTGGAACTGAAGGCCCGCTCCCAGACCTCGGCGGCCATCAAGGCCCTGCTGGACCTGGCCCCCAAGACGGCGCGCCGCATCAATGCCGACGGCAGTGAAGAGGACGTGCCCTTGGGCCATGTGCATACCGGCGACCTGCTGCGCGTGCGCCCCGGCGAAAAGGTGCCCGTGGACGGGGTGGTGACCGAAGGCAGCAGCTCAGTCGATGAATCCATGCTGACCGGGGAGCCCCTGCCGGTCAGCAAACGCGCCGGCGACCCGCTCATCGGCGCCACGCTGAACACCAGCGGCGCGCTGGTGATGCGATCGGAAAAGGTCGGAGCCGCCACCGTGCTGTCGCAGATCGTGCAGATGGTTGCACAGGCACAGCGATCCAAGGCACCGATGCAGCGCATGGCCGACCAGGTGGCGGGTGGGTTCGTGATCGCGGTGGTGGCGATCGCCTTGGTCACGTTCTTTGCATGGGGCCTGTGGGGGCCGCAACCGAGCTGGGTGTATGCGCTGATCAACGCCGTGGCCGTGCTGATCATTGCCTGCCCCTGCGCGCTGGGCCTGGCCACGCCGATGTCCATCATGGTGGCCACCGGACGGGGCGCGCAGCACGGCGTACTGTTTCGCGATGCGGCGGCCATCGAGAACCTGCGCAAGGTGGACACGCTGATCGTCGACAAGACCGGCACCCTGACGGAGGGCCGCCCCGCATTCGACCGCGCCGTGGGCGCGGGCACCACCAGCGCCGACGATGTGCTGCGCCTGGCCGCGAGCCTGGATCAGGGCAGCGAGCACCCCTTGGCCGACGCCATCGTGCGTGCCGCGCGCGAGCGCGGGCTGCCCCTGGAGAAGCCCGAGCACTTCGAGTCAGGCTCCGGCATCGGCGTGCGCGGCCTCGTCGGCGGGCGGCACCTGGCGCTAGGCAACACGGCGCTGATGCAGCAAGAGGGTGTGGCGGTCGATACGCTGCTCACGCAAGCCGAGGCGTTCCGCGCCGAAGGCGCCAGCGTGATGTACCTGGCCGTCGATGGCCAACTGGCCGGCGTGCTGGCGGTGACCGACCCGGTCAAGACCACCACGCCCGAAGCGCTGGCGGCGCTGCAGGCGGCAGGGCTGCGCATCATCATGGCCACGGGCGACGGCGAAACCACGGCGCGCGCGGTGGGCCGGCGCCTGGGCATTGACGAGGTGCACGGTGAAGTCCAACCCGCCGACAAACTGCAATTGGTTGAACGGCTTCAGCGCACAGGCCGCGTGGTGGCGATGGCGGGGGACGGCATCAACGATGCGCCGGCGCTGGCCCAGTCCGACGTTGGCATCGCGATGGGCACGGGCACCGATGTGGCCATGAGCAGTGCCCAGCTCACCCTGGTCAAGGGCGATCTGCGCGGCATCGCCACGGCGCGTACTTTGTCCGAAGACACGGTTCGCAACATGAAGCAGAACCTGCTGTTTGCCTTCATCTACAACGGCCTGGGCATCCCCGTGGCAGCGGGCGTCCTGTATCCGTTCTCCGGCTGGTTGCTGTCGCCCATGATCGCCGCGCTGGCGATGAGCCTGAGTTCGGCGTCTGTGATCGCGAATGCCCTGCGGCTGCGCCATGGAAAGCCCTGACCTGGCAGGAGCTTAGGGGTCCGCCACGCCTGCCTGGCGCACCGCAGACCGCTGCGGCGGACGGTGCGCCGCCGCCGATGGCGTTTACTGCAGGAAGCCGGGCTTGGCATAGCCCGCGAACTTGGTGTCCACCACGGTCTTGAATTCCTGCGAACGGAAGGCCGCCTCCAGGTCCTTGGCCCACTGCGTGTTCCGGTCCTTGGTCTTCACGGCGGCGATGTTCAGGTAATGCTCGGGGGTCTTTTCCAGCAGCACGGCCTCTTGCAGCTTCAGGCCGGAGGAGATGGCGAAGTTGCCGTTGATGATGGCGTACTGCGTGTCATCCAGCGCACGGGGCAGATGGGCGGCATCCAGCGGCACCAGCTTGATCTTGCGGGGGTTGGAGGCCAGGTCCAGCTCCGACACGCGCAGCGGGTTCACGCCCTCCTTCAGCTTCACCAGGCCCGCCTGCTGCAGGAGCAGGATGCCGCGCGCCAGGTTGCTGGGGTCGTTGGGCAGGGCCACACGGTCGCCGTCCTTCAGTTCCGCCAGGGACTTGCGCTGCTTGGAATACACGCCCATCGGAGCAATGGGGCCTTGCACCAGGGCCGACAGATCCAGCTTGCGGTCGCCCTTGAACTGGTTGAAATACACCTCGTGCTGGAAGAAATTGGCGTCCAGCGAGCCATCGGCCAGCGCCAGGTTGGGCTGTACGTAGTCGTTGAACTCGACCAGCTTGACCTTGTAGCCTTTCTTTTGCAGCAGGGGCACGATGCCTGCCTGCAGCTGGTCGATGTTGGAACCTGCGGTGCCGCCGATCACGATCTGCTTCTTGCTGGCGTCCTGGGCCATGGCCGTTGCGGTCAGGCCCAACGAGGCTGCGGTGACGGCGGCGATGGAAGCGGCAATGCTCAGCACGGAGCGGCGGGTATGGAAGCGGGCGGTCATGGGTGTCTATCTCCCGGTGCACAACGGGCACCTGCGTTCTCTGTGAATGTGATCCGGCGGCACGCGCCCTCTGCGGCCTGCCTGCCACCGGGTGCGTGTCGTCCGTGTACGGTGCGGAGCCGGCTTGTGCGGCACCAACGGGACGTAGTATCAAAAGAACAGCTCAGACACACAACAAATATAAAAACTGATGCTTATGCAAATTAATGTATTTGCAATCACAACCCCCATCCCCGCGCAGCCGCCCAACCCGAAATGCCCGTGGCAGCCAGCGCGCCGCCCCGCGCACCGGCTCCCTTGATAATCGGCGCGCTATGCCATTTGACAAACACAACCCGTCGGCCGGTGCGATCACCGATGTGCCCGGAATCGAGGTGGGCCACTACACGGACGCACGCCGCCCCACGGGCTGTAGCGTGGTCATCGCACGCGAGGGCGCCGTGGCGAGCGTGGACGTGCGCGGCGCCGCACCCGGCACGCGCGAAACGGACCTGCTGGCCCCCGGCAACCTGGTGGACAGCGTGCACGCGGTCATGCTGGCCGGCGGCAGCGCCTGGGGCCTGGACGCCGCCACGGGCGCCGTGCGCTGGCTGGAGGAGCAAGGCGTGGGACTGGACGTGGGCGTGGGCCGCCTGCCGCTGGTGCCCGCGGCCGTGCTGTTCGACCTGGCCGTGGGCGACATGAAGATCCGCCCGGATGCGGCCGCCGGCTACGCCGCCTGCGCCGCCGCCACCTGCCTGCCGCCCGCCGAGGGCAACGTGGGCGCCGGCGCCGGGGCCGTGGTGGGCAAGATGTTCGGCATGCCGCACGCCATGAAGGGCGGGCTGGGCACGGCGTCGGTACGCGTGGGCGGCGTGACCGTGGGCGCTCTGATTGCCTGCAACGCCGTGGGGGATGTGGTCGACCCCGGCACCGGCCTGCCCCTGGCGGGCGCGCGCACGGCTGATGGGCAGGCCCTGCGCGATACGCGCCGCGCCCTGCTGCGCGGTGAACCGCCCCACCCGATGCTGGCGGGCAGCAATACCACCATCGGCGTGATTGCCACCGATGCCCGGCTCTCCAAGGTACAGGCCCAGCGCCTGGCCCTGGCCGGCCACGACGGGCTGGCGCGCAGCATCAACCCCGTGCACACCATGAGCGACGGCGACACGCTGTTCACCCTGGCCACCGGCAAGCGGGCGCAGCACCCGGGCATGATGGTGCTGGCCACCATGGCGGCCGAGGCTGTGGCCCGAGCCACCGTGCGCGCCGTGCTGGCAGCACGCACGATAGCCACGGCCGAGGGCCTGGTGCTGCACTGCCACGCCGATCTGGCCGCGAAGGGATAGCCATGGGACAGATGTCGCGCCGCCTGCGCAACCTGCTGCTGTCGCTGCGCGACCTGCTGCTCTCCGCGGGCCCCCTGGCCATCCTGTGCCTGGGGCTGGTTGGCCTGGCCTATTGGTGGCTGAACCCCGCACCGCCCCGCACGGTGACGCTGGCCACCGGCCCCGCGCAAAGCGCCTACGAGGCCTTTGGCAAACGCTACCAGGAAGCGCTGGCGGCCAATGGCATCGAGGTGCGGCTGCTGCCCAGCGACGGCTCCTCCTCCAACCTGCAGCTTCTGCGTGACGGCCGCGCGGACCTGGCCTTCGTGCAAGGCGGAACGGGCGAGTTGCGCCCCGAGGACGGCGATGCCCTGCTTTCGCTGGGCAGTCTGTTCGTCGAACCCATCTGGTTGTTCTACCGCAGCGATGTGGCGCACCGCATCCATCGGTCGGGACGCCTTGACGGACTGCACCAGCTGCGCGGCCTGCGCGTGAACGTGGGCTCTCCCGGCAGCGGCGTGCCCACGCTCATGGAACGGCTGCTGGAGGCCAACCGCGTTCCGCCCGGCGCACTCACGCTCACGCAGCTGGAGCAAACGCCGGCCACGGTGGAGTTTCTGGCCGGCCGGCTCGATGCGCTGGTGTTCGCCTCGGCGCCCGAGTCGCTCATGGTGCAGATGCTGCTGCAGACGCCCGGCGTGCAGCTCATGAGCTTTGCGCAGAACGAGGCCTACAGCCGGCGCTTTCCCTTCCTGACGCCGGTGACGCTGCCGCGCGGCGTGGTCGACCTGGCGGCCAACGTGCCGCCGCGCGACGTACGGCTGGTGGCCTCCACCACCTCGCTGCTGGCGCACGAGGACACGCACCCGGCCCTGCTGCAGCTCTTCGCGCAGAGCGCGCAGACCATCCACGGCAGCGCAGGCTGGTTCAACCGTGCCCGCGAGTTCCCCAGCACACGCCATGCCGAGCTGCCCATCGCCAAGGAGGGAGAGCGCGCCATCAATGAGCCCGCGCCGCTGCTGCAACGCTACCTGCCGTTCTGGATCGCCAACCTGGTCGAGCGCATGTGGCTGGTGCTGGGTATCTTGATCGCGGTGATGCTGCCGCTGTCGCGCGTCGTGCCGCCGCTGTACCAGTTCCGCGTGCGCTCGCGCGTGTTCCGCTGGTACGGGCACCTGCGCGAGGTCGAGGACGACCTGGAGGCCGGCCAGGCCACGCCCGACGAGTTGCGCGAACGGCTCGACCGCCTGGAAGCCCAGGTGGAAAAGGTGAGCGTGCCGCTGTCCTACGCCGACGAGCTGTATGCCCTGCGCAACCACATCCAGCTGGTGCGCAGGCGGCTGCCTCGTTCGGCTGCCTGAGAGGCCTGCCGCCCCTCAGCGCTGCCTGTCCGGCTTGCCGCGCACCGCGCGCAATGCCCGGTCCACCACCGGCTGCGCCGAGATCAACCGGAAGGCGCCCTCGCCCGCCAGCTTGTCGATCATGCGCCGCGTCATCGACTGCGTGCTGCCGTCCGCCGCTGTGAACAGGAACAGCGTGTGGTGCGGGCTGCTCCAGGTGAGCTGGGTGCGCACAGCACGCTGGTTGTTGACGATCTCCACCCACTGCCCGATTCGCAGCGGCGGCTGGGCAGGCGTGGCTGGCGCGGGAGCTTCTTCGGCCACAACCGGCATGTCGTGCGGCGCGATGTCTCCCTCCCTGGTTTCCGGCCCCGTGTCCGCCACTGCCGCGCCTGCGGCCGCATATTCCAGCGCCTCGCGCTGCAGGCCGGCCAGGCGTTCCTGCACCTCGACGATGCGCTCTTCGGGGTAGGCAATGCTCTCCAGCCCGCGGCGCACCGTCGGCGCCATGTCGGCAATGGCATGGCCCAGGCGCTCGGGATCGGCACGCAACTGGTCTGGCTGGGCGCAGCACAACAGCAGCGGCACCAATGCCAGATAGCCTCCCGGATCGTCGCCGCTCCCCGGCGGCTGGCTGCTTTGCGCCAGCGCCACCACATCGGCCCAGGGCCCGGTCACGAAGGCCAGCAAGTCCTGCGGCACCTTGTCGGCATCGGGCAACTGCCCGATGTTGGCGGCGATCTTCTCGGCCAGCAGCTCGCGCTGCTCGCGCTGCAGCAGTTCGCGCTGCTGGGCCTCATGGCGCTCACGTTGCTTGCGTTCCTGCGCCGACCAGGCCTTCTCCAGTGCCTTGAGCACATGCTCGAAAGGCACGGCGTCCTTGATCTCGACCGTGGCCAGGTGCCCCACGGCCTCGTTCACCAGGCGCATGAACCGGCTGAAGCCCGGCTGCCCCTCGCTGTTGAAGGCCAGGCTGCGCTGGGTGAGTTCGTCGAGCAACCGGCGGGCCGGATGCTGCTCATCCGAGAAAAAGCGCGAGTCATGGCGCACCAGCTCCTTGAGCGCCGGCTCCAGGCTTTGCACGGCACGCTGCATGGGAGGCAACAGGCGCGAATCCTGCGCAATGTTGTCCATCATGCGGCCCACGATCTCCTGCGCCGTGCGGTCGGGCGATGCCATGGCAGGAGTTGGAGCCACGGCGGCGCTCCAGCCGCTCACCGGCACCGGAGCCCCGCCCGCCAGGCGCCCCACGATGCGTTCAAGCTGCGCAATGTCTTCCATCGCCTCTGCGGCCGCCAAGGGTACGTAGCCGCCGCCGGCCACGGCGGGCGCATACCCGCCACGCGCGGCATCGTAGGCAAACGGATCGCCCCCGCCCGCCAGCATCTGGCGCAGGATGCCCACGGTCAGCATGGCTTCTTCGGCGGCGGGTGCCAAGGGCACGTTGCCGGACGCCCCCGCCCAGCCCGAGCCATAGCCACGGCCATAGGCACTGTGCGCCCCGTGCTCGCTACCCGGAGCACCATAGGCCGACGGCGCGTAGCCCACGCCCATCTGGCTGCTGCTTGCATACGCACCGCCGTGGACGCTGCGGGCGCCATGCATGCCAGCCACCGCGTAGCCCACCGGCTCCACGCCATGCTCGCGCAGGCTTTGGGCTGCGCGCTTGTAGGTGCTGACGAGCTGCTGACCCAGCAACTCCCGCATGTGGCTCATCCACAGCTGGCGCACCTCGCCGGTCACACCGGTTTCGCCCACCACCTGCTGCAATGCGCGTATGTAGTTCTCGGGCCGGAACGGGTTGCGCTCGGGCTGCACGCTGTGCAGGCCCTGGGCGGAGCTCACCAGGGTATTGAGTTCGGCCAGTGTGGCCTCGGTGGCATGCATGGCTATCTGCTGCGCCCGCGACAGTTCCACCTGCGCCAGAACGTCGGCATCGTCCATCAGCGCCAGCTCGCCAAAGTCCATGCCCGTCTCTTGCCCCGGCCGCATCTTGGGTGCCGACGGCCCCTCGGCAAAGATCTCCAGCAAGGCCATGGGATAGGCCTTGATGAGCGCTGCCTGGTGCTCCTTGAGCAGGCGCAGCGCATCGCCGATCAGGCTGCGCTGCCGGATGTCGCGGCTGGAGGACTCTCCCTCAGTCAACGCGCCGGACGTGACGCTGATCAATTGCCCCATCAGCGCCTCGCCGTCCCTCACGGCATTGACGACGCATGCGCGAAAAACCGTTCTGGCGCGGGACGCTGATAGGGGCATGGCAAGGGAGAGAAAGAATGGGCGGGGACTCGCCCAATGCTACTACCTGTAAGCGGTTATTTGAGTGCCTTGTAGCGCATACGCTTCGGTTGGGCCCCTTCCTCGCCCAATCGTTTTTTCTTATCGGCTTCGTATTCCTGGTAATTGCCATCGAAGAAGACCCACTGGCTGTCGCCCTCTGCCGCCAGGATGTGGGTGGCGATACGGTCCAGGAACCAGCGGTCGTGGCTGATCACGAGCACCGTGCCCGCGTATTCCAGCAAGGCATCTTCCAGCGCGCGCAGCGTTTCGACATCCAGGTCATTGGAAGGCTCGTCCAGCAGCAGGACGTTGCCCCCCTGGATCAACGTCTTGGCCAGGTGCAGGCGGCCGCGCTCACCGCCCGAGAGGTTGCCCACCTTTTTCTGCTGGTCCTGTCCGTTGAAGTTGAAGCGGCCGGCATAGGCGCGCGACGCCATGGTGAACTTGCCCACGTTGATCATGTCCAGACCACCGGAGATGTCCTCCCACACGGTCTTGTCATCGGCCAGCGCATCGCGGTGCTGGTCCACAAAAGCCATCTTCACGGTCTGGCCGATGTCCACCGTGCCGGAATCGGGCTGCTCCTTGCCGGCGATCAGCTTGAACAGGGTCGACTTACCGGCACCGTTCGGGCCGATGATGCCGACGATGGCGCCGGCCGGAATGTTCATCGACAGGTTGTCGATCAGCAGACGGTCGCCAAAGGCCTTGGAGACGTTGTTGAATTCGATGACCTTGGAGCCCAGGCGCTCTGCCACAGGAATGAAGATTTCCTGGGTTTCGTTGCGGCGCTGGTATTCGTAGTCGCTCAGTTCCTCGAAGCGCGCAATACGCGCCTTGGACTTGGCCTGGCGGCCCTTGGCGTTCTGGCGCACCCACTCCAATTCCTTCTTCAGTGCCTTGGCGCGGGCTTCCTCGCCCTTCTGTTCGGCTTCCAGGCGGTTGCCCTTCTGGATCAGCCAGTCGGAGTAGTTGCCCTTGTAGGGGATGCCGTGGCCACGGTCCAGTTCTAAAATCCACTCGGCCGCGTTGTCCAGGAAGTAGCGGTCGTGGGTGATGGCCACCACGGTGCCGCTGAAGCGGTGCAGGAACTGCTCCAGCCAGTCCACGGACTCGGCGTCCAAGTGGTTGGTGGGTTCGTCCAGCAGCAGCATGTCGGGCTTGGACAGCAGCAGCTTGCACAGCGCCACGCGGCGCTTTTCACCGCCGGAGAGCTGGCCAATGATGGCGTCCCAGGCAGGCAGTCGCAGGGCGTCGGCGGCGATTTCCAGCTGGTGCTCGGAATCGGTGCCGGCGGCGGCGATGATGGCCTCCAGTTCACCCTGCTCCTTCGCCAGGGCGTCAAAGTCGGCATCCTCTTCGGCGTAGGCGGCGTACACCTCTTCCAAGCGGGCCTTGGCGTTGTTCACCTCGGCCATGGCTTCTTCCACGGCCTGGCGCACCGTGTGCTCGGGATTGAGCTGCGGCTCCTGGGGCAGGTAACCGATAGACAGGCCAGGCATGGGCAGCGCCTCGCCTTCGAACTCCTTGTCCACGCCGGCCATGATCTTCAGCAGCGAGGACTTGCCGGAGCCATTCAGGCCCAGCACGCCAATCTTGGCGCCGGGGAAGAAACTGAGGGAAATGTCCTTCAAGATCTGCCGCTTGGGCGGCACGGTCTTGGTGACATGGTTCATCGAGAAAACGTATTGGGCCATGGATCTTGTTCAGAAAACGGGCAAAAAAATTCGCGCGGAAGCAGCGATTATCGGCGCATGCGACAATAGCGCTCGCCATGGGCTCCAGTTGCCCGCGGCATCAGCCTAGAAAGGCTGGGGACGATGGAAGCACCTTCCGGGCTCCCACTCTTGAACTCATCTGCCTACTGAACTGGCTCGGCGACCCGTAAAGTCGCCCGCAACAGGCCGATACCCAGCGCCCCGGATGGGCGCATCCAACTACATGACATTTGAAGAACTGAAGCTGGCGCCGGCCATTTTGCGTGCCGTGCAAGAACAGGGTTACGAGACCCCGACCCCCATCCAGGCCCAGGCTATTCCGGCGGTACTCGCCGGCCAGGATCTGCTCGCTGGTGCACAAACCGGCACCGGCAAGACCGCGGCCTTCACGCTGCCCATGCTGCACCGTCTGGCCCAAGGCAGCGTGCCCACCAACAAGTTTGGCGGTAAGGGCGTACGCGCCCTGGTGCTGACTCCCACGCGGGAACTGGCCGCGCAGGTCGAGGAATCCGTGCGTGACTATGGCAAGCACCTGGACATCCGTTCCACCGTGATCTTCGGCGGCGTGGGTATGAACCCGCAAATCGACCGCATCAAGCGCGGTGTGGACGTGCTCGTGGCCACTCCCGGCCGCCTGCTGGACCTGCAGCAGCAGGGTTTTATGGACCTGTCCACGGTCGAGATCCTGGTGCTGGATGAGGCCGACCGCATGCTGGACATGGGCTTCATCCACGACGTGAAGAAGGTGCTGGCCTTGCTACCGGCCGACAAGCAAAGCCTGCTGTTCTCCGCAACCTTCAGCGACGACATCCGCGAACTGGCCAACAGCCTGCTGCGCAACCCGCAAAGCATCCAGGTCACGCCCCGCAACACCACGGTGCAGCGCATCAGCCAGGTGATCCACCCCGTGGGCCGCGCCAAGAAGAAGCAGGTGCTGCTGCACATCATCCAGCAACACGACTGGAGCCAGGTGCTGGTGTTCACGCGAACCAAGTTTGGCGCCAACAATGTGGCCGAATACCTCACCAAGAACGGCGTGAGCGCCATGGCACTGCATGGCAACAAGAGCCAGAGCGCCCGCACGCAGGCGCTGGATGGCTTCAAGACAGGCCAGATTCGCGCCCTGGTTGCTACAGATATTGCAGCACGCGGCATTGACATCGACGACCTGCCGCATGTGGTGAACTACGAGATTCCCAACGTATCCGAGGACTACGTGCACCGCATCGGCCGCACCGGCCGTGCGGGCCGCGAGGGCCACGCCGTCAGCCTGGTCTGCATGGACGAGGAAGGCTTCATGATGGAGATCGAACGCTTCACGAAGCAAGAGATTCCCGTGCAGGTCATCGATGGCTTTGGCCCCGACGAAGGTGAAAAGGCCGAACCCATCGCCATGGGGCGCCAGACCATCTGGGGCGGCGCCGGCAAGCCACCCAGCCGCGAGGTCATGCAGGCGGCCGCCAAGTCTGCGCGCCAGGAGATGATGGAGCGCATCCGCACCAACAAGGCCGCCCAGGGTACGCCACGGGGCGGCCGCCAAGGCGGCCAAGGCGGCCAAGGCGGCCAAGGCGATGGTCAACGTGCCGCCGGTGGCGGGGGCCGTCCCGCGAACGCGAACAGCAATGGCCGCCCCGCAGGTCCGCGTGGCCAGCAGCAGCCGCAGAATGCCGCGGGCGGACGCCGCCGCGGCGGCAGTGGTGTCGGTAATGGAGGGGGCAATCGCCGCTTCGATGACAGCCAGCCGCGCGGCGAAAACGCCCACCTGGGCACCCAGCTCGGCCACATCGGCATTGGCCCGCGCCACGGCGCGGGCGGCCGCGGCGCGCAGCCCGACCCGATGCGCACCAGCGTGGACAGCATGGCCAACAAAGACCGCCGTGGCGGCTTCCGCAACAGCGGCGGCGGAGGCTCGCGTGGTCCGCGCGGTGGCGGTGGCTTCGGCCGCTGACACGCAGCACCCCCAGCAACAAGCCCGGCACCGCCGGGCTTTTTTCTGATGCCACCCACTTTGGCACACGCAGGGTGCGCCACATGACCCGGCACCGTGCCGGGTAACATCTTCCCCCACGAGACCGCTACCGCCACCCACCATGACGATGCCGAAGACCCGCCCCTACAGCTTCACATGCCGGCCCCTGGCCAGCCCCCTTGCACGCCACCGTGGTGCCGCATTACTAGCCGTGGTGATGCTTTCCGCATGCTCGAGCACCCCGTTGCCGCCCTGGCCCGCGCAAGCACCCGCGGCCTCCTCGCCCGCCCCCGTACAGAAGGCGCCACGCACCGTACCTCCACCGCTGGGTGCAGTACAGCCCGGCACGGTTGTCACCTCACCTGTGCCGGCGTCACCACTCACGCCTGGTGTGGCAAGTGCCCCTCCCGTCCAACTGCCCTACAGCGCCGCCGTAGCGGCTCGATTCCCCGACCCATCCGTGCGCTACGAGACGCCCGGCCTGGTCGAAGGACGCCGCGCCTTCACCACCAACGCCGAACTCACGCAATGGCTGCGCAACCTGGCCGCGTCGCAAACCGGCGCCACGCGCGCGGAAATGCTGGACCTGGGACTGTCGCAACGCGGGTCCCCCATTCACGCCCTGGTACTCACCCGAGCCACCGGCACCGATGCAGCCGCACTCGACGCAAGCGGCCGCCCCACGGTGCTGCTGATCGGCCAGCAGCACGGTGATGAGCCCGCCGGCAGCGAAGCGCTGCTGATCGTCGCCCGTGAATTGGCACAAGGCCTGCTGGAACCCATGCTGGATCGCATCAACGTGATCATCGTGCCGCGCGCCAATCCAGACGGCTCCGACACAGGCCAACGCGTGACGTCCAATGGCATCGACATGAACCGCGACCATCTGTTGCTGCAGACGCCCGAGGCCCAGGCGGTGGCCAAGCTGGCGCGCAACTACCGCCCCATCGCCATCGTTGACGCGCACGAGTACACCGTCGCCGGGCGCTTCCTGGAGAAATTCAACGCGATCCAGCGCTATGACGTGCTCCTGCAGCATGCCACCACGGCCAACGTGCCCGAGTTCATGACCGAGGC
Organism: Diaphorobacter oryzae DSM 22780; assembly: GCF_059568935.1. Classification (NCBI taxonomy): domain Bacteria; kingdom Pseudomonadati; phylum Pseudomonadota; class Betaproteobacteria; order Burkholderiales; family Comamonadaceae; genus Diaphorobacter; species Diaphorobacter oryzae. The sequence goes on along the minus strand of NZ_JCANUL010000003.1, from coordinate 146,916 downwards.
GTCGCTGAAGTGGTTTCACCAGCCCATGGTGAAGGCGCTTGATGCCGAGGGGCTGAGCCAGGAGTGGTACTACACCACCTCCACACGCCCCGATGACCTGCGCGTCTCCATGGGCGGCACGCAACCCGACACCGGACGCAATGTGCACGGCCTGAAGAACGCTGTCAGCCTGCTGGTGGAGTCCCGCGGCATAGGCATTGGCCGCACGCACATCCAGCGCCGCGTGCACTCGCAGGTGGTCGCCGTCACCAGCGCACTGCGAAGCACGGTGGAGCGTGCCGACAATCTGGAGCAAGTGCGCTCCTTCGTAGCGCGCGACACCGCTGCCCTGGCCTGCCGCGGCGAGATCGTGGTGGAAGCCGGTCCCACGCCTACCCAGCACGATCTGCTCATGCTCGACCCGGCCACGGGCGCGGACCACACGCTGAACGTGGCGTGGAACTCCTCACTCCAGCTGAAAACACTGAAAAAACGCCCCCGCCCCTGCGGCTACTGGCTCGCGGCCAGCGCCGGCGACGCCGTGGAGCGCCTGAAGCTCCTGGGCGTGCAAGTCATGCGCGTGGCCGAGCCAGGGTCCGTGCTGGCAGACATCTACCAGGAAACCAGCCGTGAAACCGCCGAACGGCAAGACGTGCGCGGGGCCGTCGCCGGGGCAAGCCCCATCATCCGCGCACAGGTCACGCCAATGCGCAGCGCCATCGACGTGCCCGGCGGAAGCTACTACGTGCCTCTGAATCAGCCCCTGGCCAACCTGGCCGTGGCGGCACTGGAGCCCGATACGCAGAACAGCTACTTTGCCAACCACCTCATCGCCAACCTCGCCGACACCGCACGCGTCATGGCCACGCCCTCCCTGGTGTTTGAAGAAGGCGACTGAAGGCTTGCGCCTGGGGCAGATCGTTCCCATGAGAGCCACTTATTTGCCGGCACGCATCGACGCCACCAGTTTCATGGCAGCCTTCAGGCGGCCATGAAATCCGGCCAACCGCACAACAGCCCTGGGCCCTCGTTTGATCCACCCGATGACGGGCCATAGTTAGAATGTTCTTTTACCGTTTCTGAACGCGGACATGACCTTTTCCAGCGCCCCCCTGACCGGCAGCATCGTCGCCCTCGTCACTCCCATGCATGACGACGGCAGTGTGGACTATCCCACGCTGCGCAAACTCATTGACTGGCACATCGCAGAAGGTACGGACTGCATCGGCGTCGTTGGCACCACGGGCGAATCGCCCACGGTGAACGTGGAGGAGCATTGCGAGATCATCCGCGTATCCGTGGAGCAAGCAGCCAAGCGTGTGCCCATCATGGCCGGCTGCGGCGCCAACTCCACGGCCGAGGCCATTGAGTTGGCCAGGTTCGCCAAGAAGGTCGGCGCCGACAGCCAGCTGCAAGTGGTGCCGTACTACAACAAGCCCACGCAGGAAGGCCAATACCGGCACTTCAAGGCGATTGCCGAAGCCGTGGGCGACCTGCCCATGGTGCTCTACAACGTGCCCGGCCGCTCCGTGGCGGACATGCAGCACGAAACCGTGTTGCGCCTGACGCAGGTGCCCGGCATCGTGGGCATCAAGGAAGCCACGGGCAACATCGAGCGTGCACAGTGGCTGATCCGCGACGTGCCCAAGGGCTTTGCCGTGTACTCGGGCGACGACCCCACCGCCGTGGCCCTGATGCTCTGCGGCGGCCAGGGCAACATCAGCGTCACGGCCAATGTGGCGCCCCGGCTGATGCACGAGCTGTGCGTGGCCGCCATCGCTGGCGACACCCGCCGCGCCATGGAGATCCAGTTCCGCCTGCTGCCGGTGCACAAGCACCTGTTTGTCGAAGCCAACCCCATTCCGGTGAAATGGGCCATGCAGCGCATGGGCCTGTGCGGCGGCGCCATGCGCCTGCCCATGACGCCCCTGGGCCAAGGCAACGAAGCCGTGGTCGAGGCCGCCCTGCGCGCTGCAGGTCTGCTGCCATCCACCAACGCCTGATGCCACTTCGCCGGGCGTGCCCGCACGCTTGGCCAGTCTCGGACCAATGAGGATTTTCGCGTGAACGCTACCACCCGCTTGGGCCTGCTGGGCCTTGCCGTAACCCTGTCTGCCTGCTCCGTCCTGGAGAACGACAAGATTGACTACAAAAGCGCCACCAAGGGCCCGACGCTGGAGGTTCCACCGGACCTGAGCCAACTTTCGCGCGACACGCGCTACACAGTGCCTGGAGGAGTGGTGTCGGCAGCAGCCTTTGAGGCTGGCCAGGCACAGCAGCCCCGTGGTGCCGCCAGTGCAGCGCCCAAGTCCATCGGAGACGTGCGCATTGAGCGCGACGGCAACCAGCGCTGGCTGGTCGTGGATCGGCCCGCAGACCAACTCTGGGAGCCGGTGCGCGACTTCTGGATCGAAAACGGCTTCGTCTATACCGTGGAACAGTCCAATCTAGGCATTCTGGAAACCGACTGGGCAGAAAACCGCGCCAAGCTGCCGCAGGACATCATCCGCTCCACCATCGGCAAGGTCTTCGATTCGCTGTACTCCACGGGCGAGCGCGACAAGTTCCGCACCCGCCTGGAACGGACTGCCAACGGTGGCACCGAGATTTACGTCAGCCACCGGGGCATGATTGAGGTCTACACCAACAGCCAGAAGGAAAACACGGTGTGGCAACCGCGTCCAGCCGATCCTGAACTGGAGACCGAATTCCTGCGTCGCCTGATGGTCAAGCTCGGTGTGAGCGAGGAGCAATCCAAAGCCGCGGCGGCTGCCCCCATGCCATCCACACCCACTGCCCGCCAGGCCACGGTGAACAACGTGCCCGTGGTGCAACTGGAGGAAGGGTTTGATCGCGCATGGCGCCGTGTTGGCGTGTCGTTGGACCGCACAGGCTTCACCGTGGAAGACCGCGACCGCAGCCAGGGCGTGTACTTCGTGCGCTACGTGGCCCCGACGGAAAAGAAGGAGCAAGGCTTCTTCAGCAAGATCTTCAACAGCTCTCCCGATGCCGTGCCGCCTCTCAAGTACCGTATCGTGGTGCGCAGCGAGGGCAATCAAAGCACGGTTTCGGTGCTAAACGCGGCCGGCGCGCCTGAATCCTCGGCCAACGCACAGCGCATCGTGCGCGTGCTGGTCGACGACCTCAAGTAAGCCCTCCTACGCTGCACCCACCTGCGCAAGTGGGTGCAGCGCTTGCGTGCGCACCTGGCTTGATGCCAGCGTCATCACGCACAGCCCGACACCTCGCGAAGGCGTGTCCCGGCTCAATGCAGGCCGCTCCGCTAACGGACACACTCCAAAAGCACAAAACCCCGACCAGACGGTACGGGGTTTTGCGTGCAAGCGGGCCCTGAGGCCCGGTAGCCGTGCGCTTACTTGGCGGCGGAAGCAGCGCCAGCGGCGGCGCCAGCAGCAGCGTCGGCTGCAGCCTTGGCGGCGTCGGCAGCCGCATCGGTAGCGGCAGCAGCGGGAGCCTCTGCGGAAGCAGGTGCTTCTGCAGGAGCGGGTGCGGGTTCCGGAGCGGGCGCAGGAGCGGGAGCTTCCACGGGAGCAGGTGCCGGTGCAGGAGCGGGCTCTTCCTTCTTGCCGCAAGCGGCGAGAGCAGCAGCAGCGATCAGGGCAGCCAGAACGACGGAGTTCTTCATTGCAGTTTCCTATATGGACAAATGATTGTTATGAAATGCCATGGCACCCGCCTCTTGCAGCGGCAGGCCCGGCAGCGGTGCACAACGACACCAGGGGCTATACCAGCCGGAAATTATAGGAAGATTTCGTCAATAGTGGATAACACGAAGGACTCGCTACCCTTGTTACATCAGGGGCGTTTCGTTGCACATCAGCGGCACGGTTTTCGGCTCACAAACCCAGTACGGAAGCGGGAAAGCCTGGACTGCTTTTGCGCTCTGCCCATTCGTTGATCGACTCGCGCAACAGCACGCGCCGCTCGGGCTCCCGCCCTGTTACGCCATGGCAGCGCAATGGATCATGCCGCTGCAGCACCCAATGCGGCGACCAGATGGCGCTGGGCAGATCCTGCGGGTCCGCCACTGCAGCCCTGCGGCACACGATGATGTGGTCCCATCGCACACGCCATTGAACAAAGCGCGCATGCCGCCGCACGATCTCGTCGAAACCGGCCGCGATCATGGTGAAGCGCCGCCCAGCGCGCGCCCACTGCTGCAGCGAGTCGGCCACCGCGCGCTCGCCCAGGGGCCAGTCGTGGAAAGTCGCGTCGCACAGGAGCAGCTCCGGCCAGCCCTCAAGCGCAGCGCACGCCAGGGCATCGCGCACCAGTTGCTGGAACTCCACGCGTCCTTCGAAGCGTCCCGAAGGCAGCGCCGACTCCACATTGCTAAAACCATTGCCCATATGCCACTCCCATGGCCGGCGTGCCAATGCGCCCCGCGTCAGGCTGGCGGGCCGGCGTGGGCCCATCCCGCCTCGCACCAAGATGACAGCAGCTCCAGCGCCGCGTCGCTGGCCTGCGCCAGATCGCGCGCATCCAGATGGCGCCGATCCGCCAAGCGGCGCATCAGCGCCGCATCCCGTCCCGCGGCGCGGTAGCTGTCGCCATTGATGAAGACATGCTTGTCGTCGTACATCATGCGCGTGCGCCGGTCCAGTACCAGACTCTCCAGCATGCCTGCGACCGCCAAGGGCTCGAACCACACGTTGGGCTTGGGCTCGGTCAGCGCCTCTCCCAGGGCACATTCCAGCGCCAGTGGCTGCTGCAGCGCACGCTGCACCGCATCGCGCGCAAACGCCTGCAGGTCGGCGGGAATGGCGCCCGGCCCGCTCACGGCCTCCTGGCGCGGATCGCGATAGATGAGTGACGCATCGTCGTCCGCCGCGGCGTCTGCCATGCGCAGCAGCACCTCATGGGCCAGCCCCGCGCGATTGGGCGAACGGAAACCGACGGAATAGGTCATGCACTCCCCTTCGGCAATGCCGTCGTGCGCCCAGCGCGGCGGCAGGTAGAGCATGTCGCCCGGCTCCAGCACGTACTCCTCCTCGGGCTCGAAGTCAGCCAGGATCTTGAGCGGCAGTCCCTCGCGCAGCGCCAGGTTTTTCTGCCGGCCGATGCGCCAGCGCCGCCGGCCATGGGCCTGCAGCAGGAACACGTCATAGCTGTCGAAGTGCGGCCCCACGCCACCGCCGTCGCTGGCATAGCTGATCATCAGGTCGTCCAGCCGCGCCTCGGGCACGAAGCGGAACTGCTGCATCAGCGCATGGGTGGTGTCGTCATGCAGATCCACGCCCTGCACCAGCACCGTCCACTCGCGCGTCTGCAGCGACGGCAGGGAACGACGCGGCAGCGGCCCATGGCGCAGCAGCCACTTCCCGTCCTTGTGCTGGATAAAGCGGGACTCGACCTCCTCGCGGCCCGCCAGCTCGAACAGCGCGGCACGTGCCACCGGCGGCTTGAAGCCCGGAATGGCCTGCCGCACGAGCAGCGGCTTCTTGTGCCAGTGGCGGCGCATGAATTGCGCCGGGCTCAGGCCCCCGAGCAAGGCCAGTGGTTGTTGAACATCCATGGAATCGATAAGGCCGCCAGCGCGGCAAGGGAACGAACTGCGACAATTCTCCTATGGAAATTACCGAACAATGTGTGGTCGCCTTGACCTGGGTCTTGAAAGACACGCTGGGCGAAGAACTGGACGTGCTCGACGATCCCGTGGAGTTTCTGGTCGGCGGCGATGACTTGCTCGCCCGCATCGAGCAGGCGCTGCAGGGGCACGGCGTGGGCGCCGAACTTTCGTTGCACCTGGAGCCCGAGGAAGCCTTTGGCGACTACCAGGACAAACTCCTGTTTCTGGAGCCCCGCAAGCTCTTCCCCGAGGACATCGAGGAAGGCATGACCTTCGACGGCACAGCCTTACCCACGGGCATCCACCCCGATGCGCCGCGCGACGCGCTGTACACCGTGGCGCAGCTCTATCCGGAGCATGTGGTGCTCGACGGCAACCACCCCCTGGCCGGCATCGCGCTGCGGCTGCAGATCAAGGTGCACGGCGTGCGCGAAGCCACGGAGGAGGAAATCGGACGGGGCTCGGCCGGCACGGGTTTCTTCCGCATCCAGCCCCAGGCACCAGGCAGCGACCTGCTGCATTGAGTCCACGGCCACCCCTGACAAAACACTACGGGCCCCAAGCGGGCCCGTAGTGCTGCATAGGCCGCCCGGCGGCTCACATGCGCGAGATCTGCCCTCCGTAGAGACGCACCCGGTCGCCCGTGCGCAGGTCGCCGGGCGATGGCACCTCATAGACACGCTGGCCACCACGATCGAGCCGGACGGTGATGCGGTATGCCGCGTAGTCGGAACGGCTGTTGTTGCCCTCAATGGCATGGCCGGCGACGGCGCCACCCACGGCACCAATGGCCGTGGCCGCCGTGCGGCCTGAACCGGAGCCGATCTGGTTGCCCAGCACACCGCCCACCACGGCCCCGAGGATGGCCCCCGCGCCGGATGCGCGGTTGCGCCCCTGCATGCCCTCGATGTAGGCCACGGTGCCGTACTCGGTTCCCTGCTGATCGGGATAGGCGGAATAGCCGGGGGCCGGCTGACCCGAATAGCCCGCCCCCGGGTAGTCGGCATAGCGCGGCTGGTCGGCACAGGCGGCCAGCGCGCCCGCAAGGCACACGGCCCCGGCCCGGGCCACAAAGCGTAAAGAGGGATGCATGGTGTCACTCCTGAATCGTTCAAAAACTGTGGTGCGGGCGGCCTGCCCGCCATCCGGTCGATTGGAGCACCCGCGCGCCGCGCCGCTCGCCGGGATAACCCCGCGCCCGGCGTAGTTCCGCTGCCCCTACCCACGTAGGCGCGCACTGACACGGGGCACGGCTGCGGGCCGTGCCGGTCCGTGAAACGCGCAGGATCAGTGTTTGCCGGTGGAGCCGTAGCCGTTTTCCCCGCGCTCGCTGGCCGGGAACTCGGTCACCACATTGAACTGCGCCTGCACCACCGGCACGATGACGAGTTGCGCCAGCCGCTCCATGGGCTGGAGCGTGAACGCCACGTCGCTGCGATTCCAGGCGCTGACCATGAGCTGGCCCTGGTAGTCGCTGTCGATCAGCCCCACCAGATTGCCCAGCACGATGCCGTGCTTGTGCCCCAACCCCGAGCGCGGCAGGATCAGCGCGGCATAGCCCGGATCCTTCAGGTAGACGGCGATGCCCGTAGGCACCAGTTGCCATGCATTGGGCGCAAGCGTAAGCGGCTCATCCAGGCAGGCGCGCAGGTCCAGCCCCGCGCTGCCGGGGGTGGCGTAGGCGGGCAGTTGATCCGCCATGCGCGGGTCGAGAATCTTGACGTCGATCTTCATGGTGCAGAGGCTCCTGAGGGGCATCGCGGGCGGGCGGAATGCGCACCGCCCCGATGCCCAAAGCCCGCCATCATCGCGCAAACAGCGGGCTGTTCTCTTCAACGCCGGTCGATATCCCTGGCGCGCCTCGACCGCCAGAGGTGGTGGCCCACGCCCGCCGCCAGCACTGCGCCAATGGCCAGGGGCAGCAACGCCGGCGTGAACCACATCAACAGCACGAACAGGCACCACAGCAGCAGCGGCCACTTGGCCCACAGGCCCCGGGGCACGGCCTTCTTCGGCGCAGCCGAGCGCGGCAGCCTTTCCGCAGCTGTGGCGTGTGAGGCCGCGGCGGCGGCAACGCGCACCGGCACTGCCGGCGGAGTGGGCGACGCATCGGCACCTGCATGCGCACCGGCGCCCTGCGCCGCGGCACGCTGCAGATCCGCTCGTTGCAGCAGGCGCTCCACATAGCGGGCATAGTCCCCGTCCGGCGGCCCCTCGGGATCGCCGAGATGCGGCCGCTGCACGATGGTGGGGCGGCCGGGCTCCGGTCGTGGGCTGCTCATGGGAAGCACCAAGGCGGCCGCCTAGCGCAGGCGCCGCGCGATTTCCGCCACCAGCTGGCGGCCCAGATCGGCCTTGGGAGCGCGCGGCAGCTCCCGGTGGCCTTGATCGTCCACCAGCAGCAGCGCGTTGTCGTCCTGCCCGAAGGTGGCCGGGCCGATGTTGCCGACGAGCAGCGGCACGCCCTTGCGCGCACGCTTGGCGCTGGCGTGCGCGAGCAGGTTCTCGCTTTCGGCCGCGAAGCCCACGCAGTACAGCAGCCCCGCGCGTGCGCGCTCGGACCGCGCCACCGCGGCCAGGATGTCCGGGTTCTCCACGAAGGACAGCGCGGGCACCTCGCCCGAGCCATCCTTCTTGATCTTCTGTTCGGCGGCGCTGGCAGGCCGCCAGTCCGCCACGGCGGCAGTCGCTATGAAAATAGTAGCTATTTGCGCTTGTCCTTCAACCGCTGCAAGCATATTTTGTGCAGAACGCACATCGATGCGGCGCACCCCGCGCGGTGTGGGCAGGTGCACGGGACCGGCGACGAGCGTCACCTCGGCCCCCGCTTCGCGCGCGGCGCGCGCGATCGCAAAGCCCATCTTGCCGCTGGACAGGTTGGTGATGCCGCGCACCGGGTCGATGGCCTCGAACGTGGGGCCGGCCGTGATCAGCACGCGCTGCCCCGACAGCAGCTTGGGGGCAAAGAAGGCCACCAGCTCCTCGAAGATCTCGGCCGCCTCCAGCATGCGGCCATCGCCGGTCTCGCCGCAGGCCTGGTCGCCAAAACCCACGCCCAGCACTGTGGCGCCGTCCTGCGCCACCTGGGCCAAGTTGCGGCGCGTGGCCGGGTGGCCCCACATCTCGCGGTTCATGGCCGGGGCGATCAGCAGCGGCACGCGGTCGATGGGCCGTGCCAGGCACATCAGGCTCAGCAGTTCGTCCGCGCGCCCCTGCACCAGCCGCGCGATGAAGTCCGCGCTGCACGGCGCGATGAGGATCGCGTCGGCCTCGCGGCTCAGGTTGATGTGGGGCATGTTGTTGGGCTCGCGCGCGTCCCACTGCGAGGTGTAGACCGCGCGCCCCGACAGCGCCTGCATGGTCACCGGGGTGATGAACTGCTCGGCGGCCTCGGTCATCACCACCTGCACCGTGGCGCCGGCCTTCACCAGCAGGCGGCACAGCTCCGCAGACTTGTAACAGGCCACGCCTCCGCTCAGGCCCAGGACGATGTGTTTGCCAGCAAGCTCATTCATGGGCCGCAATTTAGCAGACGCCCTGCGGGGGCAAGGCCCGGGCCGGCCGGGCCGCGTGCGGGGCGGACTTTATAATCACAATTTCCCACCACCATCAAAGACATGACCAAATTCGTCTTCGTCACCGGCGGTGTGGTGTCTTCCCTGGGCAAGGGAATCGCCTCAGCCTCCCTTGCCGCGATCCTCGAATCGCGGGGTCTCAAAGTCACCCTCATCAAGCTCGACCCGTACATCAACGTGGACCCGGGCACCATGTCACCCTTCCAGCATGGTGAGGTCTTCGTGACCGACGACGGCGCCGAAACCGACCTCGACCTGGGCCACTACGAGCGTTTCATCGAAACGCGCATGAAGCAGGCCAACAACTTCACCACCGGCCGCATCTACCAGTCCGTGCTGGAGAAGGAGCGCCGCGGCGACTACCTCGGCAAGACGGTGCAGGTGATTCCGCACGTCACGAACGAGATCCAGGAGTACATCAAGCGCGGCGCCGGCATCGGCACCGACGATGCGGTGGACGTGGCCATCTGCGAGGTGGGCGGCACGGTGGGCGACATCGAGTCCCTGCCCTTCCTCGAAGCCGTGCGCCAGCTCTCGCTGAAGCTGGGGCCCAACAACTCGGCCTTCGTGCACCTGACCTACCTGCCCTGGATCGCCACGGCCGGCGAGCTCAAGACCAAGCCCACGCAGCACACGGTGCAAAAGCTGCGCGAGATCGGCATCCAGCCCGACGCGCTGCTGTGCCGCGCGCACCACGCCGTGCCCGAGGAGGAGAAGGAAAAGATCTCCCTCTTCACCAACGTGGCCGAATGGGGCGTGATCTCCATGTGGGACGTGGACACCATCTACAAGGTGCCGCGCATGCTGCACGAGCAGGGCCTGGACGGCCTGATCTGCGACAAGCTGCGCCTGAACACGCCGCCGGCCAGCCTCAAGCGCTGGGACGACCTGGTGCACGAGACCGAGCACCCGCAGGGCGAGGTGAAGATCGCCATGGTCGGCAAGTACGTGGAACTGTCCGACGCCTACAAGTCGGTCAACGAGGCGCTCAAGCACGCCGGCATGCAAAGCCATGTGCGCGTGAAGATCGACCATGTCGACTCCGAGGCCATCACCGACGCCAACGCCAGCGACAAGCTGGCGCTGTACGACGCCATCCTGGTGCCCGGCGGCTTCGGCTCGCGCGGCGTGGAGGGCAAGATCTCCACCGCCCGCTACGCCCGCGAGCACAAGGTGCCCTACCTGGGCATCTGCCTGGGCATGCAGGTGGCCACCATCGAATACGCGCGCCACATGGCCGGCCTGGAAGGCGCCAACTCCACCGAGTTCGATCCCCACACGCCCAACCCCGTGATCGCGCTGATCACCGAGTGGAAGGACGAGGACGGCACGATCAAGACGCGCGACGCCAACTCCGACCTGGGCGGCACCATGCGCCTGGGTGCGCAAAGCTCCGACGTGCAGCCCGGCACCCTGGCCCACAGCATCTACGGTGACGTGGTCACCGAGCGCCACCGCCACCGCTACGAGGCCAACGTGCAGTACCTGGACCAGCTGCGCAAGGCGGGCCTGGTGATCTCGGCGCTGACCCAGCGCGAGCAGCTCACCGAGATCGTCGAGCTGCCGCAGTCGGTGCACCCCTGGTTCATCGGCGTGCAGTTCCACCCAGAGTTCAAGTCCACGCCGTGGAATGGCCATCCGCTGTTCAACGCCTTCGTGAAAGCCGCCGTGAACGCCAAGCAGCAGGGCAAGAAGGCCTGAGCGCCCGCCTGCACACCGACAAGGAAACCGCCATGCAACTCTGCGGCTTTGACATCGGCCTTCACCGGCCCTTCTTCCTGATCGCCGGCCCCTGCGTGGTCGAATCCGAGCAGCTGCAAATGGACGTGGCGGGCCAGCTCAAGGAAATCACCGCCTCCCTGGGCATCCCGTTCATCTTCAAGAGCAGCTTCGACAAGGCCAACCGCTCCAGCGGCACCAGCTTTCGCGGCCCGGGCATGGACAAGGGCCTGGAAATTCTGGCCAAGGTGAAGAAGGGCATCGGCGTGCCCGTGCTCACCGACGTGCACACCGAGGCCGAGATCCCCGCCGTCGCTCAGGTGGTGGACGTGCTGCAGACCCCCGCCTTCCTGTGCCGCCAGACCGACTTCATCCGCGCCGTGGCGCAGTCGGGCAAGCCGGTGAACATCAAGAAGGGCCAGTTCCTGGCCCCGCACGACATGAAGAACGTCATCGACAAGGCCCGTGCCGCCGCGCGCGAGGCGGGCCTGCCCGAGGACAGCTTCATGGCCTGCGAGCGCGGCGCCAGCTTTGGCTACAACAACCTGGTGAGCGACATGCGCAGCCTGGCCATCATGCGCGAGACCGGCGCGCCGGTCGTGTTCGACGCCACCCACAGCGTGCAGCTGCCGGGCGGCCAGGGCACGAGCAGCGGCGGCATGCGCGAGATGGTGCCCGTGCTCTCGCGCGCAGCCGTGGCCGTGGGCGTGGCGGGCCTGTTCATGGAAACCCACCCCGACCCATGCAACGCCCTCTCCGACGGCCCCAACGCCGTGCCGCTCAAGCACATGAAGGCGCTGCTGGAAACGCTGGTGGCCCTGGACGCCGTCACGAAGAAGAACGGATTTCTCGAAAACGATTTCGGAGCCTGACATGCCCTCTGGTTACATCATCGCCTCGGTCACCGTGACCAACCCCGAGCAGTACGAGGAATACCGCAAGTGGAGCAGCGAGGCCATGCGCGTGCATGGCGCCGAGGTCTGCGTGCGCGGCGGCAAGGTCGAGGTGCTGGAGGGCGACTGGAACCCGGGCCGCACCGTGATCCTCAAGTTCCCCAGCTTCGAGGCGGCCCAGTCCTTCCACGACTCGCCCGAATACCGCAAGGCCCGCGCCGCGCGCGAGGGCGCGGCCATCATGCGGCTGGTCGTGGTCGAAGGCCTTTGATACTACGTTTTTGATAGCTGCTAGCGCTTGCTGGTAAAGCGCTTTCGGCCCAATTGGTTTGAAACTCCCGCAAAAAGGAAACCCATGAGTGCCATCGTTGACATCGTAGGCCGCGAAGTGCTGGACAGCCGCGGCAACCCCACCGTCGAATGCGACGTGCTGCTGGAATCGGGCGTGATGGGCCGCGCCGCCGTGCCCTCGGGCGCATCCACCGGCTCGCGCGAGGCCATCGAGCTGCGCGACGGCGACAAGGGCCGCTACCTGGGCAAGGGCGTGCTCAAGGCCGTGGAGCACATCAACACCGAGATCAGCGAGGCCGTGCTGGGCCTGGACGCCTCCGAGCAGGCCTTCCTGGACAAGACCCTGATCGACCTGGACGGCACCGACAACAAGAGCCGCCTGGGCGCCAACGCCATGCTGGCCGTCTCCATGGCCGTGGCCCGCGCCGCTGCCGAAGAATCCGGCCTGCCCCTGTACCGCTACCTGGGCGGCATGGGCGGCATGCAGTTGCCCGTGCCGATGATGAACGTCATCAACGGCGGCGCGCACGCCAACAACAGCCTGGACCTGCAGGAGTTCATGATCATCCCCGTGGGCGCGCCGAGCTTCCGCGAGGCCGTGCGCTGGGGCGCCGAGGTGTTCCACGCCCTGAAGAAGATCATCCACGACAAGGGCATGAGCACCGCCGTGGGCGACGAGGGCGGCTTTGCGCCTTCCGTGGAAAGCCATGAGGCCGCCATCCAGCTGATCCTGCAGGCCATCGAGGCCGCCGGCTACACCGCAGGCGAACAGATCGCCCTGGGCCTGGACTGCGCCGCCAGCGAATTCTTCAAGGACGGCCAGTACGTGCTGGAAGGCGAAGGCGGCCTGCGCCTGTCCGCCCAGCAGTGGACCGACATGCTGGCCACCTGGTGCGACAAGTACCCCATCATCTCCATCGAGGACGGCATGGCCGAGGGCGACTGGGACGGCTGGAAGGTACTGACCGAGCGCCTGGGCAAGAACGTGCAGCTGGTGGGCGACGACCTGTTCGTCACCAACACCAAGATCCTGAAGGAAGGCATCGACAAGGACATCGCCAACTCGATCCTCATCAAGATCAACCAGATCGGCACGCTGACCGAGACCTTCGCCGCCATCGAGATGGCCAAGCGCGCGGGCTACACGGCCGTGATCTCGCACCGCTCGGGCGAAACCGAGGACTCGACGATTGCCGACATCTCGGTGGGCACCAACGCCGGCCAGATCAAGACCGGCTCGCTGTCGCGCTCGGACCGCATCGCCAAGTACAACCAGCTGCTGCGCATCGAGGAAGACCTGGGCGACATCGCCCACTACCCCGGCCGCGCCGCGTTCTACAACCTGCGCTAAGACGCAGCCGCGCCACGGCGCACCGCCATGGTCACACGCATCGTTCCGCTCGTCCTGCTGCTGCTGCTCGTGGGCATCCACGCGCAGCTGTGGACGGGGCGCGGCAGTGTCGGCCATGTGGAAGACATGCGCCGCCAGATCGCCACGCAGCAGGCGGCCAACGCCCAGGCACGCCAGGCCAACGAACGCCTGGCCGCCGAGGTGAACGACCTGAAGGACGGCCTGGAAATGGTCGAGGAAAAGGCGCGCAGCGAGCTGGGCATGGTCAAGCAGGGCGAGATCTACGTGCATGTCACGCCCGCCCGGCGCTGAGGCCGCGCCCAACCCCGACCGGCCAGCCCCGCCCATGCTGCGCATCGCCGTGCTGGGCGCCGACCGCGCGCTCTGCACGGGCCTGGCGCAAGAGCTGGCGCGCCTTCGCCCCCAGGCCTCCGCTTGGGCGGGCGACCACCTCCCGCAAAACCCGGCCTTCGACCTGACGCTGCTGTGCGCGCAGGACCGGCCCGGGCCCGCCGAGATGCGGCTGCGCGCGGCACTTGCCGATGCGGGCCTGGCCTTCCAGGTGCTCTACGGGCCGCAGGCGGCGCGCCTGCGCAGCGCCCTGAATGCTATCGACTTAATAGCTACAGGCGCCTATCCAGAGGGCGCCCGAGCCACTTTTCCCTTAAAAGAACCCGACTGCGCCGGTGCGCAGCGCCAGCGCCTGCGCGCCCTGGGCTGCGAGAAATGCAGCGACCCCGTGTGCGAGCACCGGCTGTTCACCGCGCTGCGCGGCCTGGGCCGCTGAGGTTCACTGCACGCGCGAGGGTACCGGGGGCTGCTTGTCCCGCCCGGTGAACAGCTGCGCCGCGTCCACCGCGTCGAAGTGGTATTGCTGGCCGCAGTATTCGCAGCCGACCTCGACGGATTCCCGCTCGGCCAAGATGCTCTCGACCTCCTCCACCCCCAGGTTGCGCAGCATGTTGCCCACGCGCTCGCGGCTGCAGGAGCAGGCGAAGCGCGGCCCGTCCTCGCCCCGCCGGGGGACGAAGCGCAGCAGCTTTTCCTCCCAGAACAGACGGTGCAGGATGGTGTCCACGTCCAGCGTGAGCAGCTCCTCGCGCGTGAGGCTGGCGGCCAGCGTGGCGATGCGGTTGTAGTCCTCGTTGCGGCCGATCTGGTCCTCGTCCTCGCGCCCCAGCCCCCGGGCCAGGTTGCCCTCGCCCTTGAGGGGCATGCGCTGGATCAGCAGGCCCGCCGCCACCTGGTCGTTGGCGGCCAGCACCAGCGTGGTGTCCAGCTGCTCGGACTGCAGCATGTAGTGCTGCAGCACGTCGCTGAGCTTGTGCAGCTTCTCCTGGTGGTCGCCATGCAGCGGCACCACGCCCTGGTAGGGCTGCTGGCCCGGCAGGCGGTCCTTGGGGTCCAGCGTGATCGCGCAGCGGCCGCCGCCGCCCACGTTCACCATGTCCGGCAAGCCGGCGCCCGCGGGCAGCTCGCCCGTCACCGAGGCCGTGGCGCGCAGGCTCAGGTCGGACTGCACCTCGGCCACGGCCAGCTTGACCGGGCCGTCGCCGAAGACCTGCAGCACCAGCGCGCCGTTGAACTTGATGTTCGACTGCATCAGCACGCCGGCAGCGGTCATCTCGCCCAGCAGCTCGCTCACGGGGGGCGGGTAGGCGCCGGTCTCGGTGTTGCCGGCGCGGCGGCGCAGCAGCTCCGTCCAGGCGTCGGTCAGGCGCACGATCATGCCGCGCACGGGCAGGCCATCAAACAAAAACTTGTGCAGTTCGGACACGCAGAAAACCCCAGTCAAAACGCCGGGCGGTTCAGCCCAGCTTGCGCAAACCCGCCTGGAAGCGGCGCGCGTTCTCCATATAGTGCCGCGCGCTCTGGCGCAGCCCTTCGATTTGCTCCGGCGTGAGCTGGCGCACCACCTTGGCGGGACTGCCCAGGATCATGGAGCCGTCGGGAAACTCCTTGCCCTCGGTGACCAGCGAGCCGGCGCCCACCAGGCAGTTCCTGCCGATCTTGGCGCCGTTGAGCACCACGGCGCCGATGCCGATGAGCGACTCATCGCCGATCATGCAGCCGTGCAGCATGACCTGGTGGCCCACCGTGACGCGCTCGCCGATCACCAGCGGCTTGCCGATGTCGGCATGCAGCACGCTGGCGTCCTGCACATTGGTGCCGGCGCCGATGGTGATGCGCTCGGTATCGCCGCGCACCACGGTGCCAAACCACACGCTGGCCCCCTCCCCCACCGCCACATCGCCCATCACCTGGGCGCTGTCGGCCACCCAGGCCGATGCCGCCACCTCGGGTGCCACGCCATCCAGTTCATAGATCGCCATCGCGCTACCGTCTCCGTTGGTTATTGATATAGGGAAACCTAGAATTGTAGGGATGGAGCTTCGCCAACGTGCCCTGGAGGTCTTGTGCCTCGCAGACCCTGAAGAAAAATCGGCTGCAGCGCTTGATATGCAAGCGCAGGCAGCTATTTTTTCAATAGCATCAAAAACACCCATCCCGCCGCCGGACCCGCAGGCCCTGCCCGGCCGCCCCGCGCGGCCCGAGCTGCTGCACCACACGGCCGTGGCGCGCCGCTCTCCGGCCACGCCCGAGGGCCGCGCGGTGCTGATCCACGCCATCGCCCACATCGAGTTCAACGCCATCAACCTGGCGCTGGACGCCATCTGGCGCTTTGGCGGCATGCCCGACCCGTTCTACCGGGACTGGCTGCGCGTGGCGGCCGAGGAGGCGCAGCACTTTCGCCTGCTGCGCGACCACCTGCGCCAGCACCTGCACCACGACTACGGCGACTTTCCCGCGCACCAGGGCCTGTGGAGCATGTGCGAGAAGACGGCGCACGACATCGTGGCGCGCATGGCCCTGGTGCCGCGCACGCTGGAGGCGCGCGGGCTGGACGCCACGCCCCTGATCCAGCACAAGCTGCGCAGCGTGGGCACGCCCGACGCGCTGGCGGCGGTGCAGATCCTGGACATCATCCTGCGCGAAGAGGTGGGCCACGTGGCCATCGGCAACCACTGGTACGGCTGGCTGTGCGAGCGCCAGGGGCTGGATCCGGTGGCGCACTACGCGGTGCTGGTCGAGCGCCACGAGGCGCCGCGCCCCAAGCCCCCGCTCAACGAGGCCGCCCGGCGCGCCGCCGGCTTCAGCGAGGCGGAAATGCTCTGGCTGCAGCACGGCTGAGGGACCGCTGCGGCCCCATGCTTCTTACCTACAATGCCAAGCAGCGCCATGCGGCGGCCAAGGCCCCTTGGATGACCGCACCGCCGCCCGTTGCCCCGCCCCAGCCTTCCATGTCCACCATCCCCCCCGCCTCCCCCCAACCCCGCCCGACCGGCCCCGTCCAGGGCGGCAGCACCGGCGCCATGATCGCGCGCCAGGCCATCATGAACGGCCAGCAGGCGGTCATCGGCTACGAGCTCTTCAACCGCTCCCGTGCGCACGCGGCGCACACGGCCGCCAGCGACATGGTCCTGGTGTTCACCGCGCTCTCGCACGCCGGCACCGAGGAGCTGGTGGGCAAGATGCTGATCTTCGTGAACTGCACCCACGAGAGCCTGGCCGGCGGCCACCTGGAGCTGGTGAACCCCGACAAGGTGGTGCTGGAGATCCCCCCCCTGGGCCATGTGGCCGCAGCCGAGGTGCACGCCCGCCTGCCCATCTTGGCCGGCCTGCGCAACCGCGGCTTTCACCTGGCCTTCAACCACACGGTGCTGGAGTCGGCCTACGCCCCGTGGCTGCCGCTGGCGGACTACATCAAGCTCGACCTGTCGGTGCTTGCGCCCGACCAGCTGGCCGTGCTCGTCAACTACGCCGGGCGGCACTCGCAGGCCGAACTGATCGCCGAGAAGATCGAGACCGCGCAGCAGTACGACACGGTGTCCTCGATGGGCGTGGAGCTGTTCCAGGGCTACTGGTTCTCCCGCCCCACGCTGGTCGAGGCCAAGCTGCTCACCCCCGCGCAGGCCAGCATCGTGCAGCTACTCAACCTGGTGCGCAGCCAGGCCAGCACCGACGAGATCGAGGAAGCGCTCAAGAAGGACGCGGGCCTGGCCTTCAACCTCATGCGCCTGATCAACTCCGCCGGCCTGGGGTTGACGCGCGAGATCACCTCCTTTCGCCAGGCGGTGCTGCTGCTGGGCCTCAAGAAGCTGTTTCGCTGGGCGGCGCTGCTGCTCACCGCCGTGCGCACCGGCGGCACGCCGCCCGCCGTGGGCCAGACCGCCGTGGTGCGCGGCCGCTTCATGGAACTGCTGGCCCGGGAGATCCTGCCGCCCGAGGAGGCGGACCAGGCCTTCGTGATCGGCATCTTCTCCATGCTCGACCAGATGCTGGGCATGCCCATTGCGTCCGCCGTGGGCCTGCTGAACCTGCCCAGCGACCTGGCCGCCGCGCTGCTGCAGCGCAGCGGCGTGCATGGCGAACTGCTCACGCTGGTCGAAACCTGCGAGGCCGGCAACGACACCACCTTCGACCAGGCCGCGCAAACGCTGCAACTGAGCAGCCAGCAGATCAACTGGGCGCACCTGCAGGCGCTGGCCTGGGCCGACCAGATGGCCCAGCCGTGAAAGCCTGTTGACCTCCTAGAATCCCACGAACACTTCGCCCCCAAGAGCCATGTCGAGCACACCCGATTCCGTTGCGCAGCAACCCTCCGCCGCCACCACGCCGCAGCCCAGCCACACGGCCGACGCGGGGGATCTGGTCGTCATTGCCCGCCAGGCCATCCTGGACGAGCAGCGCGCGGTCTTTGGCTACGAGCTGTTCGACCGCTCCACCTCCGCCGACGCCCACACCGCCGCCAGCGACGCGGCCCTGCTGTTCAATGCCCTGTCCTATGCCGGCTCCGAGGCCCTGGTCGGCAGGAAGACCGTCTTCATCAATTGCACGCACGACAGCCTGGCCGGCGCCCACCTGGAGCTGATCCACCCCGAGAAGGTGGTGCTGGAGGTGCCCACGCTGGCCGCCGACGCCACGGCCGAGCAGATCGAGCAGTGCATCCCCACGCTGCAGTCGCTGCGCACCCGCGGCTTTCGCCTGGCCTTCAGCCAGAACGTGCTGCGTCGCGCCTACGCCGCCTGGCTGCCGCTGGCATCGTTCATCAAGCTGGACATGCAGGCCTTCAAGCCCGAGCTGGCCGAACCGCTGGTGAACTTCGCGCGCGCGCACACGCAGGCCACCCTGGTGGCCGAGAAGGTGGAAACGGCCGAGCAGCACGAGCGCATGGCCGCGCTCGGCGTGAAGCTGTTCCAGGGCTACTGGTTCGCCCAGCCGTCGCTGGTCAAGGCCCAGACCATCCGCCCATCGCAGGCGACCATCATCCAGCTCATCAACCTGGTGCGACAGCAGGCCAGCACGGCCGAGATCGAGGACCTGCTCAAGAAGGACCCCACGCTGTCCTTCAACCTGCTGCGCTTCATCAATTCCTCGGGCTTCGGCCTGTCGTGCGAGATCACCTCGTTCCGCCACGCGGTGATGATCCTGGGGCTCAAGAAGCTGTTCCGCTGGGCCGCGCTGCTCATGACCACCTCGCGCGCCAGCGGTTCGCCGCCGGCCGTGGGCCAGACCGCCGTGGTGCGCGGGCGCCTGATGGAGCTGCTCGCGGCCGAGCTGCTGCCGCCCGAGGAGTGCGACAACGCCTTCGTGGTGGGCGTGTTCTCGCTGCTGGACACCATGCTGGGCGTGCCCCTGGAGCGCGCGCTGGAAACCGTGGCCCTGCCCCAGCCGGTGCTGGATGCGCTGCTGCACAACAAGGGCGTGTTCGCCCCGTTCCTGGAACTCACCAAGGCCTGCGAAAGCGGCGACGATGCCGCTTTCGCGCGCACGGCCGAGGCGCTGCACCTGTCCAACCGCCAGGTGAACTGGGCCCACCTGCAGGCGCTGACCTGGGCCGAAAACCTGGCCGTCGAGGACTGACGCCCCAACCCGCAAGGCCGCGCCCGGCCTTGCGATGCCGCCTCAGTTCAGGCGGATGTGGGCCGCGCGGATGATGCGCGCGTTGCTCTGCGACTCCGCAGCGATCTGCTTGCGGAACTCCTCGGCGCTTCCACCCGTGGGCAGATTGTCCGAAGCCTCCAGGCGCGCCTTGATGTCGGGCAGCGCCAGCGCGCGGTTGATCTCGGCATTCAGGCGCTCCAGCACGGGCGCGGGCGTGCCCGCCGGCGCGAAGACCCCGAACACCGAGTTCAGGTTGGCGGCGGGCAGGCCCAGCTCGGCCAGCGTGGGCACGTCCGGCAGGGTCTCCAGGCGCGCGGGCGCTCCCACGGCCAGCGGATGCAGCTTGCCGGCCTTGATCTGCTGCATGACGGCCGGGCCGGCGTTGGTGGACAGCACCTCGAACTGACCGGAGAGCGCATCGTTGAGCTGCTGGCCGCCGCCCTTGTAAGGCACATGCGTGATCTGCACGCCACTGCCCTGCATGATGTGCTCGAGCATGATGTGGCCCAGCGACGCCAACCCCGACGTCGCCCAGCGCACCTGCCCCGGATGCGCCTTGGCGCTGGCCAGCAGGCTGCGGAAGTCGCGCTCCTTCGCTGCCTGCGTGCCCAGCAGCAGCACGGGCGAGTACATCACGCTGGCCACGGGTGCGATGTCGCGCGCCGCGTCGTACGGCGGCGTGCCCAGGTGCGGGTTGAGCACCAGCGGGCTGATCGCGGAAAAGCCCAGGGTGTAGCCATCCGGTGCGGCCTTGGCCACCGCGTCCATGCCGATGGTGCCGCCGGCGCCGGCCTTGTTTTCCACCACCACGGGCGTCCCCAGGCGCTCGGCCAGCTTGTCGCCCAGCGCGCGCGCCACCACGTCGCTGACGCCGCCCGCAGGATAGGCAACGACGATGCGGATGGGCTTGGCGGGCCACGATTGGGCCTGCGCCCCCAGGGGCAGCGCCACAGCCAGCGCGAGGGAGGCCAGCACACGCCGGCGCACGGAATCCTTCATGAAAACTCCAGAGATTCAAAAAAGAGCGCGATTTTTCACCGGATCGCCGCCGCCCCGCCAGCGCACGGCTCCAAGCCCCTTCAGCCGCGCGGATGGTGCTGCGCGTGCAGCGCCTTGAGCCGCTCGCGCGCCACATGGGTGTAGATGGTGGTGGTGGAGATGTCGGCATGGCCCAGCAGCAGCTGCACCACGCGCAGATCCGCACCATGGTTGAGCAGATGCGTGGCGAACGCATGGCGCAGCGTGTGGGGCGACAGCGGCGCGGTGATGCCCGCGGCCTGCGCGCATTTCTTGACGATGACCCAGAACGTCACGCGCGACATGGCCGCGCCGCGCTGGGTGACGAACAAGTCATCCGTCTGCTGCCCGGCCAGGATGGCGCCCCGGCCCTCGGCCAGGTAGCGCTGCAGCCAGCGGTGCGCCTCGTCGCCGAAGGGCACCAGCCGCTCCTTGCCGCCCTTGCCCATGATGCGCAGCACGCCCTCGGCCAGTCCCAGGTGGAAGATCTTGAGCGTGACCAGCTCGCTCACGCGCAGGCCGCTGGCGTACATCAGCTCCAGCATGGCGCGGTCGCGCAGGCCCAGCGCGGTGGCCGTGTCGGGGGCGTGCAGCAGGGCCTCCACCTGCGCCTGCGTCAGCGTCTTGGGCACGCGCAGCGGCTGGCGCGCGGCCTGCAGGCGCACCGTGGGGTCGGCGGCGATGCGCCGCTCGCGCAGCGCCCAGTGAAAGTAGCGGCGCAGCACCGTCAGGCGCCGGTTGGCCGACGTGGCCCGCGTCTGCGCATGGCGGGCGGCAAAGTAGCCGTGCAGATGGTGCTCGGCCGTGGCATCCAGGGTGAGCGGCGGCTCCTGCTGCGCCAGCCACTGCGCGTACAGCGTGAGGTCGCGCCGGTAGGCCGCCAGCGTGTTGCGCGACAGGCCATCCTCCAGCCACAGGGCGTCGATGAACAGGTCGATGGCGTTCTGGCTTTCTGGCAGCATGCGAAAACCATAGCATCAAAAAAACCGCCCGCGAACGGCGGGCGGCTTTCAGGGACGTTCGGTGCGCTTATTCCAGCGACAGTTTCTGCTTTTGCACCACCTGCTTGTAAACCTCGAACTCGGCCTTGATCTGCTCCGCGAACTGCTCGGGCGTGTTGGCGACGATGATGGAGTCGGTGTCCTCGATGCGCTTGCGCACTGCCGGGTCTTCCAGCGCCTTGCGGGTGCCGGCGCTGATCTTGTCCACCACCTCCTTGGGCAGGCCCTTGGGCCCGAGGATGCCGTAGTAGGCCATGCGGTTCACGGGCTCCAGGCCGACTTCCTTGAAGGTGGGCACGTTGGGCAGGGCCGCCACGCGCTGCGGCGCCGAGACCACGATGGGCACCAGCTTGCCGCTCTTGATGAAGGGCAGTGCCGAGGGCAGGTTGTCGAAGATGATCGGCACCTGGCCGGCCACGGTGTCGTTCAGCGCCGGACCCGCGCCGCGGTAGGGGATGTGCGTGACGAAGGTGTTGGTGAGGCTCTTGTACAGCTCCATCAGCAGGTGGCCGATGCCGCCCGTGCCGGAGGAGGCGTACGAGTACTTGCCGGGGTTCTTCTGGATCTCCGCCAGGAAGGACTTGTAGTCCTTGGCCGGGAAGCTGGGGTGCACCGCGATGATGTTGGGCGTGGCCGCGATGTTGATGATGGGCGTGAAGTCCGTGATCGGGTTGTAGGGGATCTTGGCGTTGATCGCGGGGTTGGCCGCCGTGGTGGACACAGTGGCCACGCCCAGGCTGTAGCCGTCCGGCACTGCGCGCGCCGTTTCCTGCGCGCCGATCACACCGCCGCCGCCGCCGCGATTTTCGACCACGACCGACTGGCCCAGGGCCCGCGACAGCGGGTCAGCAATGACGCGGGCGATGATGTCTGTCGTGCCGCCCGGAGCGAACGGGACCAGCAGCTTGACAGGCTTGCTGGGATAGCCCTGGGCAAAGGCCGTGCCGGCGGTGACCGCCAGAACCAGGGCCAGACAATTGCGACGATGCATGCGAAATCTCCTCATCAAATCGTGTTTGGTGAAAAAAAGCGGGGGTAGACGGCAATCCTAAAACGCTGAAGGCACCGCACAGGTCGATCCAAACCATTGATCTGTCAGTGATTTCCCCAATCACCAGCCCCTGACTCGCCCCCCGACCCACCCCGGCGCGGCCAGCGCCACCGACGGTGCCACGGTATGCTGCGCGCCGTGAATTACGCGCAGCTTCTTCTTCCGGATTTTTCACTGATTCTGTGCGGCTACCTGATCTGCCGCTACACCCCCCTCAACCGCGCGGTCTGGCAGCCGGTGGAAAGCCTGGTGTACTACCTGCTTTTTCCGGTGCTGCTGTTCCAGTCCATCGTCAAGAGCCCCATCAACGTGGGCGAGGCGGCGGGGCTGATCGTGGCCGGCGTGGTCACCGGCCTGTGCGGCGTGGCACTGGCCTACAGCCTGCCGCACCTGCCCTGGCTGGGCAGGCACATCGACCGGCGCGACCACGCGGCCGCCGCGCAGGTGGCCTTCCGCTTCAACTCCTTCATCATCCTGGCGCTGGCCGAGCGCCTGGCCGGCGCCCAGGGCCTGCTGATGGTGGCCGTGCTCATTGGCGTGTGCGTGCCGCTGTTCAACGTGGCGGCCGTGTGGCCCATGGCGCGCGCCGGCCAGCAGGGCTTTGTGCGGGAGTTGCTGCGCAACCCGCTGATCGTCGCCACGGCCACGGGGCTGATCGCCAACCTGCTGGGCTTTCGCATCCCGCCCTGGCTGGAGCCCACGGTGGGCCGCATCAGCTCCGCATCGCTGGCGCTGGGGCTCATGGCGGCCGGCGCGGGCATGCAGTTCGGCCTGCTCACGCGCGGCAAGCTGCTGTCGGCGGCCGTGCTGTCCATACGCCATCTGGTCCAGCCGCTCATCGCCTGGGTACTGGCACGGCTGCTGCAGCTGGACGCGACCCAGACCACCGTGCTGATGGCCTTCTGCGCCGTTTCCACGGCCTCCACCTGCTACGTGCTGGCGGCGCGCATGGGCTACAACGGCGCCTACGTGGCAGGCCTGGTCACGCTGTCCACCGTGCTGGGCATGGTCAGCCTGCCGTTCGCGCTGGGCCTGCTGCGTTGAGGCTATTTTGCTATTAAATATATAGCATATAGCGCTTGATACACGGGCGCAAAAGCCCTTTTTTCTTCAATTTTCCTGCGCCAGAGCCCAGGCCACATGCTCGCGCACCAGGACGCTCGGGTCCTCGGCACGGGCGAGCAGCGCGGCGCGCACGCCGGCGTCCCCCGTGGCCCGCAGCGCGTTGCCCAGCGCCACCGCCAGGTTGCGCAGCCAGCGCTCGTGGCCGATGCGGCGTATCGGCCCGCCCTCGGTCACGCGCAGGAAGGTGGCCTCGTCCCAGGCGAACAGCTGCACCAGCTGCTGCCCCACCAGGCCGGCGCGTGCGTCGAAGTCGGGCAGGCTGCTGGTCTGGGCGAACTTGTTCCAGGGGCAGATGAGCTGGCAGTCGTCGCAGCCGTAGATGCGGTTGCCCAGGAGCGGGCGCAGCTCCAGCGGAATGGGGCCCGCGTGTTCGATGGTCAGGTAGGAGATACAGCGGCGCGCATCCACGCGGTGCGGCGCAATGATGGCGCGCGTGGGGCACACGTCGATGCAGGCCTGGCAGCTGCCGCAATGCGCGCTCACGGGCGCCGTGGGTTCGAGCGGCATGTCCACGTAGATCTCGCCGAGGAAGAACATGGACCCCGCCTCGCGGCTCAGCACCAGCGTATGCTTGCCGCGCCAGCCCTGGCCGCTGCGGCTGGCCAGTTCGGCCTCGAGCACGGGCGCCGAGTCGGTGAAGACGCGGTGGCCGAACGGGCCCACGGCCTCGGCAATGCGCTCGCTGAGCTTTTGCAGCCGCGCGCGCAGCACCTTGTGGTAGTCGCGGCCCCGCGCATAGACGGAGACAATGGCCTCCTGCGGGCGCTGCAGGCGATCGAATTCGATGGCCTGCCAGCCACCGGAGGTATCCCGCGGCAGGTAGTCCATGCGCGCGGTGATCACGCTCACCGTGCCGGGCACCAACTCCGCCGGGCGCGCGCGCCGCAGGCCGTGCGCGGCCATGTAATGCATCTCGCCATGGAACCCTTGGGCCAGCCATTGCATCAATCCAGGTTCGGCGGCGGACAAGTCCACGCCGGCCACGCCGATTTGGGAAAATCCCAACTCGCGGGCCCAGCCTTGTATCCGAGGAATCAGTTGACTGCTGCACACCATCAACCCCAAATTGTAGAAACCCCGCAAAGGCCCGCAGCCTTGCGGAGCCTGTCGCTGCACTGGCAAGGCGAGGACGACACCGCCCGCTTTGCCGCGCGCCTGGCCGCACAACCGGGCCTGCGCAACGCCTTCATCGCCCTGCATGGCGACCTGGGCGCGGGCAAGACCACGCTGGTGCGCCACCTGCTGCGCGCCCTGGGCGTGCAGGGGCGCATCAAGAGCCCGACCTATGCGGTGGTCGAGCCGCACCAGACCCCGGACCTGGCCATCTGGCATTTCGACTTCTACCGTTTCAATGACCCGCGCGAGTGGGAGGACGCGGGCTTTCGCGACATCTTCGCCGGCCCCGGCCTGAAGCTCGCGGAATGGCCTGACAAGGCGGGAGCCCTTATCCCTCCTGCGGATATTGCTATTTACATTGAAGCAGAGGATGATCAGGCCCGGCATGTGCGGCTGCAGGCCCACACGCCCCATGGCAGTGCCGTACTGCAAGGACTGGACACCCCATGAGCGCTGCTCTCCCCCGACACCACACCCGCCGATCGTTGCTGCAGGCAGGCAGTCTGGTGCTGCTGCTCGGCCGGCAGCAGATCGCACGCGGCGCCACCATCGTCGCCGTGCGCGTGTGGCCCGCGCCCGACTACTCGCGGGTGACCATCGAGTCCGACCGCCAGCTCGTCACCAAACAAACCTTCGTGGCCACGCCGCCGCGCCTGGCCGTGGACATCGAGGGCATTGACCTCCACCCCTCGCTGCGCGAGCTGGTGGCCAAGGTGCAGCCCGACGACCCCAACATCGCCGGCATCCGCGTGGGCCAGAACGCACCGGGCGTGGTGCGCCTGGTGGTAGACCTGAAGCAGGCCGCCCGGCCGCAGGTGTTCACGCTGCAGCCGGTCGCCGCCTACCAGCACCGACTGGTGTTCGACCTCTACCCTGCCGAGGCACCCGATCCCCTGGAGGCTCTGATCACCGAACGCCTGCGCGACACCGCAAAGCTCGCCGCACCGCCGCAGACCGCGCCCGCTGCCGATCCGCTGGGCGATCTGATCACGCAGCGCAGCCTCAAGCCAACCGCGCCCGCGGCACCCTCCCCTACCCCCACGCCGGACGCTGCCATCGCCGCCGCGCCGGCACCGGCAGCACCCGCCACACCCGCGCGCGTGCGCCCATCCGAGCGCACGGCGCCTGCCGTGGCACGCGCCACGGACCGTCTCATCATCGTCGCCCTGGACCCCGGCCACGGCGGCGAAGACCCCGGCGCCATCGGTCCGCGCGGCACGCGCGAGAAGGATGTGGTGCTCAAGGTCGCCCACCTGCTGCGCGACCGCATCAACGCCACCAACGTGAGCGGCAACCCCATGCGCGCCTTTCTCACGCGCGACGGCGACTACTTCGTGCCCCTGGCCACGCGCGTGGACAAGGCCCGGCGCGTGCAGGCGGACCTGTTCGTCTCCATCCATGCCGATGCCTTCACCACCCCTGCCGCGCGCGGCGCCAGCGTATTCGCGCTGAGCCAGAGCGGCGCCTCAAGCTCGGCCGCGCGCTGGCTGGCCAACAAGGAAAACGAGGCCGACCTGATCGGCGGCGTGAACGTCGGCACGCAGGACCGGCATGTGCAACGCGTGCTGCTGGACATGAGTACCACGGCGCAGATCAACGACAGCCTCAAGCTCGGCCACGTGCTGCTGGGCGAGATCGGAGGCATGGCGAAATTGCACAAGCCACGCGTGGAGCAGGCGGGCTTCGCCGTGCTCAAGGCGCCGGACATTCCCAGCGTACTGGTGGAAACAGCGTTCATCAGCAACCCAGAGGAAGAGGCCAAGCTGCGCTCGGCGGCCTATCAGGAACAGTTGGCCGACGCGCTGATGCGCGGCATCATTGGGTACTTCGCCAAGAATCCACCGCTGGCGCGCAGCCGGTCCGTGTAGCCGGTACGTTGCCCGCGGCAACCGCAAGGAGACCGCCATGGCACTGCCCCACGCCCAGTCCTCCGAAGTCGTCAGCGTCCGCCCCCTGGGCCCGCGCCTGCCCGAAACCACCACGGCCGCCATCATCAAGGCGCGGCAGCTGGAGGTGATCCGCGTGGTGCTGCCCGCGGGCAAGGACCTGCGCCAGCACGACACGCCCGGCGAGATCACCGTCCAATGCCTGGAGGGCGAGGTGGCCTTCCAGGTCGGCCCGGACTCGCACCTGCTGCGCGAGGGCGACTTCCTGCACCTGGCGCCGCGCGCGCCACATGCGCTGCGCGCCGTCAAGGATGCGTCGCTGCTGGTCACCATCTGCCTCGCCCCCGGCTGACAGCCCGCCCGCCAAGTCCTACAGCACGCGACAGGATGGACCTACACCGTCGCGCCGGGATTCACGCCATAGTAGAGGCACAGCCCTGTTGTCAAAGGGCGCAGCGGGTGCCTTGTGGCCCCTCACACGACAAGGAGTTCCTCATGACCTACCGCCACCTTCTCTCCGCCGCCGCCTGTGCTGCAGCACTGGGCATGGCCGGCTGCTCGACCAACCCCACGAATGCACAAATCGGCACGGGCGTAGGCGCCGTGGCGGGCGGCGCCATTGGTAGCGCCCTGGGCGGAACAGCCGCCACGATAGGCGGCGCCGCCGCGGGCGCCCTGATCGGCAATGAGCTGGGCAAGGACCGGGATCAACGCCAAGGCCGCCGCTGATCGGCCACGCCACGCCCGCCCCTATTGAAGATCAGACTTTTGGGTGATTACACCGGCACGCCGACGAGGTCGTGTCCTTGCGTGCCCACGATGCGCGCCTTCACGAAGTCACCCACCTTGTAGGTCTTGCTGAGCTTTTCCGGCGGCAGCAGATGCACCACGCCGTCAATCTCTGGTGCATCGGCATAGCTGCGGCCCACGCCGCCTTTCTTGCCCAGGTTCACCGCCTTGTCCACGAGTACCTGCAGGGTCTGGCCCACACGGCGCTGCAGCTTGGCCGTAGAAACCTCTTCGGCCACAGCCATGAAGCGCGCACGCCGCTCCTCGCGCACCTCCAGCGGCAGCATGCCGGGCAGTTCGTTGGCGACGGCGCCGTTCACATCGCTGTAGGCGAAGCAGCCCGCACGGTCAATCTGCGCCTCGCGCACGAAATCAAGCAGGTGCTGGAACTCGTCTTCCGTCTCACCCGGAAAACCGGCAATGAACGTGCTGCGGATCACCAGCTCCGGGCAGGCCTCACGCCAACGCAGGATGCGCTCCAGGTTCCTTTCACCGCTGGCCGGGCGCTTCATGCGCTTGAGCACATCGGGGTGGCTGTGCTGGAATGGCACATCCAGGTACGGCAAAACCCGCCCCTGTGCCATGAGAGGAATCACCTCGTCCACGCTCGGGTAGGGGTACACGTAGTGCAGGCGCACCCAGGCCCCATGGGCCTCGGCGATCTCACCCAGCGCCTGCACCAGTTCCAGCATGCGCGTCTTGACAGGCTTGCCTTCCCAGAAGCCCGTGCGGTACTTCACATCCACGCCGTAGGCCGAAGTGTCCTGGCTGATGACGAGCAGCTCCTTCACGCCACCCTCGAACAGCGCCTTGGCCTCCTTGAGCACGTCGCCCACGGGACGCGAAACAAGGTCGCCGCGCATCGAGGGGATGATGCAGAAGGTGCAGCGGTGGTTACAGCCCTCGCTGATCTTGAGATAAGCGTAGTGCCGCGGCGTGAGCTTGATACCCGCCTCGCCAAAGGCGCCCGGAACGAGGTCGAGGAACGGGTCATGCGGCTTGGGCAAGTGGGTGTGGACTGCCTCCATCACCTCCTGCGTGGCGTGCGGCCCCGTGACGGCCAGCACACTCGGATGCACATCCCTCACGAGGTTGCCGCCTCCTTCGCTTGCGCGCGCACCCAGGCAACCCGTGACGATGACCTTGCCGTTCTCGGCCAAGGCCTCGCCAATGGTGTCCAGGCTTTCCTTGACGGCATCGTCGATGAAGCCACAGGTGTTGACGATGACGAGGTCTGCGCCCTCGAAGGTCTTGGAGGTTTCGTAACCCTCGGCGCTCAGCTGCGTGAGGATCAATTCGGAGTCGGTCAGGGCCTTCGGGCAGCCGAGAGATACAAAACCGACCTTGGGTGTTTTCGTGGGGGAGAGTGCTTCGCTCATCCCCATATTGTCCCAGTTCCGCCGCTGTCAGCGCTTTTTGAGGCCAAACGCACCGAGCATTTGTTCGGTCTGCTTCTGCATCTGATCCTGCATCTGCAGGAACATACTCTGAGATTGCTCGACGTAATTACCCATCAGGCCCATCATCATCGGAGACTGCATGTTCATGAACTGAGACCACATCTCAGGTGTCAGCCCCTGGGATTGCTCGGCCAGCTTGGCCTGAATCTCGGTGAACATCTGCACATTCCGCTCAAGATACGCCCCCATGAACCCCTGCATGGCATGGCCGTAGAAGCGGATGATGTTGGCCAACGCCGCCTCGCTGAACATGGGCGCTCCGCCAGCCTCTTCCTCCAAGATGATCTGCAGCAGGATGCTACGCGTAAGGTCCTCACCGCTCTTGGCATCGCGCACCACAACTGCCTCACCCCCCATCACCAATTGCTTCACCTCGGCCAAAGTGACATAGGTGGAGGTCGATGTGTCGTACAGACGGCGATTGGGGTACTTCTTGATCACACGCTGTGCGGGCTTGTTCTCATGCGCTGGATTCTTGTCTGGCACAGGCGGCTCCTCGGGTACGTTGCCCGTCATGGTTGTATTGCAGTGCAGCACATTCTAGGCAGGCCGCGTCCTCGCCATGGGCAGGAATACCCTGAGAGATCACTCCACAAATCCAACCAGGCGAGAAAGCAGACGATTGGCACTCTATGGCCGCAAGTTCATCCGAAGATTGCCAACAGCCCCAACCCGAATCGCGCATTCCGGGAAACAAATGGCCCGTGCGAATTCGGTGCGAATTTCAGGACACCACAGCACCCTACGAGGCAAGGAAAAACCTCCAGATACAGACCCAGCGAGTCGGTGAAGCGCGCTCGCTTCTTGTCAGGAAGGCAGGTGGCGTTTTTGCATTGCTTGTCAGTCAACATGCCCAAAGGTCCGAACGGGGAACTGGCAAACCGGCCCCCCCCCGTTACGCACACTTTACAGGGCTTTGTTCCCCGATACGTTCCCCGGTCAGCGCTTGGCTGCCATGGGAAACCATTGGACCAGATAGGACTGTAAGTTATTGATTTAACAAAGAAAAAAGGCATTCACTGGATTTCAGTGAACGCCTTTGGACAGTGTAGTTGCTGGCGTCAATTGAATGAAAGCTGAAAACCCGCATAGAAGCTGGATTTCACTTTTTCATTTTTTGAATTGTTCCCCCGTTTGTTCCCCCAGCGGGTTCACCATAGGCTGCCGCGTGAAAAACTGTGGATGGAGACGGGCCCGTGACCGATCAATTTGGGCAACCCAAGATGCCATCACCACATCGTCAGCGAGCTCTACATTGCTCCATCGGCTACAGACCATCCACACGCCGCGCTATCCAGTTTCGTACTGCCTTGGCTGACCATGAGGTCGCACGCTCCCCGATCTTGATAGAACCCGGAAACTGCCCTCGCGCCATTTGGTCGTAAAGGGCCGAGCGACACATCCCCGTCAAGCGGAGCACCTCCGGCAACCGCAACAGGCGGTCTTCGTCGCGTCCATATTCCAAAGACATCCTTCGCGGCGTGAGCCAGTTGCGCTTCGATGACCAGCGGGTCAACATCCAATCGTTCCGCCAGCATTGTTCGCGCCGTGGCTCGAAAGCCATGCCACGTTTGGATCTCCGGCGTATAGCCCATGGTGATGAGCGCAGTGCGCACTGAGTTCTCTGAAATAGGCCGACTGTGGTTGCGCTCACCAGGAAACACCAAGGCGCTGTGGCCCGTTAATGGATAAAGCTCCCGCAACACTTTCACAGCCTGGGTTGAAAGAGGCACCAGATGTGGGTCCCCGTTTTCCTTCCCGTCCTTCCCCCGCTTCATCCGCGCAGCCGGAATCGTCCAGAGGGCGGCATCCAAGTCCACTTCAGCCCAAGCTGCACCACGCAATTCGCCAGGACGCTGAAACAACAAAGGCGCCAACTGTAGTGCCGCCCGCACGATAGGCCCGCCCTTGTATGCCTGGATAGCGCGCAGTAGCTCACTCAGCTTGGCCGGTTCGGTAATGGCAGCGAAGTGCTTGCCGCGGTACGGAGACAGCGCGCCTTTGAGATCTCCCGTGATGTCCCGTCCTACCCGGCCTGTCGCGACCCCGTAGCGCCAAACTTGGCGAGCCAACATCAATCCACGATCGGCCGTCTCTACAGCCCCGCGCTCTTCCACCTTGCGCAGAGTTGCCAGCAGTTCCACCGGCTCAATCTCAGCTAGGCGACGCCCCCCAAGCCACGGAAAGAGATCACGTTCGAACTGGCGCAGCGAGCGCTCGGCATGAGAATCACTCCATAGAGGCTTCTGTTTGTCGTACCACTCCAGAGCGACAGCTTTGAAGGTATCCCCGGCACTGGCAGAAGCCTTCAGCCTTTCCACCTTTCTGGCATGCACAGGATTTATTCCTGTCGATTTCTGCAGCCTGGCGGTATCACGAGCCTTGCGAGCTGCCGTCAGGCTGACCGAGGGATAGCTGCCCAGAGCCATACGCCCTTCCTTGCCCTCATGCCGATACTTCCAGAACCAGCGCCTCGATCCCCCGGGAGCAACCTCCAGATACAGGCCTCCCGAGTCCGACAAACGCTCCCGCTTCGATGTGGGGGAACAGACGGCGTTACGGCACTGTGCGTCGGTCAACATGGGGGAACACCTCAAGAGGTTTAGCTCGGATTTCCCCTCTGAAACGGGGGAACAAACGTCGCCAGTCTACCCTTTTCGGATTTTGTTCCCCCGTCTGTTCCCCCGCCTCAGCCTGGCTGCCAGGAGACCGCTCCGGACGTCTCCACACCGTAACCCATTGATTTACCAAAGAAAAAGGGCGTTCACCGGATGTTGGTGAACGCCCTTGGACGTCGTAATGGTGGAGCTGGCGGGAATTGAACCCGCGTCCGCAAGCCTTCTTCGAGCAGATCTACATGTTTAGCGTTCTGTTTTAGGTCTCACACTCTACATCGCGCAGACGCACGCTATGCGGAATGCCAGTGCCCTAAATTCTCGCATCGCGCCAAGGCACCCGGCACGACACCAGCTGATGTGAATTCCCTTGCAGCCTGGAGGCTTTGCAGCCCCCTTGCCCAGCCCACCAGCGTGCTGTTGCAAGGCTCACCGGTATTTAAGCGGCGAGTGCGAAACGTTCGTCGTTTGCAGTTAGTTTTGCGAATGGAGATTTACGAGCGTCACTCAAGCTCGACATGCACCACACCGATTCCGAACCCACGTCGAAACCAGGACAGCCCCTCAGTACGCATTTTAGTCCGAACCCATCAATTTCAAGAGTTCCAAAGGGGAATAAATCAACGCATCCGCCCCCCAGCCGGTTGGCGATGCGCCAGATCCCAGATAGCCATACATCGCTGCAACCGTACCCATACCCGCAACACGCCCGGCCTGGATATCTCGCTCATCATCGCCAACGTAGATGCACTCCTGGGGCGCCAAGCCCAGCCGCCGCGCAGCCTCCAACAATGGCCCGGGGTGAGGCTTCGAATGCGGGGTGGTGTCCCCGCTGATTATCGTTCCCGCACTATCAAATAACGCCATGCGCCGCGCGATGAGCGAGGTAAAGCGCGTCATTTTGTTGGTAACGACGCCCCATTTCAGCGAGCGTCTCTCCAAGGTTGCGATGAGATCGGGGACGCCATGGAACGTGCAGGTCTGATCGTGGATGCAGTTTTCGTAGTTGGCAAAGAACTCCTCCCGCAAGCCTGGGAAATCCGGATGGTCAGGAGTGATGCCAAAGGCCACCGACAGCATGCCTCTCGCACCTGCGCCTGCCATAGGACGATAAGCCTGCAGAGGCAACGACGGCAGGCCACGATCGACACGCAATCGATCCGCAGCCGCACCAAGATCTGGCGCGCTGTCTATCAGCGTTCCATCCAGGTCGAACAGAACCGCACGTGCTGCTGCAAGCATTGGCATGCTCATGCCTCGGAGCGCCGGGCGGCGAACAAGTAGTTCACACTAGTGTCGCCACTCAACCAGTAGCGCCCGGTCAGCGGGTTGTATTGCAAGCCACGAGTGTCCAGCACATCCAACTGCGCATTGCGGCATGCTGCGGCCAATTCACTCGGACGGATGAACTTCGCATACTCGTGCGTGCCACGTGGCAGCATCTTCAGCATGTACTCCGCCCCAACAATGGCCAATGCAAAGGCCTTGATGTTGCGGTTAATGGTCGAGAAGAAAACCCAGCCACCAGGCTTTACAAGACGGGCACAGGCCGTGACCACGGATTGCGGGTCCGGCACATGCTCCAGCATTTCCATGCAGGTCACCGCATCAAAGGACGCTGGCGATTCCTGCGCCAGCGCCTCCACGCTGACCTCCCGATACTGAATCCGCGGCGTGTGCGCCTCCAAGGCATGCAGGCGGGCGACCCTCAACGCTTTCGTGGCCAGATCGATACCTGTCACCTCAGCGCCCTTGCGAGCCATGGAATCCGACAGGATGCCCCCACCACACCCTACATCGAGAACTCTCTGCCCCTCAAGCGGCGACAGCCGGTTGATCCAGTCCAGTCGCAGAGGGTTGATTTGATGCAAGGGGCGGAATTCGCTGTCTGGATCCCACCAACGGTGTGCCAGTTCCGAAAACTTGGCCAACTCGGCCGGGTCGGCATTTACAGACTCAGTCATGCTTTCATTGTCCCACTGTGGAAATGCTCCAAGCATAAAAAAAGCCCCGTTGCCGGGGCTCTTTCGATCACGGGAAATGATCAGTTGGTGCGAGTGCCAACCACTTCAATTTCCACGCGACGGTTCTTGGCGCGACCTTCCTTGGTCTTGTTGTCAGCCACAGGCTGCTTTTCGCCCTTGCCTTCGGTGTACACGCGGTTCTTCTCGATGCCCTTGGACACCAGGTAGGCCTTCACGGCTTCGGCGCGACGCACCGACAGCTTCTGGTTGTATGCGTCAGCGCCAACGGAGTCGGTGTGACCCACGGCAATGATCACTTCCAGGTTGATGCCCTTGACCTTGGAAACCAGATCGTCCAGCTTGGCCTTGCCCTCGGGCTTCAGCACAGACTTGTCGAAGTCGAAGAAAGCGTCAGCGGCGTAGGTCACCTTGCTGGCCACTGCGGGAGCGGGCTTGGCGGCCGGAGCGGGAGCGGCAGCGGCGGGTGCTGCGGGGGCGGGTGCTGCTGCGGGAGCGGGAGCTTCCTTCTTCAGGGCGCCGTCGCAGCCTTCTGCTGCAGTTGCGGGCGTCCAGTTGGCATCGCGCCAGCACAGTTCGTTCGTGCCATTCTTCCAGACCAGCTCACCGGTACCGTTCTTCCAGTTGTCCACGGTTTGGGCGCCAGCGGCGGTTGCGAGCGCAGCGGAGGCAAACAACATCGCCACTTTGTTCAGTTTCTTCATGGTTCTCCTCTTGGGGAAAAAGCCGCAGCCGCGCTGCGAATCATGCACGTCGTCAGTGACCATCACCAAAAACGTTGAAATGATTGTGCCATACGTAACAAGCCAAAGGCGGCCTTGATTGAGCGCAGACCGTAGGACAAAAGCGCAATCCCGGGAATATGTTGCTCAGCCGCGACAGGATCTTGCACCTAAAATGATCGGTTCCTGCCGCTTCTTGCCGCTTCCAGCGCAGCCGTCATGACCCAGTTCGCCAAAGAAACTCTGCCCATCAGCCTCGAAGAGGAGATGCGACGCAGCTACCTGGATTACGCCATGAGCGTGATTGTGGGCCGGGCCCTGCCCGATGCCCGCGACGGTCTGAAACCGGTGCACAGGCGCGTGCTGTTCGCCATGCACGAACTCAACAACGACTGGAATCGGCCCTACAAGAAATCGGCTCGTATCGTTGGCGACGTGATCGGTAAGTACCACCCCCACGGCGACAGCGCGGTGTATGACACGATTGTGCGGATGGCGCAAGACTTTTCGCTGCGCCACATGCTGGTGGACGGCCAGGGCAACTTCGGCTCGGTGGACGGCGACAGCGCCGCTGCCATGCGGTACACCGAGATCCGCCTGGCCAAGATCGCGCACGAAATGCTGGCCGACATCGACAAGGAAACGGTCGATTTTGGCCCCAACTACGACGGCAGCGAGAAGGAGCCGCTGGTCCTGCCCAGCAAGCTGCCCAACCTGCTGGTCAACGGCTCTGCCGGCATTGCCGTGGGCATGGCGACCAATATCCCGCCGCACAACCTCAACGAGGTGGTGGATGCCTGCCTGCACATGCTGCGCAACCCGCAGGCGACGGTGGACGAACTCATGGAGATCATCCCCGCGCCTGACTTCCCCACCGCCGGCATCATCTACGGCATCAACGGCGTGAAGGAAGGCTATCGCACGGGCCGCGGCAAGGTGATCATGCGCGCCAAGTGCCACTTCGAGGACATCGACCGCGGCCAACGCCAGGCCATCATCGTCGACGAGCTGCCCTACCAGGTGAACAAGAAAACCCTGCAGGAGCGCATGGCCGAGCTGGTGCACGAGAAGAAGATCGAAGGCATCAGCCACATCCAGGACGAGTCGGACAAGTCCGGCATGCGCCTGGTGATCGAACTCAAGCGCGGCGAAGTGCCCGAGGTGGTGCTCAACAACCTGTACAAGCAGACCCAGCTGCAGGACACCTTCGGCGTCAACATGGTGGCGCTGGTGGACGGCCAGCCCAAGCTGTGCAATCTCAAGGACCTGATCGAAGTCTTCCTGCAGCACCGCCGCGAAGTGGTGACGCGCCGCACGGTGTTCGAGCTGCGCAAGGCGCGCGAGCGCGGCCACGTGCTGGAAGGCCTGGCCGTGGCGCTGGCCAACATTGACGAGTTCATCCGCATCATCCGCGAGTCCCCCACTCCGCCCGTGGCCAAGGCCGAGCTGATGGCGCGCTCGTGGGACAGCCAGCTGGTGCGCGAGATGCTCACGCGTACGCGCGCCGACGGCGGCGTGGTCAGCGCCGACGACTACCGCCCCGAGGGCCTGGAGCGCGAGTTCGGCATGCAGGGCGACGGCCTCTACCGCCTGTCGGAAACCCAGGCCCAGGAAATCCTGCAGATGCGCCTGCAGCGCCTCACTGGCCTGGAGCAGGACAAGATCGTGGCCGAGTACAAGGATGTCATGGCGGTCATCGAAGACCTGCTGGACATCCTGGCCAAGCCCGAGCGCGTGTCCACCATCATTGGCGAGGAACTCTCCACGCTGCGCCAGGAATTCGGCCAATCCAAGGCCGGAGCCCGCCGCAGCACCATCGAGTACAGCGCGCAGGACCTGTCCACCGAGGACCTGATCACGCCCACCGACATGGTGGTGACGCTCTCGCACACCGGCTACATCAAGAGCCAGCCCCTGTCCGAATACCGCGCCCAAAAGCGCGGCGGGCGCGGCAAACAGGCGGCGGCGACCAAGGAAGACGACTGGATCGACCAGCTCTTCATCGCCAATACGCACGACTACATCCTGTGCTTCTCTAACCGGGGCCGCCTGTACTGGCTCAAGGTCTGGGAAGTACCCGCGGGCTCGCGCGGCTCGCGCGGACGCCCCATCGTCAACATGTTCCCGCTGCAGGACGGCGAGAAGATCAACGTGGTGCTGCCGCTCACGGGCGAGATGCGCACCTTCCCGGCCGACCGCTTCGTGTTCATGGCGACCAGCATGGGCACGGTGAAGAAGACGGCGCTGGACGAGTTCAGCAACCCGCGCAAGGGCGGCATCATCGCCGTGAACCTGGACGACGGCGACTACCTCATCGGCGCGGCGCTCACCGACGGCCAGCACGACGTGATGCTGTTCTCCGACGGCGGCAAGGCCGTGCGCTTTGACGAGAACGACGTGCGCCCTCTGGGCCGCCAGGCGCGCGGCGTACGCGGCATGATGCTGGAAGACGGCCAGAGCGTGATTGCCATGCTGGTGGCCGAGGACGAAACGCAAAGCGTGCTCACCGCCACCGAAAACGGCTACGGCAAGCGCACCAGCATCGTCGAGTACACGCGCCACGGCCGCGGCACCAAGGGCATGATCGCCATCCAGCAGAGCGAGCGCAACGGCAAGGTCGTGGCCGCCACCCTGGTGCACGCCGATGACGAGATCATGCTGATCACCGACACCGGCGTGCTCGTGCGCACCCGCGTGTCCGAGATCCGCGAGCTGGGCCGCGCCACGCAGGGTGTGACGCTGATCGCGCTCGACGAAGGCGCCAAGCTCAGTGGCCTGCAGCGCATCGTGGAAAACGACGCCAATCCTGCGGAAGCGGACGCCCCCGAGGACACTCCGCCCCCGGCAGACGCCTGAGATCATCACATCAAAAACCATAGCTGCCAGCGCTTACCCCATAAGCGCTGGAGGCACTTTTGAATCTTGACCATGAAACGCCCTTACAACTTCTCGGCCGGACCGGCCGCCATCCCCGAAGAAGTGCTGCAGCAGGCTGCCGCCGAGATGCTCGACTGGCACGGCTGCGGCATGGGCGTGATGGAGATGAGCCACCGCGGCAAGGAGTTCATCGCCATCTACGAACAGGCCGAGGCCGACCTGCGCGAGCTGCTGGCCGTGCCGCCCGCGTTCAAGATCCTGTTCATGCAGGGCGGCGGCCTGGCCGAGAACGCCATCGTGCCGCTGAACCTCTCGCGCGCCGCAACGGTGGACTTCGTGGTCACGGGCTCCTGGAGCCAGAAGTCGCGCAAGGAGGCCGCCAAGTACGCCGCCGAGGTGCGCACCGCCGCATCGGGCGAGGACAGCCAGTTCACCGCCCTGCCCGCCCCGGCCAGCTGGGAGCTGAGCCGCGGCGCGAGCTATGTGCACGTCTGCAGCAATGAGACCATCCACGGCGTCGAGTTCCAGGAGCTGCCGGACCTGAAGGCCCTGGGCAGCGATGCGCCGCTGGTGATCGACTTTTCCTCGCATGTGGCGTCGCGCCCCGTCGACTGGAGCCGCGTGGGCCTGGCCTTTGGCGGCGCCCAGAAGAACCTGGGCCCGGCCGGGCTCACGCTCGTCGTGGTGCGCGAAGACCTGCTGGGCCACGCTCTGCCCGCCTGCCCCAGCGCCTTCGACTACCGCGTCGTGGCCGAGAACCAGTCGATGTTCAACACGCCGCCCACCTGGGGCATCTACATGGCAGGACTCACCTTCCAGTGGCTCAAGCGCCAGCGCGAGGGCGACGCCACGGGCGTGGCGGCCATGGAGCAGCGCAACATCGCCAAGGCCCGCGCGCTCTACGACGCCATCGACCGTTCGCAGTTCTATGTGAACAAGGTGGCCGCCAACTGCCGCTCGCGCATGAACATTCCGTTCTTCCTGCGCGACGAATCGCGCAACGACGCCTTCCTGGCCGGCGCCAAGGAACGCGGCCTGCTGCAGCTCAAGGGCCACAAGTCCGTGGGTGGCATGCGCGCCAGCCTCTACAACGCCATGCCCATGGCCGGCGTGGAGGCCCTCATCGCCTACATGCGAGAATTTGAGCAGCGCCACGCCTAACGTGCGCCAGCGCCAGCACGCGACAGCGCACCAGAACACACCGACAGACAGCCCCCGCACTCCCCTCTGATGTCCACTCCGCAAGCCTCCCCCGACCTCGCCAGCCTGCGCGTGCAGATCGACAGCATCGATCAGCAGTTGCTCACCCTGTTGAACCAGCGTGCCCACGTGGCCGAACAGGTCGGCGAAGTCAAGAAGCGGGAGGGCACGCCCTACTTCCGGCCCGACCGCGTGGCCCAGGTCATCGACAAGATCCAGACCGCCAACCCCGGCCCGCTCAAGGGCGCCCATGTCGCCGCCATCTGGCGCGAGATCATGTCGGCCTGCCTGGCGCTGGAGTCGCCCCAGCGCGTGGCCGTGCTCGGCCCCGAGGGCACGTTCTGCGAGCAGGCGGCCATCGAATATTTCGGCGGCGCCGCCGACCTGATGTACTGCAACAGCTTCGACGAGGTGTTCCACGCCACGGCCGCCGGCAGCGCGCAGTACGGCGTGGTGGGCGTCGAGAACTCGAACGAGGGCGTGGTCACGCGCTCGCTCGACATGTTCCTGCACACTCCCTGCCATGTGGTGGGCGAGGTGAGCCTGTTGGTGCGCCACAACCTGCTGCGCAGCAGCAACTCGGCCGAGGGCATCGAGGCCGTGCTGGCCCACCCGCAGGCGCTGGCGCAATGCCAGGGCTGGCTGTCCAAGCATCTGCCGCACGCCGAGCGCCGCCCGGTGTCCAGCAACGCCGAGGGCGCGCGCCTGGCCGCCACCAACCCGGCCTGGGCCGGCATCTCCAGCGAGCGTGCCGCGCAGCAGTACGGCCTGCACGTGGTGGCCCACGCCATCCAGGATGACGCCTACAACCGCACGCGCTTCGCCGTCATCTGCCTGCCGCACACACTGGCCACGGCCGCGCCTTCGGGCAAGGATTGCACCAGCCTCATCATCTCGGTGCCCAACCGCCCCGGCGCCGTGCACGACCTGCTGGTGCCGCTGAAGAGGCATGGCGTGTCCATGACGCGCTTCGAATCCCGCCCCGCGCGCACCGGTCAGTGGGAGTACTACTTCTACATCGACATCGAAGGCCATCCGGCCCAGCCCCACGTAAGTGCCGCCCTGGCAGAACTGCAGCAGCTGTGCGCGTTCTACAAGGTGCTGGGCACCTACCCGGTCTCGGCCTGAGGAACGGCCATGTTTGAACAACTCGGACTGATAGGCTGCGGCCTCATGGGCGGCTCGTTCGCCCTGGCCCTGAAGAAGGCCGGCCTCGTCAAGCGCGTGGTGGGCTACAGCAAGTCACCCTCCACCACCGACCGCGCGCGCCAGCTCGGCGTGATCGACGTGGAGGCCCCGTCGGCCCTGCTGGCAGCGGCCGGTGCCGACATCGTGCTGCTGGCGGTCCCCGTGGCCGCCACCGAATCCACGCTCAAGGCCATCAAGCACCTGGTCACGCCGCAGATGCTGATCATGGACGTGGGCTCCACCAAGGCCGACGTGGTGCAGGCCGCACGGCGTGCGCTGCGCGATCAGATCGGCTCCTTCGTGCCCACCCACCCGATCACCGGTCGCGAGGTCTCCGGCGTGGAACATGCCGATGCCGACCTCTACAGCGGCCGCCAGCTCATCCTGACGCCCACGGAGCGCACGCTCACCGCCCACCTGCACCGCGCCGAAGAGCTGTGGCGTGCGCTGGGCTGCCGCGTGAGCAGCATGTCCCCCGAGGCCCATGACGCCGCCTTCGCCGCCGTGAGCCACCTGCCCCACATGCTGGCGTTTGCCATGATCACCAGCATCACCTCGCAGCCGCAGGCCGACGATCTGCTGTCGCTGGCCGGCCCCGGCTTCCGCGACTTCACGCGCATCGCCGCCAGCGACCCGAAGATGTGGCGCGACATCCTGCGCGCCAACCGCGATGAGGTGCTGGCCCAGTCGCGCCTGTTCAAGCAGGCGCTGCAAGGGCTGGAGGACGCCATGCAGGCCGAAAGCGATCAGCCCCTGGAAGACCTGATCACCCTGGCCAGCCACACCCGCGCCCACTGGCGCATGGGCGCACAGCGCACGAACAGGGACACCTGATGTTCTCCACCGCGTTCCTCGATCTGCCGCCCCTGGCCAGCGCCGGCGGCACGGTCCGGCTGCCGGGCTCCAAGAGCATTTCCAACCGCGTGCTGCTGCTCGCCGCACTGAGCGAAGGCACGACCGAGGTGCACGACCTGCTCGCCTCGGACGACACGCGCGTCATGCTGGATGCGCTGCACCAGCTGGGCTGCACCGTCCAGGAAACCGGCGACGGCACGGCGCGCATCACCGGCCTGGGCGGCGCCACGCCGCGCACGCCGACGCGGCTGTTCATGGGCAACGCGGGCACGGCCATGCGCCCGCTCACCGCGGCGCTGGCGCTGCTGGGCGGCGAATACGAGCTGTCGGGC
Organism: Diaphorobacter oryzae DSM 22780; assembly: GCF_059568935.1. Lineage (NCBI taxonomy): Bacteria > Pseudomonadati > Pseudomonadota > Betaproteobacteria > Burkholderiales > Comamonadaceae > Diaphorobacter > Diaphorobacter oryzae. Next base: position 106,356 of record NZ_JCANUL010000003.1, on the reverse strand, counting down.
GTGCCGCGCATGCACGAACGCCCCATCGGCGATCTGGTCGACGCCTTGCGCCAGCTCGGCTGCCGCATCGACTACCTGGGCAACGAGGGCTACCCGCCGCTGCGCATCGCCCAGGGCGACGGCCTTCCCCCGCTGCAGCTGCAGGCGCCCATCCGCGTGCGTGGCGACGTGTCCAGCCAGTTTCTGACCGCGCTGCTGATGGCACTGCCACTGGCCGCGCGCGCGCAGGACATCACGATCGAGGTGGTGGGCGAGCTGATTTCCAAGCCCTACATCCACATCACGCTGGAGCTGCTGGCGCGCTTCGGCATTGCGGTGCGGCACGAGCAATGGCAGCGTTTCACCATTCCGGCCGGCAGCCGCTACCAGTCCCCCGGACGGATCCATGTGGAGGCAGACGCCTCTTCCGCTAGCTATTTCATAGCACTTGGCGCTCTCGCACAGGGTCTTGAAGGCCAAAATGGCATCAAGATCCTGGGTGTGGGGCAGGACTCCATCCAGGGCGACATCCGCTTCGTGGAGGCCGCCCGGGCCATGGGCGCCCAGATCGACAGCGGCCCCAACTGGCTGGCCGTGCGCCGCGGTGCCTGGCCGCTGCAAGCCATCGACCTGGACTGCAACCACATCCCCGACGCCGCCATGACCCTGGCCGTGATGGCGCTCTATGCGAACGGCACCACCACGCTGCGCAACATCGCCAGCTGGCGCGTCAAGGAAACCGACCGCATCGCCGCCATGGCGACGGAGCTGCGCAAGCTCGGCGCCCAGGTGGAGGAAGGCGCGGACTACCTCCGCGTCACCCCGCCCGCCCAAGCCAGCGACTGGCGGACGGCCAGCATCCACACCTACGACGACCACCGCGTGGCCATGTGCTTCTCGCTGGCCGCCTTCAACCCGGCGGCCCTGCCCGTGCGCATCGAAGACCCCAAATGCGTGGCCAAGACCTTCCCGGATTACTTTGAAGCACTGTTCCATGTCGCCCAGGCCGACACCGCCCGCATCCCGGTGATCTGCATCGACGGCCCCACCGCCTCGGGCAAGGGCACGGTGGCCGCTGCCGTGGCGCAACGCCTGGGCTACCAGTTTCTGGATTCGGGCGCGATGTACCGCATCACGGCACTGGCCGCGGCGCGCGCCGGCCTGGCCATCGAGGCGTCTGAAGAGCAGCGCATCGCCGACATGGCGCTCCGCCTGCCCGTGCGTTTCGACAGCGGCCGCATCTGGCTGGGCGACGACGATGTCACCGACGCCATCCGCACGGAAGAAGCCGGCATGAGCGCGTCGCGCGTATCCGCCCTACCCGCCGTGCGCCAGGCCCTGGTGGCGCTGCAGCACGGCTTTCGCCGCCTGCCGGGCCTGGTGGCCGACGGGCGCGACATGGGCACGGTGATTTTCCCCGACGCCCCGCTCAAGGTGTTCCTGACGGCCAGCGCCGCATGCCGGGCCGAACGGCGCCATAAGCAGTTGATTTCCAAGGGAATTTCCGCTAGTATTTCCGACCTTCGCGCGGATCTTGAGGCGCGCGACGCGCGCGACAGCAGTCGCAGCGTCGCACCCATGAAGCCCGCGCAGGATGCCCTGGTGCTGGACAATTCCGCGCTCACGATCGACGAGGCCGTGGCGCAGGTGGTTGCCTGGTGGCAGGCACGCCAGCCTTTCGGCGCATCAGCAACGCCTTGAGGCCGGCACATGGCTCACACGGTCCCCTTCCGCGCCCTTGCAGCGCACCGGCCGTGTGGTTCGTTCAACTCTAACCGCGGCGCAATGCCGCACAACCTCCGCACGCAGTCATAGAAACGAAGGCAATAGTGCCGCCGGAAACCTGCATGCGGGCAAGGAAACACATGTCTGAATCTTTTGCCGCCCTGTTTGAAGAATCGCTGCAACGCACCGAAATGCGTCCTGGCGAGGTCATCACCGCTGAAGTCGTGCGCGTGGAGCACAACTTCGTCGTGGTGAATGCTGGCCTGAAGTCGGAGGCCTATGTGTCGATCGACGAATTCAAGAACGACCAGGGCGAGATCGAAGTCCAAGTGGGTGACTTCGTGTCCGTGGCCATCGGCTCGATCGAGAACGGCTACGGCGACACCATCCTGTCGCGCGACACCGCCAAGCGCCTGGCCTCCTGGCTGGCCCTGGAAAAGGCCCTGGAATCCGGCGACTTCGTCACCGGCACGACCAGCGGCAAGGTCAAGGGCGGCCTCACGGTGCTGGTCAACGGCATCCGCGCCTTCCTGCCCGGCTCGCTGATCGACACCCGTCCCGTGAAGGACCTGACTCCGTACGAAAACAAGACGATGGAGTTCAAGGTCATCAAGCTGGACCGCAAGCGCAACAACGTGGTGCTGAGCCGCCGCGCCGTGGTGGAAGCCTCCATGGGCGAAGAGCGCGCCAAGCTGATGGAAACGCTGAAGGAAGGCGCCATCGTCAACGGCGTGGTCAAGAACATCACCGAATACGGTGCGTTCGTGGACCTGGGCGGCATCGACGGCCTGCTGCACATCACCGACATGGCATGGCGCCGCGTGCGTCACCCGTCGGAAGTGGTCACGGCCGGTCAGGAAATCACCGCCAAGATCCTCAAGTTCGACACCGAGAAGAACCGCGTGTCGCTGGGCCTCAAGCAGATGGGCGACGACCCCTGGCTGGGCGTGTCGCGCCGCTACCCCTCAGGTACGCGCCTGTTCGGCAAGGTCACGAACATCGCCGACTACGGTGCGTTCGTGGAACTCGAGCCCGGCATCGAAGGCCTGGTGCACGTCTCCGAAATGGACTGGACCAACAAGAACGTGGCCCCGTCCAAGCTCGTGTCGCTGGGTGACGAAGTCGAAGTCATGGTCCTCGAGATCGACGAAGACAAGCGCCGCATCAGCCTGGGCATGAAGCAGTGCAAGGCCAACCCCTGGCAAGAGTTCGCGCAGAACACCAAGCGCGGCGACCGCGTCAAGGGCCCGATCAAGTCCATCACCGACTTCGGCGTGTTCGTGGGCCTGGCTGCCGGCATCGACGGCCTGGTGCACCTGTCCGACCTGTCCTGGAACGAGCCCGGCGAAGCCGCCGTGCGCAACTACAAGAAGGGCCAGGAAGTCGAGGCCATCGTGCTGGCCGTGGACGTGGACCGCGAGCGCATCTCCCTGGGCATCAAGCAGCTCGACGGCGACCCGTTCACGACCTTCGTGACGGTGAACGACAAGGGCCAGATCGTGTCCGGCAAGGTCAAGACCGTGGACGCCCGTGGCGCCGAGATCGACCTGGGCGAAGACATCGTCGGCTACCTGCGTGCTTCGGAAATCTCCCGCGACCGCGTGGAAGATGCCCGCAACGTGCTGAAGGAAGGCGACGAAGTGACGGCCGTGGTGGTGAACGTGGATCGCAAGACCCGCAACATCCAGCTGTCGATCAAGCAAAAGGACATGGCCGACGAGCAAGGCGCCATGGCCCACCTGTCGGCCCAGTCCGCCAAGGAAAATGCCGGTACCACCAGCCTGGGCGCACTGCTGCGCGCCAAGCTGGACAACTCCGACAAGTAATCCGTCGGAGCCTGGAAAGGCATTGACCTCAGCACCGCTGCCATCTGGCGGCGGACTGACAACAGCGGGCGCCCTGGTAGCGCCCGCTGTCTTATGACCCACCGCATATTTGCTGACCCATGACCCGATCTGACCTCGTCGAAGAACTCGCCGCACGCTTTGGCCAGCTCACCCAGCGCGATGCCGAATATGCCGTCAAGACCATCCTGGACGCCGTGAGCGATGCGCTGGTGCGCGGACACCGCATCGAGATCCGAGGCTTCGGCAGCTTCTCGGTCAACCACCGCCCGCCCCGCATGGGCCGCAACCCGCGCAGCGGCGAGGCCGTTCACATCCCCGAAAAGCGCGTGCCGCACTTCAAGCCCGGCAAGGCCCTGCGCGAGGCCGTGGACCAGCGCACACCGGCGCCATGAGCCTGGCAATCACACAAAAACCATAGCATTCCGCGCTTGATACACGGGCGTTAGTGCCATTTTTTACATCCAAAGCAGCCTGACCCCACAGGCCATGCGCCAGCGCCGACGTTGCGACGCTGCCCGTAGAATCTCGCGCACCACTGGGGAGACGCATGAAATACTTCCTGTGGCTGCTCAAGGCAGCCATTTTTTTCACCCTTTTTGCCTTCGCGCTGAACAACCAGCAAGACGCCACGGTGCACTTCTTCTTCGGCACCCAGTGGACCGCGCCTGCCGTGCTGGTGGTGCTCATCGCCTTCACCCTGGGCGTCGTCGTTGGCGCGCTGGGCATGGTGCCGCGCTGGTGGCACCACCGCAGCGCCGCGCGCCGCGCGCAGGCCGCCACCGCGCAGCCTGCGGCCACCGCCACCGCGGCACCACCTGCCGCCGCGGAGCCTGCCCTGCCTCAGCCCCCCATCCATGGAATTTGACCTCAGCTGGATTCTTCTCGGCCTGCCGCTGGCCTTCGTGCTGGGCTGGCTGGCCTCGCGCTTTGACCTGCGCCAGATGCGCGAGGAAAACCGCCGCGCACCCAAGGCCTACTTCAAGGGGTTGAACTACCTGCTCAACGAACAGCAGGACCAAGCCATCGACGCCTTCATCGAGGCCGTGCAGAACGACCCCGACACCACCGAGCTGCACTTTGCCCTGGGCAACCTGTTTCGCCGCCGGGGGGAATACAACCGCGCCGTGCGCGTGCACGAGCACCTGCTCTCGCGCGGCGACCTGAGCCGCGCCGACCGCGAACGTGCCCAGCATGCACTGGCCCTGGACTTCCTGAAGGCCGGCCTGCTCGACCGCGCCGAGGACGCACTGCGCCGCCTGGAAGGCAGCCCCTTCGAGGCCCAGGCGCGCATGGCCCTGCTGGCCATCTACGAGCGCTCGCGCGACTGGCCCCAGGCCACCGAGATCGCGCTGCGCATGCAGGACGCGCAGCAGGGGGACTTCAGCACCCGCCAGGCCCACTACCTGTGCGAACAGGCGCTGGCCCAGGCCGCCCACGGCGAACTGCCCGCGGCCCAGGCGCTGCTGGAGCGGGCCATCGCCACCGCGCCCCAGGCGCCGCGCGCGCGCATCGAGCTGGCCCGCCTGCAGCAGCGCATGGGCCAGGCCGATGCGGCCCTGGCCACGCTGCGGGCCCTGGCCGAGACCGCGCCCGCGGCCCTGCCCCTGGCGGCACCGCTGCTTGTGGAGACCGCCGTCGCCACCGGACACGAGGAGCAGGCCCAGGCACTGCTGCAACGGCACTACCAGGACATGCCCTCGCTCGACCTGCTCGAAGCGGTCGTGGCGCTGGATGCTGCGTCGGGCCGGCCCGACGCCCCCGGGCACGCCTGGTACGTGCGCCACCTGGAAAAGGAGCCCTCGCTCGTGGCGGCCACCAAATGGCTGTCCGGCGAGCGGCTGGCCCATGAGCAGTTCCACCCCCAGATACAGCGCGCCCTCGAACACGCCGCCAAACCGCTCACGCGCTACCGCTGCGCGGCCTGCGGCTTCGAGGCGCGCCAGCATTTCTGGCAATGCCCCGGCTGCCAGACCTGGGACAGCTACCCCGCACGGCGCGTCGAGGAGCTGTAACCGGCGCGGGCCGCGCCCTGCGCAGCGCCCGGCGGTACACAATGGCCCACCGCACACAGGACAAGGAGGAGCCATGCGCCCGACGAAAGCCCCGCTCTGGCGGGCCATCTGCCTGACCGCCCTGCTCCATGCCACCACAGCGCTGGCCGCCGTTGACGTCAATCGCGCCAGCGAGGCCGATCTGGACGGCATCAAGGGCATCGGCCCGGCGCTGTCCGCCCGCATACTCGCCGAGCGCGCCAAGGGGCCGTTCCAGGACTGGCGCGACCTGATCTCCCGCGTGAAGGGCATCGGCCCCGCCGCGGCCGGCAGGCTGTCGGCCGACGGACTGACGGTGAATGGAGCCGGCTATGCGCCACCGGGCACTGCCGCTCCCCTGCCCGCCGCCGCACCGTCGCGCTGAGCACGGCCGCCCGGCCACGGCAGGCGCCGTGGCCTGCCCTCGCCGAATTCTTCACTCCATTTGGCCTCAGGCACTGAGCCAATGGCCGGAGTTTGCTCGGGTTTTCATAGCAGCCCGCGAACGGCTTGCCCCTAGAATCAGACGCTCATGTCCCTGATTCTCCTCATCATCCTCCCCTTCGTCGGAAGCCTGGTGGCGGCCGTGCTGCCGGCCAACGCGCGCAACACCGAATCCACGCTGGCGGGCCTGATCGCGTTGTTTTGCACGGTGCAAACGGCGCTGTACTTTCCGGAGATCGCCGACGGCGGGGTGCTGCGACAGGAACTCACCTGGCTGCCGGCCCTGGGCATGAACCTGGTCATCCGCATGGATGGCTTTGCCTGGATGTTCAGCATGCTGGTGTTCGGCATCGGCTCGCTGGTGGTGCTGTACGCGCGCTATTACATGTCGCCGGCCGATCCCGTGCCGCGCTTCTTCTCGTTCTTCCTGGCCTTCATGGGCGCAATGGCCGGCGTGGTGCTGTCGGGCAACATCATCCAGCTGGTGTTCTTCTGGGAGCTGACCAGCCTGTTCTCCTTCCTGCTCATCGGCTACTGGCACCACCGCGAGGATGCGCGCCGGGGCGCGCGCATGGCACTCACCGTGACCGGCACCGGCGGCCTGTGCCTGCTGGCCGGCATGCTGGTCATCGGCCACATCGTGGGCAGCTACGACCTGGAGCATGTGCTGGGCGCGGCCGAGCTGGTACGCGACCACCCCTTGTACCTCACGGCCCTGGTGCTGGTGCTGCTGGGGGCCTTCACCAAGAGCGCGCAGTTCCCGTTCCAGTTCTGGCTGCCCAATGCCATGGCGGCGCCCACGCCGGTGTCTGCCTACCTGCACTCGGCCACCATGGTCAAGGCCGGAGTCTTCCTGCTGGCACGCCTGTGGCCCGTGATGGGCGGCACCGAGCCCTGGTTCTGGCTGGTGGGCGGCGCGGGCGTGCTCACGCTGCTGATCGGCGGCTATGCGGCCATGTTCCAGAACGACCTGAAGGGGCTGCTGGCCTATTCCACGATCTCGCACCTGGGCCTGATCACGCTGCTGCTGGGCCTGAACAGCCCGCTGGCGGCCGTGGCGGCCGTGTTCCACATCATGAACCACGCGACCTTCAAGGCCTCGCTGTTCATGGCCGCGGGCATCGTGGACCACGAAAGCGGCACGCGCGACATACGGCGGCTTTCCGGCCTGCGCACCATGATGCCGGTCACGGCCACGCTGGCCACCGTGGCCAGCGCGGCCATGGCGGGCGTGCCGCTGCTCAACGGCTTCCTGTCCAAGGAAATGTTCTTTGCCGAGACCGTGTTCATCGACACCACGCCCTTCGTGGCCACGGCCCTGCCGATTGCAGCCACCGTGGCCGGCATGTTCAGCGTGGCGTACTCGCTGCGCTTCGTGGTCGACGTGTTCTGGGGGGCCCCTGCAACCGATCTGCCGCATGAGCCGCACGAGCCGCCGCACTGGATGCGCGTGCCAGTCGAGTTGCTGGTCTGCGCCTGCTTGCTGGTGGGCGTCCTGCCCGCCTGGTCCGTGGGGCAATACCTCAACGCAGCCGCGCTGCCCGTGGTCGGGGGCGAACTGCCGGCCTTCAGCCTGGCGGTGTGGCATGGCATCAACACCCCGCTCATCATGAGCCTCGTGGCCCTGGCGGGCGGCGCCGCGCTGTACCAGGTACTGCGCTGGCAGCGCAGCCGGGGGCGGATCGATGCGCCGCCGCTGATGCACCGCATCAGCGGGCGCCGCATCTTCGAGGCGGCACTCACCCTGCTCACGCAATGGGGCCGCCGCGGCCGGCGCCTGCTGTCCACCCGGCGCCTGCAGTGGCAGATGCTGTGGCTGGTGCTCTTCACCCTGGTCGCGGGCGCCATGCCGCTGTGGACGCGGGGCCTGCAGCTGGGCGACCGGGGCACGCTGCCGCTGTCGCCCGCCTTCGTGATGATCTGGATGCTGGGCATCGTCTGCGCGATGGCCGCGGCCTGGCAGGCCAAGTACCACCGGCTGGCAGCGCTCACGCTCATGGGCGGCGCGGGGCTGTGCACCAGCGTCACCTTCCTGTGGTTCTCCGCGCCCGACCTCGCGCTCACGCAAATCGCGGTGGAACTGGTCACCACCATTCTCATCCTGCTGGGCCTGCGCTGGCTGCCCAAGCGCGACGAGAGCCTGCCCGCCTCCGGTGCCAGCGCCACGCTGGCGCGTGCGCGCCGCCTGCGTGACCTGGCACTTGCCATGGCCGCCGGCGGTGGCATGGCCTGGCTGGCCTTCGCCATGATGAGCCGCCCCTTCGCGCAGAGCACCTCCACCTTCTTCCTCGAACGCGCGCAGACCGAGGGCGGCGGCACCAACGTGGTCAACGTCATGCTGGTGGACTTCCGCGGCTTCGACACCTTCGGAGAGATCGTCGTGCTGGGCATCGTTGCCATCACGGTCTATGCACTGCTGCGGCGCTTCCGGCCCGCGCGCGAGACCATGGACCTGCCGGAGCAGCAGCGCTACCTGCCCGCCGACCTGCAGACCGACCTGCTGAACCCGCGCAACGCCACCGACACGGCCATCGGCTACCTGATGGTGCCTGCCGTGCTGGTGCGCCTGCTGCTGCCGTTCACGGCGCTGGTGTCGTTCTACCTGTTCATGCGCGGCCACAACCAGCCGGGCGGGGGCTTCGTGGCCGGGCTGGTGTTCTCGGTGGGACTGGTGCTGCAGTACATCGTCTCGGGCACCTCCTGGGTGGAGGCGCACTTACCCCTGTTCCCGCGCCGCTGGATTGCCGCCGGCCTGCTGCTGGCCCTGGGCACGGGCGTGGGCGCTGTAGCGCTGGGCTACCCCTTCCTCACCAGCCACACGGCCCATCTGCATCTGCCGGTGATCGGCGACATCCACGTCGCCAGCGCCATGTTCTTCGACATGGGCGTGTTCTCGCTGGTCGTGGGTTCCACCCTGCTCATTCTCACGGCGATCGCCCACCAGTCGGTGCGCGGCCACCGCTACCACGCCCGCCTCATGGAAGAAGAACAACAAGCCCAGGCGGCGGAGCTGGCAGACGCCGCCACCCCGCCGGCCACCACCACGCCACAAGGAGCTCTCTGATGGAAATCGTGCTGGCCATCTCCATCGGCGTGCTCACCGGCTCCGGCGTCTGGCTGCTGCTGCGCCCGCGCACCTTCCAGGTCATCATGGGCCTGTCGCTGCTGTCCTATGCGGTGAACCTGTTCATCTTCAGCATGGGCCGACTGGGCCTGGCGGTGAACAAGGAGCCCGTGCTCGTGCCCGGCGTGCCACAGGACCTGCAGCATTACGCCGACCCCATGCCCCAGGCCCTGGTGCTCACGGCCATCGTGATCGGCTTTGCCATGACGGCCCTGTTCCTGGTCGTGCTGCTGGCCTCGCGCGGCATGTCCGGCACCGACCATGTGGACGGCGCGCATTCGCGTGAGACGCAGGAGATGCCATGAGCCATCTGGCCGATCTCACCTCCGCGCTCATGCCCCACCTGATGCTGGCGCCCATCGGGCTGCCCCTGCTCACCGCAGCTTTGCTGCTGCTGCTGCGCGAGGAGCAGCAGGGCCTCAAGCTCGGGCTGAGCGTTGCCTCCACGCTGCTGGGCCTGGTCATTGCCGTGGCGCTGCTGCAGTGGACCCACCATTCGGGCGCCCCTGCCACCATGGGGGTGTACCTGCCGGGCAACTGGCCGGCGCCCTTCGGCATCGTGCTGGTGCTGGACCGCCTCTCGGCCATGATGCTGCTGCTGACCAGCGTCATCGCCCTGTGCTCCGTGCTGTTCGCCAGCGCGCGCTGGCACCGGGCCGGCGTGCACTACCAGTCGCTGTTCCAGTTCCAGCTCATGGGCCTGGCCGGCGCCTTCCTCACAGCCGACCTGTTCAACCTGTTCGTGTTCTTCGAGATCATGCTCGCGGCCTCCTACGGCCTGCTGCTGCATGGCTCGGGGCGCACGCGCGTCCAGTCCGGCCTGCACTACATCGCCATCAACCTGGCGGCCTCCTCGCTGTTCCTGATCGGCGCCTCCATGCTCTACGGCATCACGGGCACGCTCAACATGGCGGACCTGGCGCGGGCCATTCCGCAGGTGTCGGCCGCCGACCGCGGGCTGCTGCACGCGGCGGCCGCCATCTTGGCGACGGCCTTCCTCATCAAGGCCGCCGTGTGGCCGCTGAACTTCTGGCTGGTGCCGGCCTACAGCGCGGCCACGGCGCCGGTGGGCGCCCTGTTCGCGCTGATGACCAAGGTGGGCATCTACACCCTGCTGCGCCTGTGGACGCTGATGTTCAGCAGCGAGGCCGGCCCCTCGTCCCTGTTCGGCAGCCTGTGGCTCATCGGCGGCGGCATGCTCACCATGGCCTTTGGCGCCATCGGCATGATGGGTTCGCAGCGGCTCACCCACCTGGCGGGCCATGCGGCCGTGCTGTCCTCGGGCACGCTGCTGGCGGCCGCGGGCTTCGGGCAGAACGCGCTCACGGCCGGCCTGCTGTACTACCTGCCCAGCTCCACGCTGGCGGTGAGCGCCCTGTTCCTGCTGGCCGACCTGATCGACCGCTGGCGCAACGACGGCGCCACGCTGGCGCCGTACGAGCGGGACGACGACGCTCCCTTCCTGACCGCCGAGCTCGTCCCCTCCACGGGCCTGAACCTGGACGACGATGAAGAGGTGCTGGTGGGCCGCGTGATCCCGGCCGCCGCCGCCTTCCTGGGCCTGGGCTACCTGATGTGCACGCTGGTCATCGCCGGCCTGCCGCCGCTGTCGGGCTTCATCGGCAAGTTCGCCATGCTCACGGCCCTGATCAATCCGCTGGGCCTGGGCTCTTCGGCTGGCACGCAGCCGGGCCTGCCGGGGTGGACGCTGCTGGCGCTCATGATCGGCACCGGCCTGCTGGCCCTGATGGCGCTCACGCGCTCGGGCATCCGCCATTTCTGGGCCAGCCATGACCGGCCCACGCCAAAGCTGCGCGTGCTGGAGGGCCTGCCCGTCGCCGCGCTGCTGGGCTCCTGCGTGGCCCTGACGCTGCAAGCCGACGGCGTGATGCGCTTCACCGAGGCCACGGCCAATGCCCTGCACGCGCCCGGCACCTATGTGCAGGCCGTGATGTCCGCCGCACCCCGCCCCAGCCCGGCGGCCGACACCGAAGCCGGCCAGCCCGCAGGCGAGGAGGCCGCGCCATGATGAAGAAGCTCTTTCCCGCGCCGCTGATCTCGCTCGGCCTGTTCGTGATGTGGCTGCTGCTCAACCATTCGGTGAGCGCCGGCCATGTGATCCTGGCCCTGATCCTGGCGCTGGGCCTGCCGGTGATGTTCCGCGAGCTGCGCCCCCAGAGGGTGCGCGTGCGCCATTTCGGCACGGTGCTGCGGCTGTGCTTCACCGTCATGGTGGACACGACGGCGTCCAACATCGCCGTGCTGCGCTTTCTGCTGCTGCCATCGCAGCGCCGCCATCCGCCCGACTTCGTGAAGATTCCGCTGGAGCTGCGCGACCCCAACGGGCTGGCCGTTCTGGCCATGATCGTGTGCATCACGCCCGGCACGGCCTGGGCCGAGCTGTCGCTGGACCGCTCCATGCTGATGCTGCATGTGCTGGAGGTTGACGATGCGCAGGCCATCGTCAACCACGTCAAAACGCGCTACGAGCGTCCCTTGATGGAGATTTTCGAATGACCAGTCCCGTTCTTTCCTGGGCCCTGCCCGTGGCCCTGCTGCTGCTGGCCGCCGCCATGGTGCTGTGCCTGGTGCGCATGCTCAAGGGCCCCGCGGCGCAGGACCGCGTGCTGGCGCTGGACTGCATGTACCTGAACGGCATGCTGTTCATGCTGGTGCTGGGCATCTACTACGGCAGCGCCAACTACTTCGAGGTGGCGATGCTCATCGCTCTGCTGGGCTTCGCCAGCTCCACGGCCATGGCCAAGTTCCTGCTGCGCGGGGAGGTGATCGAATGACCGGGCAGGCACTGCCCCTGTGGCTGGACATCGCCATCTCGCTGGTCGTGCTGTGCGGCGCCGCCATCGCGTTCATGGGCTCGCTCGGGCTGCTGCGCCTCAAGAGCTACTTCGAGCGCGTACACGCGCCCTCCATCATCGCCACCATGGGCTGCTGGTGCATCATGCACGGCACGCTGGTGTACTTCTCGGTGGTGGGCGACGGCCTGGCGCTGCACGCGCTGCTGATCGCGCTGTTCGTGGCCATCACCGTGCCCGTCACCAACATCTTCCTGATGCGTGCCGCGCTGTTTCGCGCGCGCCGCTCGGGGGAGAAGGTGCCGCCCAGCCTGAGCCGCGTCACGGACGGCAACGAGCGCGACTCCTGATATCAAAAGCATAGCCGCCAGCGCTTACTGGATAAGCGCTAGCCGCCAATTTGACTCAAAAAACCCTTCAGGACGCGCCGAAACCACCGCCGCCCGGCGTGTGGATCTCGAACACATCGCCCTCCGCCATCTGCGCCTGGCCGATGTGCTCCAGCGGCTCCACCCGCCCGTCGGCACGCACCACGCGGTTCACGCCCGGCATGCCCGCCTGGCCGCCCGCCATGCCGAACGCGCCATGCACGCGGCCGTTGGAAAGGATGCTGGCGGTCATGGGCTCCAGGAAGCGAATGCGCCGCACGCCGCCGTTGCCGCCCTTCCAGCGCCCCGTGCCGCCCGAGCCGGCCCGCACGGCATAGCTCTCCAGCCGCACGGGGAAGCGGAACTCCAGCACCTCCGGATCGGTCAGGCGCGAATTGGTCATGTGGGTCTGCACCACGCTCGTGCCGTCGAAGCCGCCCACGAGCGCGCCCGTGTCGTCGAAGTCACCGCCCGCGCCGCTGCCGCCCGAGATGGTCTCGTAGTACTGGTAGCGCGCATTGCCGAAGGTGAAGTTGTTCATCGTGCACTGGCTGGCCGCCGCCACGCCCAGCGCCCCCAGCAGCGCATTGGTGATGCAGGTGGAGGTTTCCACGTTGCCTGCCACCACCGAGGCCGGCGGGTTCGGGTTGAGCATGGAGCCCGGCGGGATGATGACCTGCAGGGGTTTGAGGCAACCGGCGTTGAGCGGGATGTCGTCCTCCACCAGCGAGCGGAACACGTACAGCACCGCCGCCATGCACACCGCCGTGGGGGCGTTGAAGTTGTTGTGCTGCTGCGCGCTGGTGCCGCTGAAGTCGATCACCGCGCTGCGCGCCGCCGCGTCGATGCGCACGGCCACGGTGATCTGTGCGCCGTTGTCCAGCGGCAGGGTGAAGCGGCCATCGTGCAGGCGCGCGGCCAGGCGCGTGATGGCGCGGCGCACGGACTCCTCGGCGTTGTCCTGCACATGCTGCATGTAGGCCTGCACCACGGCCAGGCCGAAATGCTCCACCATGCGGCGCAGCTCCTGCACGCCCTTTTCGTTGGCGGCGATCTGCGCCTTCAGGTCGGCCAGGTTCTGCTGCGGGTTGCGGCTGGGGTATTCGCCGCTCTCCAGCAGAGCGATGATCTCGGCCTCGCGCAGCACGCCGGCATCGACCAGCTTCACGTTGTCGATCTGCACGCCCTCTTCCTCGATGCGCGTGGAGAACGGCGGCATCGAGCCCGGCGTGGTGCCGCCCACGTCCGCGTGGTGGCCGCGGCTGCCCACGTAGAACGTGGGCTCGGCCGCCTCATCGTGGCCGTCGCCGATGTAGACCGGCGTGATCACCGTGATGTCCGGCAGGTGCGTGCCGCCGTGGTAGGGGTCGTTGAGCACGAAGACATCGCCGCGCCGCATGCTGCAGCGGTTGCGCGCGATCACCGTGCGGATGCTCTCGCCCATGCTGCCCAGATGCACGGGCATGTGCGGCGCGTTGGCGATGAGCTGCCCTTCGGCGTCGAACAGCGCGCAACTGAAGTCCAGCCGCTCCTTGATGTTCACCGAATACGCCGTGTTCTGCAGCTGCAGGCCCATCTGCTCGGCGATGTTCATGAACAGGTTGTTGAACACCTCCAACAGCACCGGGTCCACCGTGGTGCCCACCGCATGGCGCGCGGCGCGCGGCACATGCCGCTGCAGCACCAGATGGTCCAGCTCCGTGAGCCGTGCCCGCCAGCCGGGCTCGACCACCGTGGTGGCGTTCTTCTCGGCAATGATGGCCGGGCCGTCCAGGCTGTCGCCCGGGCGCAGGTCCTCGCGCACCACGAGTGCCGCGTCATGCCACGCGGGTCGGCCATCCACCCCCACCGTGAAGATGGGCGCCGTTTCGCGCCGCGGCGCCTCGCGCGGCGGCTGCAGGGGCTGCGAACGCTCCGCGGGCGCATCGCCTGCCACCACGGCCTCCACCGACACCGCCTCCACGATCAGCGCCTTGCCCTGCATGAGGAAGGCGAAACGCTGGCGGTAGGCGGCCTCGAACCCGGCGACGATGGTCTCCAGCGTCCCGAAGGGCACGACCAGGGCCGAATCCGTCCCCTCGTAGCGCACATGCACGCGGCGGCGCACCTCGACCGCGCCCTCCGACAGGCGCTCCTGGGCCATTTCGGCCTGCGCCGCCTCGGCCAGGGTATCGAGCGTGGCGGCGATCGCCGGCAGCGCCTCGGCCGTCAGGCGCGCCTCCACGGCCTTCTCGCGCATCACGTTCTGGTCCGCCAGCCCCATGCCATAGGCCGACAGCACGCCCGCCAGCGGGTGCACCAGCACCTGCTCCATGCCCAGCGCATCGGCCACCAGGCAGGCGTGCTGCCCGCCAGCTCCGCCAAAACACTGCAGCGTGTAACGCGTGACGTCATAGCCGCGCGCCACCGAGATCTTCTTGATGGCATTGGCCATCTGCTGCACGGCAATCTGGATGAACCCGTGCGCCACGTCCTCCGCGCAGCGTCCTGTCTGGCCCGCCAGCTCCGCGAAGCGCTCGCGCACCACGGCCGCGTCGAGCGGCTCGTCGGCGCCATGGCCGAACACCCGCGGGAAGTAGGCCGGCTGGATCTTGCCCACCATCACGTTGGCATCGGTCACGGCCAGCGGGCCGCCGCGGCGGTAGCTGGCCGGCCCCGGGTTGGCGCCAGCGCTCTGCGGCCCCACGCGAAAGCGCGCGCCGTCGAACCCCAGGATGGAGCCGCCGCCCGCGGCCACGGTGTGGATGCTCATCATGGGCGCGCGCATGCGCACGCCAGCCACCTGGGTCTCGAACTCGCGCTCGAACTCGCCCGCGAAGTGGCTCACGTCGGTGGAGGTGCCGCCCATGTCAAAGCCGATCACGTGCACCGGCCCGGCCTCCGCACCGAACGCCAGCTGCGCCGTGCGGGCCATGCCCACGATGCCGCCCGCGGGACCGGAGAGGATGGCGTCCTTGCCCTGGAAACGGTGTGCATCGGTCAACCCGCCGGACGACTGCATGAAGTACAGCGGCACACCGGGCATCTCGGACTCCACCTGCTCCACGTAGCGGCGCAGGATGGGCGAGAGATAGGCATCGACCACCGTGGTGTCGCCGCGGCTCACGAACTTCATGAGCGGGCTGGTGCCGTGCGAGGTGCTGACCTGCGTGAACCCGGCCTCGCGCGCCAGCCGGGCCGCGGCCTCCTCATGGGCGGCGTAGCGGTAGCCATGCATGAACACGATGGCCACGCTGCGCAGGCCGGCGTCGTAGGCGGCCCACAGGCGCTCCTTGAGATGCGCCTCGTCCAGCGGCGCTATGACCTCGCCGCACGCGCCCATGCGCTCCTGCGCCTCGATCACGCGGCTGTAGAGCAGCTCCGGCAACTCGATGTGGCGATCGAAGATACGCGGGCGATTCTGGTAGGCGATGCGCAGCGCATCCCGGAAGCCCCGGGTCGTCACCAGCAGCGTGGGCTCGCCCTTGCGTTCCAGCAGCGCATTGGTGGCCACCGTGGTGCCCATCTTCACGCATTCCACCTGCGCGGGCGTCACGGGCTCGCCCGGCTGCAGCCCGAGCAGATGGCGTATGCCGGCCACGGCCGCATCGCGGTACTGTTCGGGGTTCTCGGACAACAGCTTGTGCGTGACCAGGCTCCCGTCGGGGCGTCGGCCTACGATGTCCGTGAATGTGCCGCCCCGGTCCACCCAGAACTGCCAGAGTTTTCTTGTCATGCCCGAATTCCTTCCCGCGTGGCGGTTGCAAGCATTGCAGATAAAGAGCCCACAATTTACCGATAATTTATAGGCAAGTCATGCTGATCCCTACAGGACATTCACCAGCCCCCTCCGCGCCCATGACGCACTCCACAGCCGGCACAGAAGCTTCCCTGCTCGACCTGACGCTGGAACGCACGCTCCATGCCTGGGTCAACCGCTTTTCACAACCGCAATGGCGTGGGCGCCATGTCGAGGGCTGGCTGTTCGAGGGCCTGGCGGAACGCCGGGCGGCCGAGCGGCAACTGGCCGAAGCGGGGGTGCATGCGCGCTTTCACAGCGCCTACAAACCGCTGGCGCAGCATTTCATCGACAACGTGGACCGTGCCGAGCTCGCGGCGGTCCACATCCGCTACCCGGTGCCGGCCACCGGGCCCGCGCAGCGCTTTGCGCTGGAGGCCTATCCGCTGGCGGCGCTGCTGGCGCCCGAGGCCCTGCGCCTGGAGCCCCGCGCCGATGCCCAGCCCCACTACGAGGTGGAGCTGCAGCTACGCGATGGCCGGCGCGTGGAGCAGCGCGTGCGGGCTCCCAACCGCACCCACACCGACGCCACGGGCTCCGCCATGCTGTCGCCCACGGGCTGGCTGCGCGCCGGCAGCCAGGCGGGTGCCGCCGACCTGCTCGACACCGCCGTCTGCACCGATTTCGAGCAGGCCTTCGCACAGGCGGTGCAGGCCGTGCACGGCCATGCCTGGCCGCAGCGCGAACCGTACTTCGAGCGGCTGCACCTGCGCATCGACCTGCCGGGCTTCGAGCAGGCCATCGCCTGGGCGGACGAAACCATCAGCACCGCGGAGGCGCTGCACGAAGACCTGTATTTCTCGCTGCTGGAGTTCTTCCAGCAGCACAGCGGCCGGCCCGCGGGCGACCGCCGGCTGCAGCCCGGCCAGATCGTGCCCGACGTGCGCACCGGCGCCGCCGCCCCGCGCGTGCGGGTCAGCCTGCAGCCCTTCGATGCGGCCGGCCAGGACACGCGGGCCGCGCGCGACTGGCACCATGCCACGGCCCAGCAACCCCTGGAGGCGCTGGACACCGCGCCGCCACCCGATCGCATCCTGCAGACCATGCACGCATGGCCGGCCCAGCGCTTCACCGCCCCATCGCGCCAGGGCCGCACCGTGTGGGGGCAGTACCACAGCGGCACGCAGCACCCCGTGTTCATCAGCGCCGGCCAGCATGCCAACGAGACCTCGGGCATCGTCGGCGCGCTGCGCGCCGCGCAGGTGCTGCAGGCGCAGCCCGGGGCGCACTTTGCGCTGATCGCGCTGGAAAACCCCGACGGCTACGCCCTGCACCGCGAACTGTGCGCGCACCACCCCGGCCACATGCACCACGCCGCGCGCTACACGGCACTGGGCGACGACGTGGAATACCGCGAGAGCGCACCACTGCTGGAGCGCGAGGCGCGCCAGGCCGCGCTGGCCCTGTCGGGCGCGCAGCTGCATGTGAACCTGCACGGCTACCCCGCCCATGAATGGACGCGGCCGCTCTCGGGCTACGTGCCGCGCGGCTTTGCCGACTGGATGCTGCCCAAGGGCTTCTTCCTGATCCTGCGCTACCACGCCGGCTGGCAGCAGCCGGCCCGCGCGCTGCTGGAGGCCGTGTGCGCGGACCTGGAGCAGGTGCCCGGCCTGGGCGAATTCAACGCCCGCCAGCGCGCGCTCTACGAGCGCCACGCCGGGCCGCTTCCCTTCGAGGTGCTCCACGGCATGCCCTGCATGCAGTCGCAAACGACGCGCGACGCGCCGGTGACGCTGATCACGGAGTTCCCGGACGAAACCGTGAGCGGCGACGCCTTCCGCTTCGCGCACACGGTGCAGATGCACACCACGCTGGCGGCCGTGCAGGCCTGGCAGCGGATCATGGGGTGAGGCGCCGCTACATCGATGCAGCGGCGCGCGCCGCCTGGTCGTACATGCCCGAGAGCACGCGCAGCAAGCGTGCCAGTTCGCCGATGTCGCGGTTCAGTCCATCGTCGGCATTGAGGGCGTCGATCAGGCAGCTCTCGCGGATCTCGCGGTAGCGCTGCACATGCGCGCGGCCCTCCTCGGTGGCCGCGTAGGTCACGTCCTTGCCGTTCTTGCTCGATGCCACCACGCCCAGGGCCTGCAGCTTCTTGAGCGAGTAGTTCACGATGTGCGTGTCTTCCACGTTCATGATGAAGCAGATGTCGGCCAGCCGCTTGTCACGCGCGCGGTGCGTCACGTGGTGCAGCACCACCACGTCAAGCGGTGTGAGGTCCCGCAGGCCCGCCGCCGCCATGCAGTGCACCACCCAGCGGTGAAACGCATTGCCCGCGACGATGAGGCCGAACTCGAACTCGCTCATCTCCGCGCTGCTGTCCGACACCAGATGCGCCGACGACACGATGGGCGCATGCGCGGACTTGCCCTTTGCCTGGACTGGCGTCCTGGATGCGGCCTTGGCAGAGGCGTTCATATGGTCGTTCCCCTCGTTGTGCATGGCACTGGCACGGGATGTGCATGCCGATTGATTGTGGGCAGCAGCCCGATGATTTGCCGGTAATTTATCGACATTCAGGTGAATCACCTAGGCGGCAGGCACCCGGACGCCGCTACAGTCAAGCGGCCCAATCCTTCTTCACCACCCACTGCGGAGACCCGAGATGAAGCGTAGAAACCTTGCCGCCGTTGCATTGGCATTTGCCTCCGGCCTGTGCGCGCCGGCACTATACGCCCAGACCAAATGGGACCTGGCTGCCGCCTACCCGGCCACCAACTTCCACACCGGAAACCTGGCGCAGTTCGTCAACGAAGTGGACACGGCCTCTGGCGGCAAGCTCAAGATCACGCTGCACGCCAACGCCGCGCTGTTCAAGGCCCCCGAGATCAAGCGCGCCGTGCAGGGTGCGCAGGCGCAGCTGGGCGAGATCCTGCTCGCCAACTTCCAGAACGAATGGCAGATCTTCGGCGTGGACGGCCTGCCGTTCCTGGCCGACAGCTATGACGCGTCGATGCGGCTGTACAAGGCGCAAAAGCCCTTCCTCGAGAAGAAGCTGGCCGAGCAGGGCATGGTGCTGCTGTACGCCGTGGCCTGGCCGCCGCAGGGCATCTTCACCAAGAAGCCCGTCAACAGCGCGGCAGACCTCAAGGGCATCAAGTGGCGCGCCTACAGCCCGGCCACCGCGCGCATCGCCGAGCTGGTGGGCGCCCAGCCGGTGACGGTGCAGGCGGCCGAGTTCTCGCAGGCGCTGGCCACGGGCGTGGTCGAGTCCACCATGACCTCGGGCGCGACAGGCGTGGACAGCAAGCTCTACGAGCAGCTCAAGTACTACTACGACACCCAGGCCTGGCTGCCCAAGAACGCCCTCATCATGAACAAGAAGGCCTTCGACGCGCTCGACAAGTCCACCCAGGACGTGCTGCTCAAGGCCGCGGCCGACGCCGAGACCCGCGGCTGGGCCGCCAGCAAGCGCGTGAACGAGGAAACATTGGCCAAGCTCAAGGCCGAGGGCATGCAGGTGCTGCCGCCCAGCAGCGCGCTCAAGGCCGACATGGCCAAGGTGGGCGACACCATGCTCAAGGAATGGCTGGACAAGGCCGGCCCCGACGGCAAGGCCCTGATCGACGCCTACCGCAAGTAAGCAGCCGCCGCCACGAAAGCCGCCATGCGACGCCTGTTGAACTTCGTCTACGACGGTGCCGCCGCGCTGGCGGCGCTGTGCATGGTCGCTCTGCTGGGCGCGGTGCTGCTGTCCATCGTGAGCCGGCAGCTGCACTTCCACGTGGCGGGCATCGACGCCTACGCCGGCTACCTCATGGCGGCCGCCGGCTTCCTGGCGCTGGCGCACACGCTCAAGCGCGGTGAGCACATCCGCGTGACGCTGGTGCTGAGCGCCCTCAAGGGGCGCCCGCACAAGGCGCTGGAGCTGTTCGCTCTGTCCCTGGGCACGCTGCTGGCCCTGCTGTTCGCCTACTACAGCGTGCGGCTGGCCTGGCAGTCGCATGCGTTCAACGACATCTCCACCGGCAGCGACGCCACGCCCCTGTGGCTGCCCCAGCTGTCCATGGGCCTGGGCGCTTTGGTGATGGCGGTCGCCTGCCTGGACGAGCTGGTGCTGGAGCTCCTGGGCCGCCGCACCTCGCTGCTTGCGGGCGAGGCCCTGCGCAACGAATGAAGACACCAACAACGCACCGCGAAAGCGCCCATGAGTGACCTCGCCATCACCGGCCTGCTGATCCTGTCGCTGTTCCTGATCCTGGGCAGCGGCGTGTGGATCGGGCTCACGCTCTCGGGCGTGGCCTGGATCGGCATGCAGCTGTTCTCCTCGCGCCCCGCGGGCGATGCCATGGCCGTGACCATCTGGGGCTCGGCATCGAGCTGGACGCTCACCGCCCTGCCGCTGTTCATCTGGATGGGTGAGATCCTGTTTCGCACGCGGCTGTCGCAGGACATGTTCAGGGGCCTGGCGCCCTGGGTGCAGGGGCTGCCGGGGCGGCTGCTGCACACCAACGTGGTGGGCTGCACGATCTTCGCGGCGGTCTCGGGCTCCAGCGCAGCCACCTGCGCCACCATCGGCAAGATGACGCTGCCCGAACTCACGCGGCGCGGCTATCCCGAGAAGATGGTCGTCGGCACGCTGGCCGGCGCGAGCACGCTGGGCCTGCTGATCCCGCCCTCCATCATCATGATCGTCTACGGCGTCACGGCCGAGGTGTCGATCTCCAAGCTCTTCATCGCCGGCGTGCTGCCGGGCGTGCTGCTGGCGGCGCTGTTTTCGGGCTACATCATGCTCTGGGCGCTGCGCCACCCGGATCAGGTGCCGGCTGCCGACCGCCGCATGAGCCTGCGCCAGAAGCTGCACGAATCGCGCGCGCTGATCCCCGTCGTGCTGCTGATCGCCGCGGTGCTGGGCTCCATCTACACCGGGCTGGCCACGGCCACCGAGGCCGCGGCCGTGGGCGTGGTGGGCGCGCTGATGCTCTCCGCGGCGCAGGGCTCGCTCACTCGGGCCAGTTTCCGCGACGCCCTCATGGGCGCCACGCGGCTGTACTGCATGATCGCGCTGATCCTCGCGGGCGCCGCCTTCCTCACGCTGGCCATGGGCTACATCGGCCTGCCGCGGCACCTGGCGCAGTGGATCTCGTCGCTGGGACTGACGCAGGCCCAGCTCATCGTGGCGCTGGGCGTGTTCTACATCGTCCTGGGCTGCTTCCTGGACGGCATCTCCATGGTGGTGCTGACCATGGGCGTGCTCATGCCCACGGTGAATGCCGCGGGCATCGACCCCATCTGGTTCGGCATCTTCGTCGTGATCGTTGTGGAGATGGCGCAGATCACGCCGCCGGTCGGCTTCAACCTGTTCGTGCTGCAGGGCATGACGGGCAAGCAGTTGCCCTGGATTGCCCGGGTGGCGCTGCCCATGTTCCTGCTGATGTGCGGCGCGGTGACGCTGATCTACCTGTTCCCGGCCATCGTCACCTGGCTGCCGCAGCAGATGACGGCACGCTGACGCCCCCGCGCCGCGCCGGCACCGGCCAGGCGCGCCGCGCGGCCTTTCTACAATGCCCCGATGCTCAACGTCCTTGCCATCTGCATCGGTGCCAGCTTCGGCGCGCTCGCGCGCTGGCGGCTCGGCCTGTGGCTCAACGCCCAGGGCACGCTGCTGCCCTGGGGCACGCTGGCGGCCAATCTCATCGGCGGCTATCTCATCGGCCTGTGCCTGGCGCTGTTCCAGGCCCTGCCGCAGCTCGACCCCCTGTGGCGCGCCCTGCTCATCACCGGTTTTCTGGGCGCGCTGACCACCTTCTCCACTTTCTCCGCAGAGGTAGTCGGGCTGCTGCAGCAGCAGCGCCTGGCGCAGGCCCTGGGCCTGTGCGCCCTGCATGTGGCGGGCTCGCTGTGCATGACCTGGGCCGGCTTGCACAGCCTGCCCCTGCTGTGGGCCGGCGCCCGCACAGGAGCCTAGAGCGGCGCACTTATGCTATTAATTACATAGCTTAAAGCGCTTGACCCACAAGCACCAAAAGCCCATTTGATTAAAATTCCGTTCATCCACCCGCGGTACCGATGGCGGCCCCTGGCCGACCAGCCCTCCCTTCCCTACCAAGAACCATGCAAGCCAATACCGACCTCCAAGACAGCCGCCTGGCCAACGCCTGGGCCGAGCTGCACAACTACGCCGTGGCCGGCAACCCGCTGCACGCCGACTCCTACCGCCTCGCCTTCGCCGACCCCGAATTCATGCTGCGCCGCGAGACCCGCGGCATCCGCTTCCAACTGGAGCTGCTCAAGCCCGACCTGAGCCAGGCGGCGCAGGGCATCGAGCACACCGTGGTGGTGTACGGCAGCGCGCGTTTCGTATCCCCCGAGGATGCCGCCCAGCAGCTCGCCGACGCCCAGGCCAGCGGCGATGCCGAGCGCATCGCGCGCGCCGAGCGCGCCGTGAAGAACGCCTACTACTACCAGCAGGCCCGCCAGTTCGCACACCATGTGGCTACGTACAGCGAAAGCCGCCCGCCGGCCGAGCGCATGTACATCTGCACGGGCGGCGGCCCCGGCATCATGGAGGCCGCCAACCGCGGCGCGCACGACACCGGCGCGCTCAACGTGGGCCTGAACATCTCGCTGCCGCACGAGCAAAGCGGCAACCGCTACATCTCGCCCACGCTGTCGTTCAAGTTCCACTACTTCGCGCTGCGCAAGATGCACTTCATGATGCGCGCCAAGGCACTGGTGCTGTTCCCCGGCGGCTTCGGCACGCTGGACGAGCTGTTCGAGGTGCTGACGCTGGTGCAGACCGGCAAGGCCAAGCCCGTGCCCATCGTGCTGTTCGGCTCCGCGTTCTGGAAGCGGCTCATCAACTTCGAGGCCCTGGTGGAGCAAGGCACGATCTCGCAGGACGACCTCAAGCTCTTCCACTACACCGACGACCCGGCGCAGGCCTGGGGCATCATCCGCAACTTCTACGAACTCTGAGCCCCGCGCGCCGCGCGGCTAGGAATGCCGCGGCGGCGCCGCGGCGTCGCCCTGCAGCCGCCAGGCCACGCGCGAGCCCAGTCCCACCGTGGCGCCCACCGCCCAGAACAGGCCGCTCACGCCGATCAGCGCGCCGGCCGTGCCGAACAGCACCGGCATGCACACGCTGGAGGCATTGATGGCCATGAGCCGCAGGCCCAGCGCCTCGCCATGGCGGTGCGGTGGCGTGAGCTGGTGCAGCATGCTCATGATCATGGGCTGCACCGAGCCCAGCGCGAACCCCAGCAGCACCGAACACACGCCCAGCGCCATGGCCGTGGGCAGCAGCGGATACACGCCGAACAGCAGCGCCGCCACCACCATGGCCCAGGCCACCACGCTGGCCTCGCGCAGGCGGTCGGCCACCAGCGGCATGAGCACGCGGATCACCGCCGCCGCAATGGCGAAGGCCCCCAGGATGCTGCCGATCACCGAGGCCGACAGCCCCCGCTCATAGCCCAGCAGCGGCACGACGAAGGTGTGCACGTCCCAGCAGGAGGACAGCAGCCAGTTGACGATGAGCAGCCGACGGAAGCCCGGCTCGGCCAGCAGGTCCCAGGCGCGCGAGCGCACCTGGCCCTCGGCGGCGATCACGGGCGGCAGCTCCTGCGTGCCGCGCACCCAGAACCAGGTGGCCAGCGGCAGCAGGGCCATGAGCGCGAACGCGGCGCGGTAGCCGGAAGTCGCGCCCGCCTGCGCGCCCGCATGGTCGATGAGCAGGCCCGCGCAGAACGGCCCGATGAAGTTGGACACCGCCGGCCCGATGGCCAGCCAGCTGAATACCCGGCGCAGCTGCGTGCCGTCGTGCGCGGCCCGGCCCACATGGCGCTGCAGCGCGATCGTCGCCGCGCCCGTCGCACCGCCCGTGAGCAGCGCCGCCACGCACAGCACGGGATACACGGGCCACACCAGCGCCGCGCCCGCCCCCAGGGTGGCGACCACCACCGCGTGGCGCACCGGGCGCTTCAGGCCATGCCGGTCCGCATAGCGCCCGGCTGGCAAGGCCAGGAACACCTGGGTGAGCGCGAACAGCGCCAGCAGCACGCCCACGGCCGCCGCGCTGTAGCCCTCGCGCAGCGCCAGCAGCGGCGCGGCCATGCGCATGCCGGCCATGCAGGCGTGGATGCACACCTGCCCCGCGATCAGGCGCGCGAGTGCCAGGTCCACGCTACTCGCCTTCGTCCTCGATCAGCAGCCCGGATGCGGGCGCGGGCGTCCCTTCGGACGGCTCGGGCGCGGGCAGCTCCTGTACCCCGCGCAGCCGGCGCTGGATGGCGCGCGTGCGCACGTCCACCTGCTCGAACTTCTTGGCCGCCGCGTCGATGGAGCGGCGCGTGGCCTCCACCACGTCACCGAACTTGGCGAACTCGGTCTTCACCTGGCCCAGCACGCTCCACACCTCGGAGGAGCGCTTCTCGATGGCCAGCGTCTTGAAGCCCATCTGCAGGCTGCTGAGCATGGCGGCCAGGTTGGCCGGCCCGGTGATCATCACGCGGCAGTCGTTTTGCACCGCCTCCACCAGGCCGGGGCGGCGCATGACCTCGGCGAACAGCCCCTCGGTGGGCAGGTAGAGCACGGCGAAGTCGGTGGTGTACGGCGGCGCCACGTACTTGCTGAAGATCTTCTTGGCCTCGAACTTGATCGACGACTCGAACGCATTGCCGGCCGAGGCGATGGCCGCCTTGTCCGCCGTGTCCTGCGCATCCAGCAGGCGCTGGTAATGCTCCACGGGATACTTGGAGTCGATGGGCAGCCACACGGGCTGGTCGTCGCTGCGGCCCGGCAGGCGAATGGCGAACTCCACCAGTTCGTCGCTGCCGGGCATGGTCTTGACGTTCTTGGCGTACTGCTCGGGCGTGAGCACGTTGTCGATGATGGCGCCCAGCTGCAGCTCGCCCCAGGTGCCGCGCGTCTTCACGTTGGTCATCACGCGCTTGAGGTCGCCCACGCTGCCGGCCAGGGTCTGCATCTCGCCCAGGCCCTTGTGCACCTGCTCCAGCCGGTCGCTCACCAGCTTGAAGGATTCGCCCAGGCGCTGCTCCAGCGTGGCGTGGAGCTTCTCGTCCACGGTGCGGCGCATCTCCTCGAGCTTGGTGGCGTTGTCGCTCTGGATGGCGGCCAGGCGCTCGTTGAGCGCGCCGCGCAGCGCCTCGGCATTGTTCTGGCTGCTGGCCACCAGCCCCGTGAGCTGCTGCGAGACGGCCTCCTGCAGCCCCGAGAACTGGCTGCGCAGCTGGTGCGTGTTGCCCTCGAGCTGGTCCTTGAGCGCCCCCGACATGGCGCCCAGCTGCCCCTGGATGTCGCCCTTGAGCGAGTCCAGCGTGCCGCGCGTGGAAGCGGTCAGCGCCTCAAAGCGCTCCTGGATGCGCTGGCCGAACAGCTGCGTGCTCTCGGCCATGGCGTCGCGCGACTTGAGGCTGTCGGCCGTGAGGGCCTGCGCCGTCTGCGTCAGCTCGGCGCGGAAGGCCGCCAGCGCCTGCGCCAGCTCGGTGCGGGCCACGGCGGCGTCGGAGCGCGCCTGCGCCAGCCGCTCGTCCAGCAGGGCCTGCGTGGTCTGCGTGAAGCCGCGCAGCTGCTGACCCATGCCGTCGAGCGCGCCGTCGTTCTTGGCCACGGCCAGTTGCGTGGCCTGCGCGGTGGCCTCCAGTGCCTGCAGGCGCTGCAGCCACTCGGGCGGCAGCTCCACGCGCGGGCGGCGCAGCAGCAACGCGCACAGCAGCACCGCGATCAGCACCAGCAGGGCCAGTGCGACGAGCATTTCCAGGGTCATGTTTTCACTATCAAATTAATAGCTGTCAACGCTTATCCATCAATCGCTACAGCCGTTTTGCACTCAAACCCCGACGGGCGCATTCACCGGCGTGAGCGCGGCGCGGCCGCCCAGGTAGGCGATGAGGTTGTCCGCCGCCAGCTGCGCCATGGCCAGGCGCGTGTTCACGGTGGCGCTGGCGATGTGCGGCGTGAGCACCACGTTGGGCACCTCCAGCAGGCCGGGGTGCACGGAGGGCTCGCCCTCGAACACGTCCAGCCCCGCGGCGGCGATGCGCCGCTCCTTCAGCGCCGCGGCCAGCGCCGCGTCGTCCACGATGCCGCCGCGCGCGATGTTGATCAGCGTGGCCGTGGGCTTCATGCGCGCCAGCTCCGCCGCGCCGATGGCGTGGTGCGACTCGCTCGTGTAGGGCAGCACCAGCACCAGGTGGTCGGCGTGGGCCAGCAGCTCGTCCTTGCCCACGTAGCGGGCCTTGCACTCGGCCTCCAGCGCGGGCGCCAGGCGCGAGCGGTTGTGGTAGATCACATTCATGCCGAAGCCGTGCGCGCCGCGCCGGGCGATGCCCTGGCCGATGCGGCCCATGCCCAGGATGCCCAGCGTGCTGCCATGCACCTCGCGGCCGGCGAACATGTCGTAGCTCCAGCGCGTCCACTGGCCGGCGCGCAGGTAGTGCTCGCTCTCGGTGATGCGCCGCGCCGTGGCCATGAGCAGGGCGAAGCCGAAGTCGGCCGTGGTCTCGGTCAGCACGTCCGGGGTATTCGTGCCCTGCACGCCGGCGGCCGTCATCGCGGCCAGGTCGAAGTTGTTGTGGCCCACGGTCATGTTGGCGGCGATGCGCAGCTGCGGGCAGGCCGCCAGCAGCTCGGCGTTGACGGGCTGCGTGCCCGTGAGCAGCGCGCCGTCCTTGCCCTGCAGGCGCTCGATGAGCTCGGCCTGCGACCACAGCACGTCGTCCTGGTTGGCGTACACCTCGAAGTGCTGCGCCAGGCGTTCGATGACCTCGGGAAAGATCTTGCGTGCGACAAGAACATGGGGCTTGGACATGGAACGACCGCCTTTCTTGAAAAAGTCAACGAAGCCAGATGAAGGTCATGACGACAAACAGCGGCACCAGGATGGCGCAGGACCACAGCATGTAGCCGAAGAAGCTGGGCATCTTCACGCCGCGGTCTTCCGCGATGGCCTTGACCATGAGGTTGGGCGCATTGCCGATGTAGGTGTTGGCCCCCATGAACACGGCGCCGGCCGAGATCGCCGCCAGCGTGGCCGCATGCGTGGTCATCAAAGTGGCCGGATCGCCCCCCGCGGTGTTGAAGAACACCAGGTAGGTGGGCGCGTTATCCAGGAACGAGCTGAGCACGCCGGTGGCCCAGAAGTACATGGCCGGGTCGGGCGAGCCGTCAGGCCGCGTGACGGCGGCGACGATGGCGCCGAACGGTCCGTTCCCCCCCGCCTTGAGCATGGCGATGACGGGAATGATGGTCAGGAAGATGCCCGCGAACAGCTTGGCCACCTCCTGCATCGGCCCCCAGCCGAACTGGTTGTCCACATGCACCTGGCGGGGCGTGAGGGCCAGCGACAGCAGCGCGACCGCGATCAGGCCGGCGTCGCGCACCAGGCCCGGCAGGCCCACGGGCGTGCCGGCGATCACCCATTCCACGGGCGACTTCCAGATCCCGCTCATCAGCACCAGGCCCACCACCGCCAGCAGCAGCACGAAGTTGATCTTGCCGTCGAAGCCCAGCGCCGCGGGCGGCGAATCGGGCGTGGGGTCGCTGTGGCTCATCTCCCCCGCCTGGCGAAAGTACCAGCTGTCCAGCGCATAAAACAGCACCAGCAGCACGCCGACCAGGAACAGCGTCTCCGGGAAGATGTGGTGCAGGGTCCAAGAGAAGTCCACGCCCTTCAGGAAGCCCAGGAACAGCGGCGGATCGCCCAGCGGCGTGAGCGAGCCGCCCGCGTTGGAGACGATGAAGATGAAGAACACCACCACATGGGCGACATGCGTGCGGTTGTCGTTGGCGCGGATCAGCGGGCGGATCAGTAGCATCGAGGCGCCCGTCGTGCCCATGAAGCTCGCCAGCACCGCGCCCACGGCCAGGATGCCGGTGTTGAGCGCCGGGCTGCCGCGCAGGTTGCCGCGGATGTAGATGCCCCCGGCCACGGTGAACAGCGCCGTGAGCAGGATCACGAAGGGCAGGTACTCGGCCAGCAGCGCGTGTATCAGGCCCGCCGCCGCCGCCCCCGGCCCGAACACCAGGCCGAACGGCACTAGGAACGCCAACGCCCAGGCCACCGTCACCTTGCCGAAATGGTGGTGCCAGAACAGCGGCGCCATCAGCGGCAGCAGCGCGATGGACAGCAGGATGCCGGCAAAGGGCACGCCCCACAGCACCGACAGCTGGCTGCCGTCGATGTCGGCGGCGCCGGCCAGGGCGGGTGCCAGGCACAGCGCGGTCAGCGCCAGCTTGCGAAAAGGCTTCATGGACATGTCTTCTCGGTTCTTTCCTTGTGGGGTTGCGGGGGTACGCCGCGCCGTCGCGCGGTTGCGGGCCACGCTCACGGCGGGCCGGGGATGTCGAACACCTGGCGCAGGTAGGCCAGGTATTTCTCGTCGTCGCACATGTTCTTGCCGGGCGCGTCCGACAGCTTGGCCACGGGCTGGCCGTTGCAGCGCGTCATCTTGATGACGATCTGCAACGGCTCGCAGCCCAGGTCGTTGGTCAGGTTGGTGCCGATGCCGAAGGCCAGCTGGCAGCGGCCGTGGAACTGGTGGTACAGCTCGATGATGCGCGGCACGGTGAGCGCGTCGCTGAAGATCAGCGTCTTGGTCAGCGGATCGACGCGGTTGTCGCGGTAGTGCTGCAACAGGCGCTCGCCCCAGGCGAACGGGTCGCCGCTGTCGTGGCGCGCGCCGTCGAACAGCTTGCAGAAATACAGGTCGAAGTCGCGCAGGAAGGCACTCATGCCGTACACGTCGGACAGCGCGATGCCCAGGTCCCCGCGGTACTCCTTGGCCCACATCTCGAAGCCAAACACCTGGCTGTCGCGCAGCCGCGGCCCCAGCGACTGGCAGGCCTGCAGGTATTCGTGCGCCATGGTGCCCAGCGGGGTGACGCCGAGCTTCATCGCATACAGCACATTGCTCGTGCCGGCGAACTGCCCCGGCTCGCCCGTGCGCCGCTCATCGGAACCCAGGCGCGCGCACAGCACGCGCAGCACCTCCTCGTGCCAGGCGCGGGAAAAGCGCCGGCGCGTGCCGTAGTCGGCGATCTTCAGGCTCTCCAGCCCGCTTTCCTGCAGCTGCGCGATCTTGGCGTCCAGCCGCAGACGGCCCTCGGGGAAGTTGGGCACCTTCTGCGTGTTGCGGAAGTACACCTCGTTCACGATCGCCAGCACTGGAATCTCGAACAGAATGGTGTGCAGCCACGGGCCGGTGATCGTGATGTCGATCTCGCCCGTGGGCAGGGCGCTCACGCGGATGTATTTCTCGTTGAGCCGGAACAGGCCCAGGAAGTCGACGAAGTCGCTCTTGATGAAGCGCAGCGAGCGCAGGTAGGACAGCTCGGCATCCTGGAACTGCAGGCTGCACAGGGCGCGGATCTCGTCGCGGATCTCGCTGACATAGGGCGCCAGTTCGACGCCCGGGTTGCGGCACTTGAAGCGGTACTCGACCTGCGCCCCCGGAAACTGGTGCAGCACCACCTGCATCATGGTGAACTTGTACAGGTCGGTGTCGAGCAGGCTGGTGATGATCATGGATGCGCGCGGGGCCCGGTACCCCGCCTGTCGTGGACGGCGGGCTGCCGCCGGGGCCGAAAGGGATTTGTCTCTCCCGCGATTCTGGCATCAACACCGGCGCCACGCCGCCGCCGCGCGGGGAAGCCCGCAGCGGCGCTGGATCATCGCTCAGGTCGCCGCGGTAGCCTGGGCGGCCCGGCGGATCTGCTCGAAGCGCTCGGCCTGCTCCTTGCGCAGGGCCTTGCGCAGCAGCGCTGCCTCCCAGCGCCGGCGCTCGTCGTAGCTGGCGGGCGCCAGCGGCGGCACGGGCGTGGGCTTGCCCGCATCGTCCACCGCCACCATCGAGAAGAAGCAGCTGTTCACATGCCGCACCACCTGGGTGCGGATGTTCTCCGCCACCACCTTGACGCCGATCTCCATCGACGACTTGCCCGTGTGGTTGACGCTGGCCAAAAAAGTCACCAGCTCCCCCACGTGGATGGGCTGCAAAAAAGTGACCTGGTCCACGCTGAGCGTGACCACGTAGCGGCCCGAATAGCGGCTGGCGCAGGCATAGGCCACCTGGTCCAGCAGCTTGAGGATGGCACCCCCGTGGACGTTGCCGGAGAAGTTGGCCATGTCGGGCGACATGAGCACGGTCATGCTGAGTTGGTGAGCAGGCAGATTCATGGTCCCGATTCTAAAAAGCGCGAGGCATGCAGCACGCCCAGGAGCCGCCCCGCGCACCTAGAATCCTGCGCTTTGCATATTCACCACCATTTCTATGCCGACACATCCCCGCCGTCTTCACACGCTTGCCGCGCTGTCCGTGATGTCCCTGCTGACCGCCTGCGGAGGTGGTGGCGGAGGCTCTGGTGACCCATCCCTACCCTCGTCTCCCAGCATCGGCTACGCAGAAGGCGACTCGTACACCTACGAGGTGGTCCGGCAGTACTTCTCGAACAGCAGCACCCCCGTGCGCACGGATCGTGAGTACATGACTTACACGATCAGCAACCCCCAGGCCAATCTGGAACACGACCGGATCCAAACGTCCAGCATGTCGCCGCTGCTCGTCTCCCGCATCAGCAGCACCAACACCACCGTCTCCAGTGTGCGCGGCGATATGAAGTGCACCTACTCGAATGCGAAATACAACCCGGGCTTTGCCGCCAATGTGGGCGACGCCTGGAACACCAGCCACGAAATCCGCTGCACCGACGGTACCGAGGTCTTTGTCAATCAGGTGGATGTGAAGGGCAAGGTCACGCTCAAGGAGCCCTACCAGACGGACGCAGGAACCTTCGGCACCTTCAAGGCAGAGTCCGAGCGCCTGATCTGGACCCCTGGCACCTCCGCCACCCAAACGGGAACCTACAGCCGCTACGACTGCTGGTACGACGAGAAGACGGGCGCCCTGGTGACCTGCTCGGGAGACATCAAGCAAGGCAGCGATCCGGGCGCCGCGGTCGGTACCCGCGTCATCACCAAGCTGATCGGCCAGGACGTCAAGGGTCATCCGGTCCGCAGCCTGCGGGTCGAGAGGTTCACCGGCCGATGGAAATGGACGTTCGCCGACCAACAGTTCTGCGACGTCACGATCTACCCCGATGGCGTATTGAACGGAGACTGCTACCAAGGCTCCAGCACCGTGGCGCAGGCCATGGAAGGCACCGTTTCGGTGGACGGCACGGTGACCGCCCAGACCCCGGACGGATCGGCATATGCCGGCTCGCTCAAGAGTGCCGTGACCGGCCAGGGAACATGGCGCAACCCTACCGGCGCCAGCGGCACCTGGACTGCCCGCCACAACTGATGGCCCGTGCCGGTGGCGGCGGCGGCGGCAATCTGCCGGCCGCACCCCGCCGCCGGACGGCCATGCACAATCGCGCGTTTGCACTAGAGAGCGAACAGAGTGTCCACTCCCTTCTATGACGCCGTCATCATCGGTGCCGGCGCCGCCGGCCTGTTCTGCGCCGCGCAGGCGGGCCAGCGCGGGCTCAAGGTGCTGCTCATCGACCATGCGGACAAGGTGGCCGAGAAGATCCGCATCTCGGGCGGCGGGCGCTGCAACTTCACCAACCGCGACCTGGACCCGCGCGCGCCGCACAAGCACTTCGTGGGGCAGAACCCGCAGTTCTGCCGCTCGGCCCTGTCGCGCTACCAGCCCGCCGACTTCATCGCGCTGGTGCAGCGGCATGGCATCCCGTTCCACGAAAAGCACAAGGGCCAGCTCTTCGCCGACCGTTCGGCCGAGGACCTCATCGCCATGCTGCTCGCCGAATGCGCCGACGGCCGGGTGGAGCGCTGGCAGCCCTGCGGCGTCAAGAAAATAGGCTTTTCGGCCCCCTGCACTGATGGGGTCAGCGCGCACAGCTATCAAATCGATACCGATCGCGGCCTGGTGGAAGCCGCCAGCCTGGTGATCGCCACGGGCGGCCTGTCCATCCCCAAGATCGGCGCCAGCGACTTCGGCTACCGGATCGCGCAGCAGTTCGGCCTGCCGCTGGTCGAGCGCCGCCCGGGCCTCGTGCCGCTGACCTTCGACGGCGACGCCTGGGCACCCTATGCCCAGCTCGCGGGCCTGGCCCTGCCCGTGGAGATCAGCACCGGCGCCAAGAAGGAACGCATGGCCTTCCACGAGGACCTGCTGTTCACGCACCGCGGGCTCTCGGGCCCCGCCGTGCTGCAGATCTCGAGCTACTGGCAGCCCGGCCAACCGCTGGCCATTGACCTGGCCCCGGGCATTCAGCTTTCCGCCGCGCTGGCCCAGGCCAAGGCGCGCTCCAGAAAGCTCATCGCCAACGAACTCGCCACGCTGGTGCCCGGCCGCCTGGCCGACGCCTGGGCCGGCCAGAGCCCGGATTGGCAACGCCCCATCAAC
The DNA here is from genome assembly GCF_059568935.1 of Diaphorobacter oryzae DSM 22780. Taxonomy (NCBI): domain Bacteria; kingdom Pseudomonadati; phylum Pseudomonadota; class Betaproteobacteria; order Burkholderiales; family Comamonadaceae; genus Diaphorobacter; species Diaphorobacter oryzae. The sequence continues at coordinate 73,917 of NZ_JCANUL010000003.1, read as the reverse complement.
GAGGCCGCCGACAAGGCCCTGGCGCGTCTGGCCGAGCGCCTGGCGCGCTGGGAACTCACGCCGACGGGCACCGAGGGCTACAAGAAGGCCGAGGTAACGCTGGGCGGCGTGGACACGCGCGCGCTGTCGCAGCAGACCATGGAATGCCGGGCACGGCCGGGCCTGTACTTCATCGGCGAGGTGGTGGACATCACGGGCTGGCTCGGCGGCTACAACTTCCAATGGGCCTGGGCCAGCGCCCATGCATGCGCGCAGGCGCTGCCGGTGCACTGAAGCTCAATCGCCCACCACCTCGTACCAGCGCGCCACGCCCAGCCAGTCGCGCAGCGCCACGGCGCCCAGCGGTGTGATCTCGAGCGCACGCGAGCCCGTCGCGCGCCGCAGCCAGCCACGGTCCAGGCAATGCGCGCACAGCATGGCCCCCAGCCGCCCCGCCATGTGCGGGCGGCGCTCGCTCCAGTCCAGGCAGGGCCGGCAGAGCGGGCGCCGCGCGGTGCCGGCGGCCCACGCATCCTGCGGCGCGAGGCCCAGCGGCCGCAGCACGGCATCGGCGCGCTCCGTGACCTGGCCGCCCGCCTCGTCGTCGAAGGCGATGGCGCCCTGCTCCAGCAGATGCGCCGCGATGGCCACGCCCAGGCGCCCCGCGATGTGGTCGTAGCAGGTGCGCGCCTGGCGCAGCGCCGCATCGCGCGGGCCCACGGCCACGGGACGCGGGGCCGGTGCCTGCCGCACGGCCAGTTGCATGAGCCCCTCGAGCAGGCGCGCCACTTCGGGCGAGGCCAGGCGGTGGTAGCGGTGGCGCCCCTGGCGCGCAAGCGTCAGCAGCCCTGCCTCCACGAGCAGCCCCAGATGGCGGCTGGCCGTGGCGGCCGACACGCACCCGGCCTCGGCCAGCTCGCGCGCCGTGAGCGCGCGCCCGTCCATCAGCGCGAGCAGCATGCCGGTGCGGGCCGGCTCGCCCACGAGCGCGGCGATGTGCGCAATCTGGTTGGTGTTCATGCGGACAGTGTGCCGCAGGGAACGGCCCGGAATGCTTCGCTCCAGGGCGAAGCATGGGCCGCCCGGCGGCGCGCACGATGGGCACATGCGCAACCACTGGAGCCACATTCCATGCCCCTCACCTGCTTCATCCGCTACGAGCTCGACCCTTTCCAGCACGATGCCTTCCGCGCCTATGCCGAGGCCTGGGGGCGCATCATTCCGCGCTGCGGCGGCCACCTGCTCGGCTACTTCCTGCCCAGCGAGGGCACAAACTACGAGGCCTGGGGCCTGATTGCCTTTGACAGCCTGGCCGCCTACGAGGCCTATCGCGCCCGGCTGCGCACCGACCCCGAGGGCCGCGCCAACTTCGAATGGGCGCAGCGCCAGCGCTTCATCCTGCGCGAGGAGCGCACGTTCACCGAGGTGGTCGATGGCACCTTCGAACGCGCGGCCCAGCCCGTGGCCACAGAGGCCCGGCCGTGATCGCCGTGATCTTCGAAGTGGAGCCCAGCCGCGACGGCCGCCAGACCTACCTGGACCTGGCAGCGGGCCTGCGCGATCGGCTGGCGGCCATGGATGGCTTCGTCTCCGTGGAGCGCTTCGAAAGCCTGTCCACGCCCGGCAAGCTGCTGTCGCTGAGCTTCTGGCGCGACGAGGCCGCCGTGGCCCGCTGGCGCGCGCTGCCCGAGCACCGCCAGGCCCAGTCGGCGGGCCGCGCGGGCGTGTTCGCGGGCTACCGGCTGCGCGTGGCCGCCGTGCTGCGCGACTACGGCCTGCACGAACGCGGCCAGGCCCCGGCCGATTCGCGCGCCAGCCACGCGCCGCAGGCGTGCCCGGACGGCGGTTTGCCAGGAAGCGCCAAGCCGCTATAATGTCGGGCTCTGCTGGCATGCCCCGTCGGCCGGATACTAGTTACAGACGGGGAAAACCGCCGCGCAAGGCTTTTGGGCCCGATCTTCCCGAAAACCCTCTGCGGGCACAAATTTGGAAACATTAGCTAATGACCACCATCCGTGTAAAAGAAAACGAACCCTTTGACGTGGCGCTGCGCCGCTTCAAGCGCACCATCGAAAAGCTGGGCCTGCTGACCGACCTGCGCGCCCGCGAGTTCTACGAAAAGCCCACGGCCGAGCGCAAGCGCAAGAAGGCCGCTGCCGTCAAGCGCCACTACAAGCGCGTGCGCAGCATGCAGCTGCCCAAGAAGCTGTACTAAGCACAGCCCGGCGTTCTCACTAACGCCCACAAAACCCGCGCTAGGGACGCCAAGCGCGGGTTTTTTGTTTTTGATCGTGTTTTGACCGGAGAAAAACCATGAACCTCAAGGACCAGATCACCGAAGACATGAAGACCGCCATGCGCGCCAAGGACAGCGAGCGCCTGGGCACCATCCGCCTGCTGCAGGCCGCGATGAAGCAAAGGGAAGTAGACGAGCGCATCACGCTCGACGATGCGGCCATCGTCGCCATCGTGGACAAGCTCATCAAGCAGCGCAAGGACAGCATCACCGCCTTCGAGGGCGCGGGCCGCCAGGACCTGGCCGACAAGGAAAAGGCCGAGATGGCCGTGCTGCAGGCCTACCTGCCCGAGCGCATGTCGGCCGAGGAAACCGTGACCGCCGTCCAGGCCATCGTGGCCGAACTGGGCGCCGCGGGCCCTGGCGACATGGGCAAGGTGATGGGCGTGGTCAAGACCCGCCTGGCCGGCAAGGCCGACATGGGCCAGGTCTCGGCCGCCGTGAAGGCAGCGCTGGCGGGTTGACCAACGCTACCCATTCGATAGCTGATTGCGCTTCTTGAACGCCGGTTTCAGATGGTTTTCATCATGAAACCATTGTCAGGAAAGCGCAGGCAGCTATCGTTTTATTCAGCGCGCTCCGCCCAGGCGCCGCGAAAGAACTCCTGCAGGAATTCCACGCACACGCGCACCTTGGCCGAGCGCTCCAGCCGCGTGGGGTAGACGGCCCACACATTGGCCTCCTGCCGCCATTCGGGCAGCACCTGCACCAGCCGCCCCGCGCGCAGGTGCGCACCCACGTCCCACAGCGAACGCAGCGCGATGCCGCGCCCATCCACGGCCCACTGCACCACCATCTCGCCGTTGTTGGCCGACAGCGGCCCCGTCACCTTCACGCCCTGCTCCACCGCGCCCGCGCGCAAGCGCCACACGCCGAACGGGTGGTCGCGCTCCTTGATGACCAGGCAGTCGTGCGCGGGCAGCTCGGCCGGCGTGCGCGGCGTGCCGCGGCGCGCCAGGTAGGCGGGCGATGCGCAGAGCACGCGGTGGTTGTCGGCCAGGCGCCGCGCGATGAGGTGCTGCGCGATCTCGTCGCCCACGCGCACGTCCAGATCGAACCCCTCGCCCGCCACGTCCACCAGCCGGTCGAACACCTCCAGCCGCACCTGCAGGCCGGGGTGGCGCTCCACCAGGCGCGAGAGCGCGGGCGCGACCAGGTTGCGCCCAAATCCGAAGCTGCTGGAGACGCGCAGCAGCCCCCGCGGCTCGCGGCGCGTGACGGCCACCTCCTGCAGCAGCTGGTCCATGTCGTCCAGGATGCGCTGCGCCCAGTGGAATACGCGCTCACCCTGGTCGGTGACAGCCACGCGGCGCGTGGTGCGGTGCAGCAGGGGCACGCCCAGCTCCCGCTCCAGCAGGCGGATGCGCTTGCTCACGTAGGCGGGCGAGGCCGCCAGCTCCTGCGCCGCCGCCGCAAAACCGGCCTTGCGCACCACGGTGCAGAAGACGCGCAAATCGTCGGCGAGCGGAATTTTGTGCACGAGTCGTGAACAGTGGAACCACGGGAGGCCGCATTGTAGGGACCCGTGACCATAGAACAATGGCGGACCAAACACCCCGCCTCCTGGAGACAACATGCAGCAACGCACTTACCAGATCGCCGTGATCGCCGGCGACGGCATCGGCCGCGAAGTCATGCCCGAAGGCCTGCGCGCCGTGCAGGCCGCCGCCCGGCGCTTCGACCTGGCACTCGAATTCCACCATTTCGACTGGGCGCACTGCGACTACTACGCGCAGCACGGCCAGATGATGCCGGACGACTGGAAGGCGCAGCTCTCGGGCATGGACGCCATCTTCTTCGGCGCCGTGGGCTGGCCGAGCGCCGTGCCCGACCATGTCTCGCTGTGGGGCTCGCTGCTGAAGTTCCGCCGCGAGTTCGACCAGTACATCAACCTGCGCCCCGTGCGCCTGTTCGAGGGCGTGCCCTGCCCCCTGGCCGGCCGCAAGCCCGGCGACATCGACTACTACGTGGTGCGCGAGAACACCGAGGGCGAGTACACATCGCTGGGCGGCATCATGTACGAGGGCACGGACCGCGAGATCTGCATCCAGGAATCGGTCTACTCGCGCAAGGGCGCCGAGCGCCTGCTCAAGTTCGCCTTCGACCTGGCCCAGAGCCGCCCGCGCAAGCATGTGACCCTGGCCACCAAGAGCAACGGCATCGCCATCAGCATGCCCTGGTGGGACCAGCGCGCCGAGGAAGTGGCCCGCGCCTACCCGGGGGTGACGCTGGACAAGCAGCACATCGACATCCTCACGGCGCGCTTCGTGCTACAGCCGGGCCGCTTCGACGTGGTCGCCGCCACCAACCTGTTTGGCGACATCCTCTCCGACCTGGGCCCGGCCACCACGGGCACCATCGGCCTGGCGCCGTCGGCCAACCTCAACCCCGAGCGCAGCTTCCCCAGCCTGTTCGAGCCCGTGCACGGCTCGGCACCCGACATCTACGGCCAGAACATTGCCAACCCGATCGCAATGATCTGGTCCGGCGCGCTGATGCTGGACTTCCTCACCCAGGGCCAGGGTGCGGGCCGCGCGGCGCACGACGGCATCGTGGGCGCGATTGAAGAGGTGCTCAGAAGCGGGCCGCGCACGCCGGACCTGGGCGGCACGGCCAACACCACGCAGGTGGGCGATGCCATTGCAGCGGAGATTGCCAAGGGCTGAAGACAACAACACCGCCTGGCGTCAACGTTTGCGAGACAAAACCGTCCACGACCCGCGGCAGACGGTCAAATACGACTAGAATCCGCTCCCATGCTGTCGCCCAGGCGGTACGTCTTATTGACACCCTGCAGAGCGATGGTTTTAATCTGAAACAGCATTTCTAGCGCTGTTTCAGCCCCTTCCGATCTGCCAGCCATTGGCCATCCGCCGGCGCAGAACCGTGAAGGCCAGATTTGCATAGGGCATTCCATCCACTCTTTTCCCGAGAGGCTTCTTGTGAATAAAACCGAACTGATTGAGCACATTGCCAACAACGCAGACATCTCCAAGGCCGCCGCAGCACGCGCCCTGGAGTCCACGATCGAGGCGGTCAAGAAGACTTTGAAGAAGGGCGGGACGGTGTCGCTGGTCGGTTTCGGTACTTTCGCCGTTGGCAAGCGCGCCGCTCGCACCGGCCGCAATCCCCGTACGGGCGCTACGATTAAAATCAAGGCTGCTAAAGTGCCGAAGTTCCGTCCAGGCAAGGCGTTGAAGGATGCCCTGAACTGATTGTGAGATATGGGGGGTGCTTAGCTCAGTTGGTAGAGCGGCGCCCTTACAAGGCGTAGGTCAGCGGTTCGACCCCGTTAGCACCCACCACCCCAAACAAAGGCGAACGCGAGTTCGCCTTTTCTTTTGCAGCCGTTGAAAGATTGACCATGTTTGAATCCATCCGCAAGCACTCCAAGATCGTGATGTTCTTGCTGTTCTTGCTGATCATTCCTTCGTTCATCCTCGTGGGCATCGATAGCAACTACTTCACCGGAGGCAGCCCGGTAGTGGCGCGGGTGGATGGCAAGGACATCACGCAAGCCGACTGGGACAACGCACACCGCATGGAAAGCGACCGCATTCGCGCGCAATCTCCAGGCATTGATGCCAAGTTGCTGGATTCGCCGCAGGCACGCTACGCCACCCTGGAACGCCTGGTGCGTGACCGCGTGCTGCAGGCGTCGGCGCAGAAGATGCACCTGCTGACCAGCGACGCGCGCCTGGCACGAGAGCTGCAGAACATTCCCCAGATTGCGGCGCTCAAGCGACCCGATGGCTCGCTCGACGGTGAGGCATACCGCGCCTTGGTCGGCTCGCAGGGCCTGACGCCGGAAGGGTTTGAGGCCCGCATGCGCCATGATCTGTCGGTCAGCCAGGTCATGGGAAGCGTGATGGCATCGGCATTCAGTGGCACGCAAGAGGCCCGGTTGGCGCTGGATGCGCTGCTGCAACGCAGGGAAATCCAGGTCGCGCGCTTCAACGCGCAAGACTTTGCCTTGAAGGTTGTCGTGACGGACGCAGACCTCGAGACCTACTACAAGGCCCATCCCGCCAAGTTCCAGCAGTCGGAGCAGGCGTCGGTCGAATACGTCGTGCTGGATCTGGACGCGGTGAAGGCAGGCCTCACGCTCAGCGAAGACGATTTGCGCACCTACTACAAGGAAAACCTCAGCCGGCTGGCCGGCAAGGAAGAGCGCCGCGCAAGCCATATCCTGATCAATGCGACCAAGGATGCCCCGGCCGCCGACCGGGAGAAGGCCAAGGCCAAGGCGCAAGAACTGCTGGCGCAGGTGCGCAAGGCACCCGGCAGCTTTGCCGAGGTGGCCAAGAAGGAATCCCAAGACCCTGGCTCGGCTCCGTCCGGAGGCGATCTGGGATTCTTTGGCCGTGGCGCCATGGTCAAACCATTCGAAGAAGCGGCCTTTGCACTGAAGAAGGGCGAGATCAGCGACGTCGTGGAAACGGATTTCGGCTACCACATCATCATGCTTGCCGACATCAAGACGCCGCCGCAGCCCAGCTTCGAGGAACTGCGCCCCTCCCTGGAGGCAGAACTCAAACAGCAGCAGGCACAGCGCAAGTTCGCCGAGGTGGCCGAGTCCTTTGCCAACGGGGTGTACGAACAAGCCGACAGCCTGCAGTCCGTGGCAGACAAGCTCAAGCTCAAGATCCACACCGCAGCAAATGTGACGCGGACGCCGGTTCCGGGCGCCAAGGGCCCCCTGGCCAATCAGCGCTTCCTGGAGGCGCTGTTCCAGCCCGATTCGCTGGAGAACAAGCGCAACACCGAGGCGGTGGAAATTGGCACCAGCACTCTTGCCGCCGGCCGCATTACAGCCTATCAGCCCGCCATGACGCTGCCGCTGGACAAGGCACGCGACCAAGTACGCGCGCTCTACGTTGCCGAGAAATCGGCCGAGCTGGCACGCCAGGAGGGCGAAGCCAAGCTGAACGCCTGGAAGGCGGCTCCGAACAGCGCCACCGGCCTGCCCGCCGCCGTGACCGTGTCACGTGATCGGCCTCAGGATCAGCCCCGTCGCGTGGTGGATGCCGCGCTGCACTCTCCGGTCGACAACCTGCCCGCCTGGGTCGGGGTGGATCTGGGGGCCCAGGGATATGCCGTACTGAAGGTCAACCGCATCCTCCAGCGCGATGCTGCCGATGACGCCATGGCACAGATGGAACGCCAACAGTATCTGCAGTCCTGGACCTCGGCCGAGGCACTTGCGTACTATGAACTGCTCAAACAGCGCTTCAAGGTACAGATCAAGGCCCAACGCCCCTCCACCGAAGAAACCGCCCCACAAAACTGACAAAGTTTTCACCAGGGGAAGTTTATCGAGCTATAATTCAAGGCTACGGTGGCTGTAGCTCAGTTGGTAGAGTCCAGGATTGTGATTCCTGTCGTCGTGGGTTCGAGTCCCATCAGCCACCCCAAATAAACAAATGCGCTGCAACTATCAAGTTGCAGCGCATTTTTTATTCCTGAGTGGAAATATTCTCCCTGCAGGGGGCTTCGCGTCAGACCTCCCTGTTTCGGTCGTAGACCACTGCCGTCAACCGCTGCAGCATGTACTTCACTGCCGTGCGGTTCCGCCCCCGATGGCTGTATTTGCCTGTGCAGACGCCGAGCTCGATACCAGCGGCGGATTGGGTTCAGCGGCGACGCTTCAGGCGTGCGAGCCGCCATGTCATCTCCAGCAACAGAGGGGCACCTTCGTTCCAGAAGGAGCCAAGAGGCCTGCTCCGGTGCAATTGCAGCTCACGAAGCCCGGAGCGGCGTGCGGCAAGCGGCAAACAAGTCCAGCTCTGCTCGGTAAACGCTGCTTTGAACGTCAAACAGGCCCAGCATGGAATGGTAAAAATTGTCGTGGCTGTAGTCCATGTGGTCCGCGTTCTTGCGCAGGCACAGCAAATCGAGGCGGGCATTCTGCGCGAACTCCGTCGAGAACCACATCACCATGGGCACCTGCGTTTGCTCGTCGGGGGCAATGATGTATGGCGTGCCGTGCAAGTACATGCCGCGTTCTCCCAGCGACTCGCCATGATCAGACAGGTAGACCATCGCCACGTCGCGCAGCTCTGCATAGGCTTGCAAGAGATCGATGGTTTTGCCCAGCATGCGGTCTGTGTAGATCAGCGTGTTGTCATAGGTATTGATCAGCGCTTCGTTGCTGCATTTCTGAATCTGGTTGCTGTCGCAGGTGGGGCTAAAGACCGCCACCTCTGGAGGGTACCGTTCGAAGTAGGTAGGCCCATGGCTGCCGAGCTGGTGCAGCACGATCAGGGCGTCGCCATGCATGGCATTGATGCGTGTGCTGAGCTCATGTAAAAGTACGTCGTCGTAGCAAGTGCCGTCCTTGTTGACGCATTGCTCTGCAACTTTCCACGCCGGCATGTCGTCGGTAAGTACGCGCGCGCACACGCCCTTGCACCCTCCATTGTTGTTGTTGCGCCAGAGTATCTGCAGACCAGTGCGGCGCAGAATGTCGAGTAGGTTTTCCTCCGTCGCCGCACGCACATCATCGTATTGCGGACGAGCCATGCGCGAAAACATGCAAGGCAATGAAATGGCGGTGGCCGTGCCGCAGGACGAAACGCTCTTGAAGCTGATGATGTCTTGGCGCCGTGATAGGTAAGGGTTGGTCGCGCGTGGATAGCCATTGAGCTGGAAATTTTGTGCCCGCGCGGTTTCTCCCACCACGACCACTACGAGCTTGGGCCGCGCGCCCGCAGCCACCGCAGGGCGCGTGGCATCCTCGGCCACGGCACGCAAGGGCTGCGATCTCGCGTTGTGCTTGCGTTTCAGGTAGCTGCTGGCGCTGCGCACGAAGTTGAAGGGCAACACCTGGTCCTTGATCTGGCGATTGTTGCGCAGCAGCGAGGCGTAGTCCTTGTAGAACGCCATGGTTACGGCGACCAGCACGGCCAGGGTCACGAGCACATTGCCAGCCCACCACAGCGCACTGGACAAGGGAGTGCCGATCTTCTTGGTGCCAGGGAGAAGCATCGCGGCCGCAGGCAGTGCACCCAGCGCAAGAATGCTGAGCAGCAAGGGAACTGAAAAGTACGAACTGAATTCCGCCTGATTGGTCTCGAAAAAGTTCTGCACCATGCTGCGGTCGATCAGCACCTTGTAATGAAGCATGAAATAGCTGCAACTGGCGCTGATGACCAAGAGCAGCGCCAACAATGGCTTGCGCACATACGGCAAGGCCAGCACAGGCGTGAGCAAGAGGTTGAAAAAGCAAAACATGAAGACCGGCAGGCTGAGTAGGAACAGCAAGCCCCGCAGGCTTTCAATCGCCACATGTGGCCACAACGTTTGCCACAGCACGCCGTTGCCCACGGTGGTGAAGAACAGCGCGGCTACCCAGGTCAGTTGCACCGGGTTGAGCCGCACGGATATCAGACGTTGAAACACGCGCAGTTCCCAAGGAGTGAAAAGTGCGCGCAGTGTGGAAAAGCGCTTGTGAGGAAATTGTTAGAATTTTTCTCGCGCTCGACCTCGCTGGCGCCTCTTTCATGACACGCCTGCTCATCATCGAAGACAACCCCGAACTGGTCGCCAATCTGTACGAGTTTTTCGAGCCACTGGGCTATGTGCTGGACGATGCCCGTGACAGTGCTACCGGCCTGCGCATGGCCACGCAGAACGACTACGACGCCATCCTGCTCGATCTGATGCTGCCGCGGCTGGATGGCATGACGCTGTGCCACCGACTCCGCCAGGACTTTCAGAAACCAGTTCCGGTGCTGATGCTGACCGCGCGCGATCCGATCGATGACCGCGTACAGGGCCTGGCGCTCGGGGCGGACGATTACCTGGTCAAACCCTTCTCACTCAAGGAGCTGGACGCACGCATCAAGGCACTGGTGCGCCGTGCGCAGGGCCGCCAGGTGCAGGGCACGCTGGCCTGGGAAGACCTGCAGGCAGACACCCGCGCGCCACAGGCTTGGCGCCAAGGCCAGGCCATCAGCCTGACACCGACCACGCACAAGCTGCTGCTGCAGTTGATGCGTGCCGCACCTGCGGTCGTCAGGCAGCAGGAAATGAAATATCTGCTCTGGGGTGACGAACCGCCCGAAAGCGGTGCCTTGCGCACCCATATTCATGACTTGCGCCAGCAGGTTGACAAAAACTTCACAACTGCGCTGATAGAAACGGTGCACGGCGTAGGCTGGCGCCTGCACAAGCCCCAGGAGTCCGCGCCAGAGTAAGCGCCCCGGCCCAAGAATCAGCCCCATGAAGTCCACTTACCAGCAGATGACGCTCAAGACGCGCATCACGGTTTCTTTCGTGTTGCTGATGGTGGCTGTCATGGCGTTTATCGTCTTGGCAGAGCAGGTGGACTACGACGAGGTCAGAGCCTACGGCATCTCGGAAAGCCTGGGCAAGGAAGCGCAGCGGCTGAAAGCAGATCTCGCCAGAGGCGATACGCCAGCGCTGGCTGCGAACAGCCAGCTGTATGACGCACACACGGTGCCCAATGCCCTGCGCCAGTACGCGCCCGGCTACCACAGCGCCAAGGAACTCGGCGACTGGCACCTGCTGGTGTTTGAAGTCCATGCCCAGCGCTACTACCTGCTGCAGCATCGCGAACATTACGAATATCTGGAGCACCTGATCGACGGCTTTGCGCTGACGGTCATCCTGCTGTGCATTCTGTTTGCGTTCTGGATTGGGCGTCTGACGGCAACGCGCGTCATTGCGCCCATCACCCGCCTGGCCGATGCCGTGCAGCACAAGCAAAAGCCCTTTCCTTTCCAGGATGCCCCCGACGAAGTCGGCGTGCTGGCACGCGCGTTTGCGCAGCACAGCGATGAACTGGAGCAGTTTCTGCAGCGCGAGCGATGCTTTGCCGGCGATGCCAGCCATGAGCTGCGCACGCCGCTGGCCATCATTGGCGGTGCGGCGGAAACCATCGTTCACCAATTGCCCGCCGACAGCCACCTGCAGACCAGCGCAGAGCGCATCGTGCGCACCACGCAAGAAATGCAACGCCAGCTGGCGTGTCTATTGCTGCTGTCGCGCGCCCCGCAAACCCTGGCCCGCGCTGATGTGCCTCTACGTCCCTTGATCAGGGAATGCATGGCGCGCTGCCACCCCTGGCTGGCCAGGAAGCCGGTGGCGCTGGTCCTGGATGCTACGCAAGACACCCACGCGCACACCAATGCCGAACTGGCGCGCAGCGTGGTCTGGAACCTGTTGCGCAATGCCTGCCAGTACACGGATACCGGCGAAGTGCGCATTGCCCTGCATGGCACAACGTTGGTCATTTCCGATACCGGCCCAGGCCTGCCGCCCAGCATCGATCCACAGCAGTTCCAACGCTTTTTGCCCAGCGCGCGCCACAGTGGAGAGGGACTGGGCCTGTCGATCGTGCAACGTATCGTCGAGCACCTGGGCTGGCGCATCGTGGTCGAGAGCTCGGACCAAGGCTGTCGCTTCACGATGGAAATGCACCGCGCCGCGTAGCCGAATCGTTCCACCCGGGCTGAGCGAGGCCTTGACGATTTCCTGACATCTGTTTTCCGATATTTCGTCCAGATGGTTTTTCAGGAGATGCCCATGCCCCCATCCAACCCGGCTGGTGCCGGCAAATACCCGCACGGCAAGACCGGCCTGGCTCGGATCTTTCATACCTTGATCTATTCGCGCGACGGCTTTCTCGCCGCCGTGCGCGGCGAAGCCGCATTTCGCCAGCTGCTGGCCTTGCATGGCGCACTCATACTGCTGGCCTTTGTACTGGAGGTCAGCCCGGTGGAGCGGGCACTGATGCTGGCGGTCTGCTTCATCAGCCTGCTGGGGGAACTGCTCAACTCCGCCATAGAGGCCGTGGTCGACCGCATCTCACTTGAGCGCCATCCGCTGTCCAAAAACGCCAAGGACATGGGCAGTGCGGCTCAGACCGTGGCGCTTTTGATGGTGGGCGCCGTCTGGGCGGTGGTATTGCTGGGGTAGCCACTCCGTTGCTGTCATCCACGGGCGCATGCGACTCGACCCTGCGGCCCGTCGACACCGACGAGAGAACGTGTGCAGCGACTGCCGAGGCAATGCGCTGTGGGCGTGCTGCTGGCGGCGGACTCCTGGTGTGGGATCGCACACCCCGGCGCCGCACGGCCCGGTCGGCAACATTGCGACACAATGGTGAAGAAACGGCAAAGGCTGACAAAGTTATCGCCGTCCAGTCAACCAAAATGCCCAAACGGGCGTCTCACACTCAGGCGTGAGTGGGTTGCCTCCACCACAGACCATGACCTTCACGACACCGGCGCCATGTGCCCGGTGCGTACACCGGGAGACCTCCATGCCCCATTTCCGATTGACCCGCCTTCGCATCGTCGCTGCCGGAGTGCTCGCTTCTCTGTCCGTGGGCTGCGCCAGCGTGCCTGGCGACCCTTATTACGATGCCGGTGGCTACTACCCTGCCCCATCGTCCGTGACTGTCTATGAGCAGCCTGGTGTGATCTACACCGCCCCACCGATGGGCTGGCGCGACTACCCCCCGCCGCCCTCGGGATGGCGCGAGGATGCCTGGCGCGAACGCCAATGGCGTGAGCACCAGTGGCGCGAGTCGCGTGAACGCGAGGCACGCGAACGCGCGCGCCGCGACGCCGACCGCCGACGCGAGGCAGAACGCCGCCGGGACGCCGAGCGCTGGGAGGCCGACCGCCGGCGCGAAGCCGACCGCCGTGATGCAGAGCGCCGTGATGCGGAGCGCCGCCGCGAGGCGGAACGCTGGGACGCCGACCGCCGACGCGACATGGATCGCCGCATCAAGGAAGAGCAGCTCCTGCGCCACCCCAACCCCGATGTCGCGCGCGAGCGCCGCCTGCAGTTCGAGCGTGACCGGCGTGCCGAACGCGAGGCCGAGCGCGAGCGCGAGCGCCGCGACTAAGCGCTCCCGGCCGGGCGATTGACCCCACCCCTACCGATGGGCGCTGACCACACCCGCTGTGAGCACTCCCGCTGAAAGGCTTGCCATGAACCTCCTGATCCAGGGTGCCGCAGGTGCGGCGCTGGCGCTCATCGCATGGCTCCCGCTGGCCGCCACGGCGCAGGTCACTCGCTGCACCGACCCGGCCACCGGGAAGGTCACCTATACCGATGGCGACTGCCGCGGGGGCGAAGCCGCCCGCGAGGTCGAGGCGCGCAAGACCCCGCAGGAAATCCAGCAGGAACGCGATCAGGCCGCCGAAGCCCTGGAGCGCAAGTACGAACGCCAGCAGTACGAGGCCCAGCAGCGCCGCGATGCCGAGCGCACCACAGGCAACGCGCCCGCCGCCGCCCCGGGCATGAGCGGCGCCGACGATCCCGCGCGCTCCCCGGATTGCCTGCGCGCCCGCAAGAACCTGCAAGACGTATTGAGCACCATGGGCCGGGGCATGTATGACGAGCAGGCCCGGCTCGACACCGCGCAGCGCCAGGCCGACCTGGCCTGCCTCAGCCCCGCAGACTATGCGCGCGCAGAGCGCGCCCGCTCCCATCGCTCCGTTCAATCACCACCCTACTACGCGCCCCCCGTGATGGTCGTGCCGCCGCGCCCCGTGCCGCAGCCACGGCGCGAGATCACGCACTGCAATGTGTTCCGCTGCTACGACAAGCAGGGCAACGTCTATCCCCGCTGATGCGGCCTGCGGCCCGCCCAGCGCTCAGGGGCGCAGCCCTTCGTGCACCGTGGGGTAGCGCAATCGCACGCGCAGCTCGCGGGCCATGCGGGCGGTGAGCAGCCTGCGCGACTCGCCCATGAAGCTCAGCAGCGACAGCGGTAGCTGCTGCTGCGCCATGCTGCGCGACACGCGCGGCGGGCGTGGCAGGCCGTAGAGGTCGGCCGCCAGGTCGAAATAGTCGCCCATCTTCAGCTGGCTGTCGTCGGCCACGTTGTAGCTGCGCTGCGGCAGCCCCCGCCACAGCGCCGCCGTGCAGGCACGCGCCAGGTCGTCGGCATGGATGTGGTTGGTATAGACATCATCCTGCGCCTCCAGCACGGGCGTGCCGCGGCGCAGCCGCCCCTCGGGTGTGCCGCCCTCGCGGTCCGGCGCGTAGATGCCGGGTACGCGCAGGATGCTGGTGCGCACGCCCGCACGGCCCAGGTGGCGCATCACCCGCTCGGCATTCACCCGGCGCTGGGCGCGCGGCGTGGCCGGCGCCACCGGCCGCGACTCCGCCACCCATTCGCCCGCACAGTCGCCATACACGCCGCTGGTGGAGACATAGACCAGCGCCTGCGGCAACGCACGCCGGCGCAGCGCGCGCGCCAGTGCCGTGCTGCGCGGGTCCAGCCACCACTGCCGCCCGGCCTCGCCTTCTCCCGGCGGCGGCGCCAGATGCAGCACACGCGTCGCCAGGCCCGCCAGGCGGGCGAGCGAGCCCGCATCGTCCAGGTTGCCCACCAACGGCGTGATGCCGGCGGCGCGCAACGCGGGCACGCGCGCCGCCGTGGACGTGAGCGCCAGCACGCGCGGGCGCGGGCCGCCCGCGCCCAGGGCGCGCGCCACGCGCAGGCCCACATCGCCGCAGCCGACGATGAGCACACGCTGGCGGCGAAAGCGCGCCGGCAAGGCGCCAAGGGGGTTTTGGTTTGAGGGCAAAATCGGCTCCGTCGAGCGATGAGCGAGGCATGGCCTCGGGAAGACAGACCTCCAAGGATACCCACAACATGACGAGCGCAGAGACCGCAGCGGCGGCATTTCAGATCACCGTGCAGCCCAGCGGCCGCGCATTCGAGACGCAGGCCGGCGAATCCATCCTGGCGGCCGCCATCCGCAGCGGCGTGGGCATGCCCTACGGCTGCAAGGACGGCGCCTGCGGCTCGTGCAAGTGCAAGAAGCTCAGCGGCTCGGTGGCGCATGGCGAGCACCAGCACAAGGCGCTGAGCGCCGAGGAAGAGGCCGCCGGCTACGTGCTGACCTGCTGCGCGCGGCCGCTGACCGACGTGGTACTGGAATCGCGCCAGGTGACGGACGAAAGTTCCTACCCCATCAAGAAGCTGCCGGTGCGCGTCTCCACGCTCACCCGCGCCTCGCACGACGTGATGCAGGTGCGCCTGCAACTGCCCGCGGCCGACACCTTCCGCTACCACGCGGGCCAGTACATCGAGTTCATCCTGCGCGATGGCTCCCGCCGCGCCTATTCCATGGCCAACGCGCCGCACACCCAGGAAGCTGCGCCGGGCATGGACTTGCACATCCGCCACATGCCGGGCGGGCGCTTCACCGACCATGTGTTCGGCGCCATGAAGGAAAAGGAAATCCTGCGCATCGAAGGCCCCTTCGGCAGCTTCTTCCTGCGCGAGGACTCGGACAAGCCCCTGGTCTTCCTCGCCTCGGGCACGGGCTTCGCGCCCATCAAGGCGCTGATCGAGCACATGCAGCACAAGGGCATCACGCGCCCCGTCACCCTGTACTGGGGCGGCCGCCGCCCCGCGGACCTGTACATGGACGCCTGGATCCGCGACCGCCTGGCCGAGATGCCCCACCTGCGCTACGTGCCGGTAGTGTCGGACGCCCTGCCCGAAGACGGCTGGACGGGCCGCACGGGCTTCGTGCACCGGGCGGTGATGGAGGACTTTGCCGACCTCTCGGGCCACCAGGTCTACGCCTGCGGCGCGCCCATCGTGGTGGATTCGGCCCGCGCCGCCTACAGCGCCGAGCGCGGCCTGCCCCCGGACGAGTTCTACGCCGACGCCTTCACCTCCGAGGCCGACAAGCACGGCGGCTGACGGCCCGTTGACTGGCCGCTGACGGGGCGGCCCCTCGCTCAGGCAATCATGTCGCGGCACAGCCGCGCACAGTGCTTGCAGGCATCGGCGCAGTCCTGGCATTGCTCCGGCTCGTGGAGCACGCACTCCTGGGCACAGCTCTCGCACAGCCGCGCGCACAGCTCGCACACCCAGTCCGCGTGCGGACTTTCACGCGCCATGGCGGCCGCTGCCAGATGCGCAGCGCCGGCGCAGTCCATGCACAGCGCGATGCACCGGGCCAGGTGGTGCGGCTCCTGTTCGCGCAGGCAGGCCGCTGCGCAGGCATCGCACGCCGTGGCGCATGCGGTGCAGGCCGCGATGCAGTCGCCATGGCCGGGGGCATCCAGAAGAACGGGTGCATCAAGCATGTCATTCCTTTCTCGCAAAGGACTGGCAGCATGCGTGGTACCCGCACGCTGCCCGGCCCCGCCTTTATAGAAGGATGCTCCGGCATGCGCCGTAGGACATGGCTGGAAACTGCGGCCCGGTGGCTACGCGCGCTCCGGCCTGCTCCATTTTTTTTTGCACAATGAAGACCTATGAACCGTAGAACCCTCCTCCTCTCGGCCGCCGCCATCGGCGCGGCATTCGCAGCCCCCCTGAGCCACGCGCAGGACGCGCCCATCCGCCTGGTGGTGCCCTATGCGCCCGGCGGCCCGCTGGACGTGACATCCCGCGCCCTGGCCGAGCGCGTGCGCGACACGCTCGGGGTGGTGGTCGTGGACAACAAGGCCGGCGCGGGCGGCAACATCGGTGCCGACCTGATCGCCAAGTCCGCCCCCGACGGGCTGACCATCGGCCTGGCGGCCACGGCCACGCACGCGGTGAACCCCTGGCTCTACAGCCGCATGCCCTACGACGCGGCCAAGGACTTCGCCGGCATCACGCAGATGGTGCGCGTGCCCAACGTGCTGGTGGTGAACGCCGCCCGGGCCGAGCAGCTCAAGATCAACGATGTGCAGGACCTGATCGCCTACGCCAAGGCCAACCCCGGCAAGCTCAACTACGGCAGCGGCGGCAATGGCAGCGCCGGCCATCTGGCGGGCGAGATGTTCAAGCAGAAGGCCGGCATCTACGCGCTGCACATCCCCTACCGCGGCGCCAGCCCCGCGCAGCTGGCCCTGCTGGCCGGCGAGGTGGACTTCAACATCGACAACCTGGCGGCCGCCGCGCCCAACATCAAGTCGGGCAAGCTCAAGGCGCTGGCCGTGACCTCGCTGACAGCCAGCCCCATGCTGCCCGGCGTGCCGCCGCTGTCGACCATGTTCAAGGGCTTCGCCATCGACACCTGGTGGGGCCTGGTGGCGCCCGCGGGCACGCCCAAGCCCGTGATCGCCAAGCTCAACAAGGCCTTCACCGATGCGCTCAAGGCCCCGGAGACCAAGGCCCGCTTCGAGGCCCTGATGGCCGAACCCGTGCCCACCACGCCCGAGCAGTTCGACGCCTTCATGGCCGCCGAGCGCGCCAAGTACCAGCAGGTGGTGAAGGCCTCCGGCGCCAAGGTCGATTGAGGACCAGGGCCCGCACGCCCTGGCGGCGGCGGGTCGCTCCTGAAAAGAGAGCTGCCAGCGCTTGATGGACGGGCGCTGGCAGCTTTTTTCATATCAATCGCCAAGGCATGGCCGCAACATCCAGGCGCAGAGCGGTGCGCATGGATATAAGGAAAATCAGCCCCCAGCGCCCGCCCATCAAGCGCCAATAGCTATCAATTCAGGAGCATTAAGACACCACGGCCGCTGGGCACCAGTCCTGCGCAGCCAACACGCGCTCGATACGCTGGCCGGCCACAGCCTGCAGCGCCGCCGCGTCCACCCGCTGCGGCGCCAGCTCGGCCAGCGGCAGCAGCACGAAGGCGCGCTCGTGCATGCGCGGGTGCGGCACGGTGAGCTCTGCGCTCTCCAGGCGCTCGTCGCCGTAGAGCAGCAGATCCAGGTCGAGCGTGCGCGGGGCGTTGCGGTAGGGGCGCTCGCGCCCCGCCGCCTGCTCGATGGCCTGCAGCGCATGCAGCAGATCCAGCGGCGTCAATGTGGTCTGCAGCTGCGCCACGGCGTTGAGGTAATCGGGCCCGCCCGCATCCACGGGGGCACTGCGGTAGAGCGACGACAGCCCCTGCACGCCCGTTCCCGGCAATGCCGCCAGTGCCCGCACGGCGTCGCACAGCGCTGCACGCGCATCGCCCAGATTGGCGCCCAGGCCCACCCAGGCGCTGGCCGGCAGGCGTTGCACTGCGGCGGCGCTCACGCGTCGGGTGCGCCGCCCGCTGCGCCGTCCTGCGCGCCGCCGGCGGCGGGCTTGCGGCGGCGACGGCGCCGCTTCTTGGGTGCGGCTGCGTCGCCATCAGCGGCATCGGGCTCGTTGTCCGGCGCCTCATCCACGGGCCGCGCGTCGGCTGGCGCGGCGCCCGCCTTGGGCACGCGCCGCACCACGGGCTGGGCCTTGCGCTGGCGGGTGCGCATTTCCTCGCGCGCCTGCTCGATCATGTCCTCGCGGCGCGCATCGTCGGCCAGCGAGAACTCCTGCCACCATTCGGCCAGTCCCTCGCCGATCTCGCCCACATCGGCCCGCAGGCGCAGGAAGTCGAAGCCCGCGCGAAAACGCAGGTGGGCCACCATGCCGTAGGGCGTGCTGCCCGAACGCTTCTCGAAGCGCGGCTGCATGACCCAGATCTCGCGCATGTCGGCCGCCAGCTTGCCGCGGCCCGAGACATCGCCGATGCGTTTGTCGAACACGTCGTCGATCGCGTCCTGCAGCGCCGGAAACGGCTGCTGGCGCGCCAGGCGCTGCTCCCAGCCGGTCTTCACGTCCTGCCACAGCACGCAGGCCAGCAGGAAGCTGGGCGCCACGGGCTTGCCCTCGCCCACGCGGCGGTCGGTGTCGGCCAGCGCGGCCTGCACGAAGGGGTGGGAGGCGCGGTCCACCACCACGTCGAGCAGCGGGTAGATGCCCTTTTCCAGACCCAGGGCCTTGAGCTGCGCGATGGAGGCCAGCGCATGGCCGGTCTGCAGCAGCTTGAGCATCTCGTCGAACAAGCGGCTTTGCGGCACCTCCTGCAGCAGGGGCTCGCAGGCCACCAAGGGCTTGGCGGTCTTGGGCTCGAGCGAGAAGCCCAGCGGGCTGAGCTTGGCCGCGAAACGCACGGCGCGGATGATGCGCACCGGGTCCTCACGGTAGCGCGTGGCCGGGTCGCCGATCATGCGCAGCACGCGCCGCTGGGCGTCCTCGATACCCTTGTGGAAGTCCACCACGACCTGGGTCTCGGGGTCGTAGTACATGGCGTTGACGGTGAAGTCGCGCCGCGTGGCGTCCTCGTCCTGCGGGCCCCAGACGTTATCGCGCAGCACGCGGCCGCTGGCGTCCACGGCGTGCTGCATGCCGGCGAGTTGGTGCTTGCTGGTCTTCTCGTTGCCGCTCACCTGGCCGGCGGCGGCGTTGTCCATGTAGGCGCGGAAGGTGGAGACCTCGATCACCTCATGCTCGCGCCCGCGGCCGTGGACCACGTGCACGATGCGAAAGCGCTTGCCGATGATGAAGGCACGGCGGAACAGGCCCTTGACCTGCTCGGGCGTGGCATTGGTGGCCACGTCGAAGTCCTTGGGCCGCAGGCCCAGCAGCAGGTCGCGCACGGCGCCGCCAACGATGTAGGCCTCGTAGCCCGCCTGCTGGAGCGTGCGCACCACCTCGGTCGCACGGCGGTCCACCAGCTCGGGGTCGATGCCATGCACAGATACCGGCACTTCCTCGCGCTTGCCGAAGCGGCGCTTTGCACCGCGGCCGGCGCCGCCCGCGCTCTTGCCGAGCAGTTTGTCGATGAACGTCTTGATCATTGTGGAGAGGGAAACAGGTCCAGGATGCGCCAGCCGCGCTGCTGCGCAAGCGTCCGCAGGCGCGGGTCGGGGTTGGTGGCGACGGGGTGGTTCACCTTCTCGAGCAACGGCACGTCGTTCATGGAGTCGCTGTAGAAGGTGCTGTCCACGTCCGCCCAGGCCAGGCCGCGCTCGGCCAGCCACTGCTCCATGCGCCGCACCTTGCCCTCGCGCATGGAAGGCACGCCGCGGATGTCGCCGGTGATCCAGCCGTCAGGGCCGCGCTCCAGCTCCACGGCCAGCAGCTGCTGCACGCCCAGGGCCTGGGCGATCGGGCGCGTGACGAACTCATTGGTGGCGGTGATGATGATCACCTCGTCACCCGCGTCCCGGTGCCGGCGCAGCAGCGCCAGGGCCTCGTCACGGATGGCGGGGTGGATCACGTCGCGCATGAACTGCGCGTGGGCCAGTGCCGCCTCCTGCGCGCCGCGCAGGCGCGCGGCCTCGGTGGCGAAGCGCACATAGTCGTGCACGTCCAGCGTGCCGGCCACATAGTCGTCGTAGAAGGCCTTGTTGCGCTGGCCGAATGCGTTGCGGTCGGTCCAGCCGATACGGATGGTGAACTCGCCCCATTCGTAGTCGGAGTCGAGCGGCAGCAACGTGTGGTCCAGATCGAACAGTGCCAGCCGCTGGCGTTGCGCCGGGGTGTCAGGTGTCATGCGTCTATGCGGTGTGTGGAAGAAATGCACGCGGCGCCGGGGCGGCCGCGCTACTCGGTCTCCAGCATGGTCTTGAGCAGGGGAATGGTCACGGCGCGCTGCGTGCGCAGCGCAAAGCTGTCCAGCTGGTCCAGCAACTGCATCAGGCTGCCCAGGTCGCGCGAGAAGCGGTTGAGCATGTAGTCCATCACCTCGTCGGCCAGGAAGATGCCGCGCGCGTCGGCCTGCTGGCGCAGCACGGCGCGCCGCTCGGGCTCGCCCAGCAGCTGCAGCTGGAACACATGGCCCCAGCCCAGGCGGGTGCGCAGGTCGTCGCGCAGCGGCAGGTCGGCCGGCGGCAGGTCGCCCGCGGCCAGCACCCAGCGCGGCGCCCCCACGGCCGGGCTGATGGCGTTGACGAACCAGTTGAAGGCGGCGGCCTGCTGCGCCGTGGTGTACAGATGCACCTCGTCGAGCAGCACGGCGCTCCAGCGCTCGTCGAAGGCCGTGGGCATGGCCACCGAGGCGTCGAGCCAGCCCACGCTGGCGCCCTGGCCGCGCAGGGCCTCGTACACGGCGCGCAGCAGGTGCGACTTGCCGGTGCCGGTCTCGCCCCACAGATAGGTGGGCACGGGGGAGCGCGGCGCGGCGCCGTCGCCCACCGCCAGGCGCAGGTGCTGCAGTGCCTGGGCGTTGGGCCCGGCATGGAAGTTGTCCAGCGTGGGGCCGGTGGCCAGCCCGATGTCGAGCGCCAATTGCTTCATCGTGCGCACCGCCCGCTGGCGCACGGCAGACGCCGGCCTGCATGAACGATGCGGGCCGCGGCCGTGCCTGGGCATGATTGACTGGGTTGCATGGAGATGGAGCGCTGTGTGAATGCCGCCGCGGCAGCCCCGTCGGCACCAGGCGGGCCGGGGCACGCGAGCGTGCAGCCGTTGATTTTAGTCCGCCGCCGCAGCGTTCGCCGCATGCGCGCGGCCACCGCCGTTCAGGGGGATTCACAGCTTGCACTGGCCGCGCCTTAAAATCCCCGGTTTTAGACCCGCAGCACGGGCCGACAGCACTGACGCACATCCCATGAGTTCCTCTGCCTCCTCCACCCCCATCTCGTACAAAGACGCCGGCGTCGACATCGACGCGGGCGACGCGCTGGTCGAGCGCATCAAGCCGCTGGCCAAGAAGACGCTGCGCGAGGGCGTGATGGCCGGCATCGGCGGTTTCGGCGCGCTGTTCGAGGTGCCCAAGCGCTACCAGGAGCCGGTGCTGGTCTCAGGCACCGACGGCGTGGGCACCAAGCTCAAGCTGGCCTTCGAGTGGAACATGCACGACACCGTGGGCATCGACCTGGTGGCCATGAGCGTCAACGACGTGCTGGTGCAGGGCGCCGAGCCCCTGTTCTTCCTGGACTACTTCGCCTGCGGCAAGCTCGATGTGGACACGGCAGCCGCCGTGGTCGGCGGCATCGCCAAGGGCTGCGAGCTGTCGGGCTGCGCGCTGATCGGCGGCGAGACCGCCGAGATGCCCGGCATGTACCCCGATGGCGAGTACGACCTGGCCGGCTTTGCCGTGGGCGCCGTAGAAAAGAGCAAGATTCTGACCGGCAAGAACGTCCAGCCCGGCGACGTGGTGCTGGGCCTGGCCTCGCACGGCGTGCACTCCAACGGCTTTTCGCTGGTGCGCAAGTGCATCGAACGCGCCAGCGCCAATGGCACCATCCCCGAGACCCTGGACGGCAAGCCCTTCAAGAGCGCCATCATGGAACCCACCCGCCTGTACGTGAAGAACGTGCTGGCGGCGCTCGCGCAGCACCCCATCAAGGCCCTGGCCCACATCACCGGCGGCGGCCTGCTGGAGAACATCCCCCGCGTCCTGCCCGAGGGCACGGCCGCGCACCTGAAGGCTGGCAGTTGGCCGCAGACCGAGCTGTTCGCCTGGCTGCAAAAGACGGCCGGCATTGACGACATCGAGATGAACCGCACCTTCAACAACGGCATCGGCATGGTCGTCGTCGTGCCCGCCGAGGCCGCCGAGGCCACGGCCGCCACGCTGCGCACGCTGGGCGAGACGGTGTACGCCATCGGCGCCATCGCCGAGCGCGGCACGGGCGCCGCCGTCATCGTCGGCTGATTCACCACCGCCGGCACGATGCCATCGGGACAGCAGCCGCAAGGCACGCCCGACCAGCCAGCGGCACCCACCAGGGCGGCATTCCCACCCGCCACGCGCGGCGTGGTGATCGCCAGCTACCTGCTGATGGGCGCCACGCTCCTGCTCGTGATGCTGCGCGGCCTGCTGCCCGGCCTGCTGTGCGTGTGCCTGGGCTTTCTGCTGACGCGCTGGCTGGCCCCCCGCCTGGCCTGGCTGCGCCGCCCCGGCCCCCAGGGCAACGGCGCGTCGCGCAGCGGCCAGACCCTGGCGGCCGCCCTGGTGATGCTGTCGCCCCTGCTGCTTGTGGCCCTGGCGCTGTCGCATTCGCGCAGCTACATCGTCGATGCGCCGCAGCAGTACCGTGAGCTGCTGGACTTCCTGGCGCGCACCGTACTGGAGCTGCGCCTGAAGCTGCCGACCGACATCGCCGCCCAGTTGCCCGAGGGCGCGGCCGAGATCCAGCGCAGCATCGCCGCCTACCTTGCCGCCAAGGCCGGGGCCCTGGCCATCGCCGGCCGCGCTTGGCTCACGGGGCTGCTCTATGCCTATGTGGGCCTGCTCATCGGCGCGCTGGCCGCGGTGCGCAGCGTGGGCGCATCGCGCGGACCGCTGGCGCAGGAGCTGGTGCTGCGCATCGCCCGCATGGGCGAGGCCTTTCGCCAGATCGTGGCGGCGCAGTTCTGGATCGCGGCCTTCAACACCCTGCTCACCGCCCTGTTCCTGCTGCTGGTGCTGCCCATCTGGGATCTGGACCTGCCCTACACGCCGGCGCTCATCACGCTGACCTTCCTGGCCGGCCTGGTGCCCATCGTGGGCAACCTGCTGTGCAACGCGGTCATCACCCTGGTGGGCCTGTCGGTCTCGCCCATGGCGGCCGTGGCCTGCCTGGCCTTTCTGATCCTGATCCACAAGGCCGAGTACGTGATCAACGCCAAGGTGGTCGGGCAGCGCACGCACATGGGCGTGTGGGAACTGCTGTCCGTGATGTTCGTGGCCGAGGCGGTGTTCGGCCCCGCAGGGCTGGTGGCGGCGCCGCTGTTCTACGCCTACCTCAAGAAAGAACTGGAAGCGGCGCGCCTGGTCTAGCCACGCCGCGCCAGCGCGTTATTGCTATGCTATTTATAGCATTTAGCGCTTATTTCACAAGTGCTGGCGGACAGAAAGACTTATAAAAACCGCCATCCCCGCAGCCCATCGGCAGGCTGCGGCCGCGCCGCATGTGTCCTCGCGGCGCCACGCCGGCCCTCGCCAATGCCGGGGCGTTGGGCTATTCTGCCGGCTGGCGCTGGTGCGCCAAAATCACAGTCAACACAGCAGCAAGGGAGACACTACATGACCATTCTCGTCGCCTACGTTCCACGCCCCGAAGGCCGGGCCGCGCTGGACAAGGGGATCGAAATCGCCAGCCGGCGCAATGAGCGCCTGGTCGTCGTCAACGCCGGCCCCGGCGGCCGCCAGGAGGATCCGAGCATCGTCAATGGCTACGAGGCCGAGCGCGTGGAAGAGCGGCTGGCCACGCTGCCCATCCAGGCGGAGTTCAAGCAGTTCGTGCGCGGCAAGAGCGCGATCGAGGAAATCGAGGAAATGGTCACGGCGCTGCAGGTGTCCGTGCTGGTGATCGGGCTGCGCAAGCGCTCGCCCGTGGGCAAGCTGCTGCTGGGCAGCATGGCCCAGGAAATCCTGCTCACCGTGGATTGCCCGGTGCTGGCCGTCAAGGCCTCCGCCTGATTCCCACTACTGCCCGCCGCCAGCGCGGCGGGCCCCGCCCCGCTCAATACACCTCGGGCACGACCATGCTGTCCGGCACCGGCTGGCGGAAATAGTCCGGGTTGCGCACGCGCTCGGGCAGCACCACACCAGGGTGCGGCACCTCGTCATAGGGCAACTGGCCCAGCAAATGGGCAATGCAATTGAGCCGCGCCTTCTTCTTGTCCACGGCCTGCACCACCCACCAGGGCGCCTCGGGGATGTGGGTGCGCTCCAGCATCACCTCCTTGGCCTTGGTGTATTCCTCCCAGCGCACCCGGCTCTCCAGGTCCATGGGGCTGAGCTTCCATTGTTTGAGCGGGTCGTGGATCCGGCCCAGGAAGCGCAGGTGCTGCTCCTCGTCCGAGATCGAGAACCAGTACTTGATGAGCCGGATGCCCGAGCGCACGAGCATCTTCTCGAACTCCGGCACGCTGCGGAAGAACTCCTCGTACTCCCCGTCCGAGCAAAAGCCCATGACATGCTCCACACCCGCGCGGTTGTACCAGCTGCGGTCGAACAGCACGATCTCGCCCGCGGCCGGCAGGTGCGCCACGTAGCGCTGGAAGTACCACTGCGTGCGCTCGCGGTCATTGGGCGCAGGCAGCGCGGCCACGCGCACCACCCTCGGATTCAGGCGCTGGGTGATGCGCTTGATCACGCCGCCCTTGCCCGCCGCATCGCGCCCCTCGAAGATGATCACCACCTTCTGCCGCGTGTGCAGCACCCAGTCCTGCAGCTTGACCAGCTCGCCCTGCAGCCGGAACAGTTCACGGAAATACTGCTGGCGGGCCAACCTGTCCACGGGCAGACGTACGCCATTCCCGTCGTAGTGGTGGTCCTCGACCTCCAGCTCGAGCTCCTCGTCGTAGCCGTCCGCCAGGTCGTCGGCAATGCGTTGCATGAGGTCCTGGGAATTGAGCTCGGATGGATGCGGCATGACGGCAGACTCTCAAGAAAGAGCTGGCATGGTGACACCCGTTCATGTCGATTCCATGACATGCCGCGCCTGTGTCACGGGCTTGTCACACCCCCTGCATGGCACGCACCTCAGAGGCGGCGCAGCTCTTTCACCTGCTGTGCAATGGCCGGCACGTCGCCGGCACCCGCCGCATGCGCGAGATAGGTTTCGAGGTCTTCCACCGCCTCCAGCACCTGACCCAGTTCGGCATGCGCCTGGCCGCGATCGCGCCATTCGCCCCAGGCATCGGGCAGCAGCACGATCAGCCGGTTCTGCACGGCGACGACGCGCCGCCAATCCTCCTGCGCACGGTGGATTTCCTTGAGGTTGCGCAGCATGCGCGCCAGGATGTCGCGCGCCGGTGCGGCCTGCAGGTACAGGCCCATGGGGACCTCATCCTCCGCGGCGCCCCGCCGTTGGCGAAAGGGCTCCAGGCGCTCGCCGAGCGCCTCTCGCGAGAGCGACTGACCCGTCATCGGGTCCATCACCACCTGGCCCGCGGGCAGCAGCACCTTGACCAGAAAGTGCCCGGGAAAGGCCACCCCGTGCGCCTTCAGCCCCGCGCCCTGCGCCAGCTCCAGCCACAGCACCGCCAGCGAGATCGGAATGCCGCGCCGCGTGCGCAGCACGGCATGCAGGTAGCTGTTGTCGGGGGCGTAGTAGTCGTTGAGATTGCCGCCAAAGCCCAGCTCGCCGTAGAAGAACTGGTTGAGCGCGCGCAGCTGCTGCAGCGGGTCGGCATCGGCCGGCATACGGCGCTGCAGCCGCGCCTGGAGCTGGTCCACATCGGCCAGAAGCTGCTCCACGTCGAGGTCCGGATACTCGTCGTGCGCAATGCAGGCCGCGGCCTCCAGCAGCGCAATGGAGTCCCCCTGCCCCACCTGCACCAGCGCGGCGAAGTATTCCAGCGGTGTCGGCACGGAGTAGCTCAAGGACATGGGACGCCTGCAGGTATCGGTGTGCTGTACGTGCCCCGTCTAGCGGCGCAGCAGCAGGCGCAGCCTCAGCCCGCAGGCCCACAGTGCGCCGAAGTAGATGGCAGCCGACGCACACAGCAGCAGCGCCAGCAGGCCGGCGCGCTGCAGGCTCTGCGAGCGCAGCGCCAGCCAGTCGAAATGCAGCGAGGCCCAGGCCAGGAACACGGCCAGCAACGCGCTGGCCCCTACCACCTGCAGCGCAAGCCGCCCCCAACCCGGCCGCGGCCGGAAGCTGCCGCGGCGCACCAGCCCGATGAGCAGCCACAGCGCATTGACGAGGGCACCCAAGCCGATCGACAGCGCCAGCCCCGCATGCGCCAGCAGCGGCACCAGCGCAACATTCATGACCTGGGTGGCCACCAGCACCACAATGGCAATGCGCACGGGCGTGCGGATGTCCTGGCTCGCGTAGTAACCGGGCGCCAGCACCTTGATGGCCACCAGGCCCAACAGACCCACACCATAGCCGGCCAGCGCCGCCGAGATCTGGCCCACGTCGCTGCCCTGCAGCGCGCCGTGGTGGAACAGCGTGGCCACCAGCGGCTTGGCGAATGCCAGCAGGCCCACGGCGCAGGGCACGGCCAGCACCACCACGATGCGCAGGCCCCAGTCCAGCATGGCGGAGTAGCGCTCGCCGTCCCCCGCGGCCTTGGCCGCCGAGAGTTGCGGCGTGAGCACCACCCCCAGCGCCACGCCGAGCAAGGCGGTGGGAAACTCCATGAGCCGATCGGCATAGAACAGCCAGGTCACGCTGCCCGGCGTCAGGTACGACGCGATCTGCGTATTGATCATGAGCGAGACCTGCGCCACACCCACACCCAGCAGCGCTGGCGCCATCAGCGTGAGGATGCGGCGCACGCCCGCCTCCTGCCATGCGCTGCGCACCCGGCCCCATGTCATACCGATGCGCGGCAGCAGCCCCAGGCGGAACAGCACCGGCAGCTGCACGGCCAACTGCAGCACGCCACCCGCCATTACGCCGCCCACCATGGCATAAATGGGCTCGATGCCACGCGCCGCAAGCTGCGGTGCGCCCCACCAGGCGGCGGCGATCATGCACAGGTTCAGCAGCACCGGCGTGGCCGCCGGCACGGCAAAGCGTTTCCAGGTGTTGAGCACGCCGGCCGACAGGGCCACCAGGGACATGAAGCCGATGTAGGGAAACATCCAGCGCGTCATGAAGATGGCGGCATCGAAACCCGCAGGACTTTGGCGCAGCCCGCTGGCCAGCGCCCACACCAGCAGCGGCGCGCCCACCACGCCCAGCACACAGGTCAGCAGCAGCACCCAGAACAGCGCCGTGGCCACGGCATCGACCAGGCCGCGCGTGGCGTCATCGCCGTGCCGCTGCCTGTGCGCGGCCAGCACCGGCACGAACGCCTGGCTGAACGCCCCCTCGGCGAACAGACGGCGAAACAGGTTGGGAATGCGGAAGGCGACGTTGAACGCGTCGGTGAGCACATTGGCCCCGAACATCGAGGCCATGAGCAGATCGCGCAGCAGGCCCGTTACGCGGGAGGCCAGGGTCAGCAGCGATACGATGGAAGCGGCTTTGAACAGGGACACCGCGGCAAGTGTATGCGCTTGGTGCCCGGACGGCCCTGAAACAGGGCGTGCGCTATAATCGCCGGCTTTGCTGACAACATCCTCAGACACAAGGAACACATACCATGGCATCTGGAAAGCCGAAGAAAAAGAACCCCCGCCTGGCATCGGGCCGCAAGCGCGCCCGCCAAGGCGTCAAGCTGAACGCCGCGAACACCTCGCTGCGCTCCAAGTACCGCACCGCCGTCAAGAACGTCGAGAAGGCCGTTCTGGCCGGTGACAAGACCAAGGCGACCGAACTGTTCGCCAAGGCCCAGTCCGTGCTCGACACCATCGCCGACAAGGGCATCTTCCACAAGAACAAGGCCGCTCGCGACAAGAGCCGCCTGTCCGCCAAGGTGAAAGCCCTGGCCCTGGCCGCCTGACCCTTTCAGGCAAACAGCCCGGGTGGCCTGCCACCCGCCGTTTGTAACGGGTGCGCTGTCAGCAAAGCAAGAAACCGCCTCCGGGCGGTTTTTTTGTGCGTGCGTGAAAGTGGAAATGACGGAGCCACGCCTGCCGCACGCGGCATGGCCCCAAAAGAGAAGGCCTGAAAATCAGGCCTTGGGATCGGGGAGCAGGCAGGCCTCGACGACCTGCAGGTCATTGTCCCTGGCGAAGTTCAGCACGAAGTCCCACGCCATGGGCTCATGGGCCTGCAGATCGCGGTGGACCACCACGCATTTCACGCCATTCATGGCCGTGGGCAGGCACCAGGGGGAATAGCTCAGATGGCTGCCCGGCAGGGCGCCTCCGGGGCGGAACTGGCTCATGACCCCCGCCAGCCGCTCGGCCCAGTCACTGGGTCGGAAGGTTCTCCCTTCGTGGGTAATTCCTTGAATGAAGACTTCTTTGGAGGAGGGAGCAACCATCGGGTTTGGGTCGTAAAGGGGGCCGCCAGCCTTGTGTGCCGGCGTGCCTTCATTCTAACTCTTATATAAGAGCTGCACCCTCAATGCCCCGACAACCCATGCCGTCACTGCCCCAGCCGGCACGCCGCCGCAGCGTCTGCGCGCGCATGACTGTGATGCGCAATCTTCAATGGCGGGCATGGGGCCTGCCCCTAGAATCGTGCTTCCTCTTTCGGCCCGCCAGGGCCCGTGATCGTCCCTTCCTAGTCAGGAGAAGTCTGCATGACCGCATTTGTCGAGGCTGCCTCGCCCCACGTGATGAACACCTATGGCCGCGTGCCCATCGCACTCGAGCGAGGCCAGGGCGTGCGCGTGTGGGACGTGAACGGCAAGCAGTACCTCGACGGGCTCGGCGGCATCGCGGTGAACACCCTGGGCCACAACCACCCCAAGCTGGTACCCGCGCTGCAGGAACAGCTCGCCAAGCTGATCCACACCTCCAACTACTACCATGTACCGGGCCAGGAGACGCTGGCCCGCCTGCTGACCGAGCGCGCGCACATGACCAACGTGTTCTTCTGCAACACGGGTCTGGAAGCCAATGAGGCCGCCATCAAGATCGCACGCAAGTACGGCGTGGACAAGGGCATCGAAAAGCCCGTGATCGTGGTCTATGACCACGCCTTCCACGGCCGCTCCATCGCCACCATGACGGCCACGGGCAACCCCAAGGTGCGCAACGGCTTCGGCCCGCTGCTTGACGGCTTCATCCGCGTGGCGCCCAACGACATCGAGGCCCTGGTGGAGGCCACCGAGGGCAACCCCAACGTCGTCGCCGTGCTGATGGAGCCCATCCAGGGCGAAGGCGGCCTGCACCCCATGCGCGCCGAATACCTGCAGCAGGTGCGCCAGCATTGCGACGCCAATGGCTGGCTGCTGATGCTCGACGAGGTGCAGGCCGGCATGGGCCGCACCGGCAAGTGGTTCGCCCACCAGTGGGCCGGCATCGTGCCCGACGTGATGACCCTGGCCAAGGGCCTGGGCTCGGGCGTGCCCGTGGGCGCGGTGCTGGCGCACGGCGCCGCGGCCGAGGTGCTCAAGCCGGGCAACCACGGCTCCACCTTCGGCGGCAACCCGCTGGCCATGCGCGCCGGCGTGGAAACCATCCGCATCATGGAGGAAGACGGCCTGCTGCAAAATGCCGCCGATGTGGGAGCGCACCTGCGGGCCGGGCTGCAGCGCGCGCTGGGCCAGATTCCTGGCGTGGTCGAGGTGCGCGGCCAGGGCCTGATGATCGGCGTGGAGCTGGACCGCCCCTGCGGCGTGCTGATCGACCGCGCGGCCGAGGCCGGCCTGCTGCTGTCGGTGACGGCCGACCGAGTGATCCGCCTCGTGCCCGCGCTCACGCTCACGCCCGCGGAGGCCGACGAGATCGTCGCCCTGCTCGCGCCCCTGGTGCAGGCCCTTCTGGCCGAATGAAGAAGATCGACCGCTTATGAAGCACTATCTGCAATTCACCGACTTCACCGCCGACGAATACAACTACCTGTTCTCGCGCGCCGCCATCATCAAGGGCAAGTTCAAGAGCTACGAGAAATACCACCCGCTCCTGGACCGCACCATGGCCATGATCTTCGAGAAGGCCAGCACGCGCACGCGCGTGAGCTTCGAGGCGGGCATGTACCAGTTGGGCGGCAGCGTGGTGCACCTGACCACGGGCGACAGCCAGTTGGGCCGCGCCGAGCCCATCGAGGACAGCGCCCGCGTGATCAGCCGCATGACCGACCTGGTCATGATCCGCACCTTCGGGCAGGAAAAGATCGAGCGCTTTGCCGAGTATTCGCGCGTGCCCGTCATCAACGGCCTGACCAACGAATTCCACCCCTGCCAGATCCTGGCCGACATCTTCACCTACATCGAGCACCGCGGCAGCATCACCGGCAAGACCGTGGCCTGGGTGGGTGACGGCAACAACATGGCCAACACCTGGCTGCAGGCGGCCGACCTGCTGGGCTTCACGGTGCACCTGAGCACGCCCGGCGGCTATGAAGTGGACGAGAAGCTCGCCTTCGGCGGCAAGCCCTACCGCGAGGGCTGCTTCAAGGTCTTCGCCGACCCCATGGAGGCCTGCCGCGGCGCCGACCTGGTGACCACCGACGTGTGGACCAGCATGGGCTACGAGGCCGAGAACGAGGCGCGCCGCAAGGCCTTTGCCGACTGGTGCGTGGACGCCGAGATGATGGCCGTGGCCAAGCCCGACGCCCTGTTCATGCACTGCCTGCCGGCCCACCGCGGCGAGGAGGTGATGGCCGACGTGATCGACGGCCCGCAGTCCGTCGTCTGGGACGAGGCGGAAAACCGCATGCATGTGCAGAAGGCCCTCATGGAGTACCTCCTGCTCGGCCGCGTGTAAGCGCACCGGCCACGCATCCACCCCCGCTTCCCATGGCAGCACACCGCACCCTGAACGGCCACCCGGCCCCGGCCTCGCGCCCGGGCCAGGCCGCGTGCTGCCGCCGCCGCGTGCCCGCCTGGCACGCGGCCCTGGACTACCTGCGGCTGGGCCAGTTGCCCGGCTGATCCACAAGGCACCCGTCCACCCCCGGCACCGGCCCCACCACACCCATGCGCCCGTGCCACACTCCTCCAGACCACCCCGCGCATGGGGCCCGGCACCACCGCACCCCACGCCGCGCGGACGATCCGCGCCGCCCGCAGGCGCCCGAGCTGCAAGGCGCGGCGCGGCGCATGGCGGCATGCATCCATGCGCTGCATGTGCGCATCCACACGTTCTATCTGAAGTTCCTGCAAGGCCATACCTAGTGGCCTGACGCATCGGCGCGCCCGCTGCCGCCGCCGAGGCCCGTCGCCTCGCCGGCGGCCCGCGTGTGCCTCTCCTTCATCCGCCTGCCGGCCGCCCCATGCATGGGCGCGGCCGGTCGTCGAAGCGACCGAATGCTGAGGAACTCCTATGTCCGACTCCCTGCACCCCTGCCTGCGTTGCGGCGTGTGCTGCCAGAACTACCGTGTGGAATTTTCCGTGTACGAACTGCAATCCATGGGCGGCAGCGTGCCCGACCACCTGGCCCATGAGGCGGGTGGCAACCGCTACCGCATGAATGGCACCGAGCGCCACCCCGTGCGCTGCGCCGCCCTGGGCGACCTGAGTGACCTGGGCGAAGGCTGCGTGGGCTGCACCATCTACGAACTGCGCTCCAGGCCCTGCCGCGACTTTCCGTTCGCCTCCTACGGCTGCCACGACACGCGGGGCAAGTTCGGCCTGCCGCCCCTGACCGACGAGGAAATGGGCCAGTGGCGCGAGGCCGCCTGAAACCGCCCGACGCCGACCATGCAAAAACAGGAGCTGCTTGCGCTTGCCAAAAGCCAATTTCAGACGGAAAACTATCTGAAACACCCTATCTATAAGCGCAAGCAGCTATTCATAAAGGAGCACAACGCGGGCGCTGCTCACGGCCGTGCGGCCTCATTGCGCATCGCGCCCGCCGCCGCAGCGCCCACCGCCGCAAGCCTTGCAGTCGCCGCAGCCACCGCCGTCCGTGGTGGCGGCCAGCGCCGGGTGCACGCGGGCGGCCCGCGCGCGCCAGCGGCGGGGCAGCCAGCGCCACAGCAGCGCAAGCGCCGCTGCCGCCACGATGAGACCCACGATGATGTCCTGCCACATGCTTGTGCTCCCCGGCCCCGGCCTGCGCCCTCAGCCCGCGCCCAGCGCCAGGGCCACGCGGTAGGTGATGAAGCTGGCCGCGTAGGCCAGCGCGAACAGATAGCCCGTCATGACCAGCGGCCAACGCCAGCCATTGGTCTCGCGCCGCACGGCGGCGATGGTGGACACGCACTGCGGCGCGAAGATGAACCACGCCAGCAGCGACAGCGCCGTGGCCAGCGACCACTGGCCGGCCAGCAGCGGCGCGAGCTGCGCGGCCGTGTCGTCCGCCGAGGCGGCAATGGCGTACACCGTGCCCAGCGCGCTCACCGCCACCTCGCGCGCGGCCATGCCGGGCACCAGTGCGATGCTGATCTGCCAGTTGAAGCCGATGGGCGCGAAGACCACCGCCAGCGCCGCGCCGATGCGCCCGGCAAAGCTGTACTCGATGGCCGCCCCCGTGGCCCCGTCAGGCGGCGCCGGGTAGGTCGACAGGAACCACAGCAGGATGGTGACCACCAAAATGATGCCGCCCACGCGCCGCAGGAAGATGCCCGCGCGCTCCCACAGGCCCAGGGCCAGGTTGCGCACGCTGGGCCAGCGGTAGGCCGGCAGCTCCATGAGCAGCGGCGCCACCGCGCCTGCGCCCCCGTCCCGGCGGCGCGCCAGCCGCGCCACGGCGGCCACGGCCATGGCGCCCACGATGCCGCCCAGGTACAGCGCGAACAGCACCAGCCCCTGCAGGTTGAACAGCCCGGCCACCTGCTGCTGCGGAATGAAGGCCGCGATCAGCAGCGCATACACGGGCAGGCGGGCCGAACAGGTCATGAGCGGCGCGATCAGGATGGTCACCAGCCGGTCGCGCCAGTCGGGAATGGAGCGCGTGGCCATGATGCCGGGCACGGCGCAGGCGAAGCTGGACAGCAGCGGGATGAACGAGCGCCCGGACAGCCCCACGGTGCCCATCGCCCGGTCCAGCAGGAAGGCCGCGCGCGGCAGGTAGCCCGATTCCTCCAGCGCGAGGATGAAGAAGAACAGGATCAGGATCTGCGGCAGGAACACCAGCACGCCGCCCACGCCGGCGATCACGCCGTCGGCCAGCAGGCTGCGCAGCGGCCCCGGCGCCATGTGGGCGTTGAGCCCCTCGGCCGCCCAGGCCGTGGCGCCCTCGATCCAGCCCATGGGCACCTCGGCCCAGCTGAACACCGCCTGGAACATCAGGAACAGCGTCGCCGCCAGCAGCAGCGTGCCCCACAGCGGGTGCAGCACCACCGCGTCGATGCGGTCATCGCGCTGCAGGCGCAGCGCGGGCTCGCGCACGGCCAGGCCCATGATGCGGCCCACCTCCTGGTGCAGCCGCTGCAGGCGCTGCAGGCGGTCGCCCTGCTGCGCATCGATGGCCGACGGGGTGGCACCCGCAGGGGCGGCGGCCGGCAGCGGCGCGGCCGCGTCCAGCCAGCGCAGCAGCTCCTGGGCACCGTCGGCGCGCACGCCCACGGTGGCGACCACCGGCAGGCCCAGCTCGCGCGCCAGCACCTCGCGGTCGATGGCGATGCCCTGGCGCTGCGCCATGTCGCTCATGTTCAGCACCAGCACCATGGGCAGGCCCAGGTCGCGCGCCTCCAGCACCAGGCGCATGTTCAGGCGCAGGTGGGTGGCGTCGGTCACGCAGACCAGCAGCTCGGGCACGGGTTCGCCCGGGCGGCGGCCGGTGACCACGTCGCGCGTGACGGCCTCGTCCAGGCTCTGGGCATGCAGGCTGTAGGCGCCGGGCAGGTCCAGCACGCGCACGCGGCGCCCGCCGGCGGTGGCGAACAGCCCCTCCTTGCGCTCCACGGTCACGCCGGCGTAGTTGGCCACCTTCTGGCGCGCGCCGGTCAGCACGTTGAACAGCGCCGTCTTGCCGCAGTTCGGGTTGCCCAGCAGGGCGATGTGCAGCAGCGGCGCCGCGGTCGCCTCGCCGCTCATGCCGCGCCCTCCGACACATGCACCTGGACCAGGGCCGCCTCGTGGCGGCGCAGGGCAAAGGTGGCCTGCCCCACGCGCACGGCCAGCGGGTCGGCGGCGGGAAAGCCCTTGGCGATCACGCGCACGGGCTCTCCGGGCAGAAAGCCGATCTCCATCAGGCGCTGGACCAGGGCGCGCGTGCGCGCGTCCTGCGCCGGCCCCAGCCCGGCCACGGTGGCCGCCACGCCGCGCGGCAAGCGGTCCAGCCCCCGGGGCGGATCGTCGGCAATCCCCTTGGCGGAGTGATGCATGTTCATGGAGATATTTGAATGAAAGTAATTCTCACTCTAACCCAGCATTGTGCTCCCGGCTTGATCCATCTCAGGATGCCGCGCCGCGTGGCACCATTTCCGGCCTCGGCCGCATTGCCCACATGACCCACCCCTGCCTGACCTGCGGCGCCTGCTGCGCCAGCTTCCGCGTCGATTTCTCGGTGCATGAGACCGAAGACTGGGGTGGCCGCGTGCCCCAGGGCCTGGTGGTGCCGGTGACGGAGCACACCGCCCGCATGCGCGGCACCGACCACGCGCAGCCGCGCTGCGCCGCGCTCACCGGGCAGGTGGGCACGCGCGCGGCCTGCGGCATCTATGAATGGCGGCCCTCGCCCTGCCACGAGTTCGAGGCCGGCAGCGACGCCTGCAACCGCGCGCGCCAGCGCCATCGGCTGGCGCCGCTGGACGGGCCGGTGCTGTAGGTCCGGCGCCTCACAGCGGCAGGCCGCCGATGCGGCCCTTGAATTCCTGCAGCGAGAAATAGGTCTGCACCTGGCGCACGCCCGGCAGGCGGTGCAGCCGGCGCTGCAGCAACTCGGAATACGCGTCGAGGTCCTGGGTCACCACCACCAGCAGGAAGTCGGCCGGCCCCGAGATGCCGTGGAACAGCACCACCTCGGGGATGGCGCACACGGCCTCCTCGAAGGCCACGGACAGCGCCTCGGTCTGGTGGTCTATGCCCACCATCACGAAGGCCATCACGCCCAGCCCCAGCGCTCGCCGGTCCAGCAGCGCGTGGTAGCCACGCACCACGCCCGTGTCTTCCAGCCGCTTCACGCGCCGCCAGCAGGGCGACTGCGACAGGTGCGCCATCTCGGCCAGCTCGCCCGAGGTGAGGCGGGCGTCGTCCTGCAGCGCGCGCAGCAGCTGGAGGTCGGTGCGGTCGATGTCGTTCTGCATGATTTAGTCACCTACGGGCGATAAAAGAATGGATTATCCAAATTTATCCATCAACACGAATAACTGATTTACCACCCACCACCTCTGCGCATAGCATTCGCGCATTGCAGCCGCCCCGCCCCTTCAGGCCATGACCCACGCCCCTTCGCCCCGCCCTGACCCGCGCACGCTCTGGGACATTTCCGCGCCCGTGCACGCGGCCAGCCCGGTGTTTCCGGGCGACACGCCCTACAGCCAGCAGTGGTGCGCCACGATCGGCCCTGGCTGCCCGGTGAACGTGAGCGCGGTCACGCTGTCGCCGCATGTGGGCACGCACGCGGACGCGCCGCTGCACTACGACACGGACGGCGCAGCCATCGGCGCGGTGCCGCTCGACGCCTTCATCGGCCCCTGCCGCGTGATCCACGCCATCGGCTGCGGCCCGCTGATCGAGTGGCGCCACATCGCCCACGCCGCGGCCAACCTGCCGCCGCGCGTGCTGGTGCGCACCTATGAGCACATGCCCGTGGACCGCTGGGACGGCGGCCTGACCGCCTATGCGCCCGAAACCATCGAGCGCCTGGCCGATGCCGGCGTGGTGCTGGTGGGCATCGACACGGCCAGCATCGACCCGGCCGACAGCAAACCGCTGCCCAGCCACCAGGTGATCCGCCGGCGCGGCCTGCGCGTGCTGGAAAACCTGGTGCTCGACGCCGTGCCCGAGGGCGACTACGAACTCATCGCCCTGCCGCTCAAACTCACCACGGCCGACGCATCGCCCGTGCGCGCCGTGCTGCGCGCCCTGGGGTGAGGCATGGCCAGCTTCAAGCCATTTTTTGGCCCCCCAGCGCTTATCCAGCAAGCGCAAACAGCTACCAAAACAATAGCAACCGCACCATGACCACTTTGCAAGACTGCCGCGCGCGCGATGCGTGCGACCCGCTGCGCGCCCTGCGCGGGCATTTCACGCTGCCCGAGGGTGTGATCTACCTGGACGGCAATTCACTCGGCGCCCTGCCCAGCGCCACGCCCGCGCGCGTGGCCCAGGTGGTGGAGCAGGAATGGGGGCAGGACCTCATCACCTCGTGGAACAAGGCCGGCTGGATCAGCCTGCCCCAGCGCCTGGGCGACCAGTTCGCCCCCTGGATCGGCGCCGGCCCGGACCAGGTGGTGTTCACCGACACCACCTCCATCAACCTGTACAAGGTGCTCACGGCCGCCGCCCGCGTGGCGCGCGAAGACCATCCGGGCCGCACCAAGCTCGTCAGCGAGCGCAGCAACTTCCCGACCGACCTGTACATCGCCCAGTCGGTGTGCCAGGAATACGGCCTGGAGCTGGTGCTGCTGGAGCCGCAGGAGATCGAGTCGCAGCTGCAGGACGACGTGGCCATCCTGATGCTCACCCACGTGAACTACCGCACGGGCGCCATGCACGACATGGCCGCCGTCACGGCGCGCGCCCATGCGCGGGGCATCCTCTGCGTCTGGGACCTGTGCCACAGCGCGGGCGCCGTGCCCGTGCACCTGCTGGACGCCGATGCCGACTACGCCGTCGGCTGCAGCTACAAGTACCTGAACGGCGGTCCCGGCGCGCCGGCCTTCGTGTGGGCCCACCCGCGCCTGGCGGACCGCTTCTGGCAACCGCTGTCGGGCTGGTTCGGCCATGCCGCGCCGTTCCAGTTCACCCCCGACTACCGGCCCGCGCCCGGCATCGCCCGCTACCTGTGCGGCACGCAGCCCATGGTCAGCCTGTCGGCCCTGCAATGCGGGCTGGATGTGTTCAGCGCCGTGGAGCCGCTGGGCGGCATGGCGGTGCTGCGCGCCAAGTCGCTGGCGCTGACCGATTTGTTCATCGAACTGGTCGAGGAACACTGCGCGGGCCACGGCCTGGGCCTGGCCACGCCGCGCGCGCACGCCGCGCGCGGCTCGCAGGTATGCCTGACACGCGACGAGGGCATGGGCGTGGGCGGTGTCGGCAGCGGCGCCTATGCCATCGTGCAGGCGCTGATCGCGCGCGGCGTGGTCGGCGACTTTCGCCAGGGCGACGGCGGCCTGGGGCGGCACAAGGACATCCTGCGCTTTGGCTTCACGCCGCTGTACATCGGCTTCGAGGACGTGTGGCACGCCGTGCAGCAGCTGCGCGAGGTGCTCGTATCGCAAGAGTGGCGCCAGCCCGTTTTCAACCAGACCCATGCCGTGACCTGACCATGACCTGCCCGCACCACACCACCCCCGCAACGACCGACCCTGCGGCCCGCCCCACCGAGGCCATCGTGCGCGAGGAAGGCGCGCAGCTGGACTTCAGCGCCAGCATGAGCTACGGCGACTACCTGCACCTGGACGCCATCCTCAACGCGCAGCACCCGCTGTCGCCCGCGCACGACGAGATGCTGTTCATCATCCAGCACCAGACCAGCGAGCTGTGGATGAAGCTCATGTTGCACGAGGTGCGTGCGGCCACCGCGGCCATCGCGCAGATCACGCCCGGCACGCGGGCCGATGCCTTCAAGATGCTGGCACGGGTCTCGCGCATCATGGAGCAGCTGGTGAGCGCGTGGACCGTGCTGTCCACCATGACGCCGCCCGAGTACTCGGCCATGCGTCCGTACCTCGCCAACTCCAGCGGCTTCCAGAGCCACCAGTACCGCTGCATCGAGTTTGCGCTGGGCAACAAGAACGCCGCCATGCTCCAGCCCCACGCGCACCGCCCCGAACTGCTGGCGCAGGTGCGCGCGGCCTATGAGGCGCCGTCGCTGTACGACGTGTCGCTGCAGCTGCTGGCGCGCGAGGGCCTGCCCGTGCCCGCCGACCGCCTGCAGCGCGACTGGACCCAGCCCTACCAGGCCAGCGCGGGCGTGGAGGCCGCCTGGCTCGCGGTCTACCGCGATCCGCACCAGCACTGGGACCTGTACCAGCTGGGCGAGAAGCTGGCCGACATCGAGGATGCGTTCCGCCTCTGGCGCTTTCGCCACCTGACCACGGTGGAGCGCGTGATCGGTTTCAAGCGCGGCACCGGCGGCACGGGCGGCGTGAGCTATCTCAAGAAGATGCTGGACGTGGTGCTGTTCCCGGAGATCTGGAGCGTGCGCACCGCGCTCTGAGTCCGCGCGCCGCCATGGCGTAAAAAAGGGCCCCGCACTGCGGGGCCCTTGTGTAGGGGTGTCGGCGTGATGGCACGCCGACGTGCGTCCTCTCGCGCCCTCAGGGAGCGGACATCAGGTAGGACGTCCTTGAGACCCTCAGCAACTGGTAGTCCGGATGGCCCGTGATCTCGGACTCCGAGAACGGTATGCGCACCCATTGCTTGGCGCTGTAGGCCTTGGTGTAGTCGCCGAAGTGGGGCGACGCGGGGTCGTCCGACAGCGAGAACGTCAGGAAGGTGTACGCCTGCACGCCGCCCGCCGGGAAGCTCACCACCTGCATGTACGAGTTGCCGTGGGGCTGGCCATCCATGCGGTAGCCGCCCGCGGTGATGTCGTTTTCCGAGCAGCTGATGGTGAAGTAGCCCACGCCGCCGCAGCCGCCATACAGCGGCAGCTTGGCGCCGCCCTTGGTGGCGAACAGCACCTCGCCGCGCGGTGCGTCCAGCGCAAAGCCGCTCTGCCCCACCCGGCTGATCGCCGTGGCCATGGCCTGGCGCAGGGCATTCAGCGCGCTGGCATTGATGCCGCGCGGGGTGTTCAGCGGGTCGCTCGCGCTGAAGGGCACGGAATACAGACCCGCCACCGGCACCCGGCTCCAGAACTCGTCCCACAGGTGGGAGCCCTTGGACTCCTTGTTGCCCCGGTTGTCCCAGGCACGAAGCGTGGCGCAGGCCTGGGTGGCATCCACCACGGCGCCGTTCACCGTCCACTGCGAGGGCGTGCAGATCAGGCCCAGGATCTCGTCCTTGAAGCGCTCGGCCGAGAACACACGGCTGTTCAGCACCATGTCGCGCACGATGGCGCTCGTGGCCTTGTTGCCAGCATAGCCATCGGTGCCTGCCAGACGCTCCAGCGCCATGGAGTGGCCCAGGCGCGTGCGCAGCGACAGCGCCGTGGTGCCCGCGGGTCCGAAGATGGCGGGATAGCCGGTGAGCGGCGCGTGGGCGTTGGACAGCCAGTAGCTGTCGTTCATGTTGCCCACGTAGTCATCGCGCTGCTGGCTGGGCATGCGCGACGGCCCGACGGCCCCCTTTTGCTTGGAGTCCGCATCGGTGAGCCAGTCGCAGGCGCTGCGCGAGCCGTCGAAGAACGGCACATTGGGCAGCGCCGCGCCGACGGCCGCGCCAAAGGGCGTCGTGCACGCGGCCGTCTGCTCGGGCGACACGTTGGGCACGGCGCCGATGTCGGCGTACCAGACCCTGGAGCTGCCGCGCCCCACGGCCACCGTGTTGACCCAGGGAATGGCGGACTCTTCCTTCTGGATGGCGATGAACTCATCGAGCGACTTGGCCTGGTTCCAGCGCATCCAGTTGCGGAAGGTGCGGTAGTTCTCGCCATTGATGTCGCGGATGGCGAAGGCCGTGGTCTGGTTCCAGGCCAGCGCCGGGTTCAGCCCCGCCAGGTTCACCAGCGGGCCGTATTCCGACTTGTAGAGCGTTCGCACCACGTTGCCCACGGAGCCGTCGGCATTGCGACTGGGCACCGTGATGGTGCTGGCCGCCATCTTCACGGCGCTGCCGTCACGCATGTAGCTCGTGGGATCGTTGGACGCAAGCTGCAGCTGGAAGAAGCCGAAACGCCGCGCGGCAGACACCGTGTGGCTCCAGGCCACGTTGTCGTTGAAGCCGATCAGCACCATGGGCACGCCCAGGAAGCCGACGCCGCTCACGTTGACCTGGTTGCCGATCGTCAGCTGCGCCTGGTAGAAGCGGTCCGGCCCCTTCCAGTACCAGTGCGGGTTGCCGAACATCACGCCGCTACCTTCCCCCGTGGCGGCCGGCGCGAAGCCGTACATGTTGCTGCCGATGCCGGCCTCTCCCCCCACCTGCAGGGCCGGGGGCGTGGTCAGCCGGGGATCGAGCGCCGGGGCGGCCTCGGCAGCGGCCTTGCCGGCCACGGGCGCCGTGGCGTTGGCGATGGCCGCCACGAAGTTGCTGTAGCCGCCAGCCAGGTTCGCGGCATACATGCGCCGCCACAGGTCGTTCACGGTGATGGGCTGCACCCATGCCTCGGTGCGGCAGGCCGCATGGGCCGAGCCACCCTCCTTCACGCGGGCCACGTAGCTGTTGTAGCCCACCACGAAGCCCTCGACCATCTGGCGCAGGTTCTCCGGCTGCGCGTCGGCCATCTTCTTGACCACATCGTCCGAGATCACGTGGCGGTGGAAGAAGTCGGAATCGATATTGCTCGGGCGCCCGATGGTGCTGTTGTAGACCAGTTGGGCGCTGCCGCCAAAGTGGCGCGAACGCTCGCCGCGGTAGGTCAGGAAGGAGTCGGCCATGGTGCACAGATTGTCCTGCGCCTGCGCGAAGCCCATGCCGAAGCCGCCATTGGTCCAGTTCGATGCCTTGATGTGCGGCACCCCCATGGCGGTGCGCCGGATCTCCGCAGTGTGCGTGGAGGGACTGCTGCCGCCCTCGTCATCATTGCCTCCACAAGCCGCCAGGGCCGCCACGGCCGCCAGGGTCAGCCAGGCGCGCGGCATGTTGCCGCGCAGCATTCTCTCTTGCATGCGTTGTCTCCTGTTGTTGGTGTGCCTGCACCGACTTGGTGCGGGCGCAGGCCGGCACAGGATAGACGCATTCGCGCGGCTTGCACAGGCTGGCTTGCCACGCCCGGGACGGCCGGTCAGTCGTTTTCGGCGTAGCGCTCGAAGCACTCCTTGAGCCGGTGCTGCCAGTCGCGCTTGTCGGCCTGCGGCGCGAAGCTGGCCTCGAAGCTGTTGAAGGCAAGCCGGTAGGCGTCGCGCGCCGTGAGCGCGGGCACGGCCGCAAACAGCCGGATGAAGTTGTCGTTGATGTAGCCGCCGAAGTAGGCCGGATCGTCGGAGTTCACCGTCACCGCGAGCCCGGCATCCAGCAGCTGCTTGAGGTTGTGCTGCGCCAGGTCGGGAAACACGCGCAGCTTCTGGTTGGACAGCGGGCAGACGGTGAGCGGCGTGCGCTCCTCGGCCAGGCGGCGCATCAGCGCCGCGTCGTGGATGGCCTGCACGCCGTGGTCTATGCGCTCGGCCTTGAGCACGTCCAGCGCGCTCCAGATGTAGGCCGGCGGCCCCTCCTCGCCCGCATGGGCCACCACATGCAGGCCCAGTTCGCGGCAGCGCGCGAACACGCGGGCGAACTTCTCGGGCGGGTGGCCGACTTCGCTGCTGTCCAGCCCCACGCCCACGACGCGGTCCAGCAGTGGCAGGGCCTGCTCCAGCGTGGCGAAGGCCTCCTCCTCGCTCAGGTGACGCAGAAAGCACAGGATGAGCGAAGCCGAGACGCCCCAGGTGGTGCGCGCATCGGCGCAGGCGCGGTGCAGGCCGTTGATCACGGCCTCGATATGCACGCCGCGTGCCGTGTGCGTCTGAGGATCGAAGAAGATTTCCGCATGAGCTACGTTATTGATAGCAGCCTGCGCAAGATAGGCGCGCGCCATATCGTAAAAATCCTGCTCATGCAGCAGCACGCTGGCGCCTGCGTAATAAATGTCCAGAAAACTCTGCAGGTCCTGGAAGTCATAGGCGCGGCGCAGCGCCTCCACGCTGGCGTAGGGCAGTGCAACGCCATTGCGCCCCGCCAGCGCGAAGATCATCTCGGGTTCGAGCGACCCTTCGATGTGGATGTGCAGCTCGGCCTTGGGCATGGCGGCCAGCAGACCCGGCAGCCGTTCGGCGGGGATGGGCGGGACCTTGAACATCGGTGACCTCCAAAGGTGATGCCGCGGGCCTGCAGGCGGCGGCGGTAGGCCGATGATGCCCTGTCGGCAGCCAGATGCAACTGCGCCCCCGCCACGGGACTGCTCCGGACAAAAAAGGGCTGCCTGGTCAGGCAGCCCTTGCTCCGGCGCAAAGAGGTGGATTACTTCTTGCCGCCCGGCACCTGGCCTTCCACGCCCTGGACGTAGAAGCCGATGCTGGTGAGGAACTTGTCGTCGGCCACGGCGTCCTTTTCCAGCACGGCCTTGCCAGCGTTGTCCATGATCGGGCCCTTCCAGATCACGAAGCTGCCGTCCTTCAGGCCATTGCGCACTTCGTCGACCTTGGCCTTGATCTCGGCAGGAACGTCCTCGGCGATGGAGACGAGATCGACCGCACCTTCCTTCACGCCCCACCAGCTCTGGCCCGTGGTCCAGGTGCCTTCCAGCACGTCCTTCGTGGACTTGATGTAGTACGGTGCCCAGTT
Source organism: Diaphorobacter oryzae DSM 22780 (assembly GCF_059568935.1). Taxonomy (NCBI): domain Bacteria; kingdom Pseudomonadati; phylum Pseudomonadota; class Betaproteobacteria; order Burkholderiales; family Comamonadaceae; genus Diaphorobacter; species Diaphorobacter oryzae. The sequence goes on along the minus strand of NZ_JCANUL010000003.1, from coordinate 31,023 downwards.
GATGATGGCCGAGCCCAGGTGGGCCTTGGGTCCGTAGGCCGTCATGTCGCTGTCCCAGCCGAAGGCGCGCTTGCCCTTTTCCTGCGCAGTCTTGAGCACGGCGGGCGAGTCGGTGTTCTGGAACAGCACGTCGGCGCCGCCGTTGATCAGCGAGGTGGCGGCCTCGGTTTCCTTGGGCGGGCTGAACCACTCGTTGACCCAGACCACCTTGGTCTTGACCTTGGGGTTCACGCTCTGCGCACCCATGGTGAAGCTGTTGATGTTGCGGATCACCTCGGGAATCGGCACCGAACCCACGACCCCCAGGGTGTTGGACTGGGTCATGGCGCCGGCGATGATGCCGGCCAGGTAGGCGCCCTCGTAGGTGCGGCTGTCGTAGGTGCGCACGTTCTCGCTGGTCTTGTAGCCCGTGGCGTGCTCGAACTTGGCGTCCTTGAACTCGGCGCCCAGCTTCTGCATCACGTCCATGTAGCCGAAGGTGGTGCCAAAGACCAGCTTGTTGCCCTGCGTGAGCATGTCACGCAGCACGCGCTCGGCATCCGGGCCTTCGGGCACGCTTTCCACGTAGGTGGTCTGGATCTTGTCGCCGAACTCGGCCTCCAGCTTCTTGCGCGCCTGGTCATGAGCGTAGGACCAGCCGCCGTCGCCCACCGGGCCGACGTAGGCAAAGCTGATCTTCAGCGGCTCGGGCTTGGCTGCGGGCGCCGCGGCCGGCGCAGGCTCGGCGGGCGCTGCCGGCGCCGGCTCGTCCTTCTTGCCGCAACCCGCCAGGGCCGCAGCGGCAAGGGCCGACAGCGCGGCCATCTTGAACAGGGAGCGCTTGTGCAAATCAGTCATGGATTTCTTTCGGGAAAGTGGGGGAAGGGGGCTGGCGGGCTGGTTCCGGCCCGCCCGCCAAGAGCCAGTGCGCCCGCATCATGCCAAGGCATTCTGGCGGGCGCATCCGGTCTATCACTTGCCCTCGGTTCCGGGCACCTTGCCTTCGACGCCGGCCACGTAGAAATTGATGCCGCTGAGGAACGGCAGGTCGGCCACCTGGCCCGCGGTCAGCACTTCCTTGCCGGCGTTGTCCTTGACCGGGCCGGTCCAGACGGCAAAGCTGCCGTCTTGCAGGCCTGCCTTGGCCTTGGCGACGCGGTCCTTGATCTCCTGGGGCACATCGTCGGCGATCTTCACCAGATCCATCGCGCCCTCCTTCACGCCCCACCAGTGGGCGCCGCCTTGCCACTTGCCGGCCAGCGTATCCTCCACCACCTTGGTGTAGTAGGGCGTCCAGTCGATCACGGCGGAGCCCAGGTGGGCCTTGGGCGCGTAGGCGCTCATGTCGCCGTCCTTGCCGAAGGCGCGGACGCCGCGCTCCTCGGCCGTCTTGAGCACGGCCGGAGAGTTGGTGTTCTGGTACATCACGTCCACGCCGCCGTTGATCAGCGATGCGGCGGCCTCGGCCTCCTTGGGCGGGCTGAACCATTCATTGACCCAGACCACCTTGGCCTTGATCGTGGGGTCCACGCTCTGCGCGCCCAGCACGAAGCTGTTGATGTTGCGCACCACCTCGGGAATCGGCACGGAGGCCACCACGCCCACCGTCTTGGTCTTGCTCATGCCGCCGGCCACGATGCCCGCCAGGTAGGCGCCCTCGAAGGTCTTGGTGTCGTAGGTGGCCACGTTCTCGGCCTGCTTGTAGCCGGTGGCATGCTCGAACTTCACGTCCTTCAGGTCGGCCGCGACCTTCTGCACGAACTCCTGGTAGCCGAAGCTGGTGGCGAAGACCAGCTTGTTGCCCTGGGCGCCCATGTCGCGCATCACGCGCTCGGCGTCGGCGCTTTCGGGCACGCTCTCGACGAACGAGGTTTCGATCTTGTCGCCGAACTTCTCCTGGATGGCCTTGCGGCCCAGCTCATGCTGGTAGGTCCAGCCGCCATCGCCAATGGGGCTCACGTACATGAAGCCGATCTTCAGTTTGTCCGCCGCGGGAGCCGCTGCGGGGGCGGGCGCGGAGGCGGGAGCCTCCTCCTTCTTGCCGCAGGCGGCCAGCGTGGCCAGAGTCACGGCCGACAGGGCCACGGCCTTCAAAAGGGATCGTTTGTTCAATGCGTTCATGGCGAAGGATTTGAGGGGAAGAAAAGAGCGCACTCAGCTGCCGGGATAGAACGGCTTGCCGAGCGAGGCCGGCATGTTCGCACGAATCCAGGCCGGGTTGCGCGAGATCAGCACCAGCACCGCGATGGTGGCCAGGTACGGCAGCATGGACAGCAACTGGCTCGCCACCTGCACGCCCGTGGCCTGCAGATGGAACTGCAGCATGGTCACGCCGCCGAACAGGTAGGCACCCAGCAGCACGCGTGCGGGCCGCCAGGTGGCGAAGGTGGTCAGCGCCAGCGCGATCCAGCCGCGCCCTGCCACCATGCCCTCCACCCACAGCGGGGTATAGACGGTGGAGACATAGGCCCCGGCCAGCCCGCACAGCGCCCCGCCGGCCATCACCGCGGCCAGGCGGATGCGGCGCACGGGGTAGCCCAGCGCGTGCGCGGACTCGGGCGCCTCGCCCACCGAGCGCAGCACCAGGCCGGCGCGCGTGCGGTACAGGAACCACACCAGCACCACCACCAGCACCATGGTCAGGTAGACCAGCGGGTGCTGCCTGAACAGCGCCGGCCCCACCACGGGCAGATCGCCCAGCACGGGCCAGGAGAACTTGGGCGTGTCCGGCAGCTTGGCCTGCACGTAGCCGATGCCCACGAAGGCCGAGAAGCCCACGCCGAACAGGCTCAGCGCCAGCCCCGTGGCGTACTGGTTGGTGTTGAACCAGATCACCAGCACGCCGAACAGCGCCGCCAGCACCGCGCCCGCGGCCATGCCAGCCAGCAGGCCCAGCGTGAAGCTGCCCGTGTGCACCGCCGTGGCGAAGGCCGCGATGGCGGCGCAGAGCATCATGCCCTCGGCCCCCAGGTTGACGATGCCCGCCTTTTCGTTGATCAACAGGCCCAGCGCGGCAATGGCCAGCACGGTCCCGGCGCTCAGCGTGCTGCCCAGCAGCAATGCGTACGATTCCATCAGCGGCGCCCTCCCTTCAGCCCCACCCAGCGCACCCGGTACGCGATCAACGTGTCGCACGCCAGCAGCGTGAACAGCAACAGGCCCTGGAACACGCCCGTGAGCGACTTCGGCAGCCCCAGGCGCGACTGCGCCAATTCACCACCGATGTAGAACATGCTCATGAGCAGCGCCGAAAACACCATGCCCACCGGGTGCAGCCGCCCCACGAAGGCCACGATGATGGCCGCGAAGCCATAGCCCGCCGGCACATAGGGCGTGAGCTGGCCGATGGGCCCCGCCACCTCCAGCGCGCCGGCCAGGCCCGCCGCGCCGCCGGAGATCAGTAGCGCCGTCCACAGCGCGCGCCGCGACGAAAAGCCCGCATAGCGCGCCGCCGCCGGCGCCAGCCCGCCCACCTGCAGCGCAAAGCCTGCGCGCGTGCGAAACAGGAACACCCACAGAAGCAGCGCCCCGACCAGGGCCAGCGGCAGGCCGATGGTCACGCGCGAGCCCGCGAACAGCTTGGGCATCTGCGTGACGCGCTCGAACATCTTGGTCTGCGGGAAGTTGAAGCCCATGGGGTCCTTCCACGGCCCGTACACCAGATAGCCCAGCATCAGCGTGGCCACGTAGACCAGCATCAGGCTCACCAGGATTTCATTGGCGTTGAAACGGTCGCGCAAGAGCGCCGTGATGCCCGCCCAGGCCATGCCGCCCAGCACGCCCGCCACCAGGATGGCGGGCACGATCCACGGGCCCGTGGTCTTGTCGGCCAGCAGGGCCATGCCGCCGGCCGCCACGGCGCCGATCACGAACTGCCCCTCGGCCCCGATGTTCCAGACGTTGGAGCGAAAGCACACGGCCAGCCCCAGCGCGATCAGCAGCAGCGGCGTGGCCTTGACCATGAGCTCGCCCAGCGCGTACGGAGACTTGATGGGCTCCCAGAAGAACACCTGAAGGCCGCGCACCGGGTCCTTGCCCAGGGCCGCGAACAGCAGCATGCCGATCAGCACCGTGATCGCCAGCGCCAGCAGCGGCGAGCCAAAGATGAACAGGCGTGAGGCCTGGGGCCGCGCCTCAAGCTTGAGCATGGCCGTCCCCCTGCCCGCCGGCCGCGCGCAGGTGCGCCTGCACCTCGGCATGCCACAGGCCGCTCATCCATTCGCCGATGCGCTCCACCGTCGCCTCGGCGCGCGGCACCGACGGCGACAGCCGCCCCTTGGCCAGCACATGCAGCCGGTCACTGATTTCAAACAATTCGTCCAACTCCTCGCTGAGCACCAGCACCGCGCAGCCCTTGTCGCGCAGGGCCAGGATTTCGCCGCGGATCTGCGCCGCCGCCCCCACGTCCACGCCCCAGGTGGGTTGCGAGACGATGAGGAGCCTGGGGCCGGCGTCGATCTCGCGGCCCACGATGAACTTCTGCAGGTTGCCGCCCGACAGCGACCTGGCCGCCGCATGCGGCCCGCCCGCCTTGACCTGGAAGCGCGCGATGATGGCGCGCGCCTGCTCCTGCAGCTGCCCCATGCGCAGCCAGCCGCCCGGTCCCACGGCATCGCCGCGCGTGAGCAGCAGGTTGTGCGCCAGGCCCATGGTGGGCACGGCGCCGCGGCCCAGGCGCTCCTCGGGCACGAAATGCAGGCCCAGCGCACGGCGCTGGCGCGGGTTCAGCCGGCCGGCCTGCACCATGCCCTGCGGCCCCGCCACCTGCACCATGGCCGCCTCGGCGCGCTGGTCCTCGCCCGACAGGGCGTAAAGCAGCTCCTGCTGCCCGTTGCCCGAGATGCCGGCAATGCCCACCACCTCGCCGGCACGCACGTCCAGGTCGATGTCGATGAGCGGCACGCCGAACGACCCGGCCGCCGGCAGGGTCAGGGCGCGGGTGCGCAGCACCACGCCGCCCGTGGCCACCTCGCGGTGCGCCAGCCGCGGCGGCTCGGCGCCGATCATCAGGCGCGACAGCGAGGCGTTCGACTCCTGCGAGGGATCGCACACGCCCGTGACCACGCCGCCGCGCATCACCGTGCAAGCGTTGCACAGCGCGCGGATCTCGTGCAGCTTGTGGCTGATGTAGAGGATGCTGCAGCCTTCGCTGGCCAGCTTGCGCAGCACCACGAAGAGCTTTTCCACCGCCTGCGGCGTCAGCACCGAGGTGGGCTCGTCCAGAATCAGCAGCTTCGGGGACGTGAGCAGCGCGCGGATGATCTCCACGCGCTGCATCTCGCCCACGCTCAGGGTGTGCACGGGGCGCAGCGGGTCGATGTCCAGCCCGTATTCGGAGGCCGTGGCGCTGACGCGCCGCGTCACCTCGGCCAGCGGCACGCTCTTGTCCTGGCCCAGCCAGACGTTTTCGGCCACGGTCAGCGTGTCGAACAGGCTGAAGTGCTGGAACACCATGGCGATGCCCAGCGCCCGCGCCTCCTGCGGGTTGCGCACCTGCACCGGCCGGCCGTCGAACTGCATGCTGCCCTCGTCGGGCTTGACGGCGCCGTAGATGATCTTCATCAGCGTAGACTTGCCGGCGCCGTTCTCGCCCAGCACCGCGTGCACCTCGCCGGGCTGCACGGTCAGCGACACGCCGTTGTTGGCCACCACGGCCGGGTATCTCTTGGTGATGCCCGTCAGCTGCAGCCGCGGCGGCGCACCGGCGGCGGGGGCAGAAGGGGGTGAGGAATTCATCTGCGCGATTGTCTCCTAGTTTTGCCATCACCCGCTGGATTGGAAAAGGCACGCAGCGCTTACCCAACATGCGCCAACAGCTACCGTTTTCGTAGCATTACCGCCACCACCCGGGTGCGCCGGCGCCGTTCCGGCCCCGCCGCGCGCCATGGCGGCCGGCGCCCCCTACACGGACAACCCTATGGCAAGGCGCCCGCCATGGGCCTACCCTAGTCGCCATGACCACGCCATCCCGCCCCCTGCGCTTCATCCGCCGCGGCCGGCCCGTGCTGCTGCACGGCGTTGCACCCGACCGCACCCTGCTGGAAGTCCTGCGCGAAGACCTGGGCGCCACCGGCACCAAGGAAGGCTGTGGCGAGGGCGACTGCGGCGCCTGCACCGTGGTGCTGGGCGATGCCGTGCAAACGCCGCAAGGCGCCCGCGTGCGCTACCAGGCCGTCAACAGCTGCATCCGCCTGGCCCACTCCATCGACGGCATGGCGCTGTGGACCGTGGAAGACCTGGCCGAGGACCCGCTCATCCGGCCAACTGCCGACGGCCCGCACGACGTGCGCGACGGGCTGCACCCCGCACAGGAGACCCTGGTGCGCTGCCACGGCTCGCAGTGCGGTTTTTGCACGCCGGGCTTCGTGATGAGCCTGTTCGGCATGTACCAGAACCATGTCTGCCAGGGCCGCACGATCACGCGCGCGCTGGCGGCCGAGGAGCTGTCGGGCAACCTGTGCCGCTGCACCGGCTACCGCCCCATCCTGGACGCCGCGCAGCAGATGGCGCAACTGCCCCGGGTGCAGGTGGACGAACCCGCATTGCTACAACAATTAGAGCTACTCGCGCTTGATGTACAAGCGTCAGAGCCCGATTTGGCTTACAACGCCCCCACCACGCTGGTCCGCCTGCTGGAGGCGCGCGCCGCGCACCCCGACGCCAGGATCGTCGCCGGCGCCACCGACCTGGGCCTGTGGATCACCAAGCAGCACCGGCGCTTCCCGCGCCTGCTGGATGTGACCCGCGCGCGCGAGCTGCACACCCTCGCCGAGCAGAACGGCTGGCTGACCATCGGCGCCGCCGTGTCGCTGACGGACGCCTTCGCCGCGCTGCAGGCGCGCTGGCCGCAGCTGCACCGCTTTGCGGCGCGCTTCGCGGGCCTGCCCGTGCGCAACAGCGGCACGCTGGGCGGCAACCTGGCCAACGGCTCGCCCATCGGCGACTCCATGCCGCTGCTGATCGCGCTGGGCGCGCAGGTGGAGCTGGCCAGCGCCAGCGGCAGCCGCCGCCTGCCGCTGGAAGCCCTGTACACCGGCTACCGCCAGAACGCGATGGCGGCCGACGAGCTGCTCAGCTTCATCCACGTGCCGCTGCCCGCCCCCGGCCAGCTGCTGGCGGCCTACAAGGTGTCCAAGCGCCTGGACGACGACATCTCCGCCGTCTGCCTGGCGCTGAACCTCACGCTCATCGCCGGAACGGTCACGCGCGCACGCATCGGCGCGGGCGGCGTGGCTGCCACCCCGGCGCGCGCGCGCCAGACCGAGGCCGCCCTCACCGGCCAGCCCTGGACGGCCGCCACCGCCGAGCGCGCCGCCGCCGCGCTGCAGGCCGAGTTCACCCCCATCAGCGACATGCGCGCCAGCGGCGCCTACCGCCGCGAAATGCTGGGCGCCCTGCTGCGGCGCTTCTGGCGCGAATCCCAGGAAGGCCCCCAGGCCATGACACTGGACCGCCTGCAACCCCTGTCGCCAAAGGCCCTGCCATGAAACGGGACACCGACACCCTGCCCGGCCACGCCACGGGCACGCCCCCGGCCATGGGCCAGCCCCATGCCCACGAGAGCGCGCGCGCCCAGGTGAGCGGCACGGCGCACTACATCGACGACCTGCCGGAGCTGAAGGGCACGCTGTACGCCGCGCCCATCCTCAGCACGGTGGCGCATGGCCGGCTGGACGGCGTGGACCCGCAGGCCGCCCTGGCCCTGGCCGGCGTGCACGGCGTGGTGCTCGCGCAGGACATTCCGGGCGACCCGGTGCTGGCCGCCTTCGCGCATGACGAGCCCGTGTTCGCGCAGGGCACCGTGCAGCACATCGGCCAGGTGGTGGGCCTGGTGGTGGCCGACTCGGTCATGCAGGCGCGGCGCGCGGCGCGGCTGGTCGGGCTGGCCATCACGCCGCTGCCGGCCATCCTCACGGTGCAGGACGCGCTGGCCGCGCACAGCTACGTGCTGCCGCCCGTGCAGGTGCGCCGGGGCGACGCGGCCCGGGCCCTGGCGCAGGCGCCGCACCGGCTGCAGGGCCGCTTCGAGGTCGGCGGGCAGGAGCATTTCTACTTGGAGGGCCAGATCGCCTACGCCCTGCCGCAGGAGCAGGGACAGTGGCTGATCCACTCCAGCACCCAGCACCCCGGCGAGGTGCAGCACTGGGTGGCGCACGCGCTGGGCATCGACAGCCACGCCGTGCGCGTGGAATGCCGGCGCATGGGCGGCGGCTTCGGCGGCAAGGAGACGCAGGCCGGCCACCTGGCCGTGTGGGCGGCGCTGGCGGCGCACAAGTTCCAGCGGCCGGTCAAGCTGCGGCTGGACCGGGACGACGACTTCCTGGTCACGGGCAAGCGCCATCCCTTCGCCTATGAATACGACGTGGGCTTTGACGACACCGGCCGCATCGCCGGCCTGCGGCTCATGATGGCCGCCAACTGCGGCTTCAGCGCGGACCTGTCGGGCCCCGTGGCCGACCGCGCCGTCTTCCACTGCGACAACGCCTACTTTCTGGAGCATGTGGACATCCATTCCTACCGCTGCAGGACGAACACGCAGAGCCACACGGCGTTCCGCGGCTTCGGCGGGCCACAGGGCGTGATCGCCATTGAGGCCATCCTGGGCGACATCGCCCGCGCGCTGGGCCGGGACGCGCTGGACGTGCGCCTGCGCAACCTCTACGGCCTGCAAGAGCGCAACGTCACCCACTACCAGATGCCCGTGGAGGACAACATCCTGCACGATTTGCTACCAAAACTAGAGCTATCAGCGCTTTACAGGCAAAGGCAAAAGGCCATTTTAGCTTGGAACTCGGCCAACGCCGTCTTTAAACGCGGCCTGGCCATCACGCCGGTGAAGTTCGGCATCAGCTTCACGGCCACGCTGTTCAACCAGGCGGGCGCTCTGGTGCATGTGTACACCGACGGCAGCGTGCAGGTGAACCACGGCGGCACCGAGATGGGCCAGGGCCTGCACACCAAGGTCGCGCAGATCGTGGCCGACGAACTGGGCGTGCCCTTCGCACGCGTGCTGGTCACCGCCAGCGACACCGGCAAGGTGCCCAACGCCAGCGCCACGGCCGCCAGCAGCGGCACCGACCTGAACGGCCGCGCGGCCCAGTTCGCCGCGCGCCATGTGCGGGACAACCTGGCAGCGTTCGTCTGCGGGCTGGACGGCTGCGGCGCGGGCGCCATCCGCTTCGCGGGCGGGCTGGTGGTCTCGCCCAGGCGCACGCGCCGCTGGGAAGAGGTGGTGAAGGAGGCCTACGCCAACCGCATCCAGCTGTGGAGCGACGGCTTTTACCGCACGCCCAAGATCCACTACGACAAGGCCACCCTGACCGGCCGGCCCTTCTATTACTTCGCCTACGGCGCCGCCTGCACCGAGGTGGTCATCGACACCACGAGCGGCGAAAGCCGCGTGCTGGCCGTGGACATCCTGCACGACGTGGGCCACAGCATCAACCCGGCCATCGACATCGGCCAGATCGAGGGCGGCTTCGTGCAGGGCATGGGCTGGCTCACCACCGAGCAGCTGGTGTGGAACGACCAGGGCCTGCTGACCACGCACGCCCCCAGCACCTACAAGATTCCCGCCACGGGTGACGTGCCCGAGCACCTGCGCATCGCCCTGTGGCCCGCGCCCAACCGCGAGGACAACGTGGGCGGCAGCAAGGCCGTGGGCGAGCCCCCCTTCATGCTGGCCGTCAGCGTCTACGAGGCACTGCGCAACGCCATCGCCGCCGGCCGTGCCGGCGATGCCCATGCGCCCGTGCGGCTCACGGCGCCGGCAACGGCCGAGAACGTGCTGCGCGCTCTCGGCACCCTGCCCTGAGCGGCCCCCTCATCCACGCCTTCAAGCCGCCACGCGCACGCCGCCCAGCGCCACGCGGTTGCGCCCGGCGCGCTTGGCCTCGTAGCAAGCCATGTCGGCCGCATACAGCACGGCGGCCACGTCGCGCAGGCCCGGCGCCAAGGGCACCAGGCCGATGCTCAGCCCCAGTGTGAAGCTGCGCCCCTGGTAGGCGGGCTCCCAGGCCTGCACGGCGGCGCGCAGTTGCTCGGCCACGGCTTGGCCGCGCGCCAGCGTGCTGCCGGGCAGCAGCACGGCGAATTCATCGCCCCCCAGGCGCGCGGCCCAGCCAGTCTGGCGCACCTCGGACTCCAGCAGACGCGCCAGGTGACGCAGCACGTCGTCGCCCGCGTCGTGGCCGGCCACGTCGTTGACCACGGTGAAATGGTCCAGGTCCAGGAACAGCAGCACGCCGCCGTCGTCCTCCTGCGCCGCAGCCGGCTGCGGCCCGCGCGCTGCGCGCTCGGCCAGCAGCAGCCCCAGCCGCCGCTCGAATTCGGCGCGGTTCAGCAGCTGGGTGAGTGGGTCATGGGTACGCTCCCAGTCCTGCTGCAGACGCGCCTCGCGCTCGGCGGTGCAGTCCTCCAGCGTCCACACCATGCCCCCCGCGGGATCGCCCGCCAGGGCCGGCTGGCCCTGGGCACGCACCCACAGGGTGCCGCCCTCCTGGCGCCGCAGGGGCAGCTCGCCATCAAAGACGCCATGGGCCGCGAGTTCCGCACGCACCTGCCGCGCCACGTCCACCCCATTGCCTTGCGCGGCCAGCAGGTCCAGCAGATGGCGGCCCTGCAGCTGCGCCGGCGTGTAGCCCAGCAGCCGGCAGGCCTGCAGGCTCACAACCTCCACCCGCTCGGCCCGCGTCACGGCGATGCCCAGCGGCACATGCTCCAGCACCGCCTGCAGCTGGCGTTTCACGGCCTGCGAGCCCTGCTGGTACTGGCGCCGCCGCTCCACCAGCCGGGTGCACACTCGCACCACGTCGTCCACCTCGCCCGCTGCGCGGGGCCAGGGGCCGTCGCCGGCCGGGCCCGCAAGCGCCGCCCCGCCCGCGCCTTCCGGCGTTGCTGTATCCGACTCGGCCTCCAGCACGGCCATGGCGCGCTGGCGCAGCCGGGCCAGCGGCCGGGCCAGCCACGCCATGGCCGCCACGGCCACGGTGCAGACCAGGGCCACGGCGGCCGCGGCCGACCACCAGGCGCGGCGCTGCGCCCCATGCAGGGGCTCCAGCATGGCCTGCGTATCGCTCACGCGGGCCACCACCCACCGGGGCATGGGCACGCTGGCCAGGCTCACCACATGGCCGGCCTGCAGCTCGGTCACGCCGCGGCCGCCCAGGGGTTGCTGCGCGCTGCGCCAGCGGGCATAGACCTCGGCCAGGCCGGGCTCGTCGTCCACCTGGCCCAGCACGCGCGCCAGGTCGGGGTGCGAGAGGATCACCCCATCGCGCGTGAACACGATCAGCCGCGATTCGCTGCGCGCCGGCAGCGCCAGCGAGTGCGGCAGCAGCCCCTGCGACTGCAGGCGCAGCACGCCGGCCACGGCACCGATCACCCGCCCCTCGCCGCGCAGCAGGGGCATGGTGAACATGACGCGCGCATCGGCGGCCGTGGCGCCGATCAGCTCGGAAACCAGCGGCTTGCCGTTGAGCAGCGTGCGCACCAGGTAGTCCCGCTCGGTCGGGTCGAGGTCGGAGGCCTTCTCCAGCCTGCCGTAGCGCAGGTTGAGGCCGAGGTCGCCATCCTTGCGCGCGACCTGCATGGCGTCGAAGAAGCGCACCGCCGGCAGGCCCTGCTGCAGCAGCCATTCCAGCGACGAGGGGGAGTCCAACATCTCGGGCGTGATGCCGTCGGCCACGGTGGCCAGCACCTTCTGGCTTTGCTCGATCTTGCTGGCCAGCAGGCGCGCGACCAGTTCGACCTCGTCGTTTTGCTGGCCCACCAGCCGGTGCATGGCCTCCTGCCCCGCGGCGCGGGACACCAGCCACACGGTCAGCGCGCCGGACAGCAGGATGGCCACCGCGGCGACCAGCAGCAGCTTGCGCACCAGCGGCCCGGGAAACCAGCCCCTGGCGCCCGGCTCCCGCTCGGGCGCCAGCGCCTCCAGCACGGTGGCGTGCTCGGGGGGCGTCATGGGCGCTCCGCGGTCGAAGCACCTCGGGCGATGAAATCGAGGAAGGCGCGGGACATGGCTGGGGTTCCTGGAGGCCTGAGAAAACCCCAGCGCCCAGGCCAATATACGCAGCGCCTTCGCCGCCCGGCTTGGGTGGAACCCTGTGAGGCGCGCAGGAAAACCCTGACGCATGCCAAGGCCGCACCGGGCCCGAAACAAGTGGATGCAAATATGCCGACGCGGTGACTACCGCGGCAGCGGCGCAGGGCGGCTAGACGCCGGCCACCATCTGCAGCGCCCGCGGCTGCGGCAGGCTCAGCACGTTGCCCGTGCCGGCAATCAGGCCGTGCTCGCGCAGGTGGCGCAGCACGCGCGACAGGGTTTCGGGCGCGATACCCAGTTGCGCGGCGATCAGGCGCTTGCGCTGGTGCAGCGTGACCCGCAGCCCGCCGTCCTCGCTGTTCTGGGCGTGGCGCAGCAGCCATTGCGCGCAGCGCGCCTCCGCATCCTGGGCCAGGCGGCTCACGGCCAGCTCGGTCTGCTGGCAGTAGCCCGTGGCCATGTCGCGCAGCAGCGCCTGGGCCGGCTCCGGCAGGCCATCGAAGGTGCGCCGGAAGTCCTCCAGCGGCATGCGGCGCAGCTGCACGCGTGTGTCGGCCACCATGTCCACCGCGCAGGGCTGGTCCAGCAGGGCCGTGGCGGCGTCGAGCCAGAACGGCCCCTCGACCATGCCCAGCTGATGGCGCATCACGCCCTCCTCGCGCACGCCCAGCAGCACGCGGCCGCTGTCCAGGTACAGCACGGACGCAGGTTGTTGGTGGCGCTCGCGCAGCACCTCGCCCGCGGTGGCCACCTCGATCTGTGCGGACTGGTCGGAGGACGGAATGGGGAACATGGCCGCCACTGTGCCGGTGCACCGCCCATCGCGCTTTGAGGGAAATCAAAAGGGGGGCGCAACAAGCCATCGCGCGCGGGACATCCCGCGTCACGGCCCTGTCACTTGCCCCGCCTAAGCTGCATCATCAAAAGTTACCAATCGTAATCCATGCACGAAGCCAAGCGCTTCCCCGTGCAGGCGCTGCTGCGCACGCTATCGCCCGCAGCCCGGCAGGGCACCGGCCCCCTGGCGCGGCTGCTGCGCGCCGGAGGACTGCACTGCGTCTTCCAGCCGCTGGCCGATCTGCGCGAGGGGAACATCTATTCGCACGAGGCGCTGATCCGCGGCCCCGCGGGCACGGTGCTGCAGGCGCCCGACGCGCTGCTGGCGCAGGCGCGCACCGAAGGCATCCTGCATGACTTCGAGCTGCTGTGCGTGGCGCAGGCCCTGCTGCAGTGGGGCGTGCAGGCCACGCCGGGACGCCTGTTCATCAACATCAGTGCCAACGCACTGGTCTGGGGCGTGGGCCTGTGCGGCGCCGACCCGTTGGCCGACGTGGTGCGGCGGCTGGGCGTGCCGCCGCACATGGTGGTGCTGGAGATCACCGAGCACGAGCGCGTGGCCGACCTGGCGCCGCTGCGCGACGCGCTGCGCCAGGTGCACGCCTGCGGCATGCGCCTGGCGCTGGACGACTTCGGCGACGGCCATTCCAGCCTGCGCCTGTGGTCCGAGGTGCGGCCCGACTTCGTGAAGATCGACAAGTACTTCACGCGCGACATCGGCCGGCATCCCGAGAAGCTGCAGATGCTGCAGGCCATCCGCGGCATTGCCGACACGTTCGGCACCACGCTGGTGGCCGAGGGCATAGAGACCAGCGAGGAGCTGCGCGCCCTGCGCGACCTGGACATTCCCTACGGCCAGGGCTACCTGCTGGGCCGGCCCGCGCCCGCCGCGCGCCAGGCCATCGAGGCCCCGGCCCTGGCCGTGCTGCGCGACCGGCGCGTGGCCGTGCTGCCCCACAGCGGCCAGCATGTGCGCCCGGGCATCCTGCGCAACCTGCTCATGGTGCAGGCGCCCACCGTCACGCCGCAGACCAGCAACGACAGCGTGGCCGCGCTGTTTCGCACCCATGGCGACCTGCACGCGATCGCCGTGCTCGAAGGCGTGCGCCCCGTGGCGCTCATCAACCGCCAGCAGTTCATGAACCACTACGCCACGCTGTACTTCCGCGAGGTGCACGGGCGCAAGCCCTGCCGCGCCTTCGCCGACGACGCGCCGCGCGTGGTGGAGATCGACTGCGACGTGGAGGCGCTCGTGGGCATCCTGACCTCGCAGGACCAGCGCTACCTCAACGACGGCTTCATCGTCACCGACAACGGACGCTACCTGGGCCTGGGCACGGGCGAGCAGCTCGTGCGCGGCGTGACCGAGGCGCGCATCGAGGCCGCCCGCCACGCCAACCCGCTCACCTTCCTGCCGGGCAACATCCCCATCAGCCTGCACATGCAGCGGCTGCTGGACAACCATGCGGAGTTCGTCGCCTGCTATGCCGACCTGAACCACTTCAAGCCGTTCAACGACCACTACGGCTATTGGCGGGGCGACCAGATGATTCGCCTGGTGGCGCGCGAGGCCATGGCGCTGTTCGACGAGCCGGCGCGCCGCGAGGGCGGCATCTGGGCCGAGGATCGGCACGGCGTGCAGCGCTTCTTCGGCTGCACCACGCTGTCCATCGGCGCCGTGCGTGTGGCCCCCGGCAGCATGCGCCAGGCCGAGGAAGTCGCCAACCTCGCGGCCTTGTCCAAGCGCGATGCCAAGCAGTCTCACGCCGGCATCGCCTGGCGCGATGCCGTGCCAGGCGCCGGCGCCTGGCGCAGCGATGGCCGGGCACAGGCCCAGGCGGTGCCCCTGCCTGGCCAGTCCCAGGCCAGGGTGCTGGCGCTATAGCTCCTACACTCGCAGGCTGCGGCCGCCCATCCCCGATGGCGCGGCGGCGCACCCCGAAGTCTGAAAAAATAGGAGAGACAGCCCCGTGCCCATGTTTGTTGACACCTCGCCGCCCGGCCAGTGCATCTTCTGCCGCTTGGTGGCCGGCGAGATTCCCAGCGCGAAGGTTTACGAAGACGCGCTCACCATCGCCTTCATGGACATCGGCCAGGTCACGCCCGGCCATGTGCTCGTGGCCACCAAGCGCCACGCCGCCACGCTGTTCGACACCACACCCGAAGAGGCCGCCGCCGTGATGCAGACCGCCCGCCGCGTGGCCCTGGCGGTGCAGGCGGCCTTCGACCCGCCCGGGCTCACACTGCTGCAGGCCAACGGCGTGCTAGGCGGGCAGACCGTGGGGCACTTCCACATGCATGTGGTGCCGCGCCACGAGGACGACGGCATCGCCCTGACCTGGCCGCGCCAGGAGCCGCCGGCCGCCGTGCTGGCCGGCTACGCAGAGCGCCTGCGCGCGGCGCTGTAGCTCAGATCGGCGACACCACGCCGCGGCCGGCGAAGTGGCCCTCGGCGTTGGCCAGGAAGCGGTCCACGCTGGCCTGCACGGCCTCGGGCGACCAGCCGGCCACATGCGGCGTGAGCAGCACGTTGTCCAGGCCGATCAGCTCTTGCGGCGGGGCCGGCTCGCTCTCGTACACGTCCAGCCCCGCGCCGGCGATGCGCCGATCGCGCAGCGCGGCGGCCAGCGCCGGCGTGTCCACCACGCTGCCGCGCGCGATGTTCACCAGGTAGCCCTGCGGGCCCAGCGCCTGCAGCACCTCGGCGTTCACGCGGTGGCGCGTGGCCGCGCCGCCCGGCGTGGCGCAGACCAGCACGTCGCACCAGGCGGCCAGGTCCAGCAGGCGGCCAAAGTAGCGGTGCGGCACGTCGGCGCGCGGGCTGCGGTTGTGGTAGCCGATCTCCATGTCGAACCCCGCCGCGCGGCGCGCGATCTTGTGGCCGATGGTGCCCAGGCCGAAGATGCCCAGCCGCTTGCCCGACACATTGGGCGGCAGGCCGATGGCGTCGCGCCACACGCCCTCGCGGCACTGGCGGTCCAGCGCGCGCACGCCGCGCACGATGCCGATCAGCAGGCCGAAGGCATGGTCGGCCACGCAGTCGTCGTTGGTGCCCGCGCCATTGGCCAGCGCGATGCCGCGCGCGCGGGCGGCCTCCAGCGCCACGTTCTCGTAGCCCGCGCCCAGCGCGCACACCAGCTCCAGCGCCGGCATGGCGGCGATTTCCTGGGCCGTGAGCCCGGCGGCGCCGACGGTCAGCACCGCGCGAAAGCGCGCGCCCTGCTCGGCTATGGCCTGGGCGCGCTGCGCCGGCGTGGGGGCGTAGCAGACCGCGAAGCGCTGGCCGATACGGTCCAGGTGCTGCGGCGACATGCTGTTGAGGATGAGCAGGGGAATAGCGGCAAAAGAGGTCACGGCGTCACTCAATCAGGAAAAGGCGCTGGCAAGAACGGCACGCGCTGCGCACGGCCGCACATCACATACTATGCTTTTCATAGCTGCCAGCGCTTGATGGTAGGGCGATACAGGCCATTTTGAATCAAACCCTGGCCGCCCGCGCCGGGCCCGCGGCAAAACCCCGCCATGGCGCGGGAACTTCAGGCTGCGCCCGGGGCGCCACGGGGGCGGACTCTGCTACCCTCGCGCGCATCGTGTCCGCCCCGTTCGCCGCCCTCGGCCCGCAGGCGCACGCCGAATTGAAGCCCTTCCATGCACGCTGAACGCATTCCCCCCATCGCCCTGGCGGGCCCCACGGCCTCGGGCAAGACGGCCGCGGCCTTCGCGGTTGCCGAGGCCCTGGCGCCACACCTGCCCGTGGAGATCATCAGCGTGGACTCGGCCCTGGTGTACCGCGGCATGGACATCGGCACGGCCAAGCCCACGCGCGAGGAACAGGCCCGCGTGCCGCACCACCTGATCGACATCCGCGACCCGTTGCAGGCCTATAGCGCGGCCGAGTTCGTGCAGGACGCCACGCGGCTCATGGCCGAGATTCGCGCGCGCGGCGCGCTGCCGCTGCTGGTGGGCGGCACCATGCTGTACTTCAAGGCGCTGTTCGACGGCATCGACGACATGCCCGCGGCCGACGCCACCATACGCGCACGCCTGGAGGCCCAGGCTGCCACCATCGGCTGGCCCGCCATGCATGCCGAGCTGGCCGCCGTGGACCCGGTCACCGCCGCCCGCCTGGCGCCCGGCGACAGCCAGCGCATCCAGCGCGCGCTGGAGGTGTGGCATGTGTCGGGCCGGCCGCTGTCGAGCTTTCACACTACTAAAAACATAGCTACTATCGCAAGCCCCATAAGCGCTGCAAGCCTTTTCTCCTTAGAACCGCACGACCGCGCCTGGCTGCACGGCCGCATTGCCGAGCGCTTCCACGCCATGCTGGCCACGGGTTTTCTTCATGAAGTGCTGCGCCTGCGCGCGCGCGGCGACCTGCACGCCGACCTGCCCAGCATGCGCTGCGTGGGCTACCGCCAGGCCTGGGAATCGCTGGACGGCCTGTTCCCCCTGAGCAGCCTGCCCGAGCGCGGCATTGCCGCCACGCGCCAGCTGGCCAAGCGCCAGATCACCTGGCTGCGCAGCATGCCCGAGCGCCACGCCATCGCCTGCGACGCGCCCGACGCCACGGCGCAGCTGGTGCGCGCCGTGTGCGCCCGCGTGCTGGACGACGACGGCAGCGCCGCCGCATGAGCGCCGCCACAGCCACCACCGGCACGCCGCTCGTGCAGGTGCGCGGCCTGGCCAAGCACTATGGCGCCCAGAGCGTCTTCGAGGGCGTGGACCTGCAGGTGCACCGGGGCGAGTTCGTCGCCATCGTCGGCGACTCGGGCGTGGGCAAGTCCACGCTGCTCAACTGCCTGGCGGGGCTGGACCACTGGGATGCCGGCCAGGTCCTGCACGAGGGCCTGGACCTGGGCGCACTGGACGACACCCGGCGCGCCCTGTGGCGCCGCGCCCATGTGGGCTTCGTGTTCCAGGCCTTCCATGTGCTGCCGCACCTGGACGTGGCGCAGAACGTGGGCCTGCCGCTGATGCTGCTGCAGCGCCCCGACCCGGCGCGCGTGCAGCAGATGCTGGCCGCCGTGGGCCTGGACAGCCTGGGCGGGCGGCTGCCGCAGCAGCTCAGCGGCGGCCAGCTGCAGCGCGTGGCCATCGCCCGCGCCCTGGTGCACCGCCCCGCCCTGCTGCTGGCCGACGAGCCCACGGGCAACCTGGACCCCGGCACGGCGTCCCTGGTCATGGACCTGCTCATCGCCCAGACCCGCGAGCATGGCGCCGCGCTGGTGCTGGTCACCCACTCGGACGCCGCGGCGGCGCGCGCGGACCGGGTGCTGCGGCTGACGGCGCGGGGCTCGCAGCCGGCCGCGCCCTGAGCCCCGGCCCGGCGGCCCCATCGACTCAATACTTCAGGCGCGGGCCATTGCAGAACAGGGGCCTGAAGTTGCCGGTGGTGGAGCGCAGGATGCCGTCGAGCACCTGGCACTGGCGATTGCCGTCCTCGATATAGCGGCTGTCCCCGGTGGCGCGGTAGGCACAGGCGTCGAATTGCGCGATCTGGTCGAAATAGCTCACCTGGGGCTCGGAGGTATCGCCCGGGTACTTCAGGTTGGCGCAGGCCTGCAGGCTGCCCGATCCCGAACCGCCGCCGGAGCCCCCACCAGAGCCACCACCCGATCCGCCCCCGGACCCGCCGCCCGAACCAGGCTCGGCAAAACGCACGCTGCTGCCGCCCAGCGTGACCTGGGAGTCGCTCTTCTCGATCGCCAGCATGGTGCCATCCGTGGCCACCATGCCCGCGATCGGCGTGCCGCCGCTGCCGGCCACCAGCCGCACCTTGCCAATGGTGCGGCTGCCGCCCTTGACCAGGTTGTTGTTGCTGTCAACGATGATGTCCGAGGCAACGCCCGCCACCTCCATGCCACGCGTGCTGGAGCGGAACTTGGCGTACTGGTTGTGGGCATCCACGACCGAATCCCCGTTGCTGCTGCCCGAGAAGGCGATGAAGCCCGAGGAGGCTGGCGGCGACGAGGAACCCGAATCGCTGCCGCCGCCGCAGGCGTACAGGCTGGCGGCGACGCCGCACAGCAGCAGGGCGCGCAGTGGACGGATGGCACGGGAACGGGCAAGGGAGGAGTGGGAGGTGTTCATGGTTTTGGTGCAATGAAAAGTAACGGCCCCAACCATATACTTGACACAAAACAAACAAAATGATGCAAATGCATCAGATCCCTCCCCGCCGAAGGTCAACGCCGTAGGAAACGAAGCGAATGGACAGCGCCAAGTTCGACGAGTTCAACGCCCTGCTGCTGGAGCTCTACCGCGCCAGCGCGGAGCTACCGCTGGAGTCGTACCAGGACACCGTGCTGGACGCCCTCAAGCCGCTGCTGGCATTCGACGCGTCGATGTGGGGCACTGCCGTCTTCATGCCCGGCCAGGGCATCGACATCCACACCATCCACCTGCACAACCAGCCGCGGGAGATGGTGGCGGCCTATGAGGAGGTCAAGCACCTGGACACGTCGGCGGCCACCGTGGTCGGCAAGCCACGCGTGACCAAGGGGTTCCACAGTCCGTCGTGGTTTGACGACCCGCAGTGGAACGGCTACCGGGACTTCCAGCAGCGCTTTGGCCATGAGAACGTGTTCATCACGGCGCACACCGACCCCGGCTCCGGGTTCACGCAATGGGTGTCGCTCTTTCGGTCGAACGACGACCGGCATTGCCGCCCGAACGAGGTACACCTGCTGGCGCAGCTCGCCCCGCACCTGATGCAGGGGCTGAACCACAACCGCAGCCGCCATCTGGATCGCCTGAGCGCACAGGCGGGCGGCGCGCACCATGAAGCCGCCATTGCCGATGCGCGCGGAGTGATCTACTACGCCACCCCGGGCTGCGCATCCGTGCTGCGCGCGGAATGGGAGAGCACCTGGCGGCCCAACCGGCTGCCGGAGCCTTTGCTGCAGTGGGCGTCCTCCACGCCAGAGCCCTTCCTGGGCCGCACGCTGGTCGCCAAGCACCACGTCCAGAAAGACCTGCTGTTCGTGCGGCTGCGCCCGCTGTGCGCCGCCGACCGCCTGCCCGCGCGGCAGCGGCAGATCGCCCATCTGACGGCGCGGGGGCTGAGCCACAAGGAGGTGGCGCAGCAACTGGGCCTGGCGCCGGCCACAGTCCGCACCCAGCTACAGAACATCTACCGCAACCTGCAGGTGCAGAGCATTGCGGGCCTGGCGACCGCCTTGCGCGATACCCACTGGTAGGCACGCGCGCACGGCGCACCGGCCGGGCCGCCACAGGGCATGGCGGGAAGCGCCCCGAGGCGGGGTCGGTTCACGCGGCAGTCAATGCCCTGCGCCCATCGCTCATGCGTCGTCCGACGCCTCCAGCCCCAGCTCCTGGATCTTGCGCGTGATGGTGTTGCGGCCAATGCCCAGGCGCTGCGCGGCCTCCATGCGCCGGCCATGCGTGGCCTGCAGCGCCGTGCGGATCAGCCGCGATTCAAAGCGCCGCGAGAGCACGTCCCAGACATCGGCGCGGCCGTCCTGCAGCAGTCTTTGCGCCTCGCTCTCCAGCGCCTGCTCCCAGCCGCCGGCCGCAGGGGCCGCGGCAGCGGGGGGCGGCAGGTCTTCTTGGCGCACCGCCATGGGCAAGGTACCGGCCGGTGCTGCCGCACCCGCGTCGCCGAGCGCCCCGGCTTCTCCCCCGAGGGCCCGCTCACCCGCCACGGCCGGCGCCGCGCTCAGGGGAGCCCCCAGCACCTCGGGCGGCAGATCCTGCACCGAGATCACCTGGGCCGGCGCCATCACGGTGAGCCAGTGGCAGATGTTCTCCAGCTGGCGCACGTTGCCCGGAAAGGCAAAGCGCGTGAGCAGCGCCAGCGCGCCCTCGGAAATGCGCTTGGGCTCCACACCGAGCTGGCGTGCGCTCTGTTGCAGGAAATGGCGCGTGAGCATGGGCACGTCCTCGCTGCGCTCGCGCAAGGCAGGAAGGCGCAGGCGGATCACGTTCAGGCGGTGGAACAGATCCTCGCGGAACACGCCGTCCTTCACGCGCTGCTCCAGGTTCTGGTGCGTGGCGGCGATCACACGCACATGGGCCTTCACGGCAGCATGGCCGCCGACGCGGTAGAACTGGCCGTCCGACAGCACGCGCAGCAATCGCGTCTGCAGGTCGAAGGGCATGTCGCCGATTTCATCGAGGAACAGCGTGCCGCCCTCGGCCTGCTCGAAGCGGCCGCGCCGCTGCGTCTGCGCGCCGGTGAAAGCGCCGCGCTCGTGGCCGAAGAGTTCGCTCTCCAGCAGATCCTTCGGGATCGCCGCGGTGTTGATGGCCACGAAGGGGCCGCCCGCCACCGGCGAGTGCTTGTGCAGCGCGCGCGCCACCAGCTCCTTGCCCGCGCCGGACTCGCCCGTGATGAGCACCGTGACCACGCTCTGGCTCAGCCGGCCGATGGCGCGAAACACATCCTGCATGGCGGGCGCCTGGCCCAGCATCTCGGGCGCTGCCGTCTGCTGGTGCTCCGCCACTTCCTCGCGCTGGCTTTCCTCCACCGCGCGGCGGATCAGCTCCACGGCCTTGGGCAGATCGAAGGGCTTGGGCAGGTATTCGAAGGCGCCCCCCTGGAAGGCGGATACGGCGCTGTCCAGGTCCGAGTAGGCGGTCATGACGATGACCGGCAGGCCGGGCTGCTGCGCGCGCACCTGCTCCAGCAGGTGCAAGCCCGATCCGCCCGGCATGCGGATGTCGCTCACCAGCACCTGCGGCCCCTGGTGGGCCGAATCGCCCGAGGCTACGTCGGCCAGGGCATCCAGCACGTCGCGCGCCTGCGTGAAGCTGCGCGTGGGCAGGTTCTCGCGCGCCAGCGCCTTTTCCAGGACGAAGCGGATCGATGGGTCGTCGTCTACTATCCAGATCGGCTTCATGTGTTCTAGCTCCCTTTCCCCGATTTCCCGGTGGTTTGACACGGCGGAACTCAGGGCAGAGGGATGAGGATGCGAAAGTCCGTGCGGCCTGGCCTGCTTTCACACTCGATCAGGCCATGGTGCCGCTGCACAAAGGTTTGCGCCAGCGTCAGGCCCAGCCCCGATCCCCCGTCCCGGCCCGTCACCAGCGGATAGAAGATCCGCTCCTTGATGGCTTCGGGCACGCCCGGTCCGTTGTCGATGACATGCAATTCCAATGCCAGCCGGTAGCGCTGGCGGCCGAACGTGACCTGCCGGGCCACGCGCGTGCGCAGGGTGATCACCGCATCGCCGGCCGCAATGCGCGCGGAGAGCGCCTGGGCCGCGTTCTGCACGATGTTGAGCACGGCCTGAATGAGCTGCGCACGATCGCCGCGGAATTCGGGTATGGAGGTGTCGTAATCGCGCTGTACGCACAGGCCCTGGGGGTATTCGACAAGGATCAGGGAGCGCACGCGCTCACAGACCTCGTGGATGTTCACGTCGCCCACCAGATGGGGATGGCGGTGCGGCGCGAGCAGCCGGTCCACCAGGCTTTGCAGGCGGTCGGCCTCGTGGATGATGACCTGGGTGTACTCGGTGAGGTCGGGGCTGTCGAGCTCCATCTCCAGCAGCTGCGCGGCGCCGCGGATGCCGCCCAGCGGGTTCTTGATCTCGTGCGCGAGGTTGCGGATCAGCTCCTTGTTGGCCAGGGCCTGCTCGCGCAGGCGCTCCTCACGGTCCTGGCGTGCCTGGGCCTCCAGGGGCCACAGCTCCACCAGCACATCGCCGTTGTGCTCCACCACCGTCACGCTGGCATGCACGGGCAGCGCCTCCTGCTGCGTGCGGCGCAGCACGGCCTCGAAGCGCAGCGCCGCGAAATCCCGCCCCCGCGCACCGGCCAGTGCCGTCTGCATGATCGTCGGATCGGTGAATAGACCACAGAAGTCCACGCCCTCCAGCGTACGGCGCGACAGGCCCAGGGCGTTTTCCAGCGCGGCATTGACGAACACCGCAGCGCCGTCGGGATGCAGGACGGCAGTGAGCGTGGAGACGAGGTCCAGCGCCTGGTAACGCTCCGGCGGGTTCGGCGCTTGAATGATCGCTCCTCGGGGTGCGGGCCTGCTTATTTATTCAGGCGCGCCAGCTCGCGCTTGATGCCTGCCACATCGGCTTCGGCACGGGTCACGCCGGCCTTGAGCTCGGCCGTGCGCTCGATATAACCCTGCGGGTTGCGCATCTCCAGCGCCGTCCGCTGGGGCGAACCATCGTTGTATTCCTTGCGCAGATCGGCCAGCCGGGACTCGGCCTTGCGCAGCTCGGCCTCGAGAATGGCGCGTGCATCCGCGTCCCGCGCACGCTGGTCGGCCGCATCCACGCGCGGCGCATTCGCGGGCGAACTGCTGCTGGTACCGCTGCCGGAGGTCGATGCGCTGGAGCCGCCCCCCGACGTGGCCGCGGCCGGCCGGGATCCCTGGAGCACAGTCACATTGCCGCCCTCCACGAGCTTGCAGCCACGCTCCTTGGCCTGGGTGGCGTTGTTGGTGTATTCGTTGCCGCAACGGTAGATGCGGTCCTGCCCCCAGGCGGGGTGCAGCACGGCGACAAGGGCAGTCAGAGCAAACAGTGTGTTTTTCATGGAGTTCCTCACATGGCATGCGTCAGGCATGCGCAATGCAGGCAAGTATCCCGCAATCACCCGATGGCGCCAATTGCGCCCGGCCAACCCGGCGGGATTGAAGCAGATCCTTGCAACCTGCCCAATGTTCCATGCGGGCCTGCGTCATATATAAAAAAAGCGGCCGAAGCCGCTTCTTTTTGCTGGTCAAGAGGACATACGCCGCAAGGGGCGCACGGCCCTTGGCTTACAGCGAGTAGTACATGTCGTACTCGACGGGGTGCGGAGCCATGCGGAAGCGCTGCACTTCGCCCATCTTGAGCTCAATGTAGGCGTCCAGCATGGCGTCGGAGAACACGCCACCCTTGGTCAGGAAGCCACGGTCCTTGTCCAGCGCCTCCAGGGCCTGGTCCAGGCTATGGCACACGGTGGGCACCAGCTTGTCTTCCTCGGGCGGCAGGTGGTACAGGTCCTTGGTGGCGGCCTCGCCCGGGTGGATCTTGTTTTCCACGCCGTCCAGGCCGGCCATCATCAGGGCCGAGAAGCACAGGTAGGGGTTGGCCAGAGGATCGGGGAAGCGTGCCTCGATGCGGCGGCCCTTGGGGTTGGCCACATAGGGGATGCGGATCGAAGCGGAACGGTTGCGCGAGCTGTAGGCCAGCTTCACTGGCGCCTCGAAGCCGGGCACCAGGCGCTTGTAGCTGTTGGTGCCGGGGTTGGTGATGGCGTTCAGCGCGCGGGCGTGCTTGATGATGCCGCCGATGTAGTACAGGGCATAGTCCGACAGGCCGGCATAGCCGTCACCGGCGAACAAGTTCTTGCCGTCCTTCCAGATGGACTGGTGCACATGCATGCCGGAGCCGTTGTCGCCCGCGTAGGGCTTGGGCATGAAGGTAGCCGTCTTGCCATAGGCGTTGGCCACGTTCCAGATCACGTACTTCATGACCTGGGTCCAGTCGGCGCGCTCGACCAGCGTGCTGAACCTGGTGCCGATCTCGTTCTGGCCGGCGCCCGCCACTTCGTGGTGGAACACCTCGACCGGAATGCCCAGCGACTCGATGATCAGGGACATTTCGGCACGCATGTCCTGCGTGCTGTCCACGGGAGGCACGGGGAAGTAGCCGCCCTTGACGGTGGGGCGGTGGCCGCGGTTGCCGCCTTCCAGCTTGGCACCGCTGTTCCAGGGGGCTTCGTATTCCTCGATCTCGAACATGACCTTGCCGGGCTCGTTGGACCAGCGCACGCCGTCGAAGATGAAGAATTCGGGTTCCGGGCCGAAGTAGGCCGTATCGCCCAGGCCGGAAGCCTTCAGGTAGGCCTCGGCGCGCTTGGCAATGGAGCGGGGGTCGCGGTCATAGGCCTTGCCGTCGCCGGGTTCGATCACGTCGCACTGCAGGAACAGCGTGGTTTCCTCGAAGAACGGATCGATGTTGGCGGTACTGGGGTCAGGCATGAGCTGCATGTCCGAAGCCTCGATGCCCTTCCAGCCGGCAACGGAGGAACCATCGAACGCGTGGCCGGAGGCGAACTTGTCTTCGTCGAAGTGGGACACGGGCACGGTCACGTGCTGTTCCTTGCCACGGGTGTCCGTGAAGCGGAAGTCCACGAACTTGACCTCGTTCTCCTTCACCATCTTCATCACGTCTGCAACGGTCTTGGCCATCAGGGTTCTCCAGGAATAGAAGTGCTCATCAAAAATGATGCGGAAAGAAAAGCAGTTTGCATGCCAACGTACCGGTACACACACCGGGCCGGGGCACCTGCGGCGGCCTGCCTTAGAACGCCGCCATTACGCACCAATACAGTGCATGCATTTTATGCGGCGCGCCCTTTTACAAATGGCGCACCACTTCAGGGCCCATGGAAGACCCAATCTGGTGCAATGCCCGGCGTAAGTCCTCCCATGCCGGTGGCACCAGCGCCGCCGCGCCCTTGACCCCCAGCTCCACATGGCGCCCGTGCACGGGGTGGTCCACACTCGGCAGGCTGAAGACCTTGATGCCGGGGTGCGCGGCCTCTATGCGTTCCATCAGCGGAGTGAGCGCGGCCTCCATCGCGCCATAGAGCACGATGGAGTGCTCGGTCTGCGGCTGGCGGTTGAACCACTGCGCGCAGTGGTGGTCCAGCACCCACTCCACCATCGGCCAGGCCATCACCGGAAAGCCGGGAACGAAATGCACCGAGCCACCGCCCGGCCCGTCGCACGAAAAGCCCGGAATCTTGTTGTAGGAATTGGGAATGATGCGCGCGCCTTCGGGAAACACGCCCATGTTCAGCCGATGCAGGTTGTCCGGTCTATCGGGGGTGAACACCTCGCCCTGCTCGCGCGCCACGTCCTGCATGCGCTCGCGAATGAGCGCCTGCGCCTGCGGATGCGGCACCAGGGGGCACCGCAGCGCGGCAGCCGCACACTGGCGGGTGTGGTCGTCGGGCGTGGCGCCGATGCCGCCGCAGCTGAAGACGACGTCCGACGTGGCAAAGGCCCGCTGCAGCGCCGCCGTGATGCGTGGCCGGTCATCCCCCACATAGTCGGCATAGGCCAATGCCAGGCCACGGGCCGCCAGCAATTCGATGACCTTGGGCAGGTGCTTGTCAGCCCGCTTGCCCGACAGAATTTCGTCGCCGACGATGATGAGGCCGAAGGAAGGGGTCATGGGCGGGGATTACTCAGAAGAAGCCGGAAGTGCAGGCGCAGTGGCGGGTGCCGCGGGATTCACGACCTCCGGCGCACCCTCGCCCCGCTCCTGCCGCAGCCGCTGTAGTGCCGCCAAACAGAAATGGGTGAACCACAGGGACGAGAAAGCGAACACCAGCGTATAGATCCAGATGGCCACGGGCACCAGCACGAAGAACGCCGCGGCAAACACCACGCCGGAGGCCCAGACAATGCCCGGCGCCGCCCCCAGAAAGCCGGTCAACACCCCGATGCTCAGCAGGCTCAGCCTGTGGCGCTTGAAGATTTCCTGGCGCTCGGGCTTGCTGGCATGGTCGGCCAGCGCGTCGAAGGCCATGACACGGTAGGTCAGCCAGCCCCAGATCAGCGGTGGCAGCACCAGTACCAGGGGCGGTACCAGCCACAGCGGCACGGAGATGACCAGAGCGAGCAGCGCCGCAACCGTCGATGCCAAGGACCACAGCACGCTGGCGATGAAGGAGCCGCCGCGCTTGCGCTGCAACTGCGGAAAGCGCCGTTGCGCCACCAGTGTCACCACCGCCGGCGCCATCAGCACGGCCACGGCCAGCACGCAGACGATGACGATCAGCGGGGTGGCGCCCATGAGCACAAGCAGCGGCGCCAGCGCCACGGGCAGGTTGTCCACGCCGAAGTTGCCCAGCCACCCCCACAGCAGGGCCAACCAGTCGGAGCCTTCCAGCGCGCCCTGCATCCAGGCCACCGCTTGGGCCCAGAACAGGTAGCCGCCCCCCACGGCGACAGCCGTGATCAGCAGCAGCGGCAGCAGCGACAGCGCGATGACGCGCGGAATCAGGCAGTAGCCCGCCGCACGCCAGAAAGAATCAAGGAGTAGCCCCATGCGCGCAAGCATAGCGCCATTGGATGATCAGGCGCGCCCCACCAGGCGCAGCAGGCCGCGCCACTGCTGCGCCCAGAAGCCCGCGCCATAGTCGCGCACCTGGCCATCCGCGCCGGGTTCGACCTGGTCACGCACGCCGGTGGGGTCGTAGCGATGCTCGAAATTGGCCGTGCCGAACAGCATGTCCCACCATGGCAGCAGCACACCGAAATTGTGGCCTCCCAGCACCGTGGCACGCGAAGCCCCTGGCGCGGGCGCCTGCGACTCGTGTCCGATCCCTATCGCATGGTGCAGGCGGTGAAAGCGTGGGCTGACCCACAGGCGCTCGCCGAAGCGGCCGAACCACAGGCGCAGATTGGCATGGTGCAGGTTTTCGCTGAGCTGGGTGAGCGCCACGATGGCAACGAACTGGCCCGGCGCCACGCCTATGCATTGGGCCACGACGACGAGGATGACATCGCGCAGCAGATCGTCCAGCAAGTGGTTGCGGCTGTCGCTCCACATGGTCATCTGGCGCTGCGAGTGGTGCAGGGAGTGCAGCCGCCACCACCAGCCGAACTGGTGCTGCCCGCGGTGGATCCAGTAGTCCACGAAGTCGAACACCAGCAGGTACAGCAGCAGGCTCGCGATGGGCTGGTCCGTCACTCCGGGCCACAGCGCATCGAGCTGAAAGGTCTGCCAGCCGTGCACCCGCAGCGCGCCGAACACATCGCTCCACACCGGGGTCAGCGTGAAGAACAGCACCAGCCGGAACAGGCCCAAGCGATGGATCAGCGTGTAGAGCACATCGGTACGCACGGCGGCGCGGTCGCGCAGCGGCTCCACCGGCCGCCAGCGCTCCAAAGGTGCAATCACCGCCAGCATGACCACCAGCTGCAGCAGGCCGACCAGCAGCCACCCCGTGGCGTCATAGCCGTCCTCCAGCACGCTGGCCTGCCCGAGCGCAAACAAGAGGGGCTGCACCAGCGACTCGAAAAGCCATTGCTGTGCGGCATCAAACGGCTGGGTCAGCCAGGGCATGGGATTCACCATCGCATCGGGGGTTGTCTGCGCCCAGCATAGCGCCGGGCTGTGTCAGTTATGACTTGGCCTTCATGCCGTAGTCGGGATGCTCGCGCAAGGTCCGAAAGCACAGCCCTCGCTCCTTCAAGCCCTTGATGAGCGGTTCCAGCACGGCCGGCGCCCATGCGTCCTTGCGCGACCAGATGCCCAGATGGGCCAGCAAAATGTCGCCGTCGCGGATGGACCGCAAGGCCTGTTCCAGCAGCATCTTGTTGCTGTAGCGCTCGCTGGGCAGTTCGTCGCCCAGGAATCCGGCAGAAGTCCAGCCCACATGCGTGTAGCCGCAGGACTGGGCGGTCGCGAGCAGGCGCCGGGATGTCTTGCCACCCGGCGCGCGGAACAGGGGCAGCGGCTCCTTGCCGGTCATGGTGCGCAAGCGGTGCGCCGCGCCATCGATCTCGGCACAGTACTGGGCCTCCGTCATCGAGAAATCCTCGCCGGCGCGCGGGCCAGCCGACGGCCGGACCCGGAACGAGGGGCGCTGCTGCGTGCCCGCATCGGCGCGCCAGTACACATGGTGCAGCGTGTGCGAGGCGAATTCATGCCCTTCGGCAGCACGCGCACGCCACCAGGGCGCCCACTGCTCGTCCAGGCTGCTGCCGCCACTCAGCGTGCGCTCGTCGGCCGCGAAGAAAGTGGCCTTCACCCGCTGCCGCTGGAGCACCTCGGCCACCAGATTCGCGACGCCCATATGGCCCGTATCCAAGGTCAGATACACCACACCATTACAGTCATTTTGGGCCTTCGCGCTTATAGGAAAAGCGCAAGCAGCTATAATATTTATAGCAAAAAAAAAGCGAAGCACAGGCCACGCACCTGGCATCCACTTCTCAGCGCGGGGCATGCTTCAGCGTCCAGACGCCATGGGGCGATTTGCCGACGTTGATGGCGCGCACCACCTTGCGCTCCTGGGTATCGATGACGAGCATCTTGCGCGCCCAGCGCGCACTGACATAGATCCAGCGGCCATCGGCCGAAACGTCCATGCAATCGGGACCGCCTGGCGCCGGATAGACGTCCACCACACGCTGCGCCTGCATGTCGATCTTGCTGATGGTGTTGGCGACCCGGTTGCTGACGAACAGGTGTCGCCCGTCGCCCGTCGCACGAAAGGCGTGCGCCCCGTCACCGGTCTTGATGCGCTGCACGCTGCGCGGCTGCTCGCCCGAGATGTCGAACACCTCCACACTGTCGCTGCCAGTCAGGCCCACAAAGACATGTTTGCCATCGGGGGCGCCATAGACATCCGCCGGCATGGCCCCCGTCTTCGTCCGCCACTTGATCTTCTGTGTCGCCAAGTCGATGGCCACCAGCTCATCGCTGTCCTGCATGGTCGAGTACACCGTACGGCTGCCACTGTCGATCCAGAGATGGCTGGGCGTCTTGCTCGTCGGAACACGCTGCACCAGGGTCAGGTCCTTGCCGTCCCAGCGATAGAAGTCCACATGGTTGAGCCGGTTGGCTGCCGTCACCAGCCATTTCATGTCCGGCGAAAAGCGCAGATGGTACGGATCGACAATGCCGCGCACCGTGCGCTGCACCTGTGCCGTGCGGGGATCCACAAAGGTAAGGCTGTCGCCCAGAGCGTTGGCCACGATCAGCGACTTTTCATCCGGCGTGAGGTAGAGGTGGTGCGGCTCCTTGCCCGTGGCGATGCGCGTGGTCTCTGTCCAGGTCACGGGGTCGATGACACTGATATCCGCCTGCAGCGAATTGAGCACGAATACCGGCGGCTCCACCACGCTGGCGTGAGCGCCCACCACCAGCCCCACGGCCACCAGGGCACCAAGCATGCGCCCAATCATTCGATTCTTCACCACGGCCCCCTTCGGCACGACACACCCATCAGCTGGGCGAAACATTCGGCATCTCATCCATGAGCGCCACAGCGGACAACGCCGCGATGGTGCCTGCCGTTGACGCGGCTGCACGCACGATGCGTGATAGCGCCGGGCCTCGTGAAGTCTTGGAATGTCGCCCTATTTGAGCAGTGCCAGCTGCTCCGCGCCCAGCCAGCACCATTGACCAGGCAGCAGGTCGTCGGGAAGCGCCAACTCCCCGATGCGCGAGCGGTGCAAGGCCTCCACGCGATTGCCCACGGCCGCCATCATGCGCTTGACTTGGTGGTACTTCCCCTCCGTCAAGGTCAGGTCAATCCGGTATGCATCCTTCTGCACGCAGGCCGCCGCGCGCACTGGCTTGGGGTCGTCGTCCAGCACAACCCCTGCCAGCAGACGTTCTATCTGCTCCGCATTCACCTCATGCTTGGCTGTGATCTGGTACACCTTCGGCACATGCTTCTTTGGCGAGCTCATACGGTGAATGAATTGCCCATCGTCGCTGAGCAGCAGCAGCCCCGTCGTGTCCTGATCCAAACGTCCCACCGCCTGCACGCCATTCACGGCCCCCTTGCTGGGCCGTTGCCGCAAAGGTGCAGGCAACAGCGTGTAAACACTGGGATAGGTGGACGGCTTTTGCGAGCACTCCGTCCCCGCAGGTTTGTGCAACATCACATACGCCCTGGCTTGGTAAGGCCAGTCCACGCCCTGTACGCGCAGGCGTACCCCTTCGGCTTCGAAATCCTGCGTTGCATCCAGACAGGCAACGGGCATGGCCCCCGTCGTTTGATGGACCAGCACCAGGCCTTGCTGGATCAAACCCGCGCAGACACGGCGGGTACCAAAACCTTGCGAATAAAGAATGTCTTGGAGCTGCATGGCCGTGACTGAGAGTTTTCTGTTTCCCCGATCCCCCAAGCAAAACGCCCCCCAACTCGATAGAGCTGGAGGGCGGTTTGGGCTGTAATAGCCTGACGATGACCTACTTTCACACGGGGATCCGCACTATCATCGGCGCGAAGTCGTTTCACTGTCCTGTTCGGGATGGGAAGGAGTGGTACCAACTTGCTATGGTCATCAGGCATAACTTGTTGCGGCGCAGGTTTGATGTCTGCGCTGCGAATTCATAGAGTCTTGGAATCAGGGTTTTGTATTTGATTGCGTGCTTGGCATAACAGTCTTGACTGCATTAGTCAAAGTTATAGGGTCAAGCCGCACGGGCAATTAGTACTGG
>NZ_JCANUL010000002.1:519709-613738 GCF_059568935.1 Diaphorobacter oryzae DSM 22780 | reverse complement strand
GCACCCGCCAAGAAGGCTGTGCCGGCAAAGAAGGCCGCCGCACCCGCCAAGAAGGCCGCAGCGGCTCCTGCGCCTGCAGCACAGACCACACTGAACCCACAAGCCGCCTGGCCCTTCCCCACCGGGGGTAAGCCGTAAGGCCTCTGGGTGACTTTCCCCCAAACCCGGTTTCCAACCGGGTTTTTTTATGGTTCAACGCGTGGCAGTGCCGCCACGCCAAGCGCCTGCGGCAAGCGAGCGGGCCCGCCCCGCTTCTTGCAGTAAGGCGGCGGCACCTCCGCCCACAACGCGGCCCTTAAGCGGGGATGAAGTCCAGGGTGTAGTTCTGCGGGCCGCGCTGTGCGATCTTGAGCGCCCCCAGGCGATTGCCCAATTCCGCGCAGCGTACCAACGGCCAGCCACTCTCCAGGCCATACAGCAGTCCGCCGCGCCACGCATCACCACAACCTGTGGGGTCCGCCACCTGCGTCGGCTTCACAGGTGCCACCCGGGTCTGGGCACCTTGCTCCCAGATCTCGCACCCCTCGGCTCCCAGCGTCACGATCAGGCCCCGCACCCTGTGCGAAATATCTGCCAATGACCAGCCCGTTCGATCGCACAGCATCTTGCCTTCATAGTCATTGACCGCCACCCAGCTGGCCTGCTCAATGAAATGCCGCAACTCGTCGCCATTGAACATCGGCAACCCTTGCCCGGGGTCGAACACGAAAGGAATGCCCGCCTCGACGAACTGCTCGGCATGTTGCAGCATGGCATCGCGTCCATCGGGCGCAATGATGCCGACCCGCACGTCGCCAGCATCAGGCCCGATGCGGTTCTGGTGCGCCTGCATCATTGCGCCGGGATGGAAAGCCGTGATCTGGTTGTTGTCGCGATCGGTCATGATCATCGCCTGCGCGGTATAGGTATCGCGCACCTGAGCGACGAAGCGTGCGTCGATCCCCTGCTGCTCCAGCCTGGCCAGATATTCACCGCCGTCAGCGCCCAGCATGGCCATGGGCCTGGGGTCTCCACCCAGCAGCTTCAGGCTGTATGCGATATTGCCCGCGCAGCCCCCGAAATCCCTGCGCAACGTGGGCACGAGGAAGGACACGTTCAGGATGTGCAGCTGCTCAGGCAGTATCTGCTCGGCAAACCGCCCCTCGAACGTCATGATGGTGTCGAATGCCAGGGAACCGCAGATCAGCGCAGCCATAGATATTGAAAATTCAGAGTGAAGAAATCAGGGATAGAAGGCCAGCAACCGATAGCCGGCCACCTTGGATGCGCCATCGGTGACCTGCAGGGATACGGAGCCGCTCCACACAAGACCCGGCGCCAGCTCTGCGGGAGCGTCCAAGTCATCGCGCAACAGCACACGTCGCAGGATTGCCTGATCCTGTGCATCGGTCAGCGTCAGTTCCAGCGCCGGCATGGCGATCGTCAGCGTCGATGTGTTCTTGACGCTCATCTGCAACTGGTACGCCGAAGCATCATTGCGCACCTTGAGGAAGGATGAGCTGTCAATGACCACGGCGGCAATACGCCGCGGCGCCTGCAAGGTGCATTGCAACGGCTCGCACAGCCTTTCCAGCCATGCACGTACGGGCGGGTAGCGCGATGCGATAAGGTCCCGCTCCTGCACAGCCACCTGCAACCCCAGAGCGGACAGCAAAACCAGGCCCACCAGCACCAGCACTCCGCGCACCGCGGGCCTGCGCCAAAACGCACTGCGCCGTGCGGCCTTCACAAACCCTGGCTCAGCAGGCGATGCGGCCGAATCTGCCGCCGCGCCGTCGTCCACATGATCGTCGCCGGACGATGCTTTCTCGACGGACGCATGACCGGGCTGGTCGCGTTCCGCTGGCGAGGGCTGCGCCCTGTCCGTCAGCGCGTCAGGTGCATCCGATGGATCGACGGTGCGTTCCGCAGCCTGCGACTCCAGCCCATCGCTCGCCCCAGCCACCTCGAAGGAATCCGGCAAAGCAGCGGAAGCCCCCTCTGGCACACCAGTATCAGACGCCTGCGGCACCACGGCATCATGCAATGGCGCTGAGGGCAACTCATAACCCTCCACTCCATCCCCACGGGATGGAGCAGCGGGGGCAGGCTCCGCCAGCGCCCCACGCTCCACCGACAATGGCAACGGCGCCGCGTCCTCACACACACCGCCGCCAGAAGACACCCTGGATGCATCCCTAGATGCCTCCGTCGACTCCCCACCAGGCGCCTGCGCCACCAGAAAGGGGGGTACCGGGGGAATGGGCACGTCCCACTCGGGGGCGGATGGCATTGCCGCCGCAGCGTCGGTCTTCTGTTCCGGCTGCGGCGCCGGCGAAGCAGGCTCCTGCGCCGCCTCTATCGGCCCAGGCACTACCGCGGGGCCAGCAGCCGTCTGAGCGGGACGACGGGTACTGCCCCATACATGCACTGTTTCGGGCGTTCTGACCACGGGCACGGGAGGTGCACGCAGATCATCCAGTGGCATTTCCGGCAACAGATGGGCCGGCTCCTCCACCTGCAGGTGCTCCGACGCATCGAACACCTCCTTGCACTGCCCACACCGGACCCAGCCATCCGAAATCCGCAACTGATCCGCCACCACCTTGAAGGTGGTCGCGCAGAAGGGGCAGCGAGTGATCTGGCTCATGGGCTGTGGATTGTAGGTGCCCGCCCATGGCCTCAGGAGGGTGCCGCTGCGCTCAGCGGCGCGCGGTCATCAGGATCCAACCATCCTCGCTGTCGGCCACCTGCAAGTGCAGCCACGGGGCGTAAGCCTCCTGGAGTTCTTGCGCCTGCCGCTCCAGAATGCCCGCCAACACGAGATGCCCGCCCTCCGCCACATGGGCGCACAACAGGGGGGCCAGCACTTTCAGCGGCGTGGCCAGAATATTGGCCAGCACGGTTTGATAAACGCCCCGAGCCTGCTCTGGCAGACCGGCATTCAACGCCACGCCATTGGCCTGCGCGTTCTGGCGCGTGGCCTCCACGGCAGCGGGGTCGATGTCCACCGCATCAATGTCCACGGCACCGAACTTCGCGGCACCTATGGCCAGGATGCCCGAGCCGCAACCATAGTCGAGCACCCGTCCCAGCGCCTGGGCGCCGCCCTCGTCCCCATGGCGTGCAATCCAGCGCAGGCACATGCGCGTGGTGGGATGCGTCCCGGTGCCGAAGGCCAACCCCGGGTCCAGGCGGATGCTGCGCCGCGCCGCCTGCGGCAAATCGTGCCAGGTCGGCACGATCCAGAAATCGGGCGTGATATCCACCGGCTCAAACTGCGACTGGGTCAGGCGGACCCAGTCCTGTTCCTGCACGGCAACCACACCCAGCACGCTGCAGCCCTCGAAGAAATCCTGCACCTGCAGCAACTGCACGGCCTCTTCGGCGGTCTGCTGCGTTGGGAACAACGCGGTGACGCGGCTGCGCTGCCAGCCTCCGCGCGGCGCGGGCATGCCGGGCTCACCAAACAAGGCCTGTTCGGCGTCGGTCTGGGCGTCGGCATCCTCGACGGACACGCTCAGCGCCTCCAGCGCGTCGAACGCATCGCTCAGGGTCTCCACCCGGTCTTCGGGGCATAGCAGGCTCAGCTCAAACATGGGGCACACCTTCTCGTCATGCAATCAATGAAAAATGCTGGCATCCGTCCCCAGATGCCAGCATCCCGGTGTCTTGCGACACGGTGTCCGATCAGCGCTTGCGCTGCGACAGCCACTCTTCGAGGTAATGGATGTTGGTGCCGCCGGCGACGAACTTGGCATCCACCATCAGCTCGCGGTGCAGCGCCACATTGGTGTTGATGCCCTCAATCACCGTCTCGGACAGCGCGGTGCGCATGCGCGCCAGCGCCTGTTCGCGCGTGTCGCCATGCACGATGATCTTGCCGATCATGGAGTCATAGTTCGGCGGCACATAGTAGTTCGAGTAGGCATGCGAGTCGACGCGCACGCCCGGGCCGCCCGGTGCATGCCACATCGTGATGCGCCCCGGCGAGGGAATGAACTTGTAGGGATCTTCGGCGTTCACGCGGCATTCGATGGCATGGCCGTGAATCTCGATCTGGCGCTGGGTGAAGGGCAGCTTCTCGCCGGCCGCCACCATGATCTGCGTGCGGACGATATCCACGCCCGTGATCCACTCGGTCACCGGGTGCTCCACCTGCACGCGGGTGTTCATCTCGATGAAGTAGAACTCGCCGTTCTCGTACAGGAACTCGAAGGTGCCCGCACCGCGGTAGCCGATCTTCTTGCAGGCGGCCACGCAGCGCTCGCCGATCTTCTCGATGAGCTTGCGCGGAATGCCCGGTGCCGGAGCCTCCTCGATCACCTTCTGGTGGCGCCGCTGCATGGAGCAGTCGCGCTCCCCCAGATACACGGCATTGCGGTACTTGTCCGCCAGCACCTGGATCTCGATGTGGCGCGGGTTCTGCAGGAACTTCTCCATGTACACGGCCGGATTGCCAAAGGCAGCCTGCGCCTCGGCCTTGGTCATCTGCACCGCGTTCACGAGCGCCGCCTCGGTGTGCACCACGCGCATGCCGCGTCCGCCACCACCGCCCGCCGCCTTGATGATCACCGGATAGCCGATGCTCTTGGCAATGCGGCGGATCTGCACCGGATCATCCGGCAGTTCGCCATCGGAGCCCGGCACGCAGGGCACGCCCGCGCGGATCATGGCCTGCTTGGCCGACACCTTGTCGCCCATCATGCGGATGTTCTCCGGCGTGGGGCCGATGAACTGGAAGCCGCTCTTCTCCACGCGCTCGGCGAAGTCGGCGTTCTCCGACAGGAAGCCGTAGCCCGGGTGGATGGCCTCGGCATCCGTCACCTCGGCCGCCGAGATGATGGCGGGCATGTTGAGGTAGGACAGCGGCGATGGCGCCGGCCCGATGCAGACGGCTTCCTCGGCCAGCTTGACGTACTTGGCGTCGCGGTCGGCCTCGGAGTAGACCATCACGGCCTTCACGCCCAGCTCATGGCAGGCGCGCTGGATGCGCAGGGCGATTTCGCCGCGATTGGCGACCAGAATCTTTTTAAACATGATTTGCCTCGCGGCCCATCGCCTGCACGCTGACGCGTGCGCGGGCAATTTGCTTTGCCGTGCCTGCGACGCGAGCGCCGCGATTGGCAACAGGAATTTTCTTAAACATAGGCTGACTCACGGCTCATGGCCGCATGCAGACAGGGCCCCACGCCGGGACCACGGGGCGCCATGCAGGCGCTCGGGACGGCGAGGACTAGAACACTCACGCGCGGCTTACTCGATCACAAACAGCGGCTGGCCATACTCGACGGCCTGCCCGTTTTCGCCCAGGATGCGGGTAACCGTGCCGGATTTGTCGGCCTCGATCTCGTTGAGAATCTTCATGGCCTCGATGATGCAGATCGTGTCGCCTTCCTTGACCTGGCTGCCCAGTTCAACGAACGGCTTGGCGCCAGGGCTGGAGGCGCGGTAGAACGTGCCCACCATGGGCGACTTGACCGTATGCCCGGCAGGCGCTGCGGCAACCGGTGCCGGCAGTTCGGCCACGGGCGCTGCAGGAGCCGCCACAGGCGCAGCGGCCATGGGCGCCTGCATGGGCGCAGCGACGAACTGCTGCACGACAGCCCCGCCACTCTTGACGATGCGCACCTTGCCCTCGGCTTCGGTGATCTCGAGTTCAGAAACATTCGACTCGGAGACCAGATCGATGAGGGTCTTGAGTTTTCGCAAATCCATGGGAGCTCCAACGGCTAAAAACGGAATGGGGAGCGAATTTACTCTAATTTCGGCCTATTTCACCGAAACCACCCCAATTGCCACCATCTCCATTGAGGAAACGCAGTACTCACAACGTTTTGGACCAGCCCTGCAGATCCTGCGCCGTCAGCTGTCCCATTTTACGCTTCAAAATGTTCCCATCTGCACCGAAAAGCACGGTAAACGGCAACCCTCCCCTTTCGTTGCCCAGCCCCCGCGCGAGTTCGGTGCCGGACAGTCCGCCCAGCGCAACCGGAAAATCCAGTGGCATGCGCTGCAGAAACTTGCGCACATTGGACGGCTGATCGATGGCCAGCCCCAGCACTTGCCAGCCTTTGGCCCGGTTGTCGCCATAGAAGCCGTTGAGCAGGGGTAGCTCCTCCACGCAAGGCGGGCACCAGGTGGCCCAGAAGTTCAGCAGCAGCGGGTGGCCGCGAAATGCCGCCATGCGCACGGGCTCGCCCGCCGGGCCCTCCAGGCTCGCGTCCCACAGGGCCTGGGACGCGCCCTCCTGCACGGCGCGGGGCTGCATGCGCCAGGCGGCCACGCCCGCGCCGCCCAGCGCGGCCAGAGCGCCCACGCCCAGCGTGATCCAGCGGCGGCGCGATGACCCTGACGCCACCGGTTCGGCAGGCCGGCCCGCTGGGGAAGATGTGGTCGAAGGCGATGGTTTCATGGAGATGGCGGTGAAGAAGGGGTTTCCTGCAGCAGCCGGCGCACGGCCTCGGCGTCGCCCCGCGGCACGCGGCCGCGCGAGTCCGGGCGCAACGCGCCCCGCAGGTCGTCCAGGTCATAGATGAGCAGGTGGATGCCGATTTCCTCGCCCAGTGCGGGCGAGTGGCTGCTCAGGCTCAGCACCTCGACCAGTTCGCCGCGAAACCCCGTCACGGAGCGCGGCTCGTAATTCACATGGTGGTCAATGAGGGCGATCTCGGCGGATTTGGGGTCATCGCAGAACAACGACAGATAAATATCGGACAGGCGCGTGGCCGTGCCGTGCCAGACGGCACCGCCCAGATAGGGGCGGAACGCCTGCATGCGCAGCATCCACACCAGCGCCAGCTCGCGCAGCGCGCGCAGCTCCTGGGGCTGGGTGTCGGCGCAGAACAGACCGATGTATTCGCGCACCGCGTCCTCAAGGAGGTCGTTGTCGGGCAGCGGCGTGCGCGTGGGCAGGCCCATTTCCTTGATGGCGCGGCGCTTGGCCGGCCCCCATTCCAGCCCCTCCTCGACAATCAGTCGGGCGGCGGTGTTGGCGATTTCGGTGACGAGGGCGTTTTCCATGGCAGCGGCGATCCCGGACACAGACCAGCATTGTGGCGCCATCCGCGCGGGAAGCCCCGGCCACGGCGCCCGCGGCGCAGGGGCATTGCCCGCCCGCACCCGCAAGCACTTCGTTTTTGATAGCTGTTTGCGCTTATCTGATAAGCGTCAGAGGCCATTTTGGCTTGAACACCGGAAACGGCGCCCAGATTCATAGAATCAAGGCCCATGCATATTCACATCCTGGGCATTTGCGGCACCTTCATGGGCGGCCTGGCCGCCCTGGCCCGCGAGGCCGGCCACCGCGTCACCGGCTGCGACGCCGGCGTCTACCCCCCCATGAGCGACCAGCTGCGCGCACTGGGCATCGATCTCATCGAAGGCTACGGCGCCGACCAGCTCGCGCTCCAGCCAGACATGTTCGTGGTCGGCAACGTGGTGAGCCGCGCACGCCTGGCCGACGGCACGCCGAAGTTTCCGCTGATGGAGGCCATCCTCGACGCGGGCGCCCCCTACACCAGCGGCCCGCAGTGGCTGGCCGAGCATGTGCTGCAGGGCCGCCATGTGCTGGCCGTGGCCGGCACGCACGGCAAGACCACCACCACCTCCATGCTGGCCTGGATCTTGGAATGCGCGGACCTGGCGCCGGGCTTTCTGGTCGGTGGCGTGCCGCTGAACTTCGGCGTGTCCGCCCGCCTGGGCGCCGCGGAGCGGCCGGCCGCTGGCCCGGGGCCGCTGGGCACGGCGCCGCTCTTCGTGATCGAGGCCGACGAGTACGACACGGCGTTCTTCGACAAGCGCAGCAAGTTCGTGCACTACCGCCCGCGCACCGCCGTGCTGAACAACCTGGAGTTCGACCACGCCGACATCTTCGACGACCTGGCGGCCATCGAGCGCCAGTTCCACCACCTGGTGCGCACCGTGCCGCCCTCGGGCCGCGTGGTGGTCAACGGGCTGGAGGAAAGCCTGGCGCGCGTGCTGCACGCCGGCTGCTGGAGCGGTGTGGCCAGCTTTGGCGCCACGGTGAGCGACTTCACCGCGCGCGGCGAGCCGCACGACTTCGAGGTGCTGCAGCAGGGCCGCGCCGTGGCCCGCGTGCAATGGTCCCTGACGGGCACGCACAACCAGCTCAACGCGCTGGCCGCCATCGCCGCCGCCGAGCATGTGGGCGTGGCGCCGGCGCAGGCGGCCGAGGCGCTGGCACGCTTCGAGAACGTCAGGCGCCGCATGGAGCTGCGCGGCACGGTACGGGGCATCACCGTCTACGACGACTTCGCCCACCACCCCACGGCGCTGCGCACCACGCTGGACGGCCTGCGCCGGCGGGTGGGCGACCAGGCACGCATCCTGGCCGCCTTCGAGCCGCGCAGCAACACCATGAAGCTGGGCACCATGAAGTCGCAACTGCCCTGGGCCCTGGAGGCGGCCGACCTGGCCTTTTGCCACACGGCGGGGCTGGACTGGGACGCCGCCGAGGCGCTGGCCCCCATGGGGGAATGCGCCCGCACGGCGGCCGATATCCCCACGCTCGTGGCACAGATCGCGGCGGCGGCGCGGCCGGGCGATCACATCGTCTGCATGAGCAATGGCAGCTTTGGCGGCATCCACGCCCAGCTGCTCGCAGCGCTATCCAAATGATAGCTATCAGCGCTTGATGGACAAGCGCTGATAGCCGTTTTCACTCAAATCAGAAGCTGACGGCCATCGCCGGCACGTCCACGCGCACCACGGGCTGCGACAGCGCGGCCACGGCGGCGCGCGCAAACTGGGCCGACCAGACCGGATCGGCCAGCAGCCTCTCGCCCGCGGCACGGGCCACGGTCAGCACCTTGTCGGCCAGCAGCACCTTGCCGCTGGCGCGCAGGGGCTCGCACTCCAGGCGCACGAACTCGTCATCCAGCCAGCGGCGGGCCTCCTCGTGCGTGAGGGGCTGCGCGCCCTGCAGGTCCAGACGGAATTCCTGTTCGGGTGTCAGGGTGACCAAAACTTCGCTGTGCATGTTGCTGTCTCGCCTTCGATGGAATGTGATTCTTGAATGGAACGACGGGCGCGGCCCAGAAAGTGCCGCGCCCGCCATGAGCTTACACCGACCCCGCGGCGCCGGGCCGCAGCGGCCGAGCCCGCATCAGCGCGCGCGGCGCGCCTGCACGGCAGCGGCCAGGTCGGCCAGGCAGGCCGTGGAATCGTCCCAGCCCAGGCAGGCGTCGGTGATGCTCTTGCCGTACTCCAGCGCGGCCGGGTCGTCCTTGCCCGGCGTGAACTTCTGCGCGCCGGCGTGCAGGTGGCTTTCGATCATGACCCCGAAGATGCTGCGCGAGCCGCCCGCGATCTGCGCGGCGATGTCCTGCGTCACATCGCGCTGGCGCTCGTGCTGCTTGCTGCTGTTGGCATGGCTGCAGTCCACCATGAGCGAGCCCGGCAAGCCGGCGGACACCAGGTCCTTGCAGGCCGCCGCGACGCTGGCGGCGTCGTAGTTGGGCGCCTTGCCGCCGCGCAGGATCACGTGGCAGTCCTGGTTGCCCGCCGTGTGCACGATGGCCACCTGGCCGTTCTTGTGCACCGACAGGAAGTGGTGGCCGCGGCCGGCGGACTGGATCGCGTCGGTGGCGATGCGGATGTTGCCGTCCGTGCCGTTCTTGAAGCCGATGGGCGCCGAGATGCCCGAGGCCAGCTCGCGGTGCACCTGGCTCTCGGTGGTGCGCGCGCCGATGGCGCCCCAGCTGATCAGGTCGCCGATGTACTGCGGCGAGATCACGTCCAGGAACTCGCTGGCCGCCGGAACGCCCACGCGGTTGATGTCGATGAGCAGCTGGCGCGCGATGCGCAGGCCCTCGTCAATGCGGTAGCTGCCGTCCAGGTAGGGGTCGTTGATCAGGCCCTTCCAGCCCACGGTGGTGCGGGGCTTCTCGAAGTACACGCGCATCACCACTTCCAGCTGATCCTTGTACTGCTCGCGCACGGCCTTGAGCTTGCGTGCGTAGTCCAGCGCGGCCACCGGGTCGTGGATGGAGCAGGGGCCGATGATGACCAGCAG
This sequence comes from Diaphorobacter oryzae DSM 22780, assembly GCF_059568935.1. Classification (NCBI taxonomy): domain Bacteria; kingdom Pseudomonadati; phylum Pseudomonadota; class Betaproteobacteria; order Burkholderiales; family Comamonadaceae; genus Diaphorobacter; species Diaphorobacter oryzae. The sequence continues at coordinate 603,723 of NZ_JCANUL010000002.1, read as the reverse complement.
CCGGTCGTCCTCGCCCGACATGATGCGCTGGATGCTGCGGCGCGTGCCGGAGATCAGCGACTCGACCTCGGACCCCCGGATGGGGAAGAAGCGAATCAGATGTTCAGGAGGGGGAAGCACGGTGATGTCCTTGATGCGTTGGTCGTCGGTCTGGCTGGTTTTCTCGACGTTGGGATACCAGGCATCGCTGGAGACGGTGGCGGTCATGTGGGCGTCCTCTCGGGTGTGGGTGTGAAGGTCAAAAGGAAAGGCGGACAACAAAAAACCGCCGGGCTTTTCAGCTTCGGCGGTTCTTAAGAGAAGGGGGCTCAGTCAGGGTGCGCGCATACCTCTCATCCGCCGGGGACAGAGAACCAAAAGTAAAAGTAAAACGCGCTGCGAACTGGCATACGGTTCAATGTAGCACGTATTGCCGCACCGCAACATCCGCAATGTGTTGCCATATCGCTACAAATGTTGGCTTCCTGACCGACCCGGCAGCCAGCCGCGCAGGCGCGCCAGCAGCGACGGGCGGCGCGGCGCGGGGCGCCCGGGAGGCTGCGAAGGAAGCGGCTGGCGGCCCGGCTCGGCGTCGCCCTGCTCGTACATGTCGAGCAGCAGCAGGGCCTCGCCCAGGGTGCGCCAGGCCAGCAGCTCGAACGCACCGAAGCACTCGGCCTCGGCGGCGCTGCGGCGGTGCAGCGCGTCGCGCCAGCGGTCGATGGCGTCGCGCAGCTCGCGCAGGGCGCGCTGGTACGCACCGAATTCGTAGAGCGCATGCCAGGCCGATCCCATGCCCGTCAGCTGCAACTGGTGCTCGCGCGCGCACTGCGCGAGCGCCTCGGCACTGCGCTGCACCGCTTCGGGCTCCAGGTGCCCGCGGCGCGTGCGCGTGGCCGCCTCTATGTGCTGCGACAGTGCGCCCAGGCTGTCGCGCAGCTGGCGCGTGCCATCGTCCGCCGCGTCCTCACGCAGGAAGCGGCTCAGGTCGGCAAACGACTGGACCGTGTGCGGGATCTGGCTGGAGGACGGCGCGGGCATGCTGCGCATTGTGTGCGGCCGGGGCCGCCGCGCAATCCGTGCTGCCGCGGATGTGGCGCCGCCGCCGCGCGCGGCGGCCGGGCCATGATCAGGCGGTGCCGCCCACCGTCAGGCCGTCGATGCGCATGGTGGGCTGGCCCACGCCCACGGGCACGCTCTGGCCTTCCTTGCCGCAGGTGCCCACGCCGCTGTCCAGGCGCATGTCGTTACCGATCATGCTCACCTTCTTCAGCGACTCGGGGCCGCTGCCGACGATGGTTGCGCCCTTGACGGGGTACTGGACCTTGCCGTTCTCCACCCAGTACGCCTCGCTGGCCGAGAACACGAACTTGCCGCTGGTGATGTCCACCTGGCCGCCGCCGAAATTGGTGGCGTACAGGCCCTTCTTGATCGAGGCAATGATCTCCTGCGGCTCCTTGTCGCCGCCAAGCATGTAGGTGTTGGTCATGCGCGGCATGGGGATGTGCGCATAGCTCTCGCGCCGGCCGTTGCCCGTGGGCTTGACGCCCATGAGGCGCGCGTTCATCGCATCCTGGATGTAGCCCTTGAGGATGCCGTCCTCGATCAGCACGTTGCGCTGCGTGGGGTGGCCCTCGTCGTCCACGTTGAGCGAGCCGCGGCGGTCGGCCAGCGTGCCGTCGTCCAGCACCGTGACGCCCTTGGCCGCCACACGCTGGCCGATGCGGCCGCTGAACGCGCTGGAGCCCTTGCGGTTGAAGTCGCCCTCCAGCCCGTGGCCCACGGCCTCGTGCAGCAGCACGCCGGGCCAGCCCGGGCCCAGCACCACGGTCATCTCGCCGGCGGGCGCGGGGCGGGACTCCAGGTTGACCAGGGCCGCGTTCACGGCCTCGTCCACGTACTGCGCGATCTGCTCATCGCTGAAATAGGCCAGGCCGAAGCGCCCGCCGCCGCCGGCCGAGCCCACCTCGCGGCGGCCGTTCTGCTCGGCGATCACGGTGATCGACAGGCGCACCAGCGGGCGCACGTCGGCCGCCAGGGTGCCGTCGGCGCGCGCCACCAGCACCACGTCGTATTCGCTGGCCAGGCCCGCCATGACCTGCGCCACGCGCGGGTCCTTGGCGCGGGCACGCTGCTCGGCACGCTCCAGCAGCTGCACCTTGGCCGTGCTGTCCATGGACGCGATGGGGTCGATATGCGGATACAGCAAGCGGCTTTTTGCTATCTTTTGCGAAGCTGCTCGCGCTTTACCAGCCTTGCCTGCAGCCGAAATTGACCGCACTGTGCGGGCCGCATCCAGCAGCGAGGCCTCGGAGATGTCGTCGGAATAGGCGAAGGCGGTCTTCTCGCCGCTCACCGCGCGCACGCCCACGCCCTGGTCGATGCTGAACGAACCCGTCTTGACGATGCCCTCCTCCAGGCTCCAGCCCTCGTTGCGCGTGTACTGGAAGTACAGGTCGGCGTCATCGACGCGGTGCGCGCGGATCTCCGCCAGGGCACGGGAGAGATGGGACTCGTCGAGGCCGAAGGGCGTGAGCAGCAGCTCGCGTGCAATGGCCAGGCGTTCGATGGTGGGTTCGCGGGAGATCATCCGGGGATTGTAGGCAGCCGCCCATGCCCCCGCCGCGCACACGGACGCGCTACAGCGGCTGCGGCGCGGACTCGGCCGGCTGCTGCTGCGCCCGGGCCACGGACATCAGCACCCCCAGCGCCAGCCCCAGCGTGACCATGGCCGTGCCGCCATAGCTCACGAACGGCAGCGGCACGCCCACCACCGGCAGGATGCCGCTGACCATGCCCATGTTCACGAAGGCGTAGGTGAAGAAGATCATGGCCACGGCCCCCGCCATGAGGCGGCCGAACAGCGTGGGCGCATTGGCGGCAATCGCCAGCCCCCGCCACACCAGCAGGACGAAGCAGACGATGAGCGTGAGGTTGCCCACCAGACCGAACTCCTCGGAGAAGGCGGCGAAGATGAAGTCGGTGGTGCGCTCGGGAATGAACTCCAGGTGAGTCTGCGTGCCTGCCATGAAGCCCTTGCCCCACAGCCCGCCCGAGCCGATGGCGATCATGCCCTGGATGATGTGAAAGCCCTTGCCCAGCGGGTCGCGCGTGGGGTCCAGCAGCGTGCAGATGCGCTGCTGCTGGTAGTCGTGCAGCACGGGCCAGCGCACGCCGTCGGCGCACAGCTGTGGCTCGAACCAGACGATGAGCGCAATGCCGATGCCTGCGACCAGCACCGGCGGCGCCACCAGCTTCCAGGGCAGCCCGGCGAAGAAGATCACCGACAGCCCGGCCGCCATCACCAGCAGCGAGGTGCCCAGGTCGGGCTGCTTCATGATCAGCCCCACGGGCAGCATCAGCAGCGCCCCCGCCACGACGAAGTCCAGCGCGCGCAGCTGGCCCTCGCGCTTTTGGAACCACCAGGCCAGCATCAGCGGGGTGGCGATCTTCAGCAGCTCGCTGGGCTGGATGACCACGCCCACGTTGATCCAGCGCTGCGCCCCCTTCTTGGTGATGCCAAACAGCGCCACGGCCACCAGCAGCACCACGCCCAGCGTATACAGCGGCACGGCCAGCATCATCAGGCGCTGCGGCGGAATCTGCGCCACCACGAACAGGATGCCGGCGGCCAGCAGCATGTTGCGCCCATGGTCGTAAAAGCGCGTGCCGTGGTCGAAACCCGCGGAATACATGGCCATCAGACCGATGGACGCTAGCACCAGCAGCAGCGCGATCAGCGGCCAGTCGAAGCCGCGGAACAGGGGCAGGATGCGCTGCGGCAGGGAGGGTGTGTCGAAAACGGCGGCCATGGCGCGCAATTATCGGGGCGCCGGATAATCGCCCGCCATGCGCACCACCCATCTGCTGTACCTGCACGGCTTTCGCTCCTCGCCCCAGTCCACCAAGGCGCGCCTGGTGGCAGAGCATGTGGCCCGCCACCACCCGGCGGTGCAGTTCTGGTGCCCGCAGTTGCCGCCCTCGCCGCGCGAGGCCATGGCGCTGGTGGCCGAGGGCATTGCCGCCTGGCCACAGGAGCGCATGGCGGTGATCGGCTCCTCGCTCGGCGGTTTCTACGCCAGCTGGGTGGCCCACCGGGCGCGCTGCCCCAGCGTGCTACTGAACCCCGCCGTGCACCCGGCGCGCGACCTCGCGCGCTACATCGGCGAGCAGACCGCCTGGCACGACCCCGAGGTGCGCTTTTTCTTCCGCCCCGAATTCATCGACGAACTGCAGGCGCTCGACGTGAGCGGCCACGCGCCGGCCGCGCCCGAACTGCTCATCGCCGCCCGGGGCGACGAGCTGCTGGACTGGCGCGAGATGGTCGCCCGATACCCCCATGCGCAGCAGTGCGTGCTGGAGGGCGGCGACCATGCGCTGAGCGACTTTCCCCGGCACCTGGCCGAGGTGCTGCGCTTTTGCGCGCTGGCCTGAACGGCCGCCTCACTCCCGCCGCGGCGGATCGCCGCCGGCCCCCGCCCCACGCTGCCAGCGCGCGAAGTCCCGGGGATAGGCGCTGCGGTAGCGCTCGGTGTGCAGGGCCGCCTCCTGCGCCAGGCCCAGCAGGCGGGCGCTGGCGATCAGGGGCTCGATCACGCGCGGCTCGGGCGAATAGTGCAGCAGGCCCAGGGCCAGGGCATGCAGCTGCGCCGCATTGGCCGGCGTGACGGGCGTGGTGGTGAGCTGGGCGAACTGCGCGGGCGCCCGGAAGAAGCGCAGTTGCTGCGCCGCCTCGGCCGCCGTCAGCGCGCGCAGGGCCGCCGGGCGCTCGGCCACGGGACGGTACAGGGCGCTGACGCGCGCGTAGTCGTGCACCAGCACCAGTCCCAGCACCACGGCCGACAGCAACCCCGCACCCGCCCAGACCCTCCCTTGCAGCCGTCCCCGGCCTCCCCCGCCCCGCCACCGCGCGCCCAGCGGCGCCAGCAACACCAGCACGGCCAGCGCCGTCGCCAGCTGGAACGGCCCGTACCACAGCGGAAACTCCAGCAGGCTGTGCACCCCCACGATGGCCAGCACGCCCCAGGCCAGCTGGCGCGGCGGATCGGTCTCGCGCCACGGGCGCGCCCGCAGCACGGCCCACAGCGCCGCGCCGCACAGCAGCAGCGCCGCCGGCAGGCCCAGCTCCACCGCCAGCTGCAGCGGCAGGTTGTGGGCGTTGTCCAGCAGCACGCAAAAGCGTTCGCCCGCAAACGGCGTGATGTAGTGCGCATAGTCCAGCTCGCCCCAGCCCCAGCCGGCCCAGGGCCGTTCGGCGATCAGCTGCAGCACGTTGGCCCACAGCACGCGGCGGCCGGTGCAGGGCTGCGTTGCGTCGCTCAGGCGGCTGAACAGGCCGTCCATGTGCACGCCCGTCCACTGCAGCAGCAGCGCGGGCAGCCCCCAGGACGCCAGCAGATAGACCGCCAAGCCCACGCCGCCCATGGCCAGCGCCATCCCGCCGCCGCTGCGCCGCCAGCACAGCAGCAGCGCCAGCACCACCAGCCACTCCAGCGCCCCCGTGCGCGAGGCCGTCGCCGCCCCCGACACGGCCAGCAGCACCAGGGCCCAGGGCACCAGCACCGCCAGCAGCGGCGGCCACCACCGGCCACCGGCACCCGGCGCGGACGGCCGGCCCACCAGCGCCTGCAGGCGCGCCACCCACCACAGCAGCGCCCAGACGCCCAGGGCCAGCAGCGTGGCCTGCTGGTTGCGCTGGCGCAGGTTGCCGATGGCCTGCCCCTGCGCGGACGCATGCACCCAGGGCGCCCAGCCGGCGTCGCCCACGAAGAACTGCACCAGGCCGATGGCCGCCGCCGCCAGCGCCGCCAGCAGCAGGCCCGCCGCCAGGCAGGCGCCCAGGCTGCGGGCGCTGGGCCGCCAGGCGCCGCTCCAGGCCAGGGCCGCGATTAGCCAGGCGCAGCCGCCGCTGGCCATCAGCGGCCAGAAGTTGGAATGCGGCGGCTCGGTGACGCCGAAGACGAAGGGCAGCGCCACCGCCAGCGCCACCAGCGGCGTGAAATCAAGGCGCATGGGGAGGCGGCGACGGATGGGAAGGCGGGTGGATGGGCAGGACTGCCATGGTGGCGGCCATCATAGTGGCACCGGCCCTGGCAGCCACCGAAAATTCAAGCCAAAAATGGCTGCAGCGCTTGTCAATCAAGCGCTGCAAGCTATCAAAAACAGAGTGCGCAGCGCAATGCATGCGCCCCTGCCACGGGGCCTGTTCGCCCTATCGCAGCGTGCAGCCCGCGCCGGGCCGCGTGGCCTGGCGCAGCCAGGCGATGAGGGCCGCGCGCTCGGCGTCGTCCTTGACGCCCGCATAACCCATGGCCGTGCCGGGCACGGTGGCCGGCGGGTCTTTCAGGAAACGGTCCAGCGTGCGCTCGTCCCAGACGATGGCGCTGGCCTTCAGGGCCTTGGAGTAGCCCTCGAACCCCTTCGCCGCGCCCGCGCGGCGGCCGAACAGGCCGCAATGCTGCGGGCCCGTGCGGTTCCCCTCGATGGCGTGGCAGGCCGCGCAGCGCGCATACACCTGCTGGCCGCGCGCCAGCTGCGCCGCATCCGGCCCCGGGCCCGGCCCGGTCTGCGCCAGTGCCGCGGCGGCGGCCAGCGGCAGGCCGCAGGCCAGCGCCCGGCAGCGCATGCCCGGCCCGGTCATGACATGAACGCCGAGGGCACCGGCGCCTCGCCCAGCGCCTGGCGCAGCACGGCCCAGTGCATGGCCTCGTCGCCGAGGATGCTGGCGGCCACCTGCGCCAGGGCGCGGTCGGCAAACAGCGGCACGGCGCCCAGGTAGGCCGACACGGCGCCGCGCTCCAGGCCCGCGGCAAAGCGCAGCACGTCGGCCTCGGCCTTGAGGGTGTCGGTCGGGAAGCTGTACCGGGCCTTGGCCTCCACGGGCTTGCCGCCCATCTTGCGCACGGCGCCGGCGATGGCCTGCGCGTGCTCCTTGTGGTGGCCCTGGAACTGCTGGGCCAGCGGCAGCACGCCGTTCGTCAGCAGCCCGCTTTCGGCGCCCACCTGGTAGGCGGCGATGGCCTCGTACTCGGCGCCGAGCGCGGTGTTGAGGATGCGCACGTCGGCCTCGTGCTGCTGGGCCGTGGTCTTGGCGCCCGCGGCCAGCGCGTCGCGCCCGCCCAGCAGGGCCACGGCCGAGGCCGAGAGCAGGGCCGCGCCGAAGCCGCGGCGGCGCGCCAGCAGGGACTGCGGGGGCAGGATAAGGAATGAGCGGTTCATGGTGTGCTCCTGTGGGGTGGACGAAAAGGGAACGGCGCCGGCGGCGCCCTCAGGCCAGGCGCCCGCGCCGCCGCAGCTCGGCCAGCACCTGGTGCACGACCTGGTCGCAGCGCGTGCCGGCAAACGGAAAGGCGCTGTCGGCGCAGGCCTCGACGCGCGCGCCCAGCGTGTCGCGCAGCAGGGCCCGGGCGCGCAGGTAGCGGGTACGCACCAGCGCCTCGCTGATGTCCAGGCAGTACGCGGTCTCCTGCACGCTCATCTCCTGCACGGCGCGCAGGATGAAGACGCTGCGGTACGGCGGCGGCAGGCCGTGCACGGCCGACTCCAGCAGCGCGCGCAGCTGGCCGCGCGCCAACGCCAGGTCGGGCGCGGCATCGGGGGGTGCGAAGAAGGACATGGCATGCTCCCGCTGCGGCTCCTCATCGGGCGCCTGCGTGGCGTCGATGGCCACGCTGCGTGCGCGCCGGCGCAGCATGTCCAGCGCGGTACGGGTGCAGATGCGCGCCAGCCAGGTGCCCAACGCCGCGTCGCCGCGAAAGTCCTGCAGCCGCGTGAAGGCGCGCAGGTAGGCCTCCTGCACCACGTCCTGCGCCTCGGCGTCGTCGCGCACCACGCCGCGCGCGGCCCGGAACAGCAGCCGGTTGTGGCGGCGCATGATGGCCTCGAAGGCCGCCGCGTCGCCGGCCAGGGCGCGCGCCACCAGGGCGGCATCCTGCGCGCGGTCGGCCCCGGGCACGGCCTGCGGCCGCGCCGCCGCATCCTGCAGATCCTCGGGTGTGTACATGGTCCGCCTCGCTTTCGTGGTGCATCCCTTTGCCCATTGGACGCACGCCGGCGCCCCGGCGTGACAAGCACCTACAGCGCGCAGGGATGCTCGGGCGCCGCCATGGGAAAATCGCGCCCTATGCATGCACTGTTCGACGACGCCGGCAAATTTCTGGCCGGCCGCATCCTCTCCGAAGCCGAAAGCTCCGCGCAAATCGAGCTCGACTCGGGCAAACGCGTCAAGGTCAAGGCCGCCAACATCCTGCTGAAGTTCGACAAGCCCGCCCCGGCCGAGCTGCTGGCCCAGGCGCGCGCGATCGCCGCCACCGTGGAGCTGCCCCTGGCCTGGGAGTTCGCGCCCGAGGACGAGTTCGGCTTCGCCGACCTGGCGCGCGACTACTTCTCCGACACCGCCCCCGTGACCGAGCAGGCCGGCATGCTGGTGGCGCTGTACGAGGCGCCGCACTACTTCCGCCGCGCGGGCAAGGGCCGCTTCAAGAAGGCCTCCGCCGAGATCCTGCAGCAGGCGCTGGCCGCCATCGAGAAGAAAAAGCAGATCCTGGCCCAGATCGAGGCCTGGGCCGGCGAGCTGGCCGCGGGCAGCTGCCCGCAGCCGATCCGCGAGCAGCTCTACAAGATCCTGTTCCGGCCCGACAAGAACGCGCCCGAATACAAGGCCGTGGTCGAGGCCAGCCGCGCCGCGCAGAAGGCCCCGCTGGACCTGCTGCAGGCCGCCGGCGCCATCGACTCCAGCTACCAGTTCCACTGGAAGCGCTTCCTGTTCGACAACTTCCCCAAGGGCACGGGCTTTCCGCAACTGGCCGCGCCGCAGCCGCCCGAAGACCTGCCGCTGGCCAACGTGCAGGCCTATTCCATCGACGATTCGGCCACCACCGAGATCGACGACGCCCTGTCGCTGCAGGGCCTGGGCACGGGCACGGTGACGCTGGGCATCCACATCGCCGCGCCGGGCCTGGCCATCCAGCCCGGCAGCGACCTGGACAAGCTGGGCCGCACGCGCCTGTCCACCGTCTACATGCCCGGCTACAAGATCACCATGCTGCCCGACGAGGTGGTGCAGATCTACACGCTGGACGAGGGCCGGGCCAACCCGGCCGTGTCGCTGTACGCCACCATCGACGAGGCCACGCTGGCCATCACCGCCACCGAGACGCGCCTGGAGCGCGTGCCCGTCACGGTGAACCTGCGCCACGACCAGCTGGACCACATCGTCACCGAGGCCTGGCTGGCCGACCCCTCCATTCAGGTCGAAAACACGCCACAAGCCTTGCTGGAACTGCGCGAACAGCTATCATTTTTGCACCGCCTGGCCAAGCAGCTCAAGGCCGGGCGCGAGGTGGTGCGCGGCAAGCCCGAGACCTTCAACCGCCCCGACTACACCTTCCGCCTGCAGGGCAACGACGGCGCCGAGCCCGACGGCAGCGAGACGGTGAGCATCGGCACGCGCAAGCGCGGCGCGCCGCTGGACCTGATCGTGGCCGAGGCCGCCATCGTCGCCAACAGCACCTGGGGCCAGATGCTGGCCGAGCACGGCGTGCCCGGCATCTACCGCAGCCAGGCCAGCCTGGCGCCCGGCATGAAGGTGCGCATGGGCACCAAGGCCCTGCCGCACGCCGGCATCGGCGTGAAGAGCTACGCCTGGGCCACCTCGCCGCTGCGCCGCTACGTGGACCTGGTGAACCAGTGGCAGGTGATTGCCTGCGCGCGCCACGGCAAGACGGCCGCGCTGGCCGCGCCGTTCAAGCCCAAGGACGCGGACCTGTTCTCCATCATCAGCAGCTTCGACGCGGCCTACGGCGCCTACAACGGCTACCAGGCCGGCATGGAGCGCTTCTGGACGCTCAAATACCTGGAGCAGAACCAGATCACCGAGCTGGAGGCCACCGTCATCAAGGAAGGCGTGGGCGGCGGCTGCCTGGTGCGCGCCGACACCCTGCCGCTGGTGCTACCCGTGCTGGGCGCCCAGCAGCTGCCACGCGGCGCGCGCGTGCGGGTGGCGCTGGGCGAGATCGACGAGATCACGCTGGACGTGAACGGCACCCTGCTGGCACGCCTGGATGACCCGCAGGACACCAGCGACGATGGCCCGGTCGAAGAGGACGAGGGCGACGAGGACGCCGTGGCCGGCCCGATCGCCATCGCCGTGGACGTGAACGAGGCGGACGGCGGCAGCGCCGATAATCAGGCGCCGTGAAACTCCCCGCCTTCCTCCAAAGCCTGAGCACACTGCAGATCGCACTCGGCGTGTCCATCGCCGTGCATGCGGTGCTGCTCACGGTGCGCTTCGTCGATCCCGAACGCTTCAACCGCGTGTTCGAGGACACGCCGCTGGAGGTGATCCTGGTCAACGCCCGGTCGAACGAGCGCCCCGACAAGGCCCAGGCCATCGCCCAGGCCTCGCTGGCCGGCGGGGGCGACGCCGCCCAGGGCCGCGCCACCAGCCCCCTGCCCTATTCGGCCCTCACCGCCATCGGCGACGACCTGGAGGATGCACAGCGCAAGATGGACCAGATGCTGGAGCAGCAGACACAGCTGCTGGCCCAGGTGCACCAGCAGCTGGCCGTGCTACCCAAGCCCGACCCGCGCAGGCCCAGCCAGAGCGCCGACGACCAGCAGCAGGAAGAAAAGCGCCGCCAGCTGATGAAGCTGCTGGCCGAGATCGACAAGCGCATCAACGAGGAAAACGCCCGCCCGCGCAAGCGCTACATCAGCCCCGCCACGCGCGAGGAGGTGTACGCCGTGTACTACGACGGCCTGCGCCGCAAGGTGGAGGACAAGGGCACGCAGAACTTCCCCGAGCAGGGCGGCAAGAAGCTCTACGGCGAACTCATCATGATCGTCACCGTGAACCATGACGGGCGCGTGCTCGAGACCGAGGTCGCGCAGGGCTCGGGCAACCGCGTGCTGGACCGCCGCGCCGAGGCCATCGCCCGCGCGGCCGGGCCCTTCGGCCACTTCGGCCCGGCCATGCGCGCCAAGGCCGACCAGATCGCCGTGGTCTCGCGTTTTCGCTTCACGCGCGACCAGACCCTGGAAACCGACGTGCGCTGAAGTGAAACAACACCCCCCTGTGCGGCTACGCCGTTTCCCCCGCTCTCGCATTGCTGCGCAATGCGGGCAGGGCGACGCCGCCTGCGCTGCGGGGCGGCCCTTGCGCGGTGGCCCTGGTTGGGGTGGCGCCAGTTGCATGCGTCGCGGGTCGCACAACGCACGGTGAGAGACCCATACCGATGAGTACCACACCCGACCTCTACTGCGTGATGGGCAACCCCATCGCCCACAGCCGCTCGCCCTGGATCCACGCGCGCTTTGCCGCGCTCACGGGCGAGGCGCTGCGCTATGACCGCCGCCTGGTGCCCATTGACGGCTTTGCCCAGGCCCTGCGCGACTTCGCAGCGCAGGGCGGACGCGGCTGCAACGTCACCGTGCCGTTCAAGCTGGAGGCCGCCCGCCTGGCCACCGCCTGCAGCGAGCGCGTGCGGCTGGCGGGCGCGGCCAACACGCTGGTCTTTGAGCACGGCGCCATCCGCGCCGACAACACCGACGGCCTGGGCCTGGTGGCCGACATCACCCGGGGCGCCGGCGTGCCGCTGGCCGGGCGCGACGTGCTGCTGGTGGGCGCGGGCGGCGCGGCCGCCGGCGTGCTGGGCCCGCTGCTGCAGCAAAGGCCGCGGCGCATCGCCGTCACCAACCGCACGCCGGAACGCGCCCAGGCGCTGGTGGCCAGCCACACGGCGCTGGCATCGCTACAAAAAACAGAGCTGCTGGCGCTTGATATGAAAGCGCTGGAGGCCGATTTCGATGTCATCATCAACGCCACGGCCAGCAGCCTGGCCGGCGCCGCAGCGCCCGTGCCCGCCCGCGTGCTGCGCCCCGGCAGCCTGGCCTACGACATGATGTACGGCCCCGCCGCCCAGGGCTTTCTGGACTGGGCCGCGGCGCATGGCGCCCAGCCGCGCGACGGCCTGGGGATGCTGGTGGAGCAGGCGGCCGAGGCCTTCCTGCTCTGGCGCGGCGTGCGCCCGCCCGCGGCGCAGGTGCTGCACGAACTGCGCGCGGCCATTGCCGCAGGCGCCTGAAATGCAACAACCCCCTGTGGCGCTGCGCGCCTTCCCCCTTCTCTCGCAACGCTGCGCGTGGCGGGAAGGGGGACGCAGCCCTCGCGGCGGGGCGGCCCTTGCTCGGCTGCCCTGGCTGGGGTGGTACCCGTTTCATGGTGCACGGGGCACGCAACACGCGGTGAAGAGCTGAGATGCGGGGCGTGCTGCGCTGGGTCGCGCTGGTGCTGCTGGCGCTGCTGGCACTGCAGCTGTTCTTTGTCGCGCGCATCGCGGCCATGGCGGTGCTGGCCCCCGAGTCCACCACCTTCCAGCGCTCCGAGGCCTGGGCGCAGATCGCTGGCGGCGACGGCCTGCGCTGGCGCCAGCAATGGGTGCCCTACGCGCAGATCTCCGACCACCTGAAACGCGCCGTGGTCGCCTCGGAAGACGACAACTTCGTCAACCACGACGGCGTGGACTGGGACGCGATCGAAAAGGCCTGGGAGCGCAACGCCAAGGCTGAAGCCCTGGCCACCCGGCTGCAAAGCCGCGCCCCCGACCGCCCGCAGCGCGCGCCCAAGATCCGCGGCGGCTCCACCATCACCCAGCAGCTGGCCAAGAACCTGCTGCTGTCGGGCGAGCGCAACTACGTGCGCAAGGGGCAGGAATTCGTGCTCACGCTGGCGCTGGAACAGCTGCTGAGCAAGCGGCGCATCCTGGAGATCTACCTCAACAACGTGGAATGGGGCGCGGGCGTGTTCGGCGCCGAGGCCGCCGCCCAGCACTACTTTCGCAAGAGCGCACGCCAGCTCACCGCCCCCGAGGCCGCCCGCCTGGCCGTGATGCTGCCCGCGCCCAAGCGCTTTGAACGCATGGCGAACTCCGCGTACCTGGCGGGGCGCACGCGCACCATCATGGCCCGGATGGGCAGCGCCGAACTGCCCTGACGCGCGCCGCGAAGGAGTGGGCCCGCAGCCAGCCCCAGGCTGCTGCGGCCCGTTCAACGGTGACATGCCGATGGCTGCCGTGGGATGGGAATGTTACGATCGCCCCGGATTCGACGGTGTGTTTGAACAACCAAATGAAGCCGCTGCAGCAGCGTTGCGAGGCAGTGTTCATCACGATAGACAGCCTCAAGCAGCAGCCTGGAAATAAAGATGGATTGGGTCCCTGTAGTCTTCATCACGTTCAAGGTCCTCGTGTTCGGCACGTGCATGTTCTTCGCCATCAAGTGGCATTACGACCAAGGGAAGAAGAAGAAAGACGAAGCCGGCGGACAGTAAGCGCCCGCCGAACCCGTCCTTGACGCCTCCAGGCGGCCAAGACCAAGGGCCGCCATCCACCCGTCGCCCGGCCACCGCCCCGTATCATCCCCGCCATGGCGGCCTGGCCGATGCATCTCCTTCCGCTGAAACGGCTGCATTCCTTGGCGCAGGCGCCCGGGTCCTGGTGGTGCCGAAACCCTTCCAGCGCGTACGCCGGCACCCGGATTTATAGCCAAAACGGCCTCCAACGCTTATAGACAAAGCGTCAACAGCTATATTTTTGATAGTCATGAGAATCCTGGGAATCGACCCCGGCCTGCAGACCACGGGCTTTGGCGTGGTGGACGTGGAGGGCCAGCGCCTGGCCTATGTGGCCAGCGGCACCATCCGCACCACGGGGCTGGCGCTGGGGGATCTGCCGGGGCGGCTCAAGGTGCTGTTCGACGGCATCAGCGAGGTGGCGGCGCGCTACCAGCCCGATGCGTCGGCGGTAGAGATCGTCTTCGTCAACGTCAACCCGCAGTCCACCCTGCTGCTGGGCCAGGCGCGCGGCGCGGCGCTGACGGCCCTGGTCAACGCCAACCTGCCCGTGGCCGAGTACACGGCGCTGCAGATGAAGAAGGCCGTGGTGGGCCATGGCCGCGCAGCCAAGTCCCAGGTGCAGGAGATGGTGCGCCGCCTGCTCACCCTGCCAGGCCTGCCCGGCACCGACGCGGCCGACGCACTGGGCCTGGCCATCACCCATGCGCACGCCGGCGCGGCCATGGCCCGCGTGGGCGAGGTGGCGCAGCTGACACGGCGCCAGCACGCCATGTACAAGGCCGGGCGCAGCTACTGACCGGTCTTCCGCGGGTCAGGCGGCCAGCGCCAGCCGGGCCGCGCCGGCCGCCACGGGGTGCGGGCCGGCCAGCGGCTGCGCCTGCCCGCCGCCGCCCAGCTGGAACCGCCCCACGGCCCGCGCCAGCTGGTCCGCCTGGTCGCGCAGCGACTGCGAGGCGGCCGTGGACTGCTCCACCAGCGCGGCGTTCTGCTGCGTCATCTGGTCCAGATGGCTCACGGACTGGCTCACCTGGCCGATGCCGCCCGCCTGCTCCGCCGCCGCGCCGGTGATCTCGGCCACGATGTCCGCGACGCGGCGCACGCTGCCCACGATCTCGGTCATGGTCTCGCCCGCCTGGGCCACCAGGCGCGTGCCGCCTTCGACGCGCTCCACCGATGTGCCGATCAGCGCCTTGATTTCCTTGGCCGCCTCGGCGCTGCGCTGGGCCAGGCTGCGCACCTCGCTGGCCACCACGGCGAAGCCCCGGCCCTGCTCGCCGGCGCGGGCGGCCTCCACGGCGGCGTTCAGCGCCAGGATGTTGGTCTGGAAGGCGATGGAGTCGATCACGCCCGTGATGTCGCCAATGCGCCGCGAGCTTTCGGAGATCTCGCCCATGGTCTCCACCACCTGCGACACGACGGTGCCGCCGCGCACCGCCACCTCGGCCGCCGAGGCCGCCAGGCGGCTGGCCTGGCGCGACGACTCGGCGCTGTGCTGCACGGTGCCGGTGAGCATCTCCATGGACGACGCGGCCTGCTGCAGGCTGGCGGCCGTCTGCTCGGTGCGCTGGCTCAGGTCCTGGTTGCCCGTGGCGATCTCGGCACTGGCCGTGGCGATGCCGCCCGCGGCCTGCTGCACCTGCCCCACCAGGGTGCGCAGCGCGTCCTGCATGCGGCCCATGGCCACGACCAGGCTGCCGATCTCGTCGCGCTGGCGGGCCTGCACGGCATGCGCCAGGTCGCCCGCCGCGATGCGCTCGGCCAGCTGCCGCGCCTGGTCCAGGGACTGGGTGATGGAGCGCACGCTGGCCAGCGCCAGCGGCACCAGCACGGCCAGGCCCAGCAGCACGGCGGCGGCGATCAGGGTGGCCATGGTGGCGGTGCGCCCGTCGAGGGCCTGGCGCGCCTCGTCCATGTGGCCGCGCGCCTGCGTGGCCAGGCTGGCCAGCAAGGCGTCCGTGGCGTCCATGTGGCCCTTGAAGCGCTCGGCGTAGGCGCCCGCCCCCGCGCCGTCGAGCAGCGCGCGCTCGATCTGGTCGAAGATGGGCACCAGGCCGTCCTCGTAACGCTTCATCTCGGCCAGCGCCTGGTCGAGCGCGGCGGTGAACTGCGCGTCGTCCGGCTGCGCCCCGCGCACCTGCGCCAGGCTCTTGCGCAGCGCCGCCAACTGCCGGCTCCAGCCCTCGCGCAGCGCCTGGACCTCCACGGCGTTGTTGAAGTTGATGATGATGTCCTTCTCGGCCCGGCGCAGGTGGCCCAGGCCCGTGCGCAGCTCCGCCATGTCGGTGAGCGTTTGCACCTGCCGGGCGAACAGTTCCTGCATGGTGGTGCGCGAGCGGTCGAGCGCCACGTAGCCCATGGCGCCAACGACGGTCAGCAGCACCAGGGAGAAGACGGTGGCGAAGTACAGGCGTGCACGAATGGAGAGTCGCCCCAGAACGGTCATGGCATTCCTTTGCTGAACATGGTCCACGGCATGCGCAAGTTCCGCGCCATGGCCGGGTGCAGCCTTATGGGCCGCTGGAAATGCAACTTTATGTTGCGGCATTTCACTGCAACAGAGGGTATTTACCGGCCGTCCATGCGCCTGGTAGAGGACTCTGACTAGCATCTGGGGAATGCACCACTTGTAAACATATTGTCACAACTATGACGCACAGTGCACCAAGGGCCGATGGGCCTTTGAATCCCCAGACTGCGCATGCCACCACACATCCCCTCTTCCCGCTCCCTGGCCCTCGGGCCGCTGGGTCGCCGCCTGCTCGGCCTGTTCATGGCCGTGCTGGCGCTGAGCCTGGTGGGCTCGGCCATCGGCCTGTGGTCGCTGCAGCGCATCGGGCAGTCCACCGACGACATGGTCAGCCGCAGCGTCGCCAATGAACGGCTGGTGGCCGACGCCCATCGCCTGCAGGCCATCAACGCCGAGCGCTACAAGGCCGTGGCGCTGAGCGCCGAGCCCGAGGTGGGCGACACCCTGGGCGCCGACATCGCCCAGACGCAGCGCCAGTACGACGCGCTGATCGCCACGCTGGGGCAGCGGCTCACGGCCCCTGAAGACCAGGAGCGCCTGGCGCGCGTACATGCCAGCACCGAGGCCTTTCACCTGGCGCGCGCGGCCCTGGTGGAGGCGCGCGACTACGGGCTCACGGAACGCATCCGCCAAGTGTATGGCGAGCGCTTCCTGCCCGCGTCGCAGGCCTTGCAGGCGGCGCTGGACGCGCTGACCCAGTCCCAGCGCCAGTCCATCGACGCAGCCGCCCTGCGCGTGGCCGCATGGAGCCGCATGGCGCAGCTGTCGCTGCTGGCCTTTGGGGCGCTGTCGCTGGCGCTGGGCACGCTGCTCGCACTGTGGCTGGTGCGCAGCATCACCCGCCCCATCGCCCTGGCCAGCGACACCGCAGACCGCGTGGCGCGGCTGGACCTGCGCCAGGACATTGCGGGGCACGCACGCGACGAGACCGGGCACATGCTGTCCTCCCTGGCGGTCATGCAGACCGCGCTGCGCGGCCTGGTACGGCAGGTGGGCGCTTCCGTGCAGGGCCTGCACAGGGCATCGAACGACATCGCCACCGGCAATGCCAACCTGTCCACCCGCACGGAGCAGGCCGCCGCCA
Source organism: Diaphorobacter oryzae DSM 22780 (assembly GCF_059568935.1). Classification (NCBI taxonomy): domain Bacteria; kingdom Pseudomonadati; phylum Pseudomonadota; class Betaproteobacteria; order Burkholderiales; family Comamonadaceae; genus Diaphorobacter; species Diaphorobacter oryzae. The sequence continues at coordinate 586,782 of NZ_JCANUL010000002.1, read as the reverse complement.
GCCTGCAGGAAACGGCCGCAGCACTGGAGCATGTGACGCACGCCGTGCGGGTGTCGGCCGAAACGGCACAGCACACCGAGGCCCAGGCCGCGCAGGCCTCAGCCGTGGCGCGCGAGGGCAGCGGCGTGGTGGCACGGGTCGTGCAGACCATGGAGCAAATCTCGCGCAGCTCGCACCAGATCAGCGACATCACGGGGGTGATCGACTCCATCGCCTTCCAGACCAACATCCTGGCGCTCAACGCGGCCGTGGAGGCCGCCCGCGCCGGCGAGCAGGGCCGGGGCTTCGCCGTGGTGGCCACCGAGGTGCGCAGCCTGGCCAACCGCTCGGCCGAGGCCGCGCGCGAGATCAAGGCGCTGATCGCGGCCTCCGTGGAACAGGTGGAGGCCGGGTCCACCCTGGCCGGCGAGGCCGGCCGCACCATGGAGCAGGTGGTCGTGGCCATCCAGAATGCCGCCCAGACCATGGCGAAGATCCGCGCCAGCAATCATGCGCAGAACCAGGACATCGCCGCCATCCACTCCGCCATCGCGCGGCTGGACCAGATGACGCAGCAAAACGCGGCCCTGGTGGAGGAGTCCGCCGCGGCCGCCCAGGGCCTGCACGGCCAGGCCGACGAACTGGCGGCGCTGGTCAGCCGGTTCCAGCTGCCAGGCGATCCGGCACCGGCGCCCGGCCCCCTGCTGCTGGCGGCCCGCTGAGCGAACGGCGGGCCGCCCCTCGGCGCGTCAGCCCGCGGGGTGGATGGGCACGTAAAGTTCGCCGCCCGTGCGGTTGAACTCCTGCGCCTTGTCCTTCAGGCCCTGCTGTGCGAACTCGCGCACCTCCTGCGTGATCTTCATCGAGCAGAACTTGGGGCCGCACATGGAGCAGAAGTGCGCCACCTTGGCCGAGTCCTTGGGCAGGGTCTCGTCGTGGTATTCCTTGGCCGTGTCGGGGTCCAGGCCCAGGTTGAACTGGTCCTGCCAGCGAAAGTCGAAACGCGCCTGGCTGAGCGCATCGTCGCGCGCGCGCGCGCCCGGGTGGCCCTTGGCCACGTCGGCGGCGTGGGCCGCAATCTTGTAGGCGATGATGCCCTGCTTCACGTCGTCGCGGTCGGGCAGGCCCAGGTGTTCCTTGGGCGTCACGTAGCACAGCATGGCCGTGCCCATCCAGCCGATCATGGCCGCGCCAATGGCTGACGCAATGTGGTCGTAGCCGGGGGCGATGTCGATGGTCAGCGGGCCCAGGGTGTAGAACGGCGCCTCGTGGCAGGTCTTGAGCTGCTCGGTCATGTTGGCCTGGATCATGTGCATGGGCACATGGCCGGGGCCTTCGATCATGGTCTGCACGTCGTGCTTCCAGGCGATCTGAGTGAGTTCGCCCAGCGTGTGCAGTTCGGCGAACTGCGCCTCGTCGTTGGCATCGGACGCGCAGCCGGGGCGCAGGCCGTCGCCCAGGCTGAACGACACGTCGTACGCCTTCATGATGTCGCAGATGTCCTCGAAATGCTCGTACAGGAAGCTTTCGCGGTGGTGCGCCATGCACCACTTGGCCATGATGGAGCCGCCGCGCGAGACGATGCCCGTGCGCCGCTGTGCCGTGAGCTGGATGTAGGCCAGGCGCACGCCCGCATGGATGGTGAAGTAGTCCACGCCCTGCTCGGCCTGCTCGATCAGCGTGTCGCGGAAGATCTCCCAGGTCAGGTCCTCGGCCACGCCGCCGACCTTTTCCAGCGCCTGGTAGATCGGCACGGTGCCGATGGGCACGGGGGAGTTGCGCACGATCCAGTCGCGCGTGGTGTGGATGGCCTTGCCGGTGGACAGGTCCATCACGTTGTCGGCGCCCCAGCGGATGGCCCAGACCAGCTTTTCCACCTCTTCCTCGATGCTCGAGGTGACGGCCGAGTTGCCGATGTTGGCGTTGATCTTGACCTTGAAGTTGCGCCCGATGGCCATGGGCTCGACCTCGGGGTGGTTGATGTTGGCCGGAATGATGGCGCGGCCGCGCGCCACCTCGTCGCGCACGAACTCGGGCGTGATGATCTTGGGAATGGTGGCACCCAACGGGTTGCCGGCCAGGCGCTGCTCGCGGGCCTGGTCCTGCATGTACTGCGCCATCCACTCGCGGCGGCCGTTTTCGCGGATGGCCACGTACTCCATCTCGGGGGTGATGATGCCCTTCTTGGCGTAGTGCATCTGCGTGACGTTGCCACCCGCCTTGGCGCGCAGCGGCTGGCGCTGCAGCGCGGCGGCCTCGGCACGCAGCTGAGCCAGGCGGTCGCCGTCCTCAGCCTTCTGGCCGTCATCGAGCGCCTTGCGCACGCGGCCCTCGTAGCTTTCCGTGTCGCCGCGCGCGGCAATCCATTCGCCGCGCACGCTGGCCAGGCCCTGGCGCACGTCGATCTGCACACCGGGGTCGGTGTAGGGGCCCGAGGTGTCGTAGACGCTCACCACCTCGCCGTTGGTCAGCAGGATGTCCCGCACGGGCACGCGCAGATCGGCGCGGCTGCCGCTCAGGTAGCTCTTGGTCGATGCGGGGAAGGGCTCGCGCGTCAGTGCGAGCAGGTCGGCGAACTTGTCGGGGGCGTTCATGGCGGGGCACTCCGGAAAGGTGGTTGGAATGCTCCGCAATCGGCCGAATGCATGCGCGCACCAAGGCTTGCGCACGGATCCCACTGCAGCTCTTCTTACGCTGGTTCTAACCAGATCAAGTTCGCGGTTCCGGCGGTTGGGCCCGCCATCTCAGCACGCCACTACGTGCACCCCGGAGCGGAGCCGAGTATAGGCGACCCGGTCCGCAGCAAGGCCATGCCCCTAAAGCACGCGCTCCAGGATCAGCACCAGGAAGAACATGGCCGCCGCGATGATGGTCCATTTGACGATCACCAGGCCGAAGCGCTTGTAGCGCTGCTGCCCCGTGGCGGCGAAAAAGCCGAAGGAAACGGCTGCCACCAGCAGCAGCAGCATGACGGCCCAGCGAAAGATCAACATATGCCCACCTCGCTCATGCCGTCACCAGGCGCGCGCCGGCCGGGCGAAGCCCGCAGGTGCCTGGCGTTCGTTGTCGAAGGTCGCGATCTCCCACGCGTCCTCGTGCGCGAGCAGCTCGCGCAGCAGCAGGTTGTTCATGGCGTGGCCCGAACGAAACGCGCTGTAGGCCGCCAGCAAGGGCTTGCCGACCAGGTACAGATCGCCCATGGCGTCGAGGATCTTGTGCTTGACGAACTCGTCGTCATAGCGCAAGCCGTCGGCATTGAGCACCTTGTAGTCGTCCATGACAATGGCGTTGTCCAACCCGCCGCCCAGCGCCAGTCCGCTGGAGCGCAGCATCTCCACATCCTTGGTGAAGCCGAACGTGCGCGCCCGCGCGATGTCGCGCGTGTAGTTGCCGGAGCCAAGGTCGAACTCCACGCTCTGCCCCGTGGAGTCCACGGCCGGGTGCGCGAAGTCGATCTCGAATCGCAGCTTGAAGCCGTGGTAGGGCTCCAGGCGCGCCCACTTGAGGTTCTGGCCCTCACCCTCGCGCACCTCCACCGGCCGCTTGAGGCGGATGAAGCGCTTGGGCGCGTTCTGCAACTCCACGCCCGCGCTCTGCAGCAGGAACACGAAGGAGGCCGAGGAGCCGTCGAGGATGGGCACTTCCTCGGCCGTGATGTCGATGTAGAGATTGTCCAGCCCCAGGCCGGCGCAAGCCGACATGAGGTGCTCCACCGTATGCACCTTGGCGCCGCCGACGCCGATGGTCGATGCCATGCGCGTGTCGACCACGGCCGTGGCCGTGATGGGAATGTCCACCGGCTCGGGCAAGTCCACCCGGCGGAACACGATGCCCGTATCCGGCTGCGCCGGGCGCAACGTCAGCTCGACCCGCTGGCCGCTGTGCAGGCCCACGCCCACGGCGCGGGTCAGGGTCTTGATGGTGCGTTGCTGAAGCATCGAGCGATTTTAGTGGCCGCGGCCCCGCCCGGCATGCGGGCGTTGGCTATGCCGGCCATAGGCCAGGGACAACGAAAAAGCCGGCAAACAGCCCCTGCGGGCTGCCGCCGGCCACGGTTCGCCGCCCCTCAGTCGGCCTGCTTGCGCAGGAAGGCGGGGATCTCCAGTTCATCCATGCCGCCCGAGGACAGCGCGTCCACGCGTGCCGTGGCCACGGAACGGTTGGTGCGCCAGACGCTGGGCACGGCCATGCTGCCGTAGTCGGCCTGGGCGGCGCCGCCAACCACGCCACCCGACACACCCACCGCAGCGCCGGCCACCGGCATCTGGTAGGCCACGTTGTCCGTGCCGGTCCGCAGGCTGCCCTGCACCACCTGCATGGACTGGCGGCGGGCATTCTGGCGCGACAGGCCGGTTGCGACCACCGTGACGCGGATTTCCTCGCCCAGGCTGTCGTCGTATGCAGCGCCGAAGATGACATGCGCATCGGGCGAGGCGTAGGCGTTGATGGTGTTCATCGCCAGGCGCGACTCGGCCAGCTTGAGGCTGCCCTTGCTGGCCGTGACCAGCACCAGAACGCCCTTGGCACCGGACAGGTCGATGCCCTCCAGCAGCGGGCAGGCAATGGCCTGCTCGGCGGCGATGCGCGCGCGGTCGGGGCCGCTGGCCGTGGCCGTGCCCATCATGGCCTTGCCGGGCTCGCCCATGACGGTGCGCACGTCCTCGAAGTCCACGTTCACCTGGCCGTACTCGTTGATGATCTCGGCAATGCCGCCCACGGCGTTCTTGAGCACGTCGTTGGCATGGGCGAAGGCCTCTTCCTGGGTGATGTCGTCGCCCAGCACCTCGAGCAGCTTCTCGTTGAGCACCACGATCAGCGAATCGACGTTGGCCTCCAGCTCGGCCAGGCCCTCGTCGGCGTTCTTCATGCGGCGGCCGCCCTCCCAGTCGAAGGGCTTGGTGACCACGCCCACGGTGAGGATGCCCATCTCCTTGGCCACGCGCGCGATCACCGGCGCGGCGCCCGTGCCCGTGCCGCCGCCCATGCCGGCGGTGATGAACAGCATGTGCGCGCCCTGGATGGCCTGGCGGATGTCCTCCTGGGCAGCCTCGGCGGCCTCGCGGCCCTTGTCGGGCTTGCTGCCGGCGCCCAGGCCGCTGTGGCCCAGCTGGATGGTACGGTGCGCCGTACTGCGCGTGAGCGCCTGCGCATCGGTGTTGGCGCAGACGAACTCCACGCCCTGCACGCTGCGCATGATCATGTGCGCGACCGCGTTGCCGCCGCCGCCGCCGACACCGATCACCTTGATCTGCGTGCCCTGGTTGAACTCTTCGGACTCGATCATTTCGATGGTCATGATGGTGCTCCTGAAACTACGTTGTGATTTGCAATTGCCAATGGTGTGTGCTTGTTGTTGTGCCGTGTGGTGCCGGCGGGAGGCGGAGCGGTGCTTCGCCATCGCCCCCGCTTTCTGCGCGGCGGTCCGGCGCGTGCAAGCCAGAGCAGAGGGGCGGCCATGTCAGAAGTTCCCCACGATGAAGTCCTTGAAGCGGCCGAAGGCCGTCTTCACCGATCCGCTCTTGGCCGCCACCTTGAAGCCGCGCAGGCGCGCCAGGCGCGCCTCCTCCAGCAGCCCCATCACGGTGGCCGCGCGCGGCTGGGCGATCATGTCGGCCAGCGCGCTCGAATACTTGGGCAGGCCACGGCGCACGGGCTTGAGGAAGATGTCCTCGCCCAACTCCACCATGCCCGGCATGACGGCGCTGCCGCCCGTGAGCACGATGCCCGAGGACAGCACCTCCTCGTAGCCCGACTCGCGGATCACCTGCTGCACCAGCGAGAAGATCTCCTCCACGCGCGGCTCGATCACGCCGGCCAGCGCCTGCTTGCTGAGCATGCGCGGGCTGCGGTCGCCCAGGCCCGGCACCTCCACCTGCGCCTCGGGGTCGGCCAGCAGCTGCTTGGCGTAGCCGCTTTCCACCTTGATGTCCTCGGCGTCCTTGGTGGGCGTGCGCAGCGCCATGGCGATGTCGCTGGTGATGAGGTCGCCCGCGATGGGAATCACGGCCGTGTGGCGGATCGCGCCGCCGGTGAAGATGGCCACGTCGGTCGTGCCCGCGCCGATGTCCACCACGGCCACGCCCAGCTCGCGCTCGTCGTCGGTCAGCACCGCCTGGCTGGATGCCAGCGGGTTCAGCATGAGCTGCTCCACCTCCAGCCCGCAGCGGCGCACGCACTTGATGATGTTCTCGGCCGCGCTCTGAGCGCCGGTCACGATGTGGATCTTGGCCTCCAGGCGGATGCCGCTCATGCCGATGGGCTCCTTCACGTCCTGCCCGTCGATCACGAACTCCTGCGGCTCCACCAGCAGCAGGCGCTGGTCGCTGCTGATGTTGATGGCCTTGGCCGTCTCCACCACGCGCGCCACGTCGGCCTGGGTGACCTCCTTGTCCTTCACGGCCACCATGCCGCTGGAATTGAGGCCCCGGATATGGCTGCCGGTGATGCCGGTGTACACGCGCTGGATCTTGCAGTCGGCCATCAGCTCGGCCTCTTTCAGCGCCTGCTGGATGCTCTGCACCGTGGCGTCGATGTTCACCACCACGCCGCGCTTGAGGCCGTTGCTGGGCGCCACGCCCAGGCCCGCGAGCTTGAGCTCGCCGCCCGGCAGCACCTCGGCCACCACGGCCATGACCTTGGCGGTGCCGATGTCCAGCCCCACGACCACATCTTTGTACTCTCTTGCCATAGTTCTCTGTCCTGCCCTCAGTTGTTCTGCCCCGTTACCTGCCCTGCACCCGCGTGCGCGACGCAGCCGGCCGCGCGGGCGCACGCACCGGCGCCGCGCGCTGCGCATCGGCGCTCACGGTGGTCACGCCGCGCAGCCGCAACGCGTAGCCGCTCTCGTGCCGCAGGTCGGCGTACTCCAGCGCATCCACCCGCCGCCCCTGCTGCTGCGCCACGCTGGGCAGCGTGCCCACCAGGCGCCGCACGCGCTCCATCAGCACCCCCTCCTGACCACCGCCCAGCTCCAGCACGGCGCCGCTGTCGAGCGTGACGCGCCAGCCGCCGTTGCCCGTCAGCTCCAGCGTGTCGATGCCGGAACCCAGCGGCGCGAGCGCCTGCGCCAGCCGCCGGTACATCTGCAGCATTTCGGCCGAGCGCTCGGGCGCGCCCAGCAGGCGCGGCAGGTTGTCCTGCTCCAGGTCGTCGGCATGGGCCTCGAAGACCTCGCCATGGCTGTTGACCAACGTGGCGCTGCCCTCCGCGCCCCAGTGGGCCACCACGTCATGCTCCTGCAGCTCCACGCGCAGGCCGCTCGGGAACTCGCGACGCACATGGGCGCGGCGCACCCAGGGCACCTGCTCGAAGGTGCGGCGCGCCGCGTTCAGGTCGACGGTGAAGAAGTTGCCGACGAGCTGCGGCGCCACGTTGGCGCGCAGGCTCATGGCGCTGGTGTGCACCAGCTCGCCCTCCACCGCGATGCGTCCGATCGCGAAGGCCGGATGGCGCAGCAGCCACCCGCCGCCCACCACCAGCACGCCCACGGCACAGCCCATGAACAGGACCGTGGCGGTCAGGTTCATGAGCTTGACGTCGAGCGGTGCCGGCAGCGCGTGGTTCATGCGTTCCCCTGTCCTCCCGCCGCGCCCTCGCGCCCCTGCAGCGCGTCGAGCGAGGCGCTGGCCAGGATGCGCAGGCACAGGTCGGGGTAGCTGATGCCGCTGGCCTGGGCCGCCATGGGCACGAGCGAATGGCCGGTCATGCCGGGCGAGGTGTTGATCTCCAGCAGGAAGGGCTTGCGGTCGCTGGCGCGGATCATGATGTCCGCGCGCGCCCAGCCGCGGCAGCCCAGCGTGCGGAAGGCCTGCACGACGATGCGCTGGATCTCGCGCTCCTCGGCCTCGGGCAGGCCGCTGGGGCAGTGGTACTGCGTGACGTCGGTGAAGTACTTGTTCTGGTAGTCGTAGTTGCCTTCCGGCGCCACGATGCGGATCACCGGCAGCGCCTGCGCCGCCGCGCCCTGGCCCAGCACCGGGCAGGTGGTCTCGTCGCCGGCGATGAACTGCTCGCACAGCACCTCGGGGTCGTGCTGCGCGGCCAGGCGGTAGGCCTGCTCGCACTGGCCCAGCGAGGTCACCTTGGTCAGCCCGATGGTCGATCCCTCGCGCGAGGGCTTGACGATCATGGGCGCGCCCAGTTCCTGGAAGGCCCGGGCCGTCTCGGCGCTGCTGGAGACCAGCCGCCAGTCCGGCGTGGGCAGGCCCTCGAAGCGCCAGATGCGCTTGGTCATGATCTTGTCCATGGCAATGCTGGACGCCATGACGCCGGGGCCGGTGTAGGGAATGCCCAGCAGCTCCAGCGCGCCCTGCACCGTGCCGTCCTCGCCGTGGCGACCGTGCAGCGCGATGAAGCAGCGCTTGTAGCCATGGGTCTTCAGCTCCGACAGGTCGCTGTGCGCGGGGTCGAAGGCGTGGGCGTCGACGCCGCGCGCGCGCAGCGCCTGCAGCACGCCGCCGCCGGACATGAGCGACACCTCGCGCTCGGCCGACGTGCCGCCCATGAGCACCGCCACCTTGCCCAGTGCCTGCGCATCGATATTCAGATCATTTTGGCTCATTACGCCCGCCCTTCCTGCGCTGGCAGCTCACTTTTTTGAAGCAACTCGACCACCTTGGCGGGCACGCCGCCGATCGAGCCCGCGCCCATGCACAGCACCACGTCGCCGTCCTTGGCGCCGGCAGCGATGCGCTGGGGCATCTCGGCCACCTCGTCGATGAACACCGGCTCCGCCGTGCCGGCCACGCGCAGCGCGCGCGCCAGCGAGCGGCCGTCGGCGGCCACGATGGGCGCCTCGCCGGCGGCATAGACCTCGGTCAGCAGCACGGCGTCGGCGCCGCCCAGCACCTTCACGAAGTCCTCGAAGCAGTCGCGTGTGCGGCTGTAGCGGTGCGGCTGGAAGGCCAGCACCAGGCGCCGGCCCGGGAAGGCGCCGCGGGCGGCCGCCATGGTGGCCGCCATCTCCACGGGGTGGTGGCCGTAGTCCTCGATCAGAGTGAAGCTGCCGCCGTCCTGCGTGGGCAGGTCGCCGTGGCGCTGAAAGCGCCGGCCGACGCCGGTGAAGCCGGCCAGCGCGCGCAGCAGGGCCTCGTCGGGCACGTTCAGCTCGGTCGCCACGGCGATCGCCGCCAGGGCGTTGAGCACGTTGTGCTCGCCGGCCAGGTTGAGCACGACGTCCAGGTCGGGCAGCGTGACGCCATTGCGCCGCTGCACGCGAAAGTGCATCTGCGTGCCCACGGCGCGCACGTCCAGGGCGCGCACCTCGGCGCCCTCGGCCAGGCCGTAGCTCGTCACCGGGCAGGTCACCTGGGGCAGGATGTCGCGCACCGCCGGGTTGTCGATGCACAGGATGGCCGTGCCGTAGAACGGCATGCGGTGCAGGAAGTCCACGAAGGCCTGCTTGAGCCGGCCGAAGTCGTGGCCGTAGGTCTCCATGTGGTCGGCGTCGATGTTGGTGACCACGGCCATCACGGGCAGCAGGTTCAGGAACGAGGCGTCGGACTCGTCGGCCTCGACCACGATGTACTCGCCCTTGCCCAGCTTGGCGTTGGTGCCAGCGCTGTTCAGGCGCCCGCCGATCACGAAGGTCGGGTCCAGCCCGGCCTCGGCCAGCACGCTGGCCACCAGGCTGGTGGTGGTGGTCTTGCCGTGCGCGCCCGCGATGGCGATGCCGCGGCGCAGGCGCATGAGTTCGGCCAGCATCACGGCGCGCGGCACGATGGGGATCTTCTTCTCGCGCGCGGCCAGCACCTCGGGGTTGTCCTGCTGCACGGCGGTGGAGATCACCACGGCATCGGCCCCCGCGACATGCGCGGCCGCGTGGCCCACGTGGGTGCTCACGCCCAGCGACTGCAGGCGGCGCAGCGTGGCGCTGTCCGCCAGGTCGGAGCCCGAGACGCCGTAGCCCAGGTTGTGCAGCACCTCGGCGATGCCGCACATCCCGGAGCCGCCGATGCCGACGAAATGGATGTGACGAATGGCGTGCTTCATGCGGCCAGCTCCTCACAGGCGGAGACCACCTCGCGGGTGGCTTGGGTTTTTTGCATCGTTTTAGCCTTCAGCGCCCGCTCCACAAGCGCGGGCCGCTCTGTATTCAATAGCACGTCGGCCAGCCAGCGCGGCGTCAGGTCGGCCTGCTGCGCCAGCCAGCCGCCGCCCGCCTCGACGAGGAAGCGCGCGTTGGTGGTCTGGTGGTCGTCCACCGCATGCGGGAAGGGCACGAACACCGCGGCCGCGCCCACGGCGGCGATCTCGGTGACGGTGCTGGCGCCCGCGCGGCACACGATGAGGTCGGCCTCGGCGTAGGCCGTGGCCGTGTCGTCGATGAAGGGCGTGCACTCGGCCTGCACGCCCGCCGCCGCGTAATTGGCGCGCAGCTGCTCGATCTGCGCGGCGCCGCTCTGGTGCATGACCCGGGGCCGCTGGCCTTCCGGGATCAGCGCCAGCGCCTGCGGCACGATCTCGTTGAGCGCGCGTGCGCCCAGGCTGCCGCCCACGACCAGCAGTTGGAGCGGCCCCGTGCGCCCCGCAAAGCGCTCGGCCGGACCGGCCTGCCGCGTGAAGGCGGCGCGCAGCGGGTTGCCCACCCACTGGCCCTTCGTGAACACGCCGGGGAAGGCGGTGAAGATGCGGTCGGCCACGCCGGCCAGCACCTTGTTGGCCATGCCGGCCACGGAGTTTTGCTCGTGCAGCACCAGGGGCTTGCCGGCCAGCACGGCCATCATGCCGCCGGGGAAGGTGACGTAGCCGCCCATGCCCACGACCACGTCGGGCCGCACGCGCCGCACCACGGCCAGCGCCTGCCAAAACGCGCGCAGCAGCTTGAGCGGCAGCAGCGCCAGCGTGACCAGCCCCTTGCCGCGCACGCCCGAGAAGTCGATGGTCTCCAGCGCAAAGCCCTGCTGCGGCACGATGCGCGACTCCATGCTGCCCGGCGTGCCCAGCCAGTGCACGCGCCAGCCGCGTGCGCGCAGTTCCTCGGCCACGGCCAGGCCGGGGAAGATGTGGCCGCCGGTGCCGCCGGCCATGATGAGCGCGGTCTTCTGCGTCATGTGCGCCCTCCCCTCATCAGCAGCTTGTTTTCGTAGTCGACGCGCAGCACCACGGCGACGGCGACCAGGTTCATGAGGATGGCCGAGCCGCCGAAGCTCATGAGCGGCAGCGTCAGCCCCTTGGTGGGCAGCGCGCCCAGGTTCACGCCCATGTTGATGAAGGCCTGGAAGCCGATCCAGATCGCCACGCCCTGGGCCACGAGGCCCGAGAACACGCGGTCCAGCGCGATGGCCTGGCGGCCGATGTGCATGATGCGGCGCGTCATCCACAGGAAGGCCAGGATCAGCGTGAGCACGCCCACCAGGCCGAACTCCTCGCCGATCACGGCCAGCAGGAAGTCGGTGTGCGCCTCCGGCAGCCAGTGCAGCTTTTCCACGCTGCCCCCCAGGCCCACGCCGAAGATCTCGCCGCGGCCGATGGCGATCAGCGAGTGCGACAGCTGGTAGCCCTTGCCCAGCGCATGCTTTTCGCTCCACGGGTCGAGGTAGGCAAAGATGCGCTCGCGCCGCCAGTCCGAGAACCAGACCATGGCCGCGAACGCCAGCAGCAAAATGGCGGCGATCAGGAAGAACATGCGGGCGTTCACGCCGCCCAGGAACAGGATGCCCATGGCGATCACGGCGATCACCATGAAGGCGCCCATGTCGGGTTCGGCCAGCAGCAGCGCGCCCACGATGGCCACGGCGACCGCCATGGGCATCACGGCGCGGAAGAACCGCTCCTTGACCTCCATCTTGCGCACCATGTAGTCCGAGGCGTAGATCAGCACGGCGAACTTGGCCAGCTCCGACGGCTGGAAGTTCATCACCCCCAGGCTGAGCCAGCGGCGCGCGCCGTTGACCACCGTGCCCACATGCGGAATCAGCACCGCGATGAGCAGCACGATGGAGGCCACGAACAGCCAGGGCGCCATGCGTTCCCAGGTGTTCATGGACACCTGGAACGCGAACAGCGCCGCCACGAAGCCCACGCCCAGCGCCGTCACATGGCGCACCAGGAAATGCGTGGGCGCGATGTTGCCGAAGCGCGGGTTGTCCGGCATGGCGATGGAGGCCGAATACACCATCACCACGCTGAAGGCCAGCAGCAGGACCACGACCCACAGCAGCGCCTGGTCGAAGCCCAGCACGCGCGCGGGCGTGGCCGCGGTGCGCCGGTATTCCGTGCCGCCCACGCGCACGGGCAGCACGTCGGCGGTCTTGGCCGGCAGCGCGCCCACCCAGCCCAGCAGGCGCTGCCAGAGGTTGGTGCGGGGAGCCGCGGCGCTCATGCCAGGCCTCCGTCCAATGACTGGCCCGCATCCTCGGCCAGGGCCTGCACGGCGTCCCGGAACACCTGGGCGCGGTGGCCGTAGTGGTCGAACATGTCCAAGCTCGCGCAGGCGGGCGACATGAGCACGGCGTCGCCCGCGTGGGCGCGCTGCGCGGCCAGTTGCACAGCCTCGGGCAGCGTGGCGGCGTCCAGCAGCGGCACGCCGCTGCCCTGCAGCGCGGCGCGGATCTGGGGCGCGTCACGGCCGATGAGCAGCACGGCGCGCGCATAGCGCGCCACGGGCGTGGCCAGCGGCGAGAAGTCCTGCCCCTTGCCATCGCCGCCCAGGATCACCACCAGGCGCCGGTCCGCGCCCAGCCCCGTGAGGGCCGCCACCGTGGCGCCCACGTTGGTGCCCTTGCTGTCGTCGAAATACTCCACCTCGCGCACCATGCCCACGGGCTCCACGCGGTGCGGCTCGCCGCGGTATTCGCGCAGGCCGTAGAGCATGGGCGCCAGCGCGCAGCCCGCGGCCTGGGCCAGTGCCAGGGCGGCCAGCGCATTGGTGGCGTTGTGCCGGCCGCGGATGCGCAGCGCATCGGCGGGCATCAGGCGCTGGATGTGCAGCTCGGCCTCCGGCTGCGCCTTGCCGCGCTTGGCGGTTTCGTCGGCCTCGTGCGCACGCACCAGCCAGGCCATGCCGCTCACGATCTCGATGCCAAAGTCGCCCGGGCGCTGCGGCATGTCGCCGCCGAAGGTGACATGGGCGCGCAGCTGGGGCTTTTGCAGCTTCACGCGCAGGGGCGGCGGCAGCATGGCCATGACCTCGGGGTCTTCGCGGTTGAGCACCATGAGGCCCCGCTCGCCGAAGATGCGCGCCTTGGCCTGGGCATAGGCCTGCATGCTGCCGTGCCAGTCCAGGTGGTCCTGCGTGATGTTGAGCACCACGGCGGCCGTGGGCTCGAAGCCTGTCACCCCGTCGAGCTGGAAGCTCGACAGCTCCAGCACCCAGACCTCGGGCAGCTGGCCCGCGTCGATGCGCTGACCCAGCGTGTCCAGCAGCGTGGGGCCGATGTTGCCGGCCACGGCCACGCTCTTGCCCGCGCATTCCACCAGCAGCCCCGTGAGCGAGGTCACGGTGGTCTTGCCGTTGGTACCGGTGACGGCCAGCACGGCCGGCGCATAGCCCTGGGTGGCGCGCAGTTCGCGCAGCGCCATCGCATACAAGCCCAATTCGCCTTGCACGCTTATCTGTAGCGCGTCAGCAGCTACAACAATAGGAGCAATCTCCGCCGGACGCAGGCCCGGGGAACGGTACACCGCGTGCAGTTCGCGGCCCTGCAGCAGGGACGCATCGAAGGCGCCGGCGACAAACTCCACCTGCGGCAGCTCGGCGCGCAGCGCCGCCAGCTGCGGCGGGTTGGCCCGCGTGTCGGCCACGGTGACCTGCGCACCGCTGCGCACACACCAGCGCGCCATGGCCAGGCCCGAGGCGCCGAGGCCCAGCACCAGCACCCGCCGCCCGGCCAGGGACACCGGGGCGTCACCGGCGGCGGCCGGCTGGCCATCGGCCACGGCCGCATCGCCCGCTGCGTCCTCAGGCGCGGCGCTTTCGCCGGCCGGCTCGGCGGCGGTGGCCTCGTCGGAACTGCCCACATCGGCAAAGATGCGCGCCACGAACTCGGCTGCGGCCGCGGCGGCCGACACCGTGGGCGCGGTGTAGTCGAAGCGGTCAGCGGCAGCTGGGACGGCCGGCGGTTCGGCGCCGGGCAGCACCTCGGCCGGTGCGACAGGCGGCACCGCCTCCGGCAACGACACCGCCACCGGTGCGGGCACGGCCGCATCCACCGCGGCGGGCGTGGCCGCTTCGGGGCGCAGGGGGTCGTGGTGCTCGGTGCTCATCGCAGCTTCAGCGTGGACAGCCCCACGAGGCACAACAGCATGGTGATGATCCAGAAGCGCACGACGACCTGCGTCTCCTTCCAGCCACTTTTCTCGAAATGGTGGTGCAGCGGCGCCATCTTCAGCAGGCGCCGGCCCTCGCCGTAGCGGCGCTTGGTGTACTTGAACCAGGTCACCTGCAGCATCACCGACAGGGCCTCGACCACGAAGATGCCGCCCATGATGGCCAGCACGATTTCCTGGCGCACGATGACGGCGATAGTGCCCAGCGCCGCGCCCAGCGCCAGCGCGCCCACGTCGCCCATGAACACCTGGGCCGGATGGGTGTTGAACCACAGGAAGGCCAGGCCCGCGCCGGCCATGGCCGCGCAGAAGATCAGCAGCTCGCCCGAGCCCGGGATGTGCGGGAACAGCAGGTACTTGGAGTAGCTGGCGTTGCCCGTCACGTAGGCGAAGATGCCCAGGGCCGAGCCCACCATGATCACCGGCATGATGGCCAGGCCGTCCAGGCCGTCGGTGAGGTTCACCGCATTGCTCGAGCCCACGATCACGAGGTAGGTGAGGATCACGAAGCCCAGCACGCCCAGCGGGTAGCTGACCTCCTTGAAGAAGGGCACGAGCAGGCCGGCCTTGGGCGGCAGATCCAGCGAGAAGCCCGATTGCACCCAGGTGGCGAACAGCTCGAACACGCGCGCGTTGGAGCTTTCGGAGATGCTGAACACCAGGTACAGCGCGGCCAGCAGGCCGATCACCGACTGCCAGAAATACTTCTCGCGCGAGCGCATGCCCTCCGGGTCCTTGTTGACCACCTTGCGCCAGTCGTCCACCCAGCCGATGGCGCCGAAGCCCAGCGTGACGGCGAGCACGATCCACACGAAGCGGTTGGACAGGTCGAACCACAGCAGCGTGGAGATGGCGATGGAGCCCAGGATCAGCACGCCGCCCATGGTGGGCGTGCCGCTCTTGGACAGGTGCGACTGCATGCCGTAGCCGCGGATGGGCTGGCCGATCTTGAGCGAGGTGAGCATGCGAATGACCTTCGGCCCCGCCACCAGCCCGATCAGCAGGGCCGTCACGGCGGCCATCACCGCGCGGAACGTGAGGTACTGGAACACGCGCAGAAAGCTCAAGTCGGGCGACAGGCCCTGCAGCCATTGGGACAGCATCAGCAGCATGCGGCGCCTCCCTCAGCGGTCGTTCCCCGGGCGGTGCCGCCCTGCGCTCCGGCCTCATGCACGGCCTCGAGCGCCTGCACCACCTGTTCCATCTTCATGAATCGCGATCCCTTCACCAGCACGCTGCCCACCCCGGGCAGCGCTGCCCGCACCGCTGCCTGCAGCGCTGCCATGTCGTCAAAATGCCTTGCCGCAGGCCCATAGGCCCGCGCCGCGTGGGCGCTCAAGGCGCCCAGCGCATAAACCTGCTCGATGCCGCGCTGGCGCGCATGCGCGCCGGCCTCGGCGTGGAACTGCGGCCCCTGGTCGCCCACCTCGCCCATGTCGCCCAGCACCAGCAGGCGCGGGCCCGGCAGTTCGGCCAGCACCTCGACGGCGGCGTGCACGGAGTCGGGGTTGGCGTTGTAGCTGTCGTCCACCACGGTGATGCCGCGCCCCTGGCACTGCACGGCGAAGGCGCGCGAACGCCCCTTGACCGGCACGAAGGCCGCCAGGCCCTGCGCGATGGCCTCCAGCGGCACGCCCGCGGCCACGGCGCAGGCGGTGGCGGCCAGTGCGTTGGTGACGTTGTGCCGCCCGGCAATGGCCAGCCGCGTGTCGAAGGCGCCCTGCGGCGTGTCCACGCGCACCTGCCAGGCGCCGCCCTGCCACTGCGCGGCCGCGCAGCGCACCTCGCCCGCCGCCTCGCCAAACGTCAGGCAGCGGCGCCCCTGCGCCAGTTCGCGCCACAGCGACGTGAAGGCATCGGCGGCAGGGAACACGGCCACGCCCTGCGGCGGCAGTGCCGCGAACACACTGCCGTTCTCGCGCGCCACGGCCTCCACCGTGCCCATGAACTCCAGGTGCTCGCGCTGGGCGTTGTTGACCAAGGCCACGGTGGGCCCCGCCATGTCGGCCAGGCCGGCGATCTCGCCCGGGTGGTTCATGCCCAGCTCGATCACCGCCGCCGCGTGCGTTGCGCGCAGCCGCAGCAGCGTGAGCGGCACGCCCACGTCGTTGTTGAAGTTGCCCTGGGTGGCCAGCGCGGCATCGCCCTTCCAGGCGCGCAGCACGGCGGCGATCATCTGCGTGACCGTGGTCTTGCCGTTGCTGCCCGTCACGCCGATCAACGGCAGCGCCCACTGCGCGCGCCAGCCGGCGGCCAGTGCGCCGAGCGCGCGCAGGCTGTCGGGCACCTCGATGCCGGGCAGGCCGGCCGCCGCCAGCCCGCCATGGGCCAGGGCCGCGGCGGCACCGGCGGCACGCGCCTGCGCGAGGAACTGGTGGGCGTCGAAGCGCTCGCCCTTGAGCGCCACGAACAGGTCGCCCTGCGCCAGCGTGCGCGTGTCGGTGTGCACGCGCGCGAGCGGCGTGGCGCCGTCGCCCACGATGCGGGCGGCAGGAATGCGGGGCTGCAGCAGGGCCAGCGCCTGCTGCAAGGTCAGCATGGGGGAAATGTGTGGGTGGCTCATGCCACGGCTCCTCGGCGCGCCAGCGCGTCACGCGCCTGCGCCATGTCGGAAAACGGCAGGCGTCTGCCGGCCGTCTCCTGGTAATCCTCATGGCCCTTGCCGGCGATCAGCACCACGTCGGCGCCATCGGCCTCGGCCAGCGCCTGCGCGATAGCGGCGGCGCGGTCGGCTTCGGCGCGCACGTGGGTCGAGGCGATCATGCCCAGCAGGATCTGGTGGATGATGGCCCGCGGGTCTTCGCCGCGCGGGTTGTCGCTGGTGACGATCACGCGGTCCGCCTCGCGCTGGGCCACGGCCCCCATCAACGGGCGCTTGCCCGCATCGCGGTTGCCGCCGCAGCCGAACACGCACCACAGGCGGCCGCCCCGCTGCGCCGCCACGGGCCTGAGCGCGGCCAGAGCCTGGTGCAGCGCATCGGGCGTGTGGGCATAGTCCACGGCCACCAGGGGCTGGCCGGCCAGGGCCAGCTGCTCCATGCGGCCGGGCACCGGCGCGAGCCCGGCGCAGGCCCGCAGCGCCTGCGCCAGCGGCACGCCCATGGCGCGCATGCCGGCGATCACGCCCAGCAGGTTGGAGACGTTGTACAGGCCGATGACCCGGGTCTGCAGCAGCTCGGCCTGCGCGCCCTCGGCCACGGTGAACGCCAGGCCGGCGCCCGTGTGCACGATGTCCCGGGCCTGCAGGCGTGCCGGCCCGTGGATGGAAACGCTCCACAGGTCCAGCCCGCGGCCCGCGAGCTCGGCATGCAGCGCGGCACCCTGCGCGTCGTCGATGTTGACCACGGCGGCCTGCAGCCCGGGCCAGTCGAACAGCACGCGCTTGGCCTGCCAATAGGCCGCCATGCCGGGGTGGTAGTCCAGGTGGTCCTGGGTGAAGTTGGTGAACAGCGCCACGCGGATGCGCGTGCCGTCCAGCCGGTGCTCGGCCAGGCCGATGGACGAGGCCTCGATGGCGCACGCCCCCAGGCCCGCGTCGGCAAACTGCGCGAAGGCGCGCTGCAGGCGCACCGGATCGGGCGTGGTCATGCCCGTGGCATCAAGCGCCGGCGGCACACCCATACCCAAAGTACCCACCAGCGCACACCCGCCAAGCGCGGATAGCTCCTGTTTTGATAGCAAACCAAAGGCGTCAGCCAGCCACCAGGCGGTGCTGGTCTTGCCATTGGTCCCCGTCACGGCCAGCACGGGCAGGCGCTGCGTGGGGTGGCCGAACCATGCGTCGGCAATGAGGCCGGTCGCGGCCTTGAGGCCGCGCAGCGACGCGATATGCGGGCGGCCATCGAACCCGAAGGGCGCCACGCCCTCTTGTTCCACCAGGCAGGCCACGGCACCGCGCGCCATGGCATCGCCCACATGGGCGCGCCCGTCCGTGGCCGCGCCGGGCCAGGCGATGAAGCCGTCGCCCGGCTGGACGAGGCGGCTGTCGGTCTGCAGCGTTCCCGTGACACGCTCGCGCAGCCAGCGCACGGCCTCGGGTGCAGAGGTGAGGGTGTGCAGGGCCGTCACAGCGACTCCTCCACGGCGTTGGAGACGATCAGCGGCTTGACCGCCATGTCGGGCGCCACGCCCATCATGCGCAGCGTCTGCTGCACCACTTCGCTGAACACCGGCGCCGCCACCGCGCCGCCGTAGATCACGCCGTTGCTGGGCTCGTCGACCATCACGGCGACGATGATGCGCGGCTGGTCCACGGGCGCCAGCCCGGTGAACCAGGCCCGGTACTTGCCCGAGGCATAGCTCTTGCCCACCTGCTTGCGCGCCGTGCCCGACTTGCCGCCCACCGAATAGCCCACGGTCTGCGCCTTCTGCCCCGTGCCGCCGGGGCCGGCGGCCATCTGCAGCATCTTGCGCACCTGGTTGGCGGTGCGTTCGGAAAACACGGGCACGCCCACGCCGGGCTCGTGGGACTTGAGCATGGTGGCCGGAATCACCTTGCCGCCGTTGGAGAACACGGTGTAGGAGCGCGCCATCTGGAACAGGCTGGCCGACAGGCCGTAGCCGTAGGCCATGGTGGCCTGCTCGATGGGCCGCCAGCTCTTGTACGGCCGCAACCGCCCGCCGGCCACGCCGGGAAAGGCGATGTGGGGCTTCTGCCCGAAGCCCACGGCGGAGAAGGTCTCCCACATCTCCTGCGCGGGCAGCTGCATGGCGATCTTGGTGGTGCCCACGTTGCTCGACTTCTGGATCACTCCTTCCACCGACAGCACGCCATAGTTGCGCGTGTCGCTGATGGTCGAGCCCGTGATGTTGATGCGCCCGGGCGTGGTGTCCACCAGGGTCTCGGGCTTGAAGCGCCCGCTTTCCAGCGCCAGTCCGACGGTGATGGGCTTGATGGTCGAGCCGGGCTCGAACACGTCGGTGAGCGCGCGGTTGCGCAGCTGCTCGCCCGTGAGGTTCTGGCGCTTGTCGGGCACGTAGCTGGGGTAGTTGGCCAGGGCCAGCACCTCGCCGGTACGGGCGTCGAGCACCACCACGCTGCCGGCCTTGGCGCCGTGCGCCATGACGGTGTCGCGCAGCTTCTGGTAGGCAAAGAACTGCACCTTGCTGTCGATGGACAGCTGCATGTCCTTGCCGTCCACGGGCGGCACCTCGGCGCCCACGCCCTCGACCACGCGGCCCAGGCGGTCCTTGATCACGCGGCGGGAGCCGGCCTTGCCGGCCAGCTCCTTGTCGAACGCCAGCTCCATGCCCTCCTGGCCATGGTCCTCCACGTTGGTGAAGCCCACCACATGCGCGGCCGCCTCGCCCTCGGGGTACTGGCGCTTGTATTCCTTGCGCTGGTAGATGCCCTTGATGTTCAGCGCAGCGATCTTCTGGCCCACGTCCCAGTCAAGCTGGCGCTTGATCCAGACGAAGGTCTTGTCCTCGTCGGCCAGCCTGGCCTGCAGCGCGGGCAGCGGCATGTCCATGAGGCGCGCCAATTCCTTGAGCTTGGCGCGCACCTCGGGCTTGTCGCCCTCCACGTCCTCGGGAATGGCCCAGATGCTGGCCGCCGGCACGCTGGAGGCGAGGATCAGCCCGTTGCGGTCCAGGATACGGCCGCGGTTGGCCGGCAGCTCCAGCGTGCGCGCAAACCGCACCTCGCCCTGGCGCTGGAAGAAGGCATTGCCAAACACCTGCACGTAGGCCGCGCGCCCCGCCAGCCCCATGAAGCCCAGTGCCACCAGGGCGACGATCATCTTGCTGCGCCAGACCGGTGTCTTGCTGGCCAGCAGCGGGCTGGAGGTGTAGTTCACGCTGCGGCTGCTCACTGCACGCCTCCCGCCGCGGGAACGGACGCCACGGGGGCGCCGTCATCGGTCACGTACTGGGTGATGGCCGGCGTGGTCGTGCGCATGTGCAGGCGGTCGCGCGCCAGGCGCTCCACGCGCAGCGGCGTGGCCTGGGCCCGCTTTTCCACCTGCAGGCGCTGGTGCTCGGTCTCCAGGCGGCGCGACTCGGCCACCGCGCGGTCGAGTTCGGTGAACAGGCGCCGCGACTGGTACTGCGTGTGCACCAGGTAGAGCGCGCTGGCCATCACGGCCAGCAGCAGCACCAGGCTGACGCGCGTCATGGCCGCCCCCCCGGGCTGCGTGCCACGCCGCGCCCCCAGAGGGCCCGCGCGGCATTCATGCAGGCACCTCCGTGCGTTCGGCCACGCGCATCACGGCACTGCGCGCACGCGGGTTCGCCGCCACCTCGGCGGCACCGGGCTTGATGCGCTCCAGGGCCTTGAGCCGCATGGGCTGGGGCGGCGCGAACGGCGCGCGGCGGTCGAAGACCTCCTTGGAATGCTGGGCGATGAACTGCTTGACGATGCGGTCTTCGAGCGAGTGGAAGCTGATCACCACCAGCCGCCCACCGGGCTGCAGCACCGCCAGGCTGGCCTCTAGCGCCTGTTGCAGTTCTTCAAGCTCGGCATTGATGAAAATCCGAAGAGCCTGAAATGTGCGCGTTGCAGGGTTCTGGCCTGCCTCGCGGGTCTTGACCGCGCCAGCCACGATGTCGGCCAGTTCGGCGGTGCTTGCAATGGGGCCGCGCTGCGTGCGCCGAGCAACAATCGCCTTTGCAATGGGGCCAGCAAACCGTTCTTCACCGTAGTCACGTATCACCTCCGCAATCTGCGCCGCTTCGGCATCTGCCAGCCACTCGGCCACGCTCTGGCCGCGCGTGGTGTCCATGCGCATGTCCAGCGGACCGTCGAATCGAAAACTGAACCCGCGCCCCGGATCGTCGATCTGCGGAGAGCTGACCCCCAGGTCGAGCAGCACGCCCGCCACGCTGGCGGGCGGCAGCTCCTGCAGGTGCGAAAAGCCCTGGTGCCGAATGGAAAAGCGCGCATCCTGGATGCGCGCCGCTTCTTGGATGGCCTGGGGGTCCTTGTCGAACGCCACCAGCCGCCCCTGCGGCCCCAGCCGCTGCAGGATGAGACGCGAATGCCCCCCCCGGCCGAACGTGCCGTCTACGAAGGTGCCCGCGGGCGATTCGCCATCGCCCAGCAAGGCGTAAACCGCCTCATCGAGCAAGACCGTGGTGTGCTGCAGGGACTGATTCACGCGCAGTCCTTAAAAAGAGAAGTCCTTGAAGACGTCGGGCATGTCGGCCTGCATGGCCGCAGCCTCCTTGGCCTCGTAGGTCGCCTTGTCCCAGAGTTCGAAGTGATTGCCCATGCCCAGCAAGATGGCGTCCTTGGACAGGCCGGCCGCCTCGCGCAGTTCGGGCGAGACCAGCACCCGGCCCGTGCCGTCCATCTCCACGTCCATCGCATTGCCCAGGAAGATGCGCTTCCACCACTGGGCGGACATGGGCAGTTGGGCGATGCGCTCGCGGAACTTTTCCCACTCGGGGCGGGGAAAGACCATCAGGCAGCCGTCGGGGTGCTTGGTGACGGTCAGTTGGCCGCTGGCCTGCTCCGCGAGGGCGTCACGATGCCGGGTCGGCACAGACAGCCGCCCCTTTGCATCCAGACTCAGCGATGACGCCCCTTGAAACACGGATGGAGACCTCTGCTTGATGATGCCGCTTCCAACGCCCCGGGACAGGGGTCAGATGGCACTTTTCACCACTTAATTGCACTTTTTTGCACTGTAGCAGGAAAAGAACACCAGGCAAGGGGTCGCGCTACAAAATTTTGCAATGAAATCAAGGACTTAGCGCCGAATCTGGAGGTGAGAAACGGGCAAAATTCCTTATTGATTAAGTACTTAGGTGCAGGTATGCAAGTGATTTCTGAAGGCTTGACGGGGCCGCTACCAAATATCACAGGATGTATCTGGACAGATCCTCATCCTGGCTCAGGGACTGCAGCCGCGCGTTCACGTAGTCCGCATCCACCACCACCGTCTGGTCCGCCAGCCTCGTCGCGTCGAAGCTCACCTCGTCCAGCAGGCGCTCCATCACCGTGGACAGGCGGCGCGCGCCGATGTTCTCGGTGCGCTCGTTGACCTCGTAGGCGATGTGCGCCAGGCGCGTGATGCCTTCGGGGCGGAACTCCAGCGCCACCCCTTCGGTGGCGAGCAGCGCCTGGTACTGCTTGACCAGCGAGGCATGGGTCTGCGTGAGGATGGCCTCGAAGTCCTGCACCGACAGCGAGCCCAGCTCCACGCGGATCGGGAAGCGCCCCTGCAGCTCGGGAATCAGGTCGCTGGGCTTGGCCAGGTGGAAGGCGCCCGAGGCGATGAACAGAATGTGGTCGGTCTTGACCATGCCGTACTTGGTGGACACCGTCGTGCCCTCCACCAGCGGCAGCAGGTCGCGCTGCACGCCCTGGCGCGAGACGTCGGCGCCGCTGGATTCCTGGCGCGCCGCCACCTTGTCGATCTCGTCGATGAAGACGATGCCATTCTGCTCGGCGTTCGCCAGCGCGCGGTTCCTGACCTCTTCCTCGTTAACCAGCTTGGCCGCCTCTTCGTCGGTCAGCAGCCTGAGCGCCTCGGCGATCTTGAGCTTGCGCGTCTTGCGCCGCTCCTGCCCCATCTGGCTGAACATGCCGCGCAGCTGCTCGGCCATTTCCTCCATGCCCTGCGGGCCCATCACCTCCAGGCGCGGCGCGGCGTCGGCCAGGTCGACCTCGATGTCCTTGTCGTCGAGCTGGCCCTCGCGCAGCTTCTTGCGGAACACCTGGCGCGCCGCGCTGTCGGCCGCGGGCTCGCCGGCGCTGCGCGCCTGCGGAATCAGCACGTCGAGGATGCGCTCCTCGGCCGCATCCTCGGCGCGTGCGCGCACCTTCTTCATGTCGGCTTCGCGCGTCTGCTTCACGGCCACCTCGACCAGGTCGCGGACGATGGAGTCCACGTCCTTGCCCACATAGCCCACCTCGGTGAACTTGGTGGCCTCGACCTTGATGAAGGGCGCGTCCGCCAGACGCGCCAGGCGCCGGGCGATTTCGGTCTTGCCCACGCCCGTGGGACCGATCATCAGAATGTTCTTGGGCGTGATCTCCTGGCGCAGGCCGGCGTCCACCTGCTGGCGGCGCCAGCGGTTGCGCAGAGCGATCGCCACGGCGCGCTTGGCGCCGGACTGGCCGACGATGTGCCTGTCGAGTTCGGAGACGATTTCCTGGGGGGTCATGGAGGACATGCTGCGGCCTGCCTGTCTTTATGAGTCAAATCAGCTTCTGGCGCTTTATGAATAAGCGCAAACAGCTATTAAAATAATAGCAAACAAGACTACAGTGTCTCGATGGTGTGGTGCATGTTGGTGTAGATGCACAACTCGCCGGCGATCTCCAGCGACTTCTTGACGATCTCGGCGGCCGGCAGATCGGTGTTGTTCAGCAGCGCCTTGGCGGCCGAATGCGCATAGGCACCGCCCGAGCCAATGGCGACGATGCCCTGCTCGGGCTCCAGCACGTCGCCGTTGCCGGTGATGATGAGCGAGGCGGAATGGTCCGCCACGGCCAGCATGGCCTCCAGGCGGCGCAGCACGCGGTCGGTGCGCCATTCCTTGGTGAGCTCGATGGCCGCGCGCGTCAACTGGCCCTGGTGCTTTTCCAGCTTGGCCTCGAAGCGCTCGAACAGCGTGAAGGCATCGGCCGTGGCGCCCGCGAAGCCCGCCAGCACCTTGCCGCCATAGAGCTTGCGCACCTTGCGCGCCGAGCCCTTGACGACGATGTTGCCCAGGGTGACCTGGCCGTCGCCGCCAATGGCGACCTGGATGCCGTCCGCCGTCTGGCGCCGGACGCTGAGAATGGTGGTGCCGTGGTACTGTTCCATGGGGATGGCATATGGGGGCGGCTGCGCCCATTGCAAGCGGGGCCCGGCAACCTTACCGGGGCCTGCGCATGCGGCGCCGGCTGCCGGGCCGTCAGTTCTTGCGCGGCACCACCCAGGCGTGCTCGTTGACGCCGATCACGTTGAAGAACACCGCCACCAGGCGGTGCAGATTGGTGAACTGCACCACATGGCCCTGCGCCTGCTGCTCGGCCGCCCAGTTCAGCACCGAGCCCACGGCGGCGAAGTCGATGCGGATCAGCCGGTCGCAGGCCACGATCAGCGGCACGCCGGGACGCACCAGGGCCTCCAGGGGCTCCAGCGCCGGCGTGGCGTCGCCCTCGATATGGCCTTCGAGCGCCGCGACGGGGCCCTCGTGCCCCCCCGCGGGCTGCGACAGCGCGAAGCCGGACATGTGCAGATCGCTGTCGGGCGCATCCTGCACGGCGGCGGGCTGCGCGCCATCGTCGCCGCTGTAGCCGCAGGCGGGCGGCGCCCAGGAGGGTGGCGAAACCTCGTACGTCACGCAGTAGTCGAGGGCCACGAGCTCGAACTCGTCGGGCAGCCCCATCATGCGCAGCACGGCCATGCGCAGGCGCCACCACTGCGGATCGGCCCCGCGGTCGCCCGACTGGGTGTGGGCCTGCAGCACCGCTTGTAGCGCGCGCACGCCCACGAACTTGATCTGCACATCGCTTTCGGCCCAATGCTCGACCAGCTCGGCCAGGGCGGACACGGCGGGCGGCTCGATGTCGGTCAGGCGCGTCCAGGTCAGCGTCCACGGCGGCGCGGAGCGCGCCAGCGAGGCCTGCAGCGCGGCCACCGACTGCTGGGTGAGCGTGGGCTGCGCATTCCAGCTCAGCTCGCGCTGCGGCACGGCGGGCGCGGCAGCCTCCGGGGCCGCCGCGTGCAGGCCCAGTTGCTCGGGCAGGGAGAACCACAGCGGCGCCGAGCGGCCGAAGCGCGCGGCGTAGTCGATGGCCAGCACGTCGAACTGCGCCTGCTGCCCGATGGCACGGTACAGGTCGAACAGCGTCATCCAGATGTCGTGCTGCTGCTGCGGATCGTCCCGCTGGTGCTGGGCCAGCACGTCCTTCAGGCCCGATTCCGCGCCGGCATAGTCGCCGTTGGCGAAACGGATCGCGGCCTCTTCAAGATCGGGTTCGTGCACGAATTTCTCCAGTTTCGGCGCCGCATCCTGCGCATCCTGCGCGCGGGATGCCGGCGCCCCGATGCCATCCAGGCCATCATCGGCAAACAAGGGGGCCACCAGCGGCGCCCTGTCGAGCGCGGCGGGCAGGCTCAGCGGCGCGGTGGGTGCGAAGGCACGCGCATGCTCCCCCGCCAACCCGCTGGAGGCCAGGGCCGCGGCAATGGCGGCCGACGCGGGCGCGGGCTGGATGCCGCCCACGGGCGCATGCGCGGGAATGACCGGCATGGCCGCCGCCGGGCGCACAGGCGCCGGCGGCATGGGCTGGGTGGGCGCCGCGGCCGCAGCGCCCGGCACAGCGGACGCGGGGAGCACGGACGCAGCCTCGCCACCGCCCTTGCTCTTCCACCACTGCTGGGACATCTGGGCCTCGATCTCGTCGATCTTCTTGAGCGTGACGGCCCGGTCGTCGGGCGAGGTCATGCTGGTCTGGAAGAACGAGGTGCGCCCCGTGGGGTCGTCGACGCGCTGGCCCTGCAGGACCTCGCGCTGGCGCAGCTTGCGCAGCTGATCGAACTCGCGGCGGCGCACGAAGTCATTGCGCCGCTTGCGCTCAATCATCTCCTTGAGCATCTGCTTGCTGTACTGGCTCTCGCGGTCGGCTTCCACCGCGTCGAGATCCGACCAGTTGACGGTGGGGTTGCGCACGAACCTCACCATCTTGGACAGCAGGCCGCCGGAAGAGGTTTCTTCCTTGCTCATGGTGTGCGGCCGTGCGCGCGCAGCCCTGTGCCTTGCATGCGGAAACCTTCGCCTGGGCGCTCAGTCGCCAAACATCTTCTGCTTGAGCTCACGGCGCTGCTGGGCTTCCAGCGACAGCGTGGCCGTGGGGCGCGCCAGCAGGCGGCCCACGCCGATGGGCTCGCCCGTCTCGTCGCAGTAGCCATAGTCGCCGGAGTCGATGCGGGCGATGGACTGCTCGATCTTCTTGAGCAGCTTGCGCTCGCGGTCGCGGGTGCGCAGTTCCAAGGCGTGCTCTTCCTCGATGGTGGCGCGGTCGGCCGGATCGGGGACGACCACGGTGTCCTCGCGCAGGTGCTCGGTGGTTTCACCGGCGTTGTTGTGCATGTCCTGCTTGAGCTGAACCAGCTTGTGGCGGAAGAACGCCATCTGCTTGTCGTTCATGTACTCGCTCTCGGGCATGGCCAGCACTTCGGCGTCCGACAGTTCTTCGGCGGACTTGGTTTTCCAATTGTTGGCCAGCTTGGGGTCTTTCTTGGCGGCCGCCACAGAGGTTTGCAGGGTCGTAGTCATAGTTTGAATAAAGCTGGCGGCAGAGGCGGCGGGCGCCCCCTTCTGTGCTGTTGATGGTACGTTCAATTGCCCGGAACCGGAAGGAGAAGGCCGAGGAGGGTGCGCGGTTACCGGCGCGGGCTTGACGCCTGCGCGCGGCGCCTTGGCCGCGGCCTTGGCTTTGCTGGATTCGGCTTTCACTTCCTGTCTCCTCGCAATTCGGGCGATTCCGGCCGCCCATGGTGAGATGAACGGCGCGGTGCGGGTGGCATGCCTTGGGGCGTTTTCGCCGGGGCGCGATTGTATAGACCTGCGCCGGCAATGGCCAAAACGTTGTGGATACCACACAGGCGCAGTGCACTTTGCCGGCGCACCGCGCACCGCGGGCTCACACCAGGCACTGCTCCAGCCCCTGCAGCAGGATGTCCTGGGGCAGGTCGATGCCGATGAAGACCATCTTGCTCTGGCGCGGCTCGCCCTCGGCCCATTGCGGCCCCAGGTCGCTGCCCATGAGCTGGTGCACGCCCTGGAAGATCACCTTGCGGTCCGTGCCCTGCATGTGCAGCACGCCCTTGTAGCGCAGCATGCGCGGGCCGTAGATGTTGACGATGGCGCCCAGGAAGTCCTCGAGCTTGGCGGGGTCGAAGGCCTTGTCGGCACGGTAGACGAAGCTCTTCACATCGTCGTCGTGGTGATGGTGGTGCGGGTGCTTGCAATGCTCGCCATGTTCGTGGTCGTGGCCGCAGTGCTCGCCGTGCTGGTGGCCGTGATCATGGCCATGCGCGTGCCCATGCTCGCAGTGGCCATGGTCGTGGTCGCAATCGGCATGGTCATGGTCGTCTTCCTTGAGGAAGTCGGGGTCGATGTCGAGCTTGGCGTTCAGGTTGAAACCGCGCAGGTCGAACACCTCGGACAGCGGCACCTCGCCGAAATGCACGGCGCGGATGGGCGCGCGCGGGTTCATGTGCTTGAGGCGGTGGATCAGGTCTTCCTTCTCGCCCTCGCCCACCAGGTCGGTCTTGGACAGGAAGATCTGGTCGGCAAAGCCCACCTGGCGGCGCGCCTCCTGGCGGTCGTCGAGCTGCTGGTGGGCATGCTTGGCGTCCACCAGGGTGATGATGGAGTCGATGAGATAGGTCTCGGCGATCTCGTCGTCCATGAAGAAGGTCTGCGCCACCGGGCCGGGGTCGGCCAGGCCCGTGGTCTCGATGACCACGCGGTCGAACTCCACCAGCCCCTTGCGGCGCTTGGCGGCCAGCAGTTGCAGGGTTTCGCGCAGATCCTCGCGGATGGTGCAGCAGATGCAGCCGTTGCTCATCTGCACGATCTGCTCCTTGGATTCGGTGCGCAGGATGTCCGTGTCGATGTTCTCTTCGCCAAATTCGTTTTCGATCACGGCGATCTTCTGGCCGTGCATCTCGGACAGCACGCGCTTGAGCAAGGTGGTTTTGCCCGAGCCGAGGAAGCCGGTGAGGATGGTGGTGGGGATCAGGGACATGGAGTGCTTTCCGTCAGTGCGAATGCAAAGCGGCGGCCAGGGGACCGCCGCGGAAGAAACTGGTTTTCAGTGTAGCGAGCCTGTCAAGACCTTCGCGCGGGTGGCGTCATGCCTGCTTGCGCATCACGACCAAGCCCTTGAGGCATGCCCCGCCGGGATACGCCAGAACCATCGGATGGCCTGGCCAATGCGGGACGCGCCATGCGCCACGCACCAGCCATTGTTTCCCATAAAAACCAGCTCCAGCACCCAAGGAATAGGCGCAAGCAGCTATAAAAAGAGAAGCATTCCGCACACCACTCCGCCCCGAGCGCGAATGAACGGCTGCGGGCGAAATGCCCTCCAGGCAGCAAGCAGCCTGCCATCGTGCGATTCGACGTACGCCGTCTCGCCGCTGCCGTCAGCGCTCCTGGCAGCAGCGGCCTCCACGATCCGAGCAGGGCGACACGCCTTGCGGGGCGCAGGCGCATGGCTTCCGTGCCGCCGTTGTCGCGGCGAAGGCGCATCCCGCCGCCCCCAGCATGCCGGGGGGCTCCGCGCGCTCCGGGGACAGCAGCATCGCGATCATCTCGGCCGGCTCCTCTCAGGGCGTTACCGTGACATACACCACGGCGCTTGCCGTGCCACCGTTGCCATCGTGAATGCTGTAAGTGAACGAGCCCACCCCCACGAAGTTGTTCGCCGGCGTGAAATACAGCTTGCCGCCGATCACGGCCAAACTGCCATTGACGACGGCACTTGTGGCAAACACCGCAAGGCTGTCTCCGTCCACGTCGGTGTCATTGGATGTCAGTGCGGCCAAGGCAATCTCGACAGTGGTGTTCTGCGGCGTGGTCATGTTGTCGTCCACCGCCACGGGCGACCGATTGGCGAGTGCCACCGTGATGTCGACGGTAACGGTGTTCCCGTCGTTGGTGCCATCGTTCGCCCGGTAGCTGAAACCATCCGCAGGGTTTGCACTGCCGTTATGGACATAGCTGAAGGTGCCATTGGGGTTCAGTGTGAGCGTGCCATGGCTGGGCACTGTCACAAGAATCGCTTGTAGTGCATCGCCGTCAGCATCGGTATCGTTGGCCAGCACACTGGTGGCACCACTGACGAGCACGGTCGCCGTACCACCTTGGGACAGTGCAATCTGGTCTGCCACGGCCACAGGGGCCTGGTTGGCCACCACCACGGTGACGGCCACCGTGGCGGTAGCGGTGGCGCCCCGACCGTCTGACACGGTGTACGTGAAGCTGTCAGAACCGTCATATCCGGCGTTGGGCGTGTAGATGGGATTGCCCGTGACGGCGTCGATCACCACGGAACCACGCCCCCCCCCTGGGTGACCGCTGTCACGGTCAGCGCATCCCCGTCGGGATCGGTGTCATTCCCACGCACGCTCACCACGGCAGAACCTCCAGAAGGGACCGCGACCGTATCGTTTTGGGCCACAGGCGCGCGGTTGTGCGCCTGCACGGCGATCGTCAGTGTGCTGGTTGCTCCTGTGTGGGTTCGGTAGGTAATGACCGTGGGACTGGTGGAGCCATAGGGGGCGGCAGCGGCAAAGGTGTACGCGCCGCTGGCGTGAATGACCAAGCGGCCCCAGCCGGGCACGTCGGTGGTCGTTCCCGCAAGCACCGTACTGCCATGCGCCACATAACTCGCCACCAGTAGCGGGGCATCGGCATCCGCGTCATTGCTCAGCACATTTCCACTGACCGAGCCACCGGGAGCCACGTTGTCCGTGTCCGCCACCAGACTGCTGGGCTGGTGCCCCAGCACGGTAGCGGCAGCCGCGGCGCACAGCTGTGCCACATCGACCCGGCACACGCCATTCGGCCCCAGCGTCGATCCGACCGTGCAAGCGGCGCCAGGGCTTGCGGGCGTGGTGGGCAAAGGCGTGGGAATACCCAAGGGGAAACAGGTATTCCAGGTGGGCTGCGTGATGCGGATCACGCCCAGCGGACGCCCCGCACGATTGGTGTACTCCACCGGCACAAAGCCCAACGGAGAACCATCGGGTGCCATGCCCGTGGCCTGCACGGGGATGGCTTGCGTTTCTCCTGCGGGCTGCGTGAAATCCCGCTGCACTGCCGCCAACTGCGCTTGAACGGCGCTCCCGAAGATCGCCACGCCACCCAGGCCCAGTCCCATGACCGCCAGAACACAAGAGCGAAGCAGGGCGCTGGCAATCAGCCCCTTGCGTGCCAGCCAGGCCACGCCAGCACACACCCCCACCGACGCAATCGCCAGGGCCCACGGTGCATCTACAGGAATCGACGGGGTCGCGGCCAGTGGCCCCACGGTCACCGCTTGCGCGGCCACCTTCTGCGGCAGCAAGGAAACCGCCCCCGTGATCCAGGCAGCCGTCCGAATCACACCATGGAGCCCGTAGCCACCTGCGTTTTTTCTCCTCGAATGCGTCATACATATTGCTTTCAAGAAACATCCGCTCCCACACAGGAACTTCCGACAGAACAAAAAATTTTGATGCGCCACCCCACCACGGGCATCGCGCCATTAGCGCGCCACGGCATGGTTCACAACGCCGGCTCCGACCGAAGCTTTTGATTACAAAGAAAACCGATGGACTCGTCTATCCCTGAAATTGGGTAATTTGCCGGCACCGCCGCCGCCCTCCTCGTGCCCGCCCAGCGGCACACGCGAGGCTGGCCTATTCGGGCTTGCGCTTGGCCCGCGGGTGGGCCGCGTCGTACACCTGCGCCAGGTGCTGGAAGTCCAGCCGCGTGTAGACCTGGGTGGTGGTGATGTTGGCGTGGCCCAGCAGCTCCTGCACGGCGCGCAGGTCGCCGCTCGATTGCAGCAAATGGCTGGCGAACGAGTGGCGCAGCATGTGCGGGTGCACCGGCGTGGTCAGCCCGGCGAGCTGGCTGCGCTGGCGCAGGCGCAGCCAGACGGACTGCGCGGTCAGCCGCGCGCCGCGCCGGCCGACGAACAGCGCGCCCTCCAGCCGCGGCGAGGCCGCGCCGCCAAAGGGCTGGTCGCGCAGCGCCAGCCAGTCCTGCAGCGCCTGGGCGGCGGCGCGGCCCACGGGCACGCTGCGGCGCTTGGCGCCCTTGCCGAAGACATGGGCCTCGCCCGCCTGCAGATCGATCCAGCCGCGCCCCTGCTGGTGCGCCGCCGGGCTGGGCGCCAGGTCCAGGCCCACCAGTTCGCCCACGCGCAGGCCGCAGCCGTAGAGCAGTTCTACGATGGCGGCGTCGCGCGCCTCCAGCCAGGGGTCGGCGCCGGCCTGCTCATGCTCGGCCAGGCGCACCGCGTCGTCCACGGGCAGGGCCTTGGGCAGGGGCTTGGGCGCCTTGGGCGCGCGCACGTCCTGCACCGGGTTGTGCGCCACCAGGCCCTGGCGCGCGGCCCAGGCATAGAAGCCGCGCCAGCCCGACAGGATCAGCGCGATGCCGCGCCCGCTGCGCCCGCCCGCGTGCATCTGCGCCACGAAGCGGCGGATGTGGGCGCCGGTCAGGCGCAGCAGCGGCAGCTCCACGCCCGCGGCGAAGGCGGCCAGGCGCTCCAGGTCCAGTGTGTAAAGCGTGAGCGTGCGCGCGGCCAGGCGCTTTTCCACGCGCACATGCTCCAGGTACTGCAGCGCCTCGGGCGGCAGGGACGGGGCGGCCGGCGGCGTGCTCACGGGCTCTCAAAAATCAGAGCTGGCCGCGCTTGCATCCATTGGGTTTCAGCATGAAAACCCATTGAAACCCTGTAGGGACAAGCGCAGGCAGCTCACTTTTTTAGCGCAGGCGCGCGAGCGCGGAGCTGGCCAGCTCGGCCATGCGCGAGAGGAATTCGGTGCCCATGGTGGCCTCGAAGCGGTGCGGGTCGTGCGAGCCCAGCACCAGCAGCCCGAAGGCCGGCTGGTCGGCGCTGTCGATCGCGCCCTCGCGCAGCGGCAGCAGGGCCAGCGACTGCACCTCGCCCGCCTGCGGCAGCCAGGCCGTGGCCTCGAAGCCCAGGTTGGGGCCGCAAAACGGCATGGTGAGCGACGAGGCAAAGGAGCGCACGTCCTCGCTCACGGGCTGCGTGGCGACGAGGCCGGCGTGCCCGGGCGCCACGTTCCACACGCGCAGGGCCACCTGCGGCACGTCGAACAGCGTGCGCATGCCGTTTTCCACGGCGCGCGGCAGGCGGGCCGCGTCGCGCACGGCGGCGATCTCGCGCGCCCACTGGTGGATCTTGTGGGCGATGGCGGTGTTCTCGTTGCTGTGGCGCACCATCTCCATCACGCGGTGCTCCAGGCCCTTGATCTTCTCGCGCAGCATCTCGGCCTGGCGCTCGTGCAGGCTCACGGCGCGCTGGCCGTGCGGGCTGGTGATGGTGACGCTGGCCAGCAGCTCGGCATGGCGCTCGAAGAAGCCCGGCGTGTTGGCCAGGAACTGCGCGATGTCGTCTTCGGTGATGGGGGAAACAGAGGAGGTGGAAGAGGTCATACAGCGTCCGGAATGTCGATCTGGCCTTCAAAGACCGTGGTGGCGGGGCCGGTCATGAACACCGGGTCCTGCGGCCCGCCGGCCCAGTCGATGGTCAGCAGGCCGCCGCGCGTGTGCACCTGCACGCGCGCGTCCAGCAGCCCCAGGCGGATGCCCGCGACCACGGCCGCGCAGGCGCCGGTGCCGCAGGCCAGGGTCTCGCCGGCGCCGCGCTCGTACACGCGCAGGCGCACCTCGGCGCGGTTCACCACCTGCAGGTAGCCGGCGTTCACGCGCTGGGGAAAGCGCGCATGGCGCTCGATGAGCGGACCGGTCTGCGCCACGGGCGCGGTGTCCACGTCCTCCACCAGCTGCACGGCGTGCGGGTTGCCCATGGACACGACCGCTATCATTACAGTAGCTTGCTGCGCTTGCCCATCAAGCGCCAGCGGCCATTTTTGCCCCATGCCCTGCGGCACGGGCTGCAGGCCCGCGGTGTCGAACGGCACGCGCGCGGGCTCCAGTTCGGGCCGGCCCATGTCCACCGTCACGCGGCCGTCGGGGTTCAGCCGCGGCGCAATCACGCCGGCCATGGTCTGCACGCGGATGGTGTCCCGGTCCGTCAGGCCCTTGTCGCGCACGTAGCGTGCGAAGCAGCGTGCGCCGTTGCCGCACTGCTCCACCTGGCCGCCGTCGGCGTTGTGGATCACGTATTCGAAGTCGATGCCCGCGCCGGGCGAGGGGCGCACGGTGAGGATCTGGTCGGCGCCCACGCCGAAATGGCGGTCGGCCAGGAAGCGGTACTGCGCGGGCGTGAGCCCCAGGCGCCCCTGGGTTTCGTCAAGCACCACGAAGTCGTTGCCTGCGCCCTGCATCTTGGTGAAGCGGATGTGCATGGCGCGATTATCCGCCGCGCCCGGGCGTCGCCCCCGGACAACCCATGGGAAATCCCCCATGCCCTACACCCGAGGTTTTCGCTCGGATATTGATTTTTATCAGCCTGCCCGCGCGCTGCATGGGGAGCATCCGGGGTTCCCGCCCAGAACGGCGCGCCGGCCCGGGCGGGACAACGATAACGATGACGGAGGTGCTATGACCTTGACGATGGATGTTCTCGACCGGCTCCATGCCGCCGACCTCAATGCCGCCACGGACCTGGTGCAGGAAAGCACCAATCCCGTGGCGCTGATTGAACTGCTGGAGATGCTGTGGAACTGCGGCATCCCGCGCGCGCAGCATCTGCTGGAGCCCCTGCTCCAGCGCCTGCTGCAGCTGCGCCCGACGGACTGAGGCGCCGCAGCCGGTGGCGGGCCGCACACCCGTGCGCCCCCACCGGCTGCGGTGGCCCCGATGTCTGTCGCCGATGCGGTTCGGCCGGCCTGGGCAGGTTGCTGCTTTTCACGCCACCCCACCATAGCGAGGCCCCCATGACCCTGACCGTAGACGTACTCGACCGGCTCCACGCCGAAGACGTGACCACCGCCACCCACCTCGTGCAGCGCAGCGCCGACGGCGCCGCCCTGATCGAGCTGCTGGAAATGCTCTGGAGCCTGGGCATCCCCCGCGCCAAGCGGCTCATCGGCCCGGTGCTCGAGCGCCTGGCCCAACTGCACCCGCAAGACTGAGGGCCGCTCCTGCCGATAATGCGGCGATGCCCCGCCACAGCCAATACATCCACCCCTACCGCGAACCGGTCACCCCCCTGCATGCGGCCACCGTGCTGCTGCTGCGCGACACGCCCCTGCCGGGCGGCGGCAGCGCGCTCGAGGTCTTGATGACGCGCCGCTCGGACAAGGCCAGCTTCGTGCCCGGCGCCTACGTCTTTCCCGGCGGCGGCATCGAGCCGCAGGACGCCGACGCCGCTGCCCACGCCCTGGCGGACCGCCGCCCGGCGCAGGACGCCGCGCGCCTGACCGACGCCATGGCCGCCATCCGCGAGAGCTTCGAGGAGCTGGGCGTGCTGCTGGCGCGCCATGCCGACGGCCGCTGGGCCGGCATGAACGACATCGCGGCGCTGGGCCGCACGGCCCCGCCGGACACCCCGTTCGCCGCCCAGTGCGCGCAGCGCGGCCTGCGGCTGGCCGCCGACGCGGTCTACCTGCTGGCCCACTGGACGGCCGACCGCAACCTGCCCAAGCGCTTTGCCGTGCCCTTTCTCGTGGCGCGCATGCCGGACGGCCAGGAGCCCGTGGCCGACGAGTCCGAACAGTTCGAGCCCGTGTGGGTGCGCCCGGCCGACGCGCTGGCGCGGCACGAGGCCGGCCAGTTCTTCATGATCTTCCCCACCATCCGCACGCTGCAGCGCCTGGCGCAGTTCGAGGGCGTGGATGCGGTGCTGGCCGCCGTCGCGCACGAGCAGCCGCTGTGGGTGAGCAACCCGCGCTCGGGCCTGCTCGCCGGCAAGGAGGTGCGCTACATGGAGCACGAGCCGCCCTTCGGCGAGCTGGCGCTGGTCAGCCCCGCGGGCCGGGGCGAACATGTGCTGGACTGGCAGAGCGAGACGCCCGTGCCCCTGCTCAAGAACCTGCAGCGCCTCACCGCGCCCAACCCCGGCGTGATGACCGGCCCCGGCACCAACAGCTACCTGGTGGGCGACCCGGCCACGGGCTACATCGCCATCGACCCCGGCCCGGCCGACGCCGAGCACCTGGACAAGCTCTGGCGCGCCGCGGGCGGCGACATCCGCATGATCGTGTGCACCCATTCGCACCCCGACCATTCCCCCGGCGCCGCGCCGCTGCAGCAGCTGTGCGTGCGCGCCGGGCGCTCGGCGCCGCCCATCCTGGGCCTGCCCTCGGCCCCCACGGCCCGCGCCGCCAGCCAATTCACGCCCGAGCGGTCGCTACAAAATGGTGAGCTGCTCACGCTGGAGGTACAAGGGCCCGACGGCAAAACAACCCATACCCTGGAGGTGGTGCACACGCCCGGCCACGCGGCCAACCACCTGTGCCTGCTGCTGCGCGAGGACGCCCTGCTGTTCTCGGGCGACCACATCCTCAACGGCAGCACCACGGTGATCGACCCGCCCGACGGCAACATGGCCGACTACCTGGACTCGCTGGACCGGCTGGACGCCCTGTGCGCCGCGCACGGCGTGGAATTCATCCTGCCGGCCCACGGCTACGTGCTGGGCGAGGCGCGCGCCGCCATCGCCCAGCTGAAGGCCCACCGCCTGGCGCGCGAGGCCAAGGTGCTGGCCGCCATGCAGGCCCTGCCCGAGGGCACCATGGAGGACTGGGTGCGCCTGGCCTACGCCGACGTGCCCGAGCGCCTGTGGCCCGTGGCCCAGCGCTCGCTGCTGGCGCATGTCGAGCGCATCCGCATGCTGGAGCCTGGAAATGACTGACATGGATGCGATTCGTCTCTCCAAGCGGCTGGCCGACCAGCAGGGCTGCTCGCGCCGCGAGGCCGAGCTGTACATCGAAGGCGGCTGGGTGCGCGTGGACGGCGCGGTGGTGGAAGCCCCGGGCGCGCGCGTTGCGCCGCAGCAGCAGGTGGAACTGGCCGCCGGCGCGCGGGCGCAGGAGGTGCCGCCGATCACCCTGATCCTGCACAAGCCGGCGGGCTACGAGGCCGGCCTGCTCGGCGCCGCGGGCGACCCGCACGCGGCCCGCAGCCAAGGCCTGCCCGACGCCCTCACGCTGGTGCGGCCGGACAGCCGCCACGCCGAGGGCGGCCCGCCGGTGCGCGTGCTGCAGAGGCACTTCCGCCAGCTGGAATGCTTCACCCCGCTGCCGGCCGAGGCCTGCGGGCTGGTCGTGTACACGCAGGACCGGCGCATGGCGCGCAAGCTCATCGAGGACATCGAGACGCTGGAGCAGGAGTGCATCGTCGAGGTGGCCGGCCAGATCGCCGAGGGCGGGCTGCAGCGGCTGTGCCACGGCCTGACCTTCAACGGGCGCCCGCTGCCGCCCATCAAGGCCAGCTGGCAGAGCGAGCACCGCCTGCGCTTTGCGCTCAAGGGCATCCGCCCGGGCCAGATCCCGTCCATGTGCGAGGCCGTGGGCCTGCGGGTGGTGCAGATCAAGCGCATCCGCATCGGCCGCCTGCCGCTGGCCAAGCTGCCCGAGGGACAGTGGCGCTACCTGCAGCCCTGGGAGCGTTTCTGACGCCTGCGGTGCAATCAAAACAATAGCTACCCGCGCTTGATACACGGGCGCCGGGGCCCTGTTGCACCCTGATACAACGGCCCGGGCGCTGCGCTACACTGCGCGCCAGCACAACACCAAGCCGGGAGAGGGGAAATCCATGGACGCACACACACGGTCCGAACGCGCGCCCGTGCGCACCGGGCTGCGCTCGTCCTTCGAGTCGCAGGACATCGAGGCGCACCGGCTGCGCTTCACGGGCCGCGGCGGCGAGTACTTTCGCGTGTGGATCGTGAACGTGCTGCTAGGCATCGTCACGCTGGGCCTGTACACCCCCTGGGCGCGCCGGCGCACGGCTCAGTATTTCTACGGCCACACGCTGGTGGCGGGCAGCCCGCTGGAGTTCACCGCCCAGCAGCGCCGCATGGTCGTGGGTTTCCTGGTGCTGGTGCTGCTGACGCTGGCCTACCAGCTGGCATCCAACACCGGGCAGGACACAGCGGTCAGCCTGTTCCTGCTGGGCGGCGCGGCCCTGTCGCCGCTGATCTGGGGCAGCGCCCAGCGCTTTCGCATGGCCAACACGCGCTGGCGCGGGCTGCGCCTGCAGTTCACCGCCAACTGGGCCGAGGTCTACCGCGCCAGCTGGCCCTTCTTTGCCATCGCGCTGACGTGGATCGGCGTCTTCCTGGGCGCGCAGGCGCTGGCCCCCGAGCTGTTCGACGGGGTCAAGGACCGCGGCACGCCCGCGCCCGTTAACTGGCCCCTGATGGGCCTGTTGCTGCTGGGCCTGGTGCTCACGGTGCTGTGCGTCATCCGCCTGGAGTTCAACTACCGCAGCCTG
Source organism: Diaphorobacter oryzae DSM 22780 (assembly GCF_059568935.1). NCBI lineage: Bacteria > Pseudomonadati > Pseudomonadota > Betaproteobacteria > Burkholderiales > Comamonadaceae > Diaphorobacter > Diaphorobacter oryzae. The sequence continues at coordinate 549,504 of NZ_JCANUL010000002.1, read as the reverse complement.
CTGGTGCTGCGCTCGCGCATCGGCACCGAGGGCGGGCGCTGGAAGCCCGTGTACATGGACTTCGTGAAGCTCTGGCTGGCCACGCTGCTGGTGTTCGTGGTCTCGGCGCTGGTGCTGACCGCCGTGATCACCGGTCTCTTCGGCGGCTCGCTCATGCTGCTCAAGAACCTGAACTGGAGCACCCCGGGCTCGAGCCTGGGCATGGGTTTCTTTCTGCTGGTCATCCTGGCGGTCATCGTCGCCGTCGTGGTCGTGCTGGTGCTGGCCACGGCGCCGGCGCGCGCCTACCGCGAGGCGGCGCTGTTTCGCCTGACCTGGGACAACATCGGCGTGAGCCACATTGCGCGCTTCAAGTGCAACCTGCGCGTGGGCGCCTACGTGCTGCTGCGGCTGCGCAACATGCTGTTCACCTTCCTCACGCTGGGGTTCTTCCGCCCGTTCGCCCTGGTCAGCGAATACCGCATGAAGCTCGAGTCCGTCACCCTGCACGTCAAGGGCGGCGTGGACCAGGTGGCGGGCCGCCTGGTGCAGCAGCAGCCGGGCGGCATTGGCGACGCGCTGGCCGACGCGGCGGGGCTGGACCTCATCGGCTGACGCCGCGCCGCCATGGCCGCCGCCCCCGACACGCAGGCGCCTGCCGCGCCCCTGGTGCCCGCGCGCTGGTTCGACGGCCTGCGCAGCCAGGCCCGCCCCGTGCTCGTGGGCCTGCGGCCCGCGCCCGGCGGCCCCACGCTGGTGCTGCACACGCTGCAGCAGCCCGGCGCCGCGCCGCGCGCCTTCGCCCACCGCGACGTGGGCTGGCCCGAGGCCTGGAGCCACCGCCGCCCGCAGGAGCGGCTGGCGGTGGACCTGCGGGACGCGGGCAGCCTGGAGATCGACGACGCCCCAGCCTGGCAGGCCGCGCTGGCGGCGGCGGGCCAGCGCCCGGGGCTGGCGCAGCGCATGCAGACGCGCTGGGGCATTCTGGCCACCGTGCTGCTGCTGTCCGTGGTCGGGCTGTTCTTCTTCTACCGCCATGGAACGCCCTGGCTGGCCACGCAGCTCACGCGCCACGTGCCCCTGGCCTGGGAGCTGGCGCTGTCGAACAACGCGCTGCAGCAAATGGACAGCGGCACGCTCAAGCCCAGCAAGCTCGCGCCCGAACGCCAGGCCGAACTGCGCGCGCGCTTCGACGCCCTGCTGGCGCAGAGCCCCGCCCGGCTGCAGCGCTATGACGGCTACGCCCCCCGCTACACGCTGGCGTTCCGCTCGGGCATGGCGCCCAACGCCTTCGCGCTGCCCGGCGGCGCGGTGGTCATGACCGACGCGCTGGTGGAGGCCGCGCAGGAACACCGGCTGGGCGACGACGCGCTGGTCGGCGTGCTGGCGCACGAGATCGGCCATGTGGCGCACCGCCACACCACGCGCATGCTGGTCGAGCAAGGCGTGCTCAACATCGGGCTGGGGTTGGCGCTGGGCGATGTGTCGGGCCTGCTGTCCACCGGCGGCTCGCTGCTCACCGGCCTGGCCTACCGCCGCAACCACGAGCGCGAGGCCGACTGCCACGCCATCGCGCTGATGCAGCACGCGCGCCTGCCCACGGCCCCCATGGGCGCGCTGCTGCAGGCCATCGCGCACGACGGCGACGGCGACGGCAGCGACGGGCACCGCCACAAGGGCCCGAAGGGACCGGGGGAACAGAAGGGGCAGGAGCCGGCGGAGAAGGAAGACCTGTGGTCGCTGCTGAGCAGCCACCCCGACACGGCGGCCCGCGCGCGTGCGCTGCGCGCCGGCCAGGCGCCGCACTGCGCCCGCTGAAGAGCGGCGCGTGCGGCGATGAAAAAAGTGTGAAGCGCGCCGATAAGCCGGATTCTGTGCATGCGGTTGCCCGCATGTGACCGCCATTACTCTGGGCCGGGTGTCGCCACCACGGCTCGATGCTACCTACCCGCCAGCTCCGCGGAACCACGTCAACGCTGGCCTACTTGGTATTGCTGCGCGTAGAGATTGCCCGTTTCACCCCCAGTGGTCTGCCTTCGCAGGCACTCCCCCGGGACTCGTCTCTGTTGCTCTGATCCTCACCTCACGGTGGGCAGCCGTTAGCTGCTACGCTGTCCTGTGCAGTCCGGACGTTCCTCCAGTGCGGTCTTTCGACACTTGCACCAGCGGCGGTCTGGCGTGCTTCACGGCGTGATTATCCGCCCTGGCGCCTCACTGCGCGGGCAGCAGCTTGAAAATGTTGTAGGCGATGAGCAGCAGCGCCCCCACGATGCCCAGCATCATCAGCGCCGGCCCCCAGCGCGACTCGCGCGCGGAAAAGCCGATGAGCATCAGCGCGCAACTCGCGGTGAGCATGAGCATGGTGGATTGCAGCAGGGTCATGGCGCAGGCATGGGAGTGGCAATGCGACCATTGTCCTTCGCTTGTCCCGCGCACGGGCCGCAACCGCATGCCAGTGCGCCGACATTCTTGACGCAAGTCAATTGGCCGGCGCACCGCCCGAGCGCCAGCGGGCACATATCCATGGCGGAATATCGATATCGCGGCACGGCGGAACAACTCCCCCACAATGGGCGGCCTCACCCGCCTCACCGGATTCCCACCACTCTTCCTGGAGACAGCATGCGAGTCGACAACATCCTGCACACCATCGGCAACACGCCCCACATCCGCATCAACCGCCTGTTCGGCGCCGGCGCCAACGTGTGGGTGAAGTCCGAGCGCGGCAACCCCGGCGGCTCCATCAAGGACCGCATCGCGCTGGCCATGGTCGAGGCGGCCGAGCACAGCGGCGCGCTGAAGCCCGGCGGCACCATCATCGAGCCCACCTCGGGCAACACCGGCATTGGCCTGGCGCTGGTGGCGGCCGTCAAGGGCTACAAGCTGATCCTGGTGATGCCCGACAGCATGTCCGTCGAGCGCCGCCGCCTGATGCTGGCCTACGGCGCGACGTTCGACCTGACGCCACGCGAAAAGGGCATGAAGGGCGCCATCGCCCGCGCCCAGGAGCTGGTGGACGGCACGCCCGGCAGCTGGATGCCCCAGCAGTTCGAGAACCCCGCCAACGTGGACGTGCACGTGCGCACCACGGCCCAGGAGATCGCGGCCGACTTCCCCGAAGGCCTGGATGCGCTGATCACCGGCGTGGGCACGGGCGGCCACATCACGGGCGTGGCGCGCGTGCTCAAGGCCTGCTTCCCGCAGCTCAAGGTCTTTGCCGTGGAGCCCACGGCCTCGCCCGTGCTCTCCGGTGGCCAGCCCGCGCCCCACCCCATCCAGGGCATTGGCGCCGGCTTCGTCCCCAAGATCATGGACACCAGCCTGCTGGACGGCGTGATCCAGGTCGACGCCGAGCCCGCCCGCGAGTACGCCCGCCGCGCCGCGCGCGAAGAGGGCCTGCTGGTGGGCATCTCGTCGGGCGCCACGCTGGCCGCCATCGCCCAGAAGCTGCCCGACCTGCCCGCGGGCGCGCGCGTGCTGGGCTTCAACTACGACACGGGCGAGCGCTACCTGTCGGTCGAGGGTTTCCTGCCGGCCTGAGCCCGCACACCCCCGTCCCCCACCGGGCCCCGCAAGGGGCCTTTTTCATGCCAAAACGGCAGTTTGCTCTTATCCAACAAGCGCCAATAGCTATATATTTAATAGCAAACAAAGACCCACCACGTCAGCCGGCGGGCCGCTCCCTTATCATCGCCCTCCCTTTGGCACCGCACGCCCGATCGCCACGGGCCCGCACCGCATGATCCGCCTGTCCGAAATCAAGCTGCCGCTGGCAGCCCTGCCCGCCGGCGCCTACGACGCCGACACCCACCCCGACGCCCTGCTGCGCGCCCAGGCCGCCCAGGCGCTGGGCCTGCCCGAATCCACCATCGTCGCCGTGCATGTGCATAAGCGCAGCTTCGACGCACGCAAGGCCGAGCTGCTGGCCGTGTACATCCTCGACATCCAGCTCGCCGAGCCCGACCAGGCGCCGGCGCTGCTGGCACGCCACGCCGGCCATCCGCACATCCACGCCACGCCCGACATGGCCTGGCGCCCCGTGGGCCGCGCGCCCGCCGCGCCGGCGCTGCGCCCGGTGGTGGTGGGCTTCGGGCCCTGCGGCATCTTCGCGGCGCTGGTGCTGGCGCAGATGGGCTTTCGCCCCATCGTGCTGGAGCGCGGCAAGCCCGTGCGCGAGCGCACCCGGGATACCTGGGGCCTGTGGCGCAAGCGCACGCTGAACCCCGAGTCGAACGTGCAGTTCGGCGAAGGCGGCGCAGGCACCTTCAGCGACGGCAAGCTCTACAGCCAGATCAAGGACCCGCGCCACCTGGGCCGCAAGGTGATGGAGGAATTCGTCGCCGCCGGCGCCCCGCCCGAGATCCTGTACGTGGCCCACCCGCACATCGGCACCTTCAAGCTGGTGAAAGTGGTCGAGTCGCTGCGCCAGCAGATCATCGACCTGGGCGGCGAGGTGCGCTTCGAGCAGCGCGTGGACGACGTGATCGTCGAGCCAGACGCCGCCGGCCGGCGCCACCTGCGCGGCCTGCGCGTGCGCGACCTGGCCAGCGGCGCCACCGAGGAGCTGCGGGCCGACCATGTGGTCATGGCCCTGGGCCACAGCGCGCGCGACAGCTTCGCCATGCTGCACGGCCACGGCGTGGCCATGGAGGCCAAGCCGTTCTCGGTGGGCGTGCGCATCGAGCACCCGCAAAGCGTGATCGACCGCGCGCGCTGGGGCAAGCATGCGGGCCACCCGCTGCTGGGCGCGGCCGACTACAAGCTGGTGCACCACGCCGGCAGCGGCCGCACCGTCTACAGCTTCTGCATGTGCCCCGGCGGCACCGTGGTGGCCGCCACCAGCGAGCCCGGGCGCGTGGTGACCAACGGCATGAGCCAGTATTCGCGCGCCGAGCGCAACGCCAACGCCGGCATGGTGGTGGGCGTGGACCCGCAGGACTTCCCGCACGACCCTGCCGCGTTCGAGGCCCAGCTCGGCGCCACGCATGGCGTGGAGGCACTGGCCGCCGGCCAGGCGCACCCGCTGGCCGGCATCGTGCTGCAGCGCCAGCTGGAGTCGCACGCCTGGCAGCTGGGCGGCGGCAGCTACAACGCGCCGGCCCAACTGGTAGGCGACTTTCTCGCGCGCCGCGCCTCCCAGGCGCTGGGCGACGTGCAGCCCTCCTACAAGCCAGGCGTCACGCTGGTCAGCATGGACGAGGCCCTGCCCCCCTACGCCACCGAGGCCATGCGCGAGGCCCTGCCCGCCTTCGGCCGCAAGATCCGCGGCTACGACATGCACGACGCGGTGCTGACGGGCGTGGAGACGCGCACCTCGTCACCGCTGCGCATCGGCCGCGGCGACGATTTCCAGAGCCTGAACACCGCGGGGCTGTACCCCGCGGGCGAGGGCGCGGGCTATGCGGGCGGCATCCTCTCGGCCGGCGTGGACGGCGTCAAGGTCGGCGAGGCCGTGGCCTGCGCCCTCCTGGGCCTGCCGCTGCCGTCGTCGGGCACGCGCGGCTCGGGCGGCGCGGCCTGAGCGCCAGGACTCAGCGCGGGCCCCAGCGCCCGCCGTGCTGCTGCCAGCCCCGCGGCCCATGGTCCCAGCGGGGTGGATACCAGACATGGCCGTGCCGCGGCGGCATGGCCCAGTGGCCCGGCGTCCAGGCATAGCGCGCCCCGCCCCAGCCCCAGTAGCCATTGATCCACACATGCACCGGCGACGGCGCGATGGGGATCACCTCGGCCTGCAGCGGCGGCGGCGCCATGGGTGCGTACACCACCTCCCCCGCGGGGGCGACCGGATAGGCCGGCGCCACCACGCAGCCGGTCAACACCAGGCCGGCGGCGGCCAGGGCCACGGCCGGCAGCCTGCGCCGCAGGCCCACGGCAAAAGTCGATGTGAGGATCACGATGCTCTCCTTGCACTTCTGACGGTCATGTTCCCACAACGAAAAAGCCCCTGTCGGCTGTTGACAGGGGCTTGTAGCGGGGCGGTAAAGATGTGCCGCCAGACGTAGCGCCGCAGCGCGCCGTTCACTGCTGCGCGTTCTGCAGCGCGGCCACGCGTTCCTCGATAGGCGGGTGCGAGCTGAACAGCTTGCCGATGCCGCCCGCGATGCCCATGGCCTGCATGCTCTGCGGCAGCGCACCGGGATGCATGCCGCCCAGGCGGTACAGCGCATTGATCATGGGCTGCTTGCGGCCCATGAGCTGGGCGGCGCCGGCGTCGGCGCGGAACTCGCGCTGGCGCGAGAACCAGGCCACGATGATGGCCGCCAGGAAGCCCAGCACGATGTCGAGCACGATGGTGGTGACCATGTAGCCGATGCCGGGGCCGGAGCTGTTCTCGTCGTTCTTGCGCAGGAAGCTGTCCACCGCGTAGCCGATCACGCGCGACAGGAACACCACGAAGGTGTTCATCACGCCCTGGATCAGGGCCATGGTGACCATGTCGCCGTTGGCCACGTGGGCCACCTCGTGGCCGATCACGGCCTCGACCTCCTCGCGGGTCATGCCCTGCAGCAGGCCGGTGGACACGGCCACCAGGGCAGAGTTCTTGAACGCGCCCGTGGCGAAGGCGTTGGGCTCGCCCTCGTAGATGCCGACCTCGGGCATCTGGATGCCGGCCTTCTCGGAGAACTGGCGCACCGTCTCCACGATCCAGGCCTCGTCGCCGTTGCGCGGCGCGTTGATGATCGTGACGCCCATGCTCATCTTGGCGATGGGCTTGCTCATCAAGAGCGAAATGATCGCGCCGCCAAAGCCCATGATGAAGGCGAAGCCCAGCAGCGCGCCCAGGTTCAGGCCATTGGAGGTGAGGTAGCGGTTCACGCCCAGCAGGCTGGCGACGATGCCCAGCACCACCACGACGGCGACGTTGGTCAGCAAAAAGAGCGCAATGCGTTTCATCGATGGCTTCTCCGAACAAAGAGACTGGTGTGCCCGCTCCCACGCGGGCAAAAAACAATGTAGGGGTGGTACGCGACGCTTCAAGCCGCGTGGGCAGCCATGGGCGCGCCTGTTGTTGTGGGTCTATGCGGCGCGCGCGCTGCGGAAAACGAGAGAGTCATCATAGAAGCAAAAGTTCTCGTTTTCGGGGCACCAGCCCGGCACACCCAGAACCGGCAGGGGATTGAAGGGCTTGGCCGCGAACCGCTCCGCGGTCAGCTCGGCCGCCAGGGCGGCATCCGCACTTGCTATTGAATTAATAGCTATTGACGCTTGATAGACATGCGCCGTGATCGATTTTCGTGGTGATACCAGCTTTTCCATCAGGGCATGGCCAATGAGCAGCAGCCGCGCCTGCCGCCACAGCGGGCGCAGCTCCACGCACAGCCGATGCCACTGGCGCGCGGCCAGGGCCTGGTGCAGCGCGGGCGGCGCCAGCAGCACGGCGCCGTTCTCGTCGAACACGGTGATGGCATCACGCAGCGGCCCGCGCACCGCGCCCACGCCGTCGGCCGCGATGGCTCCGGCCTGCCACTGGTTGAGGCGGCGCTTGGTGGCCGGGTAGTGCAACCAGACCAGGCCGTTGAAAAAGTCGTGCAGGTTGTCGCGCGTGGGCACGCGGCCTTCGGCGTGGATGAACTGCTCATAGGCCACGCCCTGCGGCAGCGCCTGCTGGTGCACGAAGCGCACGCCGGGCGATGGGGCCGCGCCCTCGTCCACCAGCGCGTTGAGCGCATCGGCCACGCTGGCACCGGCCAGCGCCCGCACGGCCGCCCGGTGCCCCGCGGCCGCCAGCGGCGCGAGCCAGGGGCTGCGCCAGTCGATGGCGGCCAGGGCCTGCGCGCCGCTCACGCCGCAGCGGGCCCGCCGCCCGGCGCGGCGTGCTGCCGCGCCGCGCGCTTGTCGCGCACGGCCACGCGGGAGGTGCCCTCGTCCCGGAACTCGAAGGCCTGGGTGGCCGCCAGCAGCTTGGACAGCGAGGCATAGCCGTAGTTGCGCGCGTCGAACGAAGTCTTGTTGCCGATCTGCGTGCCCACCGCGCCCACGCGGGCCCAGCCGGTCTCGTCCTCGGACGCATGGACCGCATAGCGCAGCAGGCTCATGAGCCGCGTGTCCTGGCGCAGTTGGGCCGTGGGCACGCGCAGCGTGGCCGGGCTCTGCGGCACGCCCGGCGCGGGCACGTCCTCGGACTTGCCGGCGGTGGCGGCGCACACCGGCTCCGCCTTGCCGTTGGCGGGCGCAACGGGCGCGGCGGCGGCATCGGCCTCTTCGTCGCTCACCAGCGACTCCAGGTACAGGAAGCGCGAGCAGGCGTTCACGAAGGGCTTGGGCGTCTGCGCGGCGCCAAAGCCGTACACGGCCGAGCCCTTGGCCCGCAGGTGCATGACCAGGGGCGTGAAGTCGGCGTCCGACGAGACGATGCCGAACGCGTCGGGCCGCTCGGAATAGAGCAGCTCCATGGCGTCCACCGTCATGGCCATGTCGGTGGCGTTCTTGCGCCGCGAATAGTCGAACTGCTGGATGGGCCGGATGGCGAACTCCAGCAGCCGCTCCTGCCAGCCGCCCAGGCCGGACTTGGTCCAGTTGCCGTAGGCCCGCCGCACGTTGATCTCGCCCAGCGTGGACAGCTCGGTGAGGATCTCGTCGATCTTCTCGGCCGGCGCGTTGTCCGCGTCGATCAGCAGGGCAATGCGCAGCTGGCGTTCAGGCACAGGCATGGGTGGCTCCGTTCAAAACTGGCGCAAGCCAAGCGAGGGCCGCCGCGCAAGGGCCGCCCCGCCGCGCCGGCGGCGTCCCCCTGCCCGCATCGCGCAGCAGTGCGAGAGCGGGGGGAAGGCGCGCAGCGCCTCAGGAGGGTGTCGCTCATACCAGGCGCCAGGGCAGCGCCTCGCCGGAGCGCAGGGGCTTGAGCTCGGCCTCGCCGAAGGGGAAGCTGTCGGGCGGCGTCCACGACTCGCGGCGCAGCGTGATCGTGCCCTGGTTGCGCGGCAGGCCGTAGAAGGCCGGGCCGTGCAGGCTTGCGAAGCCCTCCAGACGGTCCAGCGCGCCGGCGTTGTCGAACGCCTCGGCATACATCTCGATGGCGGCATGCGCCGTGTAGCAGCCGGCGCAGCCGCTGGCATGCTCCTTGAGGTGCGCGGGGTGCGGCGCGCTGTCGGTGCCCAGGAAGAACTTGTCGCTGCCGCTGGTCGCGGCCTCGACCAGCGCCACCCGGTGCGTCTCACGCTTGAGCACGGGCAGGCAGTAGTAATGCGGGCGGATGCCGCCCGTGAAGATGGCGTTGCGGTTGTACAGCAGGTGGTGCGCGGTGATGGTGGCCGCCGTGAAGCGGTCGGCCTCCTGCACGTACTGCGCCGCGTCCTTGGTGGTGATGTGCTCGAAGACGATCTTCAGCTCGGGGAAGTCGCGGCGCAGCGGGATGAGCTGCTGGTCGATGAACGCGGCCTCGCGGTCGAACAGGTCGATGTCGCTGCTCGTCACCTCGCCGTGCACCAGCAGCAGCAGGCCGGCCTTCTGCATGGCCTCAAGCGTCTTATAGGTCTTGCGCAGGTCGGTCACGCCCGCGTCGCTGTTGGTGGTGGCGCCGGCCGGGTAGAGCTTGGCGGCGACCACGCCCGCGTCCTTGGCGCGCGCGATCTCGTCGGGCGGCAGGTTGTCGGTCAGGTACAGCGTCATCAGGGGCTCGAACTGCATGCCCGCGGGCACGGCGGCCAGGATGCGCTCCTTGTAGGCCAGCGCCTGCTGCGCGGTGGTCACGGGCGGGCGCAGGTTGGGCATGATGATGGCGCGGCCGAACTGCGCGGCCGTGTGCGGCACGACGGTGTGCAGGGGCTCCCCGTCGCGCACATGCAGGTGCCAGTCGTCAGGGCGGATGATGGTGAGGGTGTCGGGTGCGGCGGTCATGCCGCCATTGTCCCACCCGCCGCCGGCCCGCCCCTCACGCCCACTTGAGCAGCAGGCCCAGCAGAAAGCTCAGCAGCACGGTGCTGGCGAGCGGAATGAACCACTCGCGCCCGAACAGCCGAAAGTGGAAGTCCCCCGGCAGCCGCCCCAGCCCCAGGCGCCTGAGCCAGGGCGTGAGCCCGTTGATGAGCACCAGGGCCAAAAAGACGACGATGAGCCAGCGCAGCATGGGGCGAGTGTAGGGCGTCCCGGCGCGCCGCACGGCAAACGTCAGCGCTGCACGCCCCAGCGCCGCACCGTCAGGCGCTCCAGCGTGTGAAAGCCCAGGTTCTCCACCAGCAGGCCGATGGCGATCACCATGGCCAGGCCGGCGAAGACCTTGTCGGTGTACAGCTCGTTGCGGTTCTGGAAGATGTACCAGCCCAGGCCGCCCCGGCCCGAGGACGCGCCGAACACCAGTTCGGCCGCGATCAGCGTACGCCACGCAAAGGCCCAGCCGATCCGCAGCCCCGACAGGATGGACGGCAGCGCCGCGGGCACCAGCAGCTGCAGCACGTAGCGCAGGCCCGTCAGGCCATAGTTGCGCCCGGCCATGCGCAGCGTGTCGGGCACGCCCTGGAAGCCCGCGTAGGTGGCCAGCGCCAGGGGCCACAGCACGGAATGCACCAGCACGAAGACCAGGCTGCCCTGCCCCAGGCCGAACCACAGTAGCGCCAGGGGCAGCAGGGCAATGGCCGGCAGCGGGTTGAACATGGCCGTGAGGGTGGACAGCAGGTCGCGCCCCAACTGCGTGGACACGGCCAGCGTGGTGAGCACGAACGCCCCCGCGATTCCCGCCAGGTAACCCTTGAGCAGCACGGCCAGCGACAGCGCCGTCTTGTGCAGCAGCTCGCCCGAGGCCACGCCCTCGCCCAGGGCGCGTGCGGTCTGCACGAAGGTGGGCAGCAGCAGGTCGTTGTCCTGCCAGCGCGCGGCACCTTCCCACAGCAGCGCCAGCACGGCAAGGATGAGCGCCTTGCGCACGGCGGCCTGCTGCCAGACGCGCGCCGCCAGCGGCAGCGGCTGCGCCGCGGCCACGCCGGCCAGGGGCTCCAGGGGGCGCAGCACCTCGGCGCGCACGGGGGGCTGCAGCGCCGCGGCCGCGGCGTGCAAGGGGGTGGACTGGCTGCTCATACGGAAATGCGAAACGGTAAATGGGGAGGCACGGGCGCGCCGTCGCGGCGCCCGGGCAGCAGCGTGGCGGCATCGGCCTGAACCGAGCCCGGCGCGCCCGCCGCCGGCTCGTCGAACAGCAGCCGGTGCACGCGCTGCGCCGTGGCCTGGAACGCGGCGCCGCCCACGCTGTGCAGGCCGAACTGGTGGCAGTTGATCTCGGCCCGCAGGCGCCCCGGGTGCGGCGACAGAATGGCGATGCGGTTGCCCACCACCAGCGCCTCCTCGATGGAATGGGTGACGAAGACCAGCGTGAAGCGCAGCTCGTCCCACAGCGCCAGCAGCTCCTCCTGCATGCGCCGGCGCGTGAGCGCATCCAGCGCCGCGAACGGTTCGTCCATGAGCAGCACCTGGGGCTGCATGGCCAGCGCCCGCGCAATGGCCACGCGCTGCTTCATGCCGCCCGAAAGCTGGTGCGGGTGCACGTCGGCGAACTGCGCCAGCCCCACCTTTTCCAGGTACTGGGCAGCGCGCTCGGCGGCCTCGGCGCGGGTGGCGCGGCGCGCGGCCAGCAGTGGGAACATGACGTTTTCGCGCACGGTCTTCCAGGGCGGCAGCTGGTCGAACTCCTGGAACACCGCCACCCGGTCGGGCCCCGGCCCGGCCACGGGCCGCCTCTGCAGCCGGATCTGCCCCTCGGTGGGCGCGATGAAGCCGCCGATGGTCTTGAGCAGCGTGGACTTGCCGCAGCCCGACGCGCCCAGCAGCACGTAGCGGTCGCCCGCATGCACGTCGAAGGACACGCGGTGCGTGGCGCGCACCACGCGCTCGCGCGTGCGGTAGTCGATGCTCACACCATCGACCTGCAGCAGGGGTGCAGCATGCGGCGCCACTGCGGGATCGGCAACGGCCCCGCCGGGCAGGGCCGCCTGTGCCGGCCCGCCGTCCAGCTCGCCGTTCAGCGCGGCGCGCATCAGCTACCTCCCGCGATGCGCGGGTCCTCGAAGAAATACTCCTTGAGCGTCTCGGGCCGGGTCTTGATCGCGCCCACGCGGTGCAGGAACTGGCCCAGGCCCAGGGTGTTTTGCGGCCGGATCTGGAACTGCACCTCGGGGTTGCGGATGATCTGCAGCAGCAGCTGGCGGTCGGTGTGGCCGCCGCTGGCCTTGAGGTAGATGTCGGCCGCCTTCTCGGGCTGGGCGGCGATGAAGCGGGCCGCCTCGTCGAGCGCGTCCAGGAAGGCCTTGTAGGTCTTGGGGCTCTCGCTCCGGAATTTCTCGGTGGCGTACAGCACCGTGGCCGATGCGGGGCCGCCCTGCACGTCGTAGGACTTGAGCACGATGCGCGCGCCTGGGTTGCCGGCCAGCTCCTGCTCCTGGAACGGCGGGTTGCCGAAGTGGGCCGTTATCTCGGTGCCGCCCTTGATGATGGCCGCGGCCGCGTCGGGGTGCGGCAGCGCCACCTGGAGCCGGTCCAGGCGGTTGAACTCCTTGTCGCCCCACAGCTGGGCCGAGGCCAGCTGCAGGATGCGCGACTGCACCGACACGCCCACGGCCGGCAGCGCGATGCGGTCCTTGTCGGTGAAGTCGGCGATCGTCCTGACGGCCGGGTTGTTGCTCACCAGGTAGTACGGGAAGTTGCCCAGCGAGGCCACGCCCTTGACGTTCTGCCGGCCCTTGGTGCGGTCCCACAGCGTGAACAGGGGGCCGACGCCGGCGCCCGCGATGTCGATGTTGCCGGCCAGCAGCGCGTCGTTGATCACCGGGCCGCCCGAGAGCTTGACGAACTCCACCTGGATGTCCACACCCGCGGCCTTGCCGTGCTTTTCGATGAGCTTCTGGTCCTGCGCCACGTTGAGCAGCAGGTAGACGATGCCGAACTGCTGCGCGATGCGCAGCTGCCCCTCGGCCGCCTGCGCCGCGCGCTGCGTGCCCAGCCCCGCCAGCAGCAGGCCGGCGGCGGCGCACAGGGCGGCGGTGCGGCGGGCAAGGCGGCGCGCCGGGCGCGGCGCGGTCGGGTGCGCTGAAGAGGCAGGGGGCACGGAGACGGGAGGCATGGCAACGGTTCCTTTTTTTTGGCAAAAACAGGCCCTGGCGCTTATGCAATAAGCGCCAACAGCTATCAAATAATGAGTAACGGAAGACGAAGGGGGTCAGTAGGGCGCGTCGCCCTCCACCGTGGTGCGGTAGAGCTTGCGGCGCTCGGTATCGGGCGTGCCCGCCGCCAGGTGCAGCAGCGCGCGGTTGTCCCAGAACACGAGGTCGTGCGGCCGCCACTGGTGGCGGTAGACGAACGCGGGGCGCACGCTGGCGGCGAACAGCTCCTGCAGCAGCGCCCGGCTTTCGTCCTCGGGCAGGTCCAGGATGCGCGTGGTGAAGTGCTCGCTGACGAACAGCGCCTTGCGCCCCGTGGCCGGGTGGGTGCGCACCACGGGGTGCACGGCGGGCGCCACCTCGGCGATCTGCTGCGGCGTGAGCCGGGGGCGCCAGGGGTTGCGCTGGCGCAGCTCGTCGTAGCGCGCCAGGTAGCTGTGCTCGGCCCGCAGGGTGGCGATGCGCGCCTTGGTGGCCTGGGGCAGTGCGTCGTAGGCGGCGTGCTGGTCGGCGAACAGGGTGTCGCCGCCCAGGTTCGGCAGCTCCTGCGCGTGCAGCAGCGAGCCCAGGCTGGGCCGCTCCTTGTACGACAGGTCGGAATGCCAGAACGAGCCGGCGTCGCCCAGGCCGATGGGTTCGCCCTGCGCGTCGCGGATGTTGGAGACCACCAGCACCTCGGGGTGGCCCGGCAGCTGGAACTTGCGCTGCACATGGATCTGCAGCGGCCCGAAGCGGCGGCTGAACGCCACCTGCTGCGCCGGGGTGATGCGCTGGTCGCGAAACACCAGCACCAGATGCTCCCAGTGCGCGCGCAGCAGGCGGCCGAAGTCCGCCTCGCTCAGCGGCTGGCCCAGGTCCAGCCCCAGCACCTCGGCCCCGAACGGGCCGGGCAGGCGGCGGATTTCAAAGGGGGACGGGCTCTGGGGCGACAGGCCCGGATCGGTCGGTACAGCGGACATCGCTACAGCTCCTGCGGGGGTGTTTGTTACAACGTGCAGTCACTGTAGGCAGCGGTCGTTATTTCCAGAACTACCGATTTATTGGTTGTTTAATACCTAAACATCTATGAAACCATCCGGCATCACAGCCGGTGGCTGCGGTCGCCCCGCGCGAAGCCCAGGGGCTGCCAGGCCTCGCCCGGCCCCACGGCCAGCACCTTGAACAGCTCGCCCATCTCGTGCTCCATCATCAATTTGGCCGCTTGCGCCCGTGGTGCCTGCGCAAGCAGCTCTAATTTTGATAGCAAACCGCAGTTGATGAGGAAATGCGCCTGCGTGGTGTAGCCCAGCACCTGCAGGCCCGCCTCCTGCGCGGCCAGGGCCATGGCGGTGAAGTTCACGTGGGCGGTGATGTCCTTCAGGCCCACATCGGCCAGCGGGTCGGAGTCCACCTGGTGCGCGCGGTGGCACACCAGCGTGCCCATGTGGCGCTGGGGGTGGTAGTACTCGTCCTCCCCAAAGCCGTAGTCGATGAGCAAGGCCGCGCCGCGCGTGAGCCGCTCGGCCAGCGTGCGCATGAAGGCCTCGCCCTGCGGGTGGATCTCGGTCAGGTAGTCGTGCGGACCCTCGATGTCCACGGGCGGACGCAGACCGGTGGGCCTGTCGGCCCAGGCGAAGCCGTCGCCCGCCGCGTTCAGCACCACGCCGCGCTCATGCCAGATGCCGTCGGCGGCGCCGCCGTGGCGCGCCAGCAGCTGCACGGGCATGGCGTCGAGCACCTCGTTGCCCACCACCACGCCCTGCATCTGCTCGGGCAGCCGGTCGGCCCAGGCCACGCGGTCGCCAAAGGCCGCCAGCCGCTGCTGCTGGCGCGCGCGCAGCTGGCCCGACAGGTCCACGATGGTGTAGCGCCGCACGCGCTCGCCCAGGGCCTCCAGCAGCTGCGCGGCCAGCGCGCCGCTGCCGGCGCCGAACTCCCAGACCTCGTCGGTGGCGGTGGCGTCCAGCGCCTCGCGCACCTGGCGGGCCAGCAGTTGGCCGAACACGGGCGACAGCTCGGGCGCGGTCACGAAGTCGCTGCCGCTGCCGGGCATGGCGCCGAACTTCGGCGTCTCGTTGGCGTAGTAGCCCAGGCCCGGCGTGTACAGCGCCAGCTCCATGAAACGGTCGAAGCCGATCCAGCCTCCCGCCGCGCCAATGGCCTTGGCCAGGTGCGCCTGCAGGGCGCTCGTTAAAATTGAGGGTTCTGTCGTCACGCCCCCGATTGTCCCCCAATGGCCACCTCTCCCCGCCCCCGCACCGTGCTGGTGACCGGCGCCGCCAAGCGCCTGGGCCGCAGCATTGCGCTGGCGCTGGCCGCCGATGGCTGGCAGGTGGCCGTGCACTACCGCAGCTCGGAGCAGGACGCTATTGAAACAGTAGCTTCTTGCGTACAACTGGCGGGCGACAGCGCCCATTTTGATGCCGACTTCCAGGACGAGGCCGCCGTGCGCGCCCTGCTGCCGCGCGTGATCGCCCGCTTCGGCGCGGTGGACGCGGTGGTCAACAGCGCCTCGCTGTTCGAGCACGACGACGCCGCCGCCTTCGGCTATGCCCTGCTGGAGCGGCACCTGCGCAGCAACACCGGCGCGCCCGTGCTGCTGGCGCAGGCGCTGCACGCGCACCTGCAGGAGCGCGCCGCCCGGGGCGAGGCCGACGCGCAGGGCGCCGTGGTGAATCTGCTGGACCAGAAGCTCTGGAACCAGAACCCGGACTTCCTGAGCTACACGCTCTCCAAGGCCGCGCTGGAGGCCGCCGGCACCATGCTGGCCATGGCCCTGGCGCCGCGCGTGCGCGTGGTGGGCGTGGCGCCGGGCCTCACGCTCACCAGCCACCTGCTGACGGGCGAGCGCTTCGCCGAGATGCATGCGCTGAGCCCGCTGGGCCGCTCGTCCACGGCCGAGGACGTGGCCGCCAGCGTGAAGTTTGCGCTGGACAACCGCTCGCTCACCGGCACCACGCTGCTGGTGGACGGCGGCCAGCACCTGATGCGCTTCGAGCGCGATTTTTCGATGATGTAAGGCGCCCCCGCGCCACCCCGCCATGTACAACGCCGCAGGCACACAGATCCTCACGCTGACCGGATTGCGCTTCGATGCCAACCTGGGACTGCTCGCGCACGAGAAGACCGCGCCCCAGCCCATCCAGGTGGATGCCGAACTCAACCTGGGCACCCAGCCCCTGTCGCCGCGCGACGACGACATCCTGCATGTGCTGGACTACCGCAAGGTGCGCCAGATCATCATCGACGAGTGCACGGCCGAGCACGTGAACCTGCTGGAGAGCCTGATCGGCAAGCTGGCGCAGCGGCTGATGCTGATGCCCGGCGTGCTGGGCGTGCGCGTGAAGATCGCCAAGCTGGAAATTTTTGATGACTGCGAAGTGGCCATTCGCGTCGAAACAGGACAGTGGTAAACCCATGAACACCGCCATCAACACCCCTCCCACCGCCGCCGACTGGTCCGGCGAAGACGCCGCCGCCGAGACCGGCGACACCCGCAAGATCGAGCGCGAGCAGGTCAAGCTCGAAAAGCGCCTGTGCCGCGAGGTGGGCCGCGCCATCACCGACTTCAACATGATCGAGGAAGGCGACAAGATCATGGTCTGCATGTCCGGCGGCAAGGACAGCTACACGCTGCTGGACATCCTGCGCAAGCTGCAAAAGCGCGCGCCGGTGAAGTTCGACCTGGTGGCCGTGAACCTGGACCAGAAGCAGCCCGGCTTTCCCGAGCACATCCTGCCCGACTACTTCAAGAGCATCGGCGTGGACTACCACATCGAGAACCAGGACACCTACAGCATCGTCAAGCGCGTGGTGCCCGAGGGCAAGACCACCTGCGGCCTGTGCTCGCGCCTGCGCCGCGCCATCCTGTACTCGGTGGCCGACCGCCTGGGCTGCACCAAGCTGGCGCTGGGCCACCACCGCGACGACATCGTGCAGACGCTGATGCTCAACATGTTCTACGGCGGCCGCATGAAGGGCATGCCGCCGAAGCTGGTGAGCGACGACGGCAAGCATGTGGTGATCCGCCCGCTGTGCTACGTGCCCGAGAAGGACACGACGCGCTGGGCCCAGTACCAGAGCTTCCCCATCATCCCTTGCAACCTGTGCGGCAGCCAGGACGGCCTGCAGCGCGTGGCCGTGGGCGAGATGCTGCGCGAGTGGGACAAGAAGTTCCCCGGCCGCATCGAGAGCATGTTCCGCGCCATGGGCAACATCGTGACCACGCACATGATGGACCCGCAGCTGCACGACTTCCGAAACGCCAAGGCCACCGGCATCGCCGATCCGGCCGGCGACATGGCCTTCGACCACGAGGAATTCCCCACGGCGCCCACGTTGCCGGGCCTACAGGTGGTGCAGATCGGCTGAGCGCCGCACGCGGCGTACTACCATCGGCGCAGGGCGCCCGCCCGGTTCCCGCCGCGCCGCATCCGCGCGCGGCCCTTTCTGGAGACACGCACCATGTCCTTCATGCGCCACATCCAAGCCCTCGCGCTGTGCGCCGCCGCCGCGCTGCTGGCCGGCTGCGCCGGCACCCGCGTGGTGGAGAGCGATGTCAGCAGCTTCTCCACCCTCACGACCCTGCCCGAGCCACCCACCTACCGGTTCGACCGCCTGCCCTCACAACAGGCGCAGACCGCGGCCTTTGCGCCCATCGAGGCGCAGGCCGAGCGCGCGCTCGCCCGCGTCGGCCTGCGGCGCGACGATGCCCAGCCCCGGCTGCTGGCGCAGCTGGGCTTTGAGGGCGGCTACGCCTATCCCAGCAACTGGCCCTACTACGCGACCGACCCGTTCTACGGCCGCTTCGGCTGGGGCATGGGCTACGGCGGCCGCTGGGGCATGGGCATGGGGTGGATGATGGACGGGCCGCCCACCCTCTACCACCGCAAGGTCAGCCTGGTGCTGCGCGACGCCGCCAGCCAGCAGGTGGTGTACGAGACCTCCGCCGTCTATGAGGACGTGTGGGCCGACGACTCCACCATCTACGGCGTGCTGTTCGACCAGGCGCTCTCGGGCTTTCCCCAGCCCCCCACCGGGCCGCGCAAGCTGCGCACCGAAATCACGCCACGACCCTGAAGCCCACCGATGGACCAAGCCACCCGCATCATCGCCATACGCCACGGAGAAACCGCCTGGAACGTGGACACCCGCATCCAGGGGCACCTGGACATCCCGCTCAATGACACCGGCCTGTGGCAGGCGCGCCAGGTGGGCCAGGCACTGGCGCAGGAACCCGTGGCCGCCATCTACAGCAGCGACCTGCAGCGCGCCTACGCCACGGCCCAGGCCGTGGCCGACACCACGGGCGCGCCGCTCGTGCCCGAGCGCGGCCTGCGTGAGCGCAGCTTCGGCAGCTTCCAGGGCCGCACCTTCCAGCAGATCGAAAGCGACGCCCCCGAGCAGGCCCTGCGCTGGCGCAAGCGCGACCCGCACTTCGTGCCCGACGGCGGCGGCGAGTCGCTGACCATGCTGCGCGAACGCATTGAAAGCACGGTGCATGCCATCGCCGCCCGCCACCCGGGCGAGCAGATCGTGCTGGTGGCGCATGGCGGCGTGATGGACGTGCTCTACCGCCTGGCCACCCGCCTGGAGCTGCAGGCGCCGCGCACCTGGGAGCTCACCAACGCCGCCATCAACCGCCTGCTGTGGACCGGCGGCAGCGGCCTCACCCTCGTGGGCTGGGCCGACACGCAGCACCTGGGCGACGCCAGCCGCGATGAAATCCATTCCTGAGCACCTGCGCGCCAGCATCGGGCTGCGCGTGGACCTGATCGACACGCCCAGCCTCGTCGTCGACCTGGACGCCATGGAGCGCAACATCCAGCGCATGGCCGACTTCGCGCACAAGCACCAGGTCCGCTGGCGCCCGCACGCCAAGCTGCACAAGAGTGCCGAAATCGCCCTGCTGCTGGAAAAGGCCGGCGCCTGCGGCCACTGCGTGCAGAAGGTGTCCGAGGCCGAAGCCCTGGCCGCCGGCGGCGTGACGAACCTCTACATCAGCAACGAGGTGCTGGCCGCCGGCAAACTGCTGCGCACCGCCCGGCTCGCGGCGCAGTTGGCCGCGCGCGGCGGGCGCCTGGCCCTGGCGGTGGACAGTGAAGAGGGCATCGCCCGCCTGGCCGAGGCCATGCGCGTGGCCGGCAGCGATGCCGGCATCGACGTGTTCGTGGAGATCGACGTGGGCCAGGGCCGCTGCGGCGCCCCGCCCGGCCCCGAGGCCGTGCGCCTGGCGCAGACCGTGGCCGCCCAGCCGCGCCTGTGCTTCGCGGGCCTGCAGGCCTACCACGGCCGCGCCCAGCACCTGCGCGGCGCCGCCGAACGCCGCGAGGCCATCGCCCGCGCGGCGCAAGCCGCGGCCGGCACCCGCGCGCTGATCGCGGCCGCGGGCCTGCCCGTGCCGCTGGTCACGGGCTCGGGCACCGGCACGCTGGTGCACGAAGCCGCCAGCGGCGTGTATGGCGAGCTGCAGGCCGGCTCCTTCCTCTTCATGGACGCCGACTACGCCACCAACGAGCGCGAGAGCGCGCAGCCCGCGTTCGAGCACGCGCTGTTCGTGAAGACCCAGGTCATCTCGGCCCGCGACACCCACGCCGTCTGCGACGCGGGCCACAAGAGCCACGCCATCGACTCCGGCCTGCCCCTGGTCTACGGCCTGCCGCCCGAGCGCGCGCTGCGCTACGCCAACGGCGGCGACGAACACGGCATCCTGTACCCCGACGGCCCCAAGGCCCGCCTGCCCGCGCTGGGCCGCATGCTGTGGCTGGTGCCCGGCCACTGCGACCCCACGGTGAACCTGTACGACCACCTGCTGGGCGTACGCGGCGGGCTGGCGCATGGCGTGGTGGAACGCATCATCCGCGTGGACGCGCGCGGGGCGCTGACGTAAGCGCCATGCAAGGAGGCAAAAGGCACACTCGCCCCCGATGGACGACATTGCAGCCTCCGGCCTCAAGACGATCCTGCACTCCCGACGTGCACAGATTTATTACCTAGAGCACTGCCGGGTGCTCGTTAACGGTGGGCGCGTCGAATACGTGACCGATGCAGGCAAGAAAAGCCTGTACTGGAACATCCCCATCGCCAACACCACCAGCATCCTGCTGGGCACGGGCACTTCCATCACCCAGGCGGCCATGCGCGAGCTGGCCAAGGCCGGCGTACTTGTGGGCTTTTGCGGGGGCGGCGGCACCCCGCTGTTCAGCGCAAACGAGGTCGATGTCGAGGTGGCCTGGCTGGCACCGCAAAGTGAGTACCGGCCCACCGAATACCTGCAGGCCTGGGTGAAGTTCTGGTTCGACGACGGGCTGCGCCTGCACGCCGCCAAGCAGTTGCAGACCTGGCGCCTGCAGCGGCTGCTGGCCGAGTGGAACTCCCGCACCTTGCGCGAGGCGGGCTTTGCCGTGGACATGGGCCGCCTGCAGACGCTGGTGCAGCAGTTCACGCCGCTCATCGCCCATGCACCCGACGTGACCGCCCTGCTGACCGACGAGGCGCGCCTGACCAAGGCCCTGTTCAAGCTGGCCGTGGATGCCGTGGGCTATGGCGAGTTCACGCGCGCCAAGCGCGGCACGGGCGCCGATGCCGCCAACCGCTTTTTGGACCACGGCAACTACTTGGCCTACGGCCTGGGCGCCACGGCCACCTGGGTGCTGGGCCTGCCCCACGGCCTGGCGGTGCTGCACGGCAAGACGCGGCGCGGCGGGCTGGTGTTCGACGCGGCCGATCTGGTCAAGGACGCCGCCATCCTGCCCCAGGCCTTCGTGTCGGCGATGCGGGGCGACGATGAACAGCAGTTCCGCCGCCAGTGCATCGAGGCCTTGACGCGCAGCGAGTCGCTGGACTTCATCATTGACACGCTCAAGCAGATCGCCACCACCACCGCCCGCCTGGCCGACACACTGCCACCCGCGCAGGAACCCCGTGCATGAATGTGCTGTTCGTCGCGCAATGCACCAAGCGCGCGCTGACCGAGACGCGCCGCATCCTCGACCAGTTTGCCGAACGGCGCGGCGAACGCACCTGGCAAACGCCCATCACCCAGGCCGGGCTGGACACCGTGCGCAAACTGCTGCGCCAGAGCGCCCGCAAGAACACCGCCGTGGCCTGCCACTGGATTCGCGGGCAGGACCACAGTGAACTGCTGTGGGTGGTGGGCGACGCACGCCAGTTCAACGACCAGGGCGCCGTGCCCACCAACACCACGGCCCGCAACGTGCTGCGCGCCGGCGACGAAAACACCTGGCACCACCTGCCGCAGATGACCGCCCTGGCGGCGCTGGCGGCCCTGCTGCACGACCTGGGCAAGGCCACGCAGGCGTTCCAGGACAAGCTTCAAAACCCCGGCCTGCGCGAGCGCAACCACTACCGGCACGAATGGGTGTCGGTGCGGCTGTTCCAGGCATTCGTGGGCCAGGACGACGATGCCGGCTGGCTGCAGCGGCTGGCGGCCTGTGCGCAGGCGAGCACCGACGCCCAGGCGTTTGAAACACTGTGGCTGGACCATGCTGGCGGGCGGCTGTTGCGCGATGGGCTGGACGAGCCCCAAGCCTCCCGGCACCTGCCCTTTGCCCATTTGCCGCCGCTGGCCCAGGCCGTTGCCTGGCTGGTGTTCACCCACCACCGCCTGCCCTGCCTGCCTGTGAGGCAGGCGCAAGGCGTGGATGCGGAGGACATGGAAGACGCCAGACAGACCCACCGCCGCTTTGGTGCGCGGCCCGGCTTCATCAACCCCAGCGATCTGGAGGATGTACTCCTGCGCATCAGCGCCGACTGGAACGAACCGCGCGAACAGGCCAGCCAAGACACCCGGCAAGCCCACTGGCGCTTCCCGTACGGGCTGCCCGTGGCCACCCCCGCCTGGCGCCAGCAGGCCGCCCGCTACGCACGCAAGCTGCTGGCGCTGTTGCCCGCGCCACGCCACGCACCGGTGCTGCACGACCCGTTTGCCATGCATGTCGCGCGCCTGTGCCTGATGCTGGCCGACCACCATTACTCCAGCCTCACCGACGAAGCCGCGCGCAAGCCATACCTCAACGAGGGCTACCCGCTGTACGCCAACACGCGCAGCGTTAGCTATGAAAAAAATAGCTACCCGCGCTTGATGGATAAACGCAGAAGCCCCATTTTCAATCAAACCCTGGACGAACATCTGCTGGGCGTGCAAGCCCACGCCACGCTGGTCGCGCACTCCCTGCCCAGCCTGGCGTACAGCCTGCCCGCGCTCAAGAACCACAAGGCCCTCAAGAAGCGCAGCGCCGACCCGCGCTTTGCCTGGCAGGACAAGGCCGCCGACCTCGCCGCCAGCGTGCGCACCCGTGCCGCGGCGCAGGGCGCCTTCATCGTCAACATGGCCTCCACCGGCTGCGGCAAGACGCTGGGCAACGCCCGCGTGATGAATGCGCTGGCCGACCCGGCCACGGGCCTGCGCTGCGCCTTTGCCATCGGGCTGCGCACGCTCACGCTGCAAACCGGGCGCAGTTTTCAAGCCGACCTGGGCCTGAGCGAAGAGCAGCTCGCCATCCAGGTGGGCGGCGCCGCCAGCCGAACGCTGTTTGAGTACTGGGAGCAGCAGGCCGAGGCCACCGGCTCCGCCTCCAGCCAGGCGCTGCTGGACGAAGCGGGCACCGTGCTCTTCGAGGGCAACGACCAGCACCCGCTGCTGCAGCGCCTGACCGACGACGCCAAAGCCCGCGCGCTGATTGCCGCGCCGCTGCTGGTCTGCACGGTGGACCACCTCACCCCCGCCACCGAAAGCCTGCGCGGCGGCCGCCAGATCGCGCCCATGCTGCGCCTGCTGACCAGCGACCTGGTGCTGGACGAGCCCGACGACTTCGACATGGCCGACCTGCCCGCCCTCACGCGGCTGGTGCACTGGGCCGGCCTGCTGGGCAGCCGCGTGCTGCTGTCCTCGGCCACCTTGCCGCCCGCACTGGTGGAAGGGCTGTTTCTGGCCTACCGCGCCGGGCGCGCCGTCTACCAGCAGCACCGCAGCGAGCGACCCGGCGAGCCGGTGAACGTCTGCTGCCTGTGGATCGACGAGTTCCACCAAGCCACGCAGGACTGCGCAGACGGAGCCGCCTTCCGCGAGGCCCACACCCAGTACGTGCACAAGCGCGTCGCCAAGCTCAAGCAGGCCGAAGCACGACGCCTGGCGCAGATAGCGCCCCTGCCCGACACCTGGCACGGCCTGGAAGAAGCCGAGCGCCGCCAGGACTTTGCCCGCCTGGTGCTGGCGCAGGCCTGGCAGCTGCACCAGCAGCCCCACAACCACAGCCAGGATGCGGCCAGCGGCAAGCGCGTGAGCCTGGGCCTGATCCGCATGGCCAACATCGCCCCGCTGTACGACGTGGCACTGGCCATGTACGCACTGGGCGCACCGGCGACTGGTGTGCGCATCCACCTGTGCGTGTACCACTCGCAGTTTCCGCTGCTGCTGCGCTCGGCCATTGAGCAACAGCTCGACACGCTGCTCAACCGCCGAGGCGCAAAGGACGGCCACGACCCGGCCCTGCACCGCCCCGCCCTGCGCGCCCTCATCGATGCCCACCCGGAGCCCCACCACCTGTTCATCGTGCTGGGCAGCCCGGTGACGGAAGTGGGCCGCGACCACGACTACGACTGGGCCGTGGTCGAACCCTCGTCCATGCGCTCGCTCATTCAGCTCGCGGGGCGGGTGCGGCGGCACCGGCCGGGGGCCGTGGGCGGGGTGAACATGGTGGTGCTGGACAGCAACCTGCGGCACTTCAGGGACAAAAACAAAGCAGCGTTTTGCAAACCAGGCTTTGAGATGGACCCGCAGCCCCCAGGGTCTAGCGACGCCGCACAGAACTTCTACCTGCTCGGCCATAGCCTGCGCCAGCTGATGGCTCGATCGGTACAAGGCGACGGGCCGTGGGCTGTGGATGCCCAACCGCGCATTGAAGTCGCCGCCGCGCAATACCACCCCCGCCGTCACTGGGCAGACTTGGAACACGAGCGCATGCGAGATGCCATGTTGCAACGCTCGGCGGCCAGCAAATACACCACTGCCCCCGAGCGAGCGGCCAGCCTGCATTGGGCGCATTCCGGTCAGCTGTGGCTCACCGGCCTGCTTCCGCAGTTCCAGCGCTTCCGCTACGACACACAGCAGCGCGACGACGTGGCCCTGCTGCCCGACGACGAAGAAGAAACGCTGCGCCTGCACCGCGTGCAGGACGGAGAGCGGAGGTACGACAAGCTCTATGTGCCCATCCACCAAAGCCTGTGCCACCCGGTGTCCGACGCGCAACTGGCATCACCCAGCGTATCGCTCTGGCCGCGGGTGGACTTGCTGGAGGAGTTGGCAGCACTGGCGCAAGCGCGGGGCTTGTCGTTGGCGAAATGTGCGGAGCGCTATGCCACCGCCAGCTTGCCGGAATGTCAGGCAGGCTGGCGGTGGCACGAACAACTGGGTTTCAACAAGAAGGAGGCGTCTTGATGACAGCGAGGTACCGAAGACATAACCCACCAGGAGGGCCAAGGCATGGCAACGCATGAAGCACCGCCCATCTTCGGCAACTACCGCGAGGCGATCCATGCCTTTCTACAAGAGCGGCTGAATGCCAAGGTGGAGAAGCTCAAGGCTGACGAAGAAACGAAACGCGCGGAGTTGATTGCACAGCATCAACCCACGACATGGCTGGAAGATGCCGCACGGCGCGTGCAGCAAATCCAGGCCGTCACCCACTCCCTCAAACCCATCCACCCCGATGCACGGGGCACCAACCTGTACGTGGAGCCTGCCACCCTGCCCCCGCTGGCCGAGCTGGGCAGTCATGCGCTGGGCGCGCATTTTGTGGGCGACGTGGTGGGCAATGCTGCCGCGCTGGATGTGTACAAGCTGCTCAAACTGGAAGTGAACGGGCGCAGCCTGCTTGCCGCCCTGCTGGCGCAGGACGCCGATGCACTGGCAGCGCTGCATGCCGACCCGGCACAGGCCCAGGCGCTGCGCGATGCCTTCGTGTCACTGACCCAGCCCCGCGCCGAGGGCCCCAGCAGCCACACCCTGGCCAAGCAGCTGTACTGGCTGGCGGGCAGCGATGCCTGCGATGACGCCCACTACACCCTGCTGGCCCCGCTGTACGCCACCTCGCTGGCCCATGTGGTGCACGCCCAGGTGCAGGAAGACCGCTTTGGCGAAGCCAACAAGGCCGCCCGCCTGGCACGGCGCGAGCGCAAGGCGCACGACGGCGTGTTCCACGACTACCCCGGCCTGGCCGTGCAGAACATGGGCGGGACGAAGCCGCAGAACATCAGCCAGCTCAATAGTGTGCGGCGGGGTATGAATTACCTGCTGTCGTCACTGCCGCCGCAGTGGCAGGCTAGCGCGGTGCGGTTGCCGGTGCGGGCCACATCGGTGTTTGACCAGCTGTTCATCGCCCGGCCGGAGGTACGGCACATCGTGCGGGCGCTGCGGGCATTCTTGGAGTCGGACCCTGAGGCCAACCTCGCCACGCGCCAGCGCCGCGAGGAACTGCTGGACACGCTGGTGGACGAACTGGTTGCGCTGGCAGCCGATCTGCAGCAGCTGCTGCCCCCCGGCTGGAGCCGTGACGACGAACGCTTTGGGGGTTTGCACCGCAGCGAACAATTGTGGCTGGACCCGCTGCGCGCCGAGCGCCCCGATGAAGCCGACTTTGCCCGCGAGTGGCTGCAGATGGACTGGCCTGCCGCCGTGGGCCAGCGCTTTGCCAACTGGCTCAACGCGCAACTGCACGGCAAGCTGCCTGTGGGCGGCGCCGAAGCGCGCGCATGGCAAAAGGAGTTGCTAACCGATGAGGACGGCTTTCAACAGCAATTGCGCGCACTGCGCCAGCAGCTGGACCGCACGGCAACGGAGGTCACACCATGACGCGACCCCAAGCCATCCTCGTCCTACCCCACCTGCGCATCCAGAACGCCAACGCCATTGCCAGCCCGCTCACGCACGGCTTCCCGTCCATCACTGCCTTTACCGGCGTGATGTGGGCGCTGGAGCGCAAGCTGGCCCAGGCGGGTGTGCCGCTGCGGCTGCACGGCGTGGGCGTGGTGTGCCACCAGCATCAGGAGCAGGTGACGCAGGGCTATGTGCGCAGCTTCAACCTCACGCGCAACCCGGTGGACAAAGACGGCAGCACCGCCGCCATCGTGGAAGAAGGCCGCATGCACCTGCAGATCACGCTGGTGCTGGCCGTATGGGAAAAGCGCACGCCCGGCACCCCTGCGGCGCTGGTGCAAGGCAACCAGCCACAGCTGGACGACTGGGCCACGCAGGCAGGCCACATCCTGGCGGGCATGCGCGTGGCGGGGGGCAGCGTGCTGCCCTCGCGCCCCGTGCCAGGCAAGCGGGTACGGCCCTGGATGGCCCTCGTCCCCGAGGACCCGGAGGCCGCCGCCAAGGAGTTCCGCCAATGGCGCCGGCAATGGCTGCCGGGCTTTGCCCTGGTGGGGCGCGACGACCTGCTGGCCCAGCGGCTCCAAGACCTGCGCGGCACCCAGCCCGATGCCACGCTGCTGGACGCCTGGCTGCACGCGGCCCGCTTCAATTACCAGGCCGCTGCCCCCGAAGGGGAACACCCCGCGCCTGACGGGCAGGTGCACTGGGAGGACCCGCGGCACCCCAAGGGCAGCGGCTGGGTAGTGCCCATCCCCGTGGGCTACGCCGCGCTCACGCCCCAGGCCCATGCCGCAGGCACCGTGCGCAATGCGCGCGATGCCACGGTGCCGCTGCGGTTTGTGGAGTCGGTCTATGCGCTGGGCGAATGGATCAGCCCGCACCGCCTGACCCACCTGGGCCAGTTGCTGTGGCATGCCGAAGCCGACGACACGCTGGGCCTGTACCGCTGCCGCAATGGCTACCAGCCCGCGCCAGCGAACGACGCCAGCGCGCATGCCGCTGCCCACGCCGACACGCCGGAGGAATGGGACGACGCCGAGGCCTATGACTACACCTGAGCCGGCAACCCGCCCCACTCGCAATCCCTGCACATCGCATTTTTGAAAGATTGACACCATGACCGACAAACTCACCACCGCCTCCGTCCTGGCCTTTGAGCGCAAGCTGGACCCATCTGACGCCGTGTTCCACGCCGGCCTCTGGGAAGAGCGCGCCCAATCGCACGCCTGGCAGCCTGTCGCCATCAAGGCGAAGTCGGTGCGCGGCACCATCAGCAACCGGCTCAAGGCCAAGGACCAAGACCCCGCCAAGCTGGACGCCGCCATCGAGAACCCCAACCTGCAAACCGTGGACGTGGCTGCCCTGCCCGCGGAGGCCGACACGCTCAAGGTGCAGTTCACGCTGCGCGTGCTGGGCGGCGCGGGCACGCCATCGGCCTGCAACAGCGCGGCCTACCAGGCCAAGCTGCTGACCACGGTGCAGGGCTATGTGCAGCAGCACGGCTTTGGCGAGCTGGCCCGGCGCTACGCCGCCAACCTGGCCAATGGTCGCTTCTTGTGGCGCAACCGCGTGGGCGCCGAACAAGTGGCCGTGACCGTGGAGCAACTGCAAGAGGGCCAGGCCGCAAAAACATGGTCTTTTAATGCTCTATCCCTTAACGTACGTGCGCTAGCAGCTATTAATAGTGAAGCAGAAGGACTGAAAGAACTGGGCCATGCCATTGCGGCCGGGCTGGCCGGATCGCAGCATGTGCTGCTGCGGGTGACGGCCTTTGTACGCCAGGGTGCAGGGCAGGAGGTGTTCCCCTCGCAAGAGCTGATTCTGGACAAGGGCAGCGCGGGCAAGAGCAAGACGCTGTACGACGTGGGCGGTGTGGCCGCCATCCACTCGCAGAAGATCGGCAACGCCATCCGCACCATCGACACCTGGTACGAAGGTGCCGAGGAGCTCGGCCCCATCGCCGTGGAGCCCTACGGCTCCGTCACCACCCAGGGCAAGGCCTACCGCCAGCCCAAGCAAAAACTGGACTTCTACACCCTGCTGGACAACTGGCTGCTGAAAGATCAGATGCCGCCCGTGGAGCAGCAGCACTTTGTGATGGCGGTGCTGATCCGTGGCGGCGTGTTTGGCGACGCGAGCTGACCGGCGAGGCGCTATGACCACGCACTACATCGACATCACCCTGCTGCCCGACCCGGAGTTCAGCCACGTACACCTGCTGGGCGCGCTGGTGGCCAAACTACACCGGGCGCTGGTGCAGCATGGCAAGGGCGACATCGGGGTGAGCTTTCCGCAGCATGTGAACGCCCCACTGTCCCAACGCACCCTGGGCAGCGTGCTGCGGCTGCATGGCCAGCCACCTGCCCTGCAGGCGCTGATGGCCCAGGACTGGCTCAAGGGCATGCGCGACCATGTGGCGCGGACCCCGCTGGCGGCCGCACCACCCGACGCCCCGCACCGCCCGGTGCAGCGCCGCCAGTTCAAGACCAGCGCCGAACGCCTGCGCCGCCGCCGCATGCAACGCAAGGGCGAAACCGCAGAACAGGCCGCCGCCGCCATCCCCGACAGCGTGGAACGCAAGCCCCACCTGCCTTACGCACAGGTGCGCAGCAGCAGCACGGGGCAACCGTTTTGCCTTTTCGTAGAGCACGGACTGCTGCAACCCTCAGCAGTGCCGGGCAGCTTCAACGCCTATGGCCTCAGCCTGGGGGCGACCGTTCCCTGGTTTTGACCCTTTTCTGAGGCAAGCCGTGAAACCTCGATAAATCAACAACTTAGGCGACACCGAAGAAATTGGGGTTGCGGCCTTTACTGGGAGGTTTTTCTTTACGCATCAAGCACTTGACGGATTTGGACTTCAGTTCGCTGCCGTGCAGGCAGCTCAGAAATCGTGGTCAAAGCCGCCGTGCGTGATGGCATCGTTCGCTGCCGTGCAGGCAGCTCAGAAACCGCAACAAGCGTTGGGTGCGCGACGTTGCAGGGTTCGCTGCCGTGCAGGCAGCTCAGAAAATTGACTTCACGGAGGTCAAGTGACTGACCGCGTTCGCTGCCGTGCAGGCAGCTCAGAAACAGCACCCAGCGACGAATAGCGCGGCCATCTGGTTCGCTGCCGTGCAGGCAGCTCAGAAAACGTCGGTCTTGGAGAACTCGCGCGCCTTGTCGTTCGCTGCCGTGCAGGCAGCTCAGAAAGCGGCGCATTGCGACATGCAAGTCGCCCATGGGTTCGCTGCCGTGCAGGCAGCTCAGAAATTGACCTGCTAGGCGAGGCCGCCGATGGCGAAGTTCGCTGCCGTGCAGGCAGCTCAGAAATTGTGGCGTGCCCGTGGGCGGGGAGGGCATGTGTTCGCTGCCGTGCAGGCAGCTCAGAAATGAAAGGAAAACCCATGTCTCTGACCTTCAACGTTCGCTGCCGTGCAGGCAGCTCAGAAAGGCTGGATACGTGCAGAGCTGCGCTACGGCAAGTTCGCTGCCGTGCAGGCAGCTCAGAAATTCGCAGTGACGCCGGAAACCGAGGCTTTGCAGTTCGCTGCCGTGCAGGCAGCTCAGAAATGACAACGTGCGGATCACCCGAGACAAAGAGAGTTCGCTGCCGTGCAGGCAGCTCAGAAAGACGCTAGAAAGCCAACCCAGCCGACCTCGACGTTCGCTGCCGTGCAGGCAGCTCAGAAAATAAAGCGCCCCCAAGCTCGCCAATGTGTGGCGTTCGCTGCCGTGCAGGCAGCTCAGAAAAGGAGATCACGACGAAGGTGAACGAAGCCATGGTTCGCTGCCGTGCAGGCAGCTCAGAAAACATGGTCGCGCAGCATGTCCGACAGGCGTTGGTTCGCTGCCGTGCAGGCAGCTCAGAAATTTCGCGTCTT